>CAYLMM010000001.1:0-124977 GCA_964384825.1 uncultured Fibrobacteraceae bacterium
ACCCACGTGGCGATCGACTCCGCGGAAGCCGCGGCCTTCGCGGCCCGTTTCTATCGGTCCCTCGCCACGGGCGCAGGGGCGGCGGTCGCGCTGCGCGAGGCCGCCCTGGCCTGCCGCGCCGAGCTCGGATCCGACCATCCCGCTTGGCTGGCCTACGGTCTGCTCGGCAGCGGCGATCTGGCCCTGCCTTTCCTCTGATCGCCGGCGCCTAAGCCCGCTGCTCCATCCTGCCGATGAAATCGATCAGCTCGTCGTGGAAAACCCCGTTGGTGGCCACCAGGTCGGTCGATCCCGGCCGGTAGTCGCGGCCCAGGTGATCGGTCACCCGGCCGCCCGCCTCCTGCACCAGCAGGATGCCCGCGGCCACGTCGTAGAGCTGCTGCGGCGTCCCGCGCCCGGCCACCATCGCGTCGAAGCGGCCGTCGGCGAGATAGGCCATCTCCAGGGCGATGGTCCCGAGCCGGCGCATCTTCATGGTGTTCATCACCAGGCCCTGGAGCAGTTCGCCATTGGCCACGAAGCGTCCGTCCTTCTGCAGCTGCATGCTCATCACCGACTCGCCCAGCGACGCACGGTCGCTGACGGCGATCGCCTCGCCGTTGAGACGTGCGCCGTTGCCGCGCGAGGCCGTGAAGCACTCGCCGAGCAAGGGCTGGTAGACCATGGCGGCCAGGATCTCGTCGCCCTCCATCAGGGCCGCCGAGGTGCAGAAGCTCGGCAGGCCGAGGGCGAAGTTCAGGGTGCCGTCGATCGGGTCGACGTACCAGGTGCGCCCGTTGCCGCCCCCCTCGTCGCGCCCCTGCTCCTCGCCGCAGACCGCGTCGCCGGGGAAATCGGCGGCGATCCGCTCGCGCAGCAGGGTCTCGATGCGGCCGTCGGCCTCGGTGATGGCCTCGCGCCCGTACTTGAAGCGCAGGCGGCCGGTGCGGCGGTACAACTCGCGGGCGATGGCGCCGATCCCATCGACCCATCCGTTCATGGTCTTCTCGATCGCGGGCAGAGTCGCGGTCATTCCTCGTCCCCTCCCTGGTGGGATGCGTTTCCGCCCGCCGGCACCTTCGCCAGCAGGCTATCGAGTCCCTCGCGGACATTCTCCGTGATGGCGGTTATCTCCTCGCGGGTCGCGTCGTCCTGATGGATGCCGACGATCGCGGCGCAGGCCCGTCCGGTCGCGGCGGTCACCCGAGCCGCGGCCTCCACGGCCAGGGGCCCTTCCTTGTGCGGCGGGATGACGACGTTCAGCGCGTCGTCCGGTCCCCGGAACTCTCCGGGGGCGGGCCGGACCGACACGGCCCCGACGTGGGCGTCGCCGCCGCCGATGACCAGGACCCAGTCGCGGCCCTGGCGGATCAGCTGCAACCGAACGGCTTCGCGCCCGGATCCGACCCCAACCGACCGCCACGGCTCCCCGGCGCCCTTCGGCCCCGATCCTTCCGTCATCCCTTCCCGCGAATCGCGCATCATCCAACCGCCCTTCATGCAACATGTTTTCGAAGCCGGGACTTGCTTTCCCGGCGGACGAACGGCCATAATCGGCTTCCGTCGGAAATGATGGAACCTTCCCGTGTCGTTTTGCGTCTTTGTTTCCCAGGTCGCCGCACGATTTCCGGGAGCGTACATTTCCTAGACCACGGATCCATTATGACCTCTGAAGAGCCTCGCCGCCAGAGCCAGGAAACAGGTCCGCGCTCGTCGGTTCCGCAGGGAACCTACCTGCTCGCGGCCCTGTGCACCCTGGCGCTGTGCATCTTCGCCGGCATCGACGCAGGCAAGGTGAGGCCGAACGACGGCACCGTCTGGCTGCTGGGCCGACCGCAGATCCGCATCCTGGAAGTCACGCCCCGGCCCGACGGCGAGACGCCGGCGCTGCAGCCCGGCGACACCATCCTCGGCATCGGCAACACCCTGGTCTCGTCGCCGCAGGACGCCGCCACGCTGCTCAGCCGGCAGAAGGTCGGAACGGTCGTGCCCTACCTGGTGGAGCGCGACGGGCGCCTGCTGCGCCTTCCGGTCCGGCTGACCGAATTCCGCACCGGCGACCGCTACTTCTACTACTACTCGTTCCTGGCCTTCGCCTACTGGCTGATCGGCCTGTGGGTCTTCCTGAAGGGCTCGCGCGACCGGGCGACGCGGCTGTTCTTCCTGATGTGCCTGCTGTTCGCGGTCTTCTTCATGACCAACCTCAGCCGTTCGAGCTACTTCTGGGGCGACATCATCACCCAGAACGTGGGCGCGCTGGCGCGGTTCCTGCTGCCGGCCATCTTCCTGCACTTCTTCCTGGTCTTTCCCGAGAAGAAGATCTTCCTGACGCGGTACCCCCGGCTGACGCCGCTGCTGTACCTGCTGCCGGTGCTTTTCTACGCCCAGCATACGGTCGACCAGTTCTTCGGATCGCACGCGCCGCGGATCTACAACACCCGCTGGCTGATCCTCGGCGTCTTCTTCTCGGCCGGCGTGATCGCCCTGCTGCACAGCTACCTGCGCACGCCCGACCCCCTGCAGCGGCGGCGGCTGCGGATCCTGACCTTCGGCACCTTCTGCGGCATCGTGCCCTTTTTGATCCTGACCATCCTGCCCGACGCCGCCGCCGACGACAACATCGCCTTCCTCGGCACCGCCCCGCTGATCGCCATCCCGCTGACCTTCGGCTACGGGATCGCCCGCTACCGTGTCATGCAGATCGAGGTGCTGCTGAAGCGGCGGCTGGTCTATTTCGGGCTGACCGGTTCGGTGATGGTCGCCTATTTCCTGCTGGTGATCGGCCTGGGACTGCTGTTCTTCCACATCAGCGGCCAGACCAGCCAGATCGTGGCCGCGGTGGCGACCCTGGTCATCGCCGCGCTGCTGTGGCCGGCCCGCAGCTACCTGCAGGTGTTGCTGGACAAGCGCTTCTTCATGTCCCAATCGAACCTGGCCGAGGTGCTGCAGGAGTTCGGCCGCGAGATCCCGCATATCCTGCAGCAGGACATCCTGGTCCAGCTGGTCGGCGAGCGCCTCTGCACCATCCTGGACCTGCCGCGGATGGCGGTCTACCTGCGGGCGGGGGAAAGCGAGCTGTGGCATCTGGCGGGCGAGACGAGCCATCCGCCGGAGAACGGGATCGTCCCGCCGCTGCGCCAGGAGCCCTGCGCGCCGGAACTGCGTCTGCCCTCGCTGGCCCTGCGGCTGGAGGAATATCCCGAGCCCTACTGGGTCGAGCAGGCCGATCCCGGTCATGCGGTGCGCAGCGTCGTGACCCGGGAACAGGCCGAGCTGGCCGGCCGGCTGGGCGAACAGGCCGCCCTGGCCGAGAAGGGGCTGGCCCTGCTGGTGCCGATGACCGTGCACGGGCGCCTGGTGGGCCTGTTCGCCCTGCCGCGCAAGCGCAGCGGGGATTCGTTCTTGATCCAGGACATCGAGCTGCTGACCCTGCTGTCGGGGCAGGTGGCGCTGCAGATCGAGAACAACCGCCTCTACGCCGAGGAGCTGAAGAACCAGAAGCTCGAGGAGCAGCTCGCGCTGGCGCGGTCGATCCAGAGCCGGCTGCTGCCTGGCCGCATCCCCGCGGTGCGCGGCCTGAGCCTCGCGGCGACCAACATCACCAGCGCCCAGGTCAGCGGCGACTACTACGATCTGATCGAGCGCGAAGACGGCACGCTGGCGATCGTGATCAGCGACGTCAGCGGCAAGGGCGTGCCGGCCAGCCTGCTGGCCTCGAGCCTGCAGGCGTCGCTGCGGGCCCACTGCGACACCAACGACGCGCCGGCGGTGATCCTCTCGAGGGTCAACCGCTACCTGCATTCGAGCACCAGCCCCGAACACTTCGCCACCCTGTTCCTGGGGATCTACGACCCGGCGACCCGGACCCTGCGCTACAGCTCCGGCGGCCACGATCCGGCCATGCTGCGGCGAACGGACGGGCGGATCGAGGAGCTCGGCGACGGCGGTCTGCCGATCGGAGCCTTCGACTTCAGCGAATACGACGAGGGCAAGGTCGTCCTGGAGAACGGCGACGTGCTGTTCCTGTACACCGACGGCCTGACCGAGACCGCCGACGCGACGGACGACCAGTTCGGCCACGAACGGGTCAAGGCCGTGCTCTCGGAGCACTGGGAACTGTCCTCGGAGGAACTCATCGCGATGATGCGGCACCGTCTGGAGGACTTCAGCGGCCGCACCGACGCGGACGACGACATCACCCTGATCGCGGCGAAGGTTTCGGCCGGATTCGAAGGAAACAATTTCGAGGCGATTTCGTAGGTAATCTATTGCCCCGCGCATATCCCTGCGCGGGGCGGCACCGACCGGAGAGACGATACATGAAGACCAAGACGCTTCTGGGACTCGTGGGAGCGGCGACGGTGATCGCCCTGGGCCTGTTCTTCCTGAACGGCTCGCACCGGGAATTCACCACCAGCACGCCCGAGGCCTACACCGCCTACCAGCAGGGGCACTCCGAGCTGCGCGCATTCCACTACGCCGCGGCCGAAAGCCTGCTGACCCTCTCCTGCGAACTCGACCCGGAATTCGCCATGGCCCACGCGGTGCTGGCCGCGGTGCTCTACCGGCAGGACAAGCGCGACAGCGGAAGCGAGGCCCGGGAACTGGCCGTGGAACTGGCCGAGCAGATTCCCGACGACGTCGAGCGGGCCAAGACCCAGCTCTTCCTCTCCCAGTTCGACGACTCCGAAGCTGTCCAGGACTCCCTGCTGACCTTCCTCGAGGCCACCGAACCCGAGAACCTGCTGGTGCTCGAGGTGAAGGCCCATCTGCTCTTCAGGGAGCGGGATCCTCAGGCCGACGAGATCTACCGCCGGATCCTGGAGATCGACCCCAACTTCGCGTCGGCCTACAACATGCTCGGCTACGCCGCCGCCGCCCGCGGCGACTACGAGCAGGCCGTGGAATACCTGCGCAAGTACGCCTTCGTGGCGCCCGATCTGGCCAATCCCCACGATTCCCTGGGCGAAGTGCTGACGATGATCGGCCGCTACGACGAGGCGGCCAACGAATTCCGCACCGCCCTGAAGATCCAGCCCGATTTCCATTACTCGCTGATCAACCTCGGCGAGGTCTACCTGATGCAGGGCCGGATCGCCAAGGGCCGCGCCATCCTCGAAAAGGTCTGCGCCAACATGGAGGGAACGGGCTTCGCCAACGCCGTGCTCAGCATGTTGATGAGAACCTATTTCGGCCACGGGATGTTCGACGAGGGCCGCGACATCATCCGCCGGCTGGCCGAAGAGTACGGGGACGAAGGCGAAGGAATCCACCTGCGCGCGCTCCTGCTCGCCATGGATGGCGATTTCGATGCCGCCAGGAAGAAATTCGAGCAGTTCATCACCGAAGCCTCCGCCAAGGCCTCGAGCGAGAACGAAAAGCGGAACGTGGAATTCTACAAGAACCAGTTCGCGGCCATCATTTCCTCCATCGAAGGCGACTATGCCGAATCCGCCCGCCGGTGGGAGCTGGCCGCCGACCGCTTCAAGGAGATCGCGCCCCACGAGACCTGGTGGCTGCGCAACCGTCTCGGCGAGGCCCTGTTGCTCGCCGGGCAGGTGGAGAAGGCCCGCGAGCAGGCCACCCTTACCCTCGCCTACAACCCCAACGAGATCCTATCGCTGATGCTGCTGGCCCGCAGCGACATGGCCCTGGGCCGCACCCAGGAAGCGCGCGCCGCCCTGGACCGCCTGCTGATGCTGCTCGAGGTCGCCGACGACGGCATTCCGGTGAAGCTGGAAGCCCAGGTCCTGGACAAGGAACTGGCGTCCCGCGTCGCCGCGGAACGCCAGTGATAATCCTCTCCGATGCCGCTGCGCGCTAGACTTCGTCGAAGAAGTAGGTGTTGAGGCACTGGATGATCCGGCCGTAGGTGTCGGGATACAGCGCCCAGATGGCGGCGGCCACCGAACTGAGCAGGCTGTTGCCGTCCTGGGGAGTGAAGCAGAAGCCGGTGATCTGCCGTCCGTCCTCCGAAACGTGGATGCCGTTGTAGGGCACCACCGTCTGGTTCAGGATCCTCCCGTAGAAACCGTGATCGCGACCGAACGAGAAGATGGAGTTTGCCGTCTTCTTGTAGGTCATCGCCACGCGGTCGTTGGACTCGCAGCGGGCGATCAGTTCCTCGGCCGTCACGGGCTTCTTCACCTTCAGATGGTACTGGAGCACGTGCATGAAGTTCGTGTTGAGCTTCATGGCCGACGAGAACAGGTTCAGGTCGTAGTTCATCGTCCCGAACAGGTGCCACGCATCTCGGGCGTGATGGGTGCCGAAGCGGGCGTCCTTGTGGCCGCCGACCTCGGGACTGGGCACGAATTTCCCGTCCTGGCTGATGTCGTTCGAGCGGCGGATGCAGACGAAGCGGCCCTCTTCGATGTTCTCGGGGCCCTGGTCGGCCAGGCCGAAGAGCTGGATGATCAGCGACAGGTTGTGCGTGTTGCAGCTGACGATCTGCAGGTACTTGTCGCTGTCGTGATCGAGGACCTCGTCGTTGATGCCCCGGGCGTACTGCTTGCCGAAGCCGAACTCGCTGCCCTGGGCGACGAAGAGATCGGTGTTCCCCTCGTACTTCCGGTACCATTTCTCCTTCATCTCGTTGCCCATGGGCGTGCAGTCGATCACGACGCGCGAAGCTTCGAGGGCATCCTCCATCGTCAGGCCGACATCGATGCCGATCTCCTTGAAGTCGGCGATCTTCTCCTGATGGGTGACGATACGGGCGCCACGCCGAATGAGGTCCTGGACCTTGCTGCGGTCGTTGAGCAACGGCGTGTTCTTGTGGTAGCACACGTCGTCGATGCCGAGCTGGTCCTTGAAGTGACAGAGCAAGCCGATCAGCGGCTCGCCGATGGTTCCGGTCCCCACGACCAGGACATTGTTCTTGCCGAGCATGATTCCTCCTGGAATTCGGCATGTTGAACGAAGGGTGAACACCAGCGGGGGGCGGTCCGCCCCACCGCGCGGAATACTATCATCCGCATCCTTCCGGGGCCAGCCCCGAATGAGAATTCACTCCTCGTGAGGCATCCTCTCGCGCGGGCTGGAGAAGAACTTGTCGGCTGGATAGCGGCGCAGGTTGCTGACCCGGCTGGTGTAGATGCAGGCGACGTCGCGAATCTGTCCGCCGAAGCGGCTCAGGGCCCGGCCCTCGCGGAAGAGGGATCCCCAGAAAGGGTTGTAAACGCTGGCGATGCGCCTCTGGAGCATCGCGCGCCGGGCCAGCGAAACCTTGATGTACTGCTCGATCATCTCCAGTTCGCCCAGGGGAACCTCGGCGCGGGCCTTCAGCCGGTCGCGCTGCAGAGTCAGGTCCTCGAGCGCGGCCTCGACATCGGCCAGCGACCGGATCTCCTCGCGCACCGGCGCGGCGGCCAGGATCTCCTGCTCGACCTCGGGCACGATCATGGCCGTACGCCAGCCGACGCTCTTCTTGCTGCGCAGGATGTCGCCGTAGGTGTGATCGCCGAAGTAGAGGATGGCGTCGCCGAACGCGCCGATCTTCGATTCGAGGAAGAAGGCGTCGCCGCCGGTGTAGCAGTTGCCCCCGTGGTTGGGCATCAGCGGCAGCCCGTCGCGGGGCACCGACGCGCCCTTGCCCTGGGACAGGAAGAAGCCGGGCTTGCGCGATGAGCAGATCACCAGATCGAAGATCGAGGTCCACGATCCCGGCTCGCCGCCGATGACGTGGTCCATCACCGCGGCGGTGTAGTCGGCCTCGGAGTTGGTCAGCAGGAACAGCCGCTTGCCCGCCGCGCGGAAGCCGCGCAGGGTCGGTTCGAGATCGGGATCCTTCACGAAGTAGCTGCCCAGGTCGGACATGATCCGCCGCTTCAGGGTGCCGTCGCGATGGATGGTGTCGATCGCGTCGCGGATATCGTTGAACAGGATGCGGTAGCTGGCCTTGATCAGCCCCGGCCGCTCGTCCTTCAGGGCCACCAGCGCGGTGTAGAGCGAGCCCTCGGGCAGATCGAAGAGCGTGTCGAAGACCCGGTAGCGCTGCGGGCTGAGGCGGATCCGGCCCCGCTTATAGGCCCCACGCCTCTCCTCGCGCGTGATCAGCCGTCCGCCGTGGCGCACCCGCGCCACGTAGCCGTAGGCGTCGGTCTTCAGGATGTTGCCCAGGCGGCGGTCGACGATCAGCCCGCGCATCACCGCGGCCCGGTCGTAGGGCACCTCGCGGACCTCTTCGGGATAGCCCTTGACCGCCACCAGGTTCTCCACCGCCAGATCGAAGCAGAGGCGCTCGAAGACCGCGGCGTCGTAGAGAGCCACGGTGTGATCCATGTCGAAACCGATCGCCCGGATCGAATCCGAACGCAGGTTCCGGTCGGGGAACACCCTCTGGTGCACGGGAAAGAACCCGGCCGGGTTCGAGGCCCCGGCGGAATAGGCGGATCGGGGCATGGGCGGAAGACCTCCCGGGTCGGAACGTCAGACCGGCGCCGGCTCGGGTCGCGACGCGGCGCGATCGGTCAGCCGATCCCGCAGCGGATGCTCCGGGAACAGGTTCAGCACGCGGCGCCGCCAACTGGCGGCGTTGTCGTTGAAACCCAGCTGCGCCAGGACCGAACTGCCGCGCAGCCAGGCGATGTGATTCCGTTCGTTCACGGTCACCGCCCGCAGGTACATGCCCAGGGCGCGCCGGGGGTCGCCGGCGCTCCGGGCGCAGTCCCCCAGGCCCAGCCAGGCCGGAGAGCAGGACCGGTCGGCCGCCAGCACGCGCTCGAAATGGGCGCGCGCCTCGGCCAGATTTCCGCGCCACAGCGCCGTCTCGCCGAGATGGCAGGAGGCGTGCAGCGACCGGCGCGAGGGCGGCGCCGGATCCGGATCCTCGCCGCCGGCGGCGGCGAGCAGGGCGTCGCGGAAGACCTTGGCCGCCTCCTGGGCCCGGGCCACCGCTTCGGCCGGCGAGGCGCCTGCGTCGCTCGGATCGGGCAGATCGCGCAAGGTCACGACCGCGCGCTGGAACCGCAGGTCCCCGTCCCCGGGATAGATCGCCGCGGCCCTGTCGACGACGTTGCGGGCTTCGTCCATCCGGCCGAGGGCCAGATAGCCGCCGCTGAGCCTGATCGCCAGATCCGGGCCGTGCTCCATCCGCGACGCCGCGTCCGGATCCTCGGCCGTCAGCGCCCGCCAGGCCCGCTCCAGGGGAACCAGGGCGGCCCGCAGGCCGGCCGTCGGCAGGATCTCGTCCTCGAGCAGCACCATCGTCTCGTCCGCGAGGCGGAAGGCGAAGTAGGGCTCCCAGGGATACTCGGCCACCGCCGACTCCAGCAGGCGGCGGTATCCGTCGCGCCGGGACCGGGTCTCGGCGGCGTCGCCCCGCTCGTGGACGACCGTCAGGACCGATTCGGCCACGTCCATCCCACGGGATGCGGCCCAGTTCCTCACCGCGATGCCGACCCGTTCATGGATGGGGTAACAATAGCGGATGTGCGGGTGGCTGCGGAACAGGCGCAGGGGGCACGAAGGACGCGACCGCCCCGATTCCTGCTCGCGGTCCTCGATCCGCACGTTGTAACCCGCCACGGCCTCGTCGGTCAACATCTTCTGGAACTCCACCGGGCGGACCGGCTGGAGGCGCTCGTCGGCGTCGAGGACCAGCACCCAGTCGCAGCGGGCCTCGTCCAGCGCCGCGTTGCGGGCGGCGGCGAAGTCGTCGCGCCAGGGGACGTCGACCACGCGGGCGCCGTAGCCCTCGGCGATCAGACGGGTGTTGTCCTGGGATCCGGTGTCGGCGACGACGATCTCGTCGACGACCGCCAGCGCCGACTTGATGGCCTGGCCGATCCGGGCCTCCTCGTCGCGCGCGACGACGCACAGAGTGGTGGTCTGTCTCTTCATATGCTGCCACATCCGGTTGCTTGAGCAGAAAGGCGCCTAGGCGCGAAATCATCCAGTAACGGTCTTATCGTCCGTCGGGCCGCCGGGTTTAGAGCCGACCCGGATTCAACTGCCGGTTGCCAATCCGCTGCGGCTTCGGCATTTTAGAAGGGTTCCGGACGAGGACGTTCCGCCGTCGCGAACAGTTCCAGGGGAGCCATGCCGCACCGTAAAAAGGATTTCGAGCGACCCCGCGACCGTCTGCGCCGGTCGGAGATCGATTCTCTCGCCCATGCGCCGGTCTTCGGCCTGCTGGACAACATCCGCTCGGTCTGGAACGTGGGCTCGATCTTCCGCACCGCCGACGCCGCCGGCCTGGCCGGCCTCTATCTCTGCGGGATGACCGCGACGCCCCCGCGGCCCGACATGGAGAAAACCGCCCTGGGCGCCACCGAGACCGTGCCCTGGGACTACTGGCCGGACGCCGCGGCGGCCGTCGCCGACCTGAAACGGCGGGGGATCTGCGTGGTGGCCCTGGAGCAGACTGCCGACGCCCGCCCCTACGACGCCCTCGACTGCCCATTCCCGGCCTGCGTCGTGGTGGGTCACGAGGTCGACGGGGTGTCGCCCGAGGTCCTCGAGGCCGCCGACATCCGGGCCGAGATCCCGATGAACGGCGTGAAGAAATCGATGAACGTGGCGGTCAGCTTCGGCGTGATGGCCTTCGCCATGACCGGCGCCTGGCGAGCCGCGAACCGGAAGGCCCGGCCATGAGCAGTCGATCCCTCCGGTGGCGATCCCGCTGGCGCTTCGGCTGGTACGTCCGGGCCGTGCAGTCGGTCCGGCTGCTGCTGCGCCGTTTCGGATCCCTGGAGACGCGCTTCATCCGGGGCCTGGTCGCCCGCCACAACCGGCGGGTCCTGGCCTGGCTGCGCAACCATCCCCCCCGCTCGGTCCTGCTGATCCTGCCGCGCTGCGCCAAGCGCCGCGGCTGCCGCATCGATCCCGGCGGAGACATGACCAAATGCCGCGAATGCGGGGAGTGCATCCTGGGGATCATGGCCCGCCTGACCGAAAGCTACGGCGTGCGGTCGCTGGTGGCCTTCCGCAGCCACATCGCCTTCGAGATGGCCCGGCGCGAGCGGCCCGACCTCATCCTGGCCACCGCCTGCGACGACAGGATCATCAAGGCGCTGCGCAGCGTCCCGGAAAACGCCGCCATGCTCACGCCGTTGAACAAGCCCGGAAATCGTTGCGTCGATTGCAGTTTCGATGTGAGCTGGTTCGACCGTTATCTCAGGATCGCCACCGGCCGGACGCCGACGCCCGCGCCGGCCGAGGCCGCGGCCGCCGGAGCTTGCCCCCGGCCCGAATCGAATTCGCCGTCGTCGTAGAAGTCGCAGAAAAGGAGTTCCATGTACCGCGCGCGACGCACCGGCCGCCGGCTCCTGGGTCCGGCCTTCGATCACATCCTTTTCACCCGCCCCCGCCAGTGGCCCATCCTCTCGGCCCAGTTCCTGATCAGCATGCTGGCCGCGCCCGCTGCGGCGGCCCTGCTCGGCTCCGGCGGGCCCGGCGAACCGCCCGCGTCGGGAGCGCCCTTCGACTGGGGCGGCGCGCTGCTGGCCTGGGCCGCCTGGGTGCTCTGCCTCAACGGCGGCACGCTTGCCTTCAACAGCGCCTTCGACGCCGACACCGAATCGATCGCCTACCTCGACGATCCGCCACCGCCGCCCCGCGGGCTGGTGCGCTCTTCGCTGATCCTGATGCTGCTGGGAATCCCGGCGGCCTGGGTCGTGGCCCCGTCCTTCGCCCTGGTCACCGGCATCTGCGTGCTGCTGTCGATCCTCTACTCGCATCCCCGGGTGCGCCTGAAGGGAACGCCCGGCTGCGACCTGCTGACCAACATGGTGGGCTACGGAGGGGGAACGACCCTGGCGGGATTGCTGGCGGGCCAGGCGGTCGCCGGCGGGGAGGTCGGCATCCCGGCGCCCGAGGGCTGGTTCCTCGCGGCCGGATTCGCCCTGCTTTTCGGCTCCTTCTATCCCCTGACCCAGTTCTACCAGATCGACGCAGATCGCGAGCGCGGCGACCGGACCCTGGCCTCGGCGCTCGGGGAGCGCCGTTCGCTGTCGCTGGCGATACTGCTGGGGGTGGCGGCGGCCTATTTCCTGATCGCGGCGGCCCAGATCTGGAATCCGCAGGAGTCCATGGGATCGGTCCTGCCCCTGCTGGCGGGCGTCGTGATCTGGAATCTGCTGCTCGGTTCGTGGCGGCGGCGGTTGCCGGCCATGGACGCGGCCGGGCACGAGCGGTGGATGTACCGCGCCCTGGCCGTCTGGGCGTTGATCGATGTGGGAGTCGTCGCGGCGCGGCTCGGGCGGCTCTGGACCTGAGCGCGGGGGGCCGGACCCGGCCCCCGAAATCCGGGAACTAGAGCTGGGCCCGCCAGCGCCGGCTGATCACGCCGGAATGACGCACCCCCAGGGCCTCGAACTCGTCGAGCGCCTTGTTGATGAGCTTGGCCTTCTCGGCCAGCGGCAGGAACGCGCTCTTGAAGCCGTCGAGCACCAGCTTGGCGATCTGCTCCTCGTCCATCCCCAGATGCTCCACCGCCAGGGACAGCTCGTTGGTCACCGTGGTGCCCGAAACCAGCCGGTTGTCGGTGTTCAGGGTGATCCGCATGCCGGATTCCAGATAGCGCTTGGCCGGGTGGCTGGAGAGGTCGGCGACCGCGCGGGTCTGCAGATTGCTCGCGAGGCAGACCTCGACCGCGATGCGCCGGTCGTTGACCCACTGCATCAGGTCGGGATCCTCGATCAGGCGGGTCCCGTGGCCGATCCGGTTGGCGCCGCAGTAGTGGATCGCCTGGTGGATGGATTCGGGCCCGAAGGCCTCGCCGGCGTGGATGGTCACCGGCAGGTTGTGGTTCAGCACGGTGTAGAACGCCTGGAGATGATCCTTGGCCGGGTAGTCCTTCTCGGCGCCGGCCAGATCGAAGGCCACCACGCCGCGGCCCTTCCAGCGGCAGGCCAGCTCGGCCAGCTCGAGCGACGACTCGGGAGAGATGTGCCGCATCCCGCAGATGATCTGACCGGTATGGATGCCGTACTGCTCGCGGGCGGCGTCGAGCCCCTCCTGCACCCCGCCGACGATCGTGTCGAAGTCCATCCCCTGCTCGGTGTGCAGCATCGGCGAGTAGCGGACCTCCATGTAGCGCACGTTCTCGCGATGGGCGTCCTCGGCCAGCTCGAAGGCGATCCGGACCAGATCCTCGCGCCTCTGCATCAGCTGCAGCGTGATGTCGAAGACCTTCAGGTAGTCCACCAGGTTCTCGCAGCGGTCGCCGACCTGGCAGACGGCGCGCACGTCGTCGTCGGTGCGGAAATCGAAGGGCAGGCCGTACCGGGCGGACAGCTCGCGGACCGTCGCCGGGCGCAGGGATCCGTCGAGATGGACGTGGAGATCCGTCTTCGGCAGCGCGGCGAGCAGCGCAAGGGAAGGCCGGGAAGCGGTAGGAGCCGGCATGGAGCCTCCATGATCGTATGCTGGAAAATACAAAGCGATCCTGGGTCGGGCACTCGGCTCCCGACCCAGGATGCGATGATGCCGATGCGGCGATGAAGTCTCGAGACGGTGAGCGACTCAAACACCGAAACGTGATGCTTCACCTGCCACAGAGATTGCGAGTCATCTGTACCTGGCCGCACCGACAAACCGAAATCAGCTCTCGTATGCAGTTCGCTCGGATAATAATACGGGACCGGCCCGACCGGGGCAACCCCATCCTCTCACGGGGATTGGACAAGGGGTTTTCGGCGCTGTATATTCCATCCGCACTTGCAAGGTCCCCATTCCGCTCGAAAGGAGCGTGTTCATGGTCACGGTGAACCGCCACTTCCGGACCGCATTCCTGCCGGCCGTCGCGGCCCTCGTCCTGCTCGCCGCGGGAAGCGTTCCGAGCATGGCCCAGGTTCCGCAGACGACCGACGCCGACGCCGATACGGCGGCCGTCGAGCAGATCATCAAGCATCCCTCCGCCTTAGCCTTGTCGGGCGCGGTGAGCTTCGTGACCCCGCTCCATATCATCAAGGAGGGCGCCTACGACATCATCGACCTGAGCAGCAACGGCCTCGGATTCGATGTCGGCCTGCGCTGGTACGCCCTCGACAGCCTCGCGCTCTCGTTCCACGGCTTCACCGGCAGCGTGGGCTTCGACGACAGCCACCCCGGACAGATGGACCAGATCAACCGCCGCCTCACCGGCGAGTTCACGACCGACTCGAAGTTCGCCTTCACCGGCTTGAGCTTCGGCCTGCAGGCCTATCTGGGTCAGAAGTTCATGCCCGATTCCAGGTTCAACCCGTACATGAAGGCCGATATCGTCTACCTCGACTGGGAGCTCCAGGAAGAGGACGGCGGGGATGTCCTGGTCTACAACCAGAACGCCCTGGAGGGCCAGCACATGGGCGCCGGGGCCGGCCTCGGCACCGAGTACCGGCTGAGCGACAAGATCGATCTCGAGTTCGAGTGGATGTGGAACTACATCCTGACCGAGGACACCGACACGTGGAACGAGGATTCCTTCTGGACCAACACCCACCTGTGGACCCTCTCGGCGGGCATCGTTCTGAAGCTCTGATCGGCGGCGCGGGAACCGGCCGGGCGGCGATCCGCGGATACGAAGATACGCAGGGGGGCGGCCCGCACGGGCCGCCCCCCTTTTTTTCCGCCGTCGATGTCCGCCGCGGGGCCTAGGTCCCGGCGGAGTAGTCCACCGCGTACTTCATCTGGTCCTCGGTCAGAACGTCGACCGCCAGGCCCATGGTGCGCAGCTTGATGCCGGCGATCTTCTGATCCTGCTCCTCGGGAATGTCGTGCACGGCGATCTCGAGGTCCTTGCCCTCCTGCGCCAGCCGCACCATGCTGAGGAACTGGTTCGCGAAGGACATGTCCATGACCTCGGAGGGATGCCCCTCGGCGGCGGCCAGGTTCACCAGACGGCCCTGGGCCAGCAGGTAGATCCGGCGGCCGTCGGCCATGGTGTACTCCTCGCAGTTGGGCCGGATGGTCCGCTTGGAGGAGGACAGCGCCTCGAGATCCTCGATGTTGATCTCGCAGTCGTAGTGGCCGGTGTTGCAGACGATCGCGCCGTCGCGCATGACCTCGAAGTGGCGGCCGACGATCACGTCCTTCATGCCGGTGGCGGTGATGAACACCTCGCCGACCTTCGCCGCCTCGTCCATCGTCATCACGCGGTGGCCGTCGAGGGTGGCCTTCAGCGCCGCGGTGTTCTTGACCTCGGTGGCGATGACGCTCGCACCCTCGCCCGCCGCCCGCATGGCGCATCCCTTGCCGCAGTGGCCGTAGCCGGCGACCACGAAGTTCTTGCCGGCCAGCAGCACGCTGGTGGCCCGCAGGATGCCGTCGATGCTGCTCTGGCCGGTGCCGTAGACGTTGTCGAAGTCCCATTTGGTCTCGGCGTCGTTGACCGCGATGACCGGGTACTTCAGGGCGCCGTCGGCGGACATCGCGCGCAGGCGGTGGATGCCGGTGGTGGTCTCCTCGGTGCCGCCGATGATCGTCGAGCACAGCTCGGGATGGCGGTTGTGGACCGAGAAGATCAGGTCGGCGCCGTCGTCCAGGGTCATCAGGGGCTTCATCTCGAGGGTGCGGTCGATGCACCAGTAGAAGTCCTCGACGTTCTGGCCGTGCCAGGCGTAGATGGTGGTCCCGGCCTGGGCCAGGGCCGCGGCCACGTCGTCCTGGGTCGACAGCGGGTTGCAGCCGCTCCAGGCGACCTCGGCGCCGGCGGCGCGCAGGGTCTCGACCAGCACCGCGGTCTCCTTGGTCACGTGCAGACACCCGGCGATCCGCGTGCCCTTGAGCGACTGCTTCTTCGCGTGCTCCTCGCGCAGGGCCATCATCACCGGCATGTGGTTCTCGGCCCAGTCGATCCGCATCCGCCCCAGATCGGCCAGACCGAGGTCGGCCACCTTGTAGTTGGTGCCTTCGGCAAGCTTGGTCGTCATGTTTCCTCCGTCTCGCTGTTGCAGGTCATGGGAGCTTGCTCCCGTCCGTCTCGTGAATCGCCGCCCCGGTCCGGGGCGAATCCGCTGTCCATTTCCGTCATCCGGTTCCCACCGCCAGAAAGACGTCAGGCCAGACGACCGAGCGTCGATTCATGCCGGCGGGCAACCCCGCGCGGGCCGCCGCCAGTTCGGCCAGGCCCCGCTCGAGATACAGCCGCGGCGTCAACCCTGCCGCGGCGAAGAATCCTTCCACGTCGTCCCTCTCGAAGCCGAGCCAGCGATGAGCCAGGTCGTCGCGCATCCAGGCCAGATCGTGGCGGGTGAACGACATCACGATCACCCGGCCGCCCGGCTTGACCACCCGGGCCATCTCGGCCACCGCCCGGGCCGGCTTCTCGACGTGGTGCAGCACCATCGAGGCGTAGGCCGCGTCGAAGGCGCCGTCGGCGAAGGGCAGATCCAGGATGTCCGCCTGGCGGAATTCGACCGCCTCCAGCTTCTGGCGGACGCAGAGTTCACGGGCCCGGCCGAGCATCGCCGCGGAGCGGTCGACGGCCGTGACCCGGGTTCCGGTCGCCGCCAGCAGCGGCAGCAAGGCGCCGGTGCCGGTGCCGATGTCGACCACCGACAATCCCGGCGGAACCAGGGCGCCCACCGCCCCGGCCTGGATGTCGGGATGTTCGAAGGCGACCCGGATCTGATCCCAGCTCTCGGCGATGCCGGCGAAGAAATCCCCGGCGCCGCGATCGCGCTCGACCGCGACGCGGGCCGCCGCCGCGTCGTCGGCGGCCGCCTCGTCCACCCGGTCCGCCTGGGCCAGGACCGCGGCGCGCAGTTCGCCCCCGCCGGGAAAATCGGCGGCCGGAGCGAGTTCGTGCCAGCTCCAGGTCCCCTCGCGCCGCTGGCGGATCCATCCCGCCTTGCGCAGGATCCCCAGATGCTTCGACACGGCGGGCTGGCTCAGGCCGAGGATCTTCACCAGATCCTGGACGATCATCTCTTCGCGGGCCAGCAGACGCAGCAGACGCAGCCGCGAGCGGTCGCTGACCGCCTGCAGAAGGGCATCCGGTGCGGGGGCTGCCTGAAGCAAGAAGTTCTCCCTGAACGATCTACGGTGCCGATTCGGGAATCCGTTTTCATTTCATCGCTTAATCGCAATAAGGTTATATAAGATCATGGCCAGCGTCAACCTTCGACTCCGGATCAGCCCTGGAATCAGGTCAACGCGGCGTACCAGAGCAGGTCGGAAAGCGGGAGAATCGGTAGATCCGGCGCCTCCAGGGCCAATCCGTCGGCTATCTGGCCCATGCAGCCGGGGTTGGTGGTGACCGCCAGATCGGCCCCGGTGGCGGCCAGCACCCGGGCCTTGCGCCGGCCCATCTCCTGGGCGAGGTCGGGATGGAAGACGGAATAGGCGCCGCCGCTGCCGCAGCAGACCTCCGGCTCGGCGGGTTCGAGGCGGCTCAGATCGGGGATCCGGTCCAGAAGCAGCCGCGGCTCGTCGACGATCCCCTGCCCGTGGCGGGCGTGGCAGGGATCGTGCAGGACGACCTTCAAGGGGACGCCGCGCAGGGCGGGCGGATCCATCTGCGCGAGCAGGACCGACACGTCGACGACGTGCTCGGCGATTTCGGGCGGATAACCCTTCAATTCCAACCCGCAGCCGGCGGCCTCGACGATCACCGCGCCGGTCTCGCGCGCGGCGGCGGCCAGGGCGGCCGTGTTGCGGGCGTGCCGGGCGTCGGCGCGGCCGGAAGCTCCGAGATGCCGATCGAGGGCGCCGCAGCATTCCTGTCCGGCGGGGATCCTGAGCGCGACTCCGCAGGCGGCCAGCAATGCGCGCAACCGCAGCTGGGCGGCTTCCAGCAGGGTGCCGCTGGCGCAGCCGGTGAACAGGGCGGCCTCGCGGACGGCCTCGGCCGCCCGCGGCGGACGGGCGTCCGGCGGAGTGGACAGGCCCGACAGGCGGTCGAGCATCCCGATCAGAGCGGCGTCGGCGCGCGGGACTTCCGGCACCGTGTTCAGCAGGCGGCCGAGACGGCGGGCCGGGGCGGGAGCGTCTTCGAGACGGCGGCGCCAGCGATCGCCGAATATCCCGCCGAAGGCGCCGCGCGCGGCCGAGGCGCCCTCGCGCAGGATTCCCAGCACCGCCGGCGAAGCCAGGGGCCGCGCCGCGACGCCCCGCATCGGACCGGCGGCCTCGTCGGCCATGGCCTTGGCCTCGGCGAGCAGTTCGTAGGGCACGCCGCTCGGACAGGCCGTCTCGCAGGCGCGGCAGCCGATGCAGAGATCGAAGGCGTCGAGGGCGGCCGGCCCCATGCCGGAGTCGTCGCCGGACAGCATCTCCCCCAGAAGCAACAGGCGGCCGCGCGGCGACATGGCCTCGTTGCCGGTGGCCAGATAGGTTGCGCAATGGGGCAGGCACAGACCGCACTGGACGCAGCTGCGCAGCAGCGTGTCGAGCTTTTCGGCGAGTTCCGTGTCGCGTTCGCGGTTCACGTCGCCTCCGTCGAACGGGAAGGCCCGGGCAGGCGGCCCCCGGGGTCGAAAAGATCCTTCAGACCGCGCCGCAGTTCCTCCGCCCGGTCCGAATCCGAAGACCGCGGCGGCGGCGACGAGCCGTCGGCTGCGGCCACCGGCTCCGATCGCCAGCCGAACGGGGATTCGGCGTCGGCCCGGTCCAGCCAGATCGCCTCGGGAACCGAGCGCCAAATCCACGTGGCGCCGGCGGGCAGCGGGGAAAGCGGCCAGGCTCCTCCCCCGATCCGGCGCTGGAGAACGCACCAGGGACCGGGGCGGGCGACCCAGCCGCAGGCCAGCTCCCATCCCTTGGCGAAGGGCAGGATGCCGGAGCCGTTTTCGCCCAGGCCCGCGTCGCGTCCCCATCGGGCCAGGTCGGCGTCCAGCCGGACCAGATCCCAATCGCGGTCGCGGCCCGGGGCCAGCACCGTCAAATCGCCCTCCGACAGGCGGACGGCCGGGCCGGCCAACGCGGAATCGCGTCCGGCCAGGATCCCGCGCAGATACGCCAACGCGGCCGGATCGAGCTTCCCGGCGCCGGACCAGCTGCGGATCCCGATCGATTCGGGCGCGGGGCGCAGGGACAGGGTGGCGGCCCGTGGCGTCGCCAATTCGCCGGCCGCGCCGCAGAGCAGGCGCACCAGGTCGTAGCCGGCAACGTTCTTGGGCGTCGGCGCACCGGCGTGGAAGGCGCGGCCGTCGCCGGTCTCGGCCCAGATCTCCAGCACTGCGTCTTGGTCCGGGCCCGAGGCCAGCGGACCGGGCCCGGCGGCGCCGTGATCGACCAGCTCGCCGACGGTCAGATCGGCGCGGGCGGCCCCGGCGGGAATGCGGAATCCGCGGGCCAGGGCCTCGCGCTGCAGATCGGCCAGCCGGGCGTCGGCCGGAGCCGAGACGATCAGCGATTCCCAATCGAAACGCGCATCGGCGGGCGCCGGACGCGGCCGCGGAGAAATCGGGGCCCCGAACGGCAGGACGGCCTTGCCGGGATTGCAGAGCCCGCGCGGATCGTAGAGTTCCTTGATGCCGGCCATCAGCCGCGCCGCCTCGGGATCGAGCTGCCGGTCGAGCAGGTGCAGCTTCTCGACGCCGACGCCGTGCTCGCCGGTCACGGTGCCGCCCATCTCCAGGGCGGCCAGGATGATCGCGTCGGCCGCCGCGTGGGCGCGCGCCATCGAATCCTCGTCGCGATCGTCGTACATCACGCCGGGATGGAGGTTGCCGTCCCCGGCGTGCAGGGCGGTGGCGATGCGCACCCGGTGCAGACGCGATTGCTCGGCGGTCACCCGCACGATGTCGGGCAGGCGTCCGACGGGCACGGCCACATCCATCGTGACGTAGGCGGGCGAGAGCCGGCCCACGGCGCCGAAGGCCTTCTTGCGGCAGCGCCAGAGCTCCTCGCGCTCCCGATCCGACCGGGCGAGGCGGGCCTCGGCGGCTCCGGCGGCGACCAGCAGGCCCGCGGCCCGTTCGGCGTCCTCGGCCACCTCGGCGGCCGCGCCGGTGAATTCGACGATCATCGCCGCGTCGGTTTCGGCCGGGAAACCGAAGGCGAAGGCCTCGTCGACGACCTCGAGCATGGCGCGGTCGACGAGCTCCAGGGCGGCCGGCAGCATCCCGGCGCGCAGCAGGCCGACGACCGCGTCGGTGGCGGCGTCGAGCTTTGGGAAAAGCGCCAACAGGGTGGCGGCGGCCGCGGGAAGCGGCACCAGTTCCAGTTCCGCGGCGGTGACGATCCCCAGGGTGCCCTCGCCGCCGATCAGCAGCGTTTCGGGATCGACCCCCCGCACGACCGGCACGCTGCGGTCGTCGCCCGCGGCCGCGCCGTGGACGTTCCCGTCCGGATCGACCCATTCCAGGGCCCGCACGTGGCGGGCGGTGACCCCGACGCGCAGGCAATGCGGCCCGCCCGCGTTCTCGGCGATGTTGCCGCCGATGGTGGCCGCGGATTGGCTGCTCGGATCGGGGGCGAACTCCAGGCCGGCGGCCGCGGCGTGGGCGTCGATCCGTTCGTTGACCGCCCCGGGCCCCACGCGCACGGTGCGCGAGACGGGATCGACCTCCCCGACCTCTTCCATCCGCGCCAGCGAGATCACGACCGCGCCCGCGCCGGGCAACGCGCCGCCCGACAGCCCGGTGCCGGCCCCGCGAGCGACGTAGGGAACGCCGTGCCGCAGGCAGAGCGAAACGACGCCGGCCACCTCGTCGGAGGCGGCCGGCAGGCAGACGCAGAGGGGACGGCCCAGGGTCATGTGCGAGGCGTCGCGGGCGTAGACCGCCCGGGCGGCCGGATCGCTCAGGCAGCGGGAAGCCCCCAGCAGGGCCTCCAGCTCCCGAAGCAACGGCGGCCGTTCAGCCATGGATCGCCTCCCCGAGGGTCGCGTGCAGGGCTTCGCCCACGGCCTCGCTGAGCGTCGGATGGGGATGGATGACGCGGCTCCAGTCGGTCGCGCTCATCCCGGCGCCGAGAGCCGCGCCGGCCTCGGCGATCATGTCGGTGACGTGGGGGCCGACCATGTGCACGCCCAGCACCGCGTCGGTCTCGGCGTCGGCGACAACCTTCACGAATCCGTTCAGCTCGTTCATGATCGAGGCCTTCCCCAGCGCCGCGAAGGGAAAGCCGCCGGTCTTGATCTCGTGCCCGCGGTCGCGGGCCGTCTGCTCGGAGAGGCCGATCGAGGCCACCTCGGGCCGGCTGTAGGTGCACGAAGGCACCAGGTCGTAGTCGATCGGAGGCTGCGGCCTTCCCGCCGCGTGATCCACCGCCACCAACGCCTCCTGGCTGGCCAGATGCGCCAGCTGCGGCGTGCGCACGATGTCGCCGATGGCGTAGAGCCCCGGCTCGGCGGTCTCCATGTTGGCGTCGGTCTGGATGAATCCCTTGCGGTCGACCACGACGCCGACGGTGTCCAGCCCGATGTCCGCGGTGACCGGGCGCCGCCCCACCGCCACCAGCAGATGGCCGGCCTCGCGCTCGACCGTCTCGCCGGTCTCGAGATTCTTCAGGGCGATCTTCACGCCGTCGGCGGTGCGCTCGACTCCGGCCGCCCGGTGCCCGGCCAGCATCTCGATCTTCTTGCGCCTGAGCGCCTTGGCCAGCTCGGCCGAGCAGTCGGCGTCCTCGATCGGCAGGATCCGCGGCAGCATCTCCACCAGGGTCACCTTCGCGCCGAAGGTCGCCATCACGTCGGCGAACTCCACGCCGACGGCGCCGGCGCCCAGAACGATCAGCGACCCGGGCACCGCGTCGATCTCCAGCATATGGTCGCTGGTCAGGATCCGTTCGCCGTCGATCTCGACCCCCGGCACCGCGGCGGTCGTGCTGCCGGTGGCCAGGACGATCTTGCCGGCTTGCAACGCCAGGGGCTCTTCGCCCTCGCGCTCGACCACCACCCGGCCCGGCCCGTCGAGCCTGCCGCGGCCGCGAACGACCTCGACGCCGTTGTTCTCCATCAGCTTGCCGACGCCCATGCTCATCTTCTTCACGACCATAGCCTTGCGCTTCTGGACGGCGTCCCAGTCGAAGGCCGCCCCCTCGGTCGAGACGCCGAATGTGCGGGCGCCCTTGCGACACAGCTCGAAGGCCGCGGCCGACTGGATCAGAGCCTTGGTGGGGATGCAGCCGCGCAGCAGGCAGGTCCCGCCGAGGCGGTCGTCCTTCTCCACCAGGACGGTCCTGAGGCCCGAACCGGCGCCGCGGACGGCGGCGACATAGCCGCCCGGTCCGGCGCCGACGACGACGAGATCGACGGTCTGGACGTTCATGTTCATCTCCCGGAATCCACTGGAATCCCGCGGCCGGCGACCGGCGGCCGACACCGCCGAACGGCCAACTGGGAAGGTATCGGCTCCGGCCCCGAAATGCCAGATCCGGGTTCTCCGGAACGGATTCGCGGTTGACGCCGCGGCGGCCGCGGGTTCTCCTTTGCGGCACGGCCCGCGTCGGGCCGCGGCCGCAAACCCGAGAGGTGATCCATGACCATGACCGCTCCCGCGCCCGCCGGCGCCTGGCATCCCGCCAACAAGGCCTACCGCTTCACGGTGCTGCTGTTCGCCAGCCTGCTGACCTTCGGCAGCTACTTCGCCTACGACATCATCGGCGCGATCGCGCCGAGCCTGGTCGAGGACCTGGGAGCGAGCCGGGGCACGGTGGGCGGTTTCTACACGGCCTACAGCGTCGCGGCGATCTGCGCCGTGTTCCTCGGCGGCGTGCTGATCGACCGCCTGGGCACCCGCCGTTCGTCGATGCTGTTCTCGCTGCTGGTGGTCGTCGGCGCGGCCCTGGTGGCCTACGGCGAGTCGCTGCCGGTGGTCTTCGCCGGCCGGTTCATCTTCGGGGCGGGTTCCGAGCCGCTGGTCGTGGCCCAGAGCGCGATTCTGGCCCGGTGGTTCAAGAACAAGGAGATCGCCCTGGCCTTCGGCATCGCGCTGACCGTCTCGCGGCTGGGCACCCTGTTCAGCTTCAACACCGGCGAGCTGATCTCGGCCGAGTTCGGCGGATACCATGCCGCCCTGATCGCGGCGCTGATCTTCTGCGGGATCTCGCTGCTGGGCAACGTTGTCTACGTGCTGCTCGACCGCCGCGGCGAACGTCTGCTGCCCGGCCTGCAGGAGACCGGTTCCGAGGACAAGATCACCTTCGCCGACATCCGGCACTTCCGGCCCAGCTTCTGGTTCGTCTCGCTGCTGTGCGTGACCTTCTATTCGGCCATCTTCCCGTTCACCGCCCTGTCGACCGACTTCTTCGCCGACAAGTGGGGCGTGGCGAGGGTGGCCGCGACCAGCGGCAGCTTCATGGCGCAGATCTTCGGCAGCTTCCTGCACATGTTCAGCACCGCCGGCGGGCTGTCCTCGATCATCATCTTCGCGTCGATGATCTTCGCGCCCTTCGCCGGCCACCTGATCGACCGCGTGGGCAAGCGGGCGTCGATGATGATCGTCGGCTCGCTGCTGATGATCCCCGCGCACCTCGTCATGGGACTGACCGACCTCTACCCCGTGCTGCCGATGATCGTGCTCGGGGCGGCCTTCGTGCTGGTGCCGGCGGCCATGTGGCCATCGATCCCGATGGTCGTGAAGGAGGAGCATACCGGCACCGCCTTCGGGCTCTGCACCACGATCCAGAATCTCGGGCTGGCCCTGTTCCCGTGGCTCAACGGCCGGCTCCGCGACGCCACGAACGACTACACCGCGAGCATGCTGATGTTCGCCGGACTGGGCGTGGCCGGCCTGGTGTTCAGCGTGATGCTGAAACGGGCCGACGCCCGCGAGGGCGGGGTCCTGGAGCGCGGCAGGACCAAATCCTGAGCCCGGCGCGATTGACGGCCCGGGGGGTGCTGCGTATTATTCACCGCACGCCCGACCCGGCGTCGTCCGCGCCAACCGCCAGCGATCATCCCCGGAAGGGCAATAAGAGAGTATGAAGCCCCAGGAGGACTCATGAAGATTGCCGTCTGCGTGAAACAGGTCCCCGATTCGGAGACCCGGATCAACCTGCCCGGCCCGGCGACCGAACTGGACCGGTCCGGGTTCACGAACGTCTTGAATCCCTACGACGCCTTCGCCGTCGAGGAAGCCGTCCAGATCAAGGAGCGGCTGGGCGACGACACCGAGATCGTCGCGATCACCATCGGGCCGGACCGCGTGCAGGAGACCCTGAAGAAGGACTGCCTGGCCGTCGGCTGCGACAAGGCGATCCGCATCGACGAGCCCGCCCTCGAGCTGGCCGAATCGTCGGCCGTGGCCAAGGTGCTGGCGAAGGTCGTCGAGCGCGACGGCTACGACCTGGTGCTGACCGGCAAGCAGGCCATCGACGACGACGCCGGTCAGGCCGGCATCATGCTGGCCGAGATCCTGGGCTGGGGCCACGCCTCGGTCGTGGTGAAGCTGGAGCTGGACGGCGGCGAATTCACCGCCACCCGCGAGATCGAGGGCGGCGCCGAGGTCGTCGGCGGATCGCTGCCCGCGGTGATCACCTGCCAGAAGGGTCTGAACGAGCCCCGGCTGCCGAGCCTGCCGAACATCATGAAGGCCGGCATGAAGCCGATGGAGGTCGTCTCCTGCGCCGATCTGGGCATCGAGACGCCCGCGGCCCAGAGCGGGATCAAGGCCTTCACGCCGCCGCCGCCGCGCGCCGAATGCAAGATCGTCGAGGCGGAAGAACCCGCCGCCGCCGCCAAGGAACTGGCCCGCCTGCTGCGCGAGGAAGCCAAGGTCATCTGACAGGGAGAGCGAAGATGCCGAACATTGCCGTATTCATCGAGCAGCGCGCGGGCGAGATCAAGAAGGTCAGCTGGCAGATGCTGAGCGAAGCCCGCAAGATCGTCGACGCCGTCGGCGGCGAGGTCTGGGGAGTGCATCTGCACGCCGCCGACTGCGACGTCGCCGCCCAGGCCGGGCGCTTCGGGGCCCACAAGGTCTTCGTCGCCACCGACGACGCCTTCTCCGGCTACAACTGCGAGCTGTGGACCACCGCCCTGGCCGCATTCGTCGACCAGAAGAAGCCCGACCTGCTGCTGGTCGGTTCGACCGCCATGGGCAAGGATCTGGCCCCCCGGCTGGCCGCCCGGCTGGACTGCGCCTGCGTCAGCGACGCCGTCGGCCTGAAGTACGACGGCGGTTTCGAGATCCGCCGCCCGATCTTCGCCGGCAAGTGCTACGCCGACGTGGCGCCGAAGACCCCGGTCGCCATCGCGGGCATCCGCCCCAACGCCTTCGCCTTGAACGAGATCGGCGACGCGGCCGTCGCCGAGGATTTCGACGCGGCCCTGGCCGGCGTCGAACCCAAGGCGGTGGTGAAGGAGGTGCAGGCCTCGGCCGAGAAGAAGATCGAGCTGACCGAGGCCGAGGTCATCGTCTCCGGCGGCCGCGGGCTGAAGGAGGCCGCCAACTACAAGCTGATCGAGGATCTGGCCACGACCATGGGCGCCGCGGCCGGAGCCAGCCGCGCCATCGTCGACGCCGGCTGGGTTCCCCACGCCAACCAGGTGGGCCAGACCGGCAAGACGGTCAGCCCGAACCTGTACGTCGCGGTTGGCATCAGCGGCGCCATCCAGCATCTGGCCGGCATGTCGTCGTCCAAGTGCATCGTGGCGATCAACAAGGACTCCAACGCGCCGATCTTCAAGGCGGCGGACTACGGCGTCGTCGCCGATCTGTTCGACGTCGTGCCGGCGCTCCGGGAAGCGATCGCGGGTCTCGACTGACAATCCGCGATCGGCCTAGGCCATGCCCCCGGTCCTTTTGGGCCGGGGGCTTTTTTTGCGGGGGGCCTGGAGTGTGTTCACGGGGGGTGGAAGAAGATCGGGACTCGTCAGACGAAAACCCCGCGGGGGTGGTATGTGGGGCGGCGGCGATGCCGGGGCGTCGTCACGTTCAGGGCCGGCGGGGCGCCTTGAGAGGCGTGAAGCCGTGTTGAACGGAATGCGGTAGCGCCGAACACGAAGCCCCGCCGGCCCTGAACGTGTCGACGCCCCCCGCACCCCGTTTCAAATCACCCCAGCCGCCAGCGGACCGCGTTGACCGCCTCGGCGGCCTCGTCGACCAGCTGCTGCAGGATCTGGCGCAACGGCTGCGTCTTGCGGATCAGGCCCACCGACTGTCCCGCCATCAGCGAGCCCTTGTCGATGTCGCCGTCGACGGCGCCGTCGCGCAGCGAGCCGACCCAGTACTTCTCGACCTCGAACTGGGCGTCCTGGCGGCTGATCTGGCCGGCGTCCAGCTTCTGCAGCAGCTCGAGCTGGAGATGGCCGAAGTCGCGCATCGCCGCGTTGTTCAGCGCGCGCACCGCCACGACCGGCAGCTTGGAGTCGTACTGGGGGGTCGCGATCGCCTCGCGCGAGCGGGCGCGGATGAAGGCGTCCTTGAACTTGTCGTGGGCCAGGCATTCCTCAGACACCACGAAGCGCGTGCCGAGCTGGGCGCCGGCAGCCCCCATCAGGCAGAGATGTCCGATCATCCGCCCGTCGGCGATGCCGCCGGCCACGAAGATCGGCAGCCGGTCGCCGTAGCTGAACAGGATCTCCTGCAGCAGCACCGTGGTCGAGACGTGGCCGATGTGGCCGCCCGCCTCGCTGCCCTCGAGGATCAGCGCGTCGGCCCCGTAGCCGATCAGCCGCTCGGCCATCGAGGCGGTCGAGGCGAAGCAGATCACCTTGGCCCCGCTGTCCTTGGCCTTGCGCACCTCGCTCTGGCGCGGGATCGAGCCGGCGAAGAAGATGTGGCTGAGCTTCTTCTCCACGAGGATGTCCAGGTGCGCCTTGTAGTTGGGCGCGATCACGATGATGTTCGCACCGAAGGGCCGGTCGGTCAGCTCGCGCGTCAGGTCGATGCTCTCGGCGAACATCTCCGGCGGCATATTCCCCCCCGCCAAGGACGCGAAACCGCCCAGATTGCTCACCGCGGACACCAGATGCGGATCGGAGATCCAGGTCATGGCGCCGCACATGATCGGCACCTTGCTGCCGAAGAAATCGGCGCCGCGGTGCCAGATGCGATCGAGATCGGGATTCGAACGGACGGGATCGTAGACGGACATCACCAAAACTCCTGTGGGAAGAACCGACTGAAACATCGTGACCGCCGTCCGGGGCGGGACGGCGGCCACATCATAGCCAACGAAATTGATTGTGCAAGTCCTCCGGCCGCACGGACGGGCTCAGTCGGCCAGCTGCCTTTCGACGATCTCGGCCAGATCGAGAGCCCGCATGGACTCCTCGCGATCGGTCTCCTTGATGCCGTCGCCGAGCATCGTCAGGCAGAACGGACACGCGGTGCAGACCTCGGCGGCGCCGGTCTCCGCGGCCTCGTCGATGCGGTTGCGGTTGATCCGCTCGCCCAGGTCCTCCTCCATGAACATCCGGGCGCCGCCGGCGCCGCAGCAGAATCCGTCGCGGCCGTGGCGGGGCATCTCGACCAGCTCCAGTCCGGGCACAGCCTCGACGACCTTGCGCGGAGCGGCGTAGACCTCGTTGTGGCGTCCCAGATAGCACGAATCGTGGTAGGTCACCTTCACCGAGGCGCCGTCGGCCAGCGTCAGCCGGCCGCAGGAGATCAGCTCGCCCAGCAGCTCGGAATGATGCACGACCTCGACGCCTTCGAGACCGAACTGGGGGTACTCGTTGCGGATCATGTTGAAGCCGTGCGGGCAGGCGGTCACGACCTTCTTCACGCCGTACTTCTTCAATGCCGCCACGTTCTGTTCGGCCTGCATCTGGAAGAGGTATTCGTGCCCCATGCGCCGGGCCGGATCGCCGCAGCAGCCCTCTTCGGTGCCCAGGACCGCGTAGTCGACGCCCGCCTTGTTCAGCAGGCGGCAGAGCGCGCGCAGGACGTCCTTGTTCCGCTCGTCGTACGCTCCGGCGCAGCCCACGAACAGCAGGTACTCCGCCGCGCCCTTGTCGCGCATCAGCGGCACCTCGAGATCGCCGATCCAATCCTCGCGCGCCGCCGCGCCCACGTTCCAGGGATTGGAGTTGTTCTCCAGGCCCTTCAGGGCGCTGGCCAGCTCCGAAGGCATCTTGGCCTCGGTCATCGTCAGGTACCGCCGCAGGTCGACGATGTGCCCGACGTGGCCGATCCCCACCGGGCAGACGGTCTGGCAGTAGCCGCAGGTCGTGCAGGCCCAGATGACGTCCTGGTCGATGACCCCGCCGGCCAGCGCCGGGCGTTCGATGGCGGCCGAGGCCTGCGCTGCGGCCTCGGCGTTGCCGGCGGCCTTGGCCTTGCCGACCTTCTCCAGCCCGCGGGCGATGGAATACATGTGGTCGCGCTGGTCGGTGATCAGCTCGCGGGGTTTGAGCGGCTTGTTCGTCGTCGCGGTCGGGCAATGGACCGTGCAGCGACCGCATTCGGTGCAGGTGTACATGTCCATCAGCCGCGGCCAGGCGTAGTCCTCGATCTTGCCGACGCCGAAGCTCTCCTTGCCCTCGAACTCCATCCTGTCCTGGGTGCCGGGGGCGTCCAGGCGCATCAGGAAGACGTTGGGCAGGGCGGTCAGCACGTGGAAGTGCTTGCCGAAGGGCAGATAGTTCAGGAAGGCCAGCACCAGGATCGAATGGGCCCAGAACATCCCCTGCCACCAGCGCGTCGCCGCGGCGGGATCGACGTCGACGAAGATGCCGCTCAGGGCCGTCGAGACGAAGGCCCAGCCGGCCTCGTGGTGGGCGGGCTGCAGGGCGAAGAGCGCCGCGTCGCCGATCAGGTCCGAGACCATCAGCGCCGCGATCCACAGCAGGATCAGCACCGCCTCGAGGCTCAGGTGCAGGCGGGGCGGGCGCAGCACCAGCCGCCGCCAGATCGCCACCAGCACGCCGATCAGCACGATGATCGCGAACACGTCCTTCAGGGCCGAGTAGATCTGCCCCAGGGGTCCGCCGAGCAGGGGCAGATGGAATTCCAGGTCGAAGCCGCGGCCGATCACCGTGATCGTGCGCAGCGAGACCACCAGGAAGCCGGCGAAGATGGCCGCGTGCATCCAGCCCGCGCCCTTCTCGTAGAGCAGCCGGCTCTGGCCGAAGCCGATGGTGAACAAGCGGCGAAGCCTCTCGCCGATGCGGTCGAGGCGGTTCTCCGGTTCGGCGGCCCGCAGCAGCAGCAGGCGGCCGGCGATCGTCGAGGCGAACAGCGCGAGGCTGAGCAGCAACAGGATGCTCATCAACACAGGACTCATCGATATTCCCTTTCCGGCTTCGTTCAGGCGCCCGGCCGCCGCGGACCGGCGCCGCCCAGATCGACTCGGGCTGAATGGTAATCGCTGGCGGCCGGGGAATCCACCACCGAGAGCAGGGAGATGCGCAACGCTCTGGACATTCCCCCCCGCGACCGGTAAATTTTTCCGGTCCCGGCTTCCGGCCGCGGCGGAAACAGATTCCGGGCTCGCGCGCCGACCCCGGATTTCCTTTGTGCATCCCGCCGCGCGGCGGCCAGACGAGGGAAGTGCCGCATGACCGCGATTGATCAGAACGACGAGACCCTGCGCGAAATCCTCGCCGGCATGGAATCGGTGGCCGTGGTGGGAATATCCGCCAGGTCCGACCGGGCCAGCCACGGAATCGCGAAATTCCTGATCGGCCTGGGGCTGCGCGTCTACGGCGTCAACCCGGCCCTCGACGAGGTCCTGGGCGTGAAGGTCTACCCCGACCTCGCCGACCTGCCCGGACCGGTCGACGTGGTGAACGTCTTCCGCCGCAGCGAAGCCGTCCCGGCCATCGTCGACGGAGCGATCGCCATGGGCGCGGCGACGGTCTGGATGCAGGAGGGAGTCGTCCACTCGGAGGCGGCCGCCAAGGCCCGCGGGGCGGGACTGAGGGTCGTCATGGACCGTTGCATCTACAAGGAATGGCTGCGCCTGAGGAACGACTGAGCCCGCAGAGGGCCCGACCGACCCAAGGAGAAGGCATGACGAAGGTACTGATCACCGGCGTGACCGGTTTCGCGGGATCGCATCTGGCCGACCATCTGCTGGCCGAGGGCGGATACGAGGTCTACGGCCTGAAACGCTGGCGGAGCCGGCTGGAGAACGTCCGTCATCTGGAAGACCGGATCACCCTGGTCGACGGCGACATCACCGACGCGCGGAACATGCGCGAGGTGATCGGCGACATCGCGCCGGACATGATCTTCCATCTGGCCGCCCAGTCCTTCGTCCCCACGAGCTGGCAGTCCCCCGACGCCACGATGACGACCAACATCCGCGGCCAGCTGAACATCTTCGAGGCCGTGCGCGCGAGCGGGCGCCCCTGCCGCATCCAGATCGCCGGCAGCAGCGAGGAATACGGCTTGGTGCTCGACGACGAGATGCCGGTGGTCGAGGAGAATCCGCTGCGCCCGCTGAGCCCCTACGCGGTGAGCAAGGTCGCCCAGGACATGATGGGCTTCCAGTATTTCCGCAGCTACGGCCTGGACGTCGTCCGCACCCGCGGCTTCAACCACACCGGGCCGCGCCGCGGCGAGGTCTTCGTGGTCAGCGATTTCGCCCGCCAGGTGGCCCGCATCGAGGCCGGGATCCAGAAGCCCGTGATCCGCACCGGCAACCTCGACGCGCGCCGCGACTTCACCGACGTGCGCGACATGGTCCGCGGCTACCGGCTGGCCCTGGAGAAGGGCGCCGCCGGCGAGGTCTACAACATCTGCTCCGGGCGCGACATCCGGATCGGCCGGATGCTCGAGGATCTGGTGGCCCTCTCGGACGCCGAGATCGCCGTCGAGCAGGATCCGTCGCGGATGCGGCCCTCGGACGTGCCGGTGCTGCTGGGTTCGGCGGCCCGGTTCCAGGCCGCGACCGGCTGGAAGCCCGAGATCCCCTTCGACCGCACGCTGGCCGACACCCTGGAATACTGGCGCGAACGCATCGCGCGAACGCGATGACCGCCGAACGCACGGCATTGATCACCGGCGCCTCCGGCTTCGTGGGCGCCTGGCTCGCGGCCGAACTGCTGCGCAACGGCTACCACGTCTGCGGTCTCGGGGCGCCGGAAGCCGCCCCCCCCGAACGCCTGTTCGGCTTCCACGCCGTGGGCGTCGATCCGGACGGAGCGACCCGCTATGACGGCGAGGCCGGCTCATGGAGCTTCGAGCCGGGCGATATCCTGGATCCCGACGTCACGGCCGGAATGATCGCGCGGCGGCGGCCGGACGTGATCTTCCATCTGGCGGCCCAGAGCTCGGCCGGGCGTTCCTTCGCCGACCCGGCCGGCACCCTGGCCGTGAACGCGGGCGGCGTCGTGGCGGTGCTCGAGGCGATCCGCGCGCTCGACCCCGGGCGGCGGCCGGTCCTGGTGGCGACCGGGTCGGCCGACGAGTACGGCGCCCCCGAACACGGACATCCGCTGCACGAGCGCTCCGCGATCCGTCCGGTTTCGCCCTACGGGGCGAGCAAGGCGGCCCAGACCCTGCTCTGCCTGCAGTACCACCGCGCCTTCGGCGTGCCGGCGATCGTCACCAGGGCCTTCAGCCATACCGGCCCCGGTCAGGACGAGCGCTTCCTGTTCCCCTCGGTGGCCCGCAGGATCGTGGCCGCGGAACGGGGAGAAGGCGATTCCGAGATCCTGGTGGGCGAGCTCTCCCACCGCCGCGACTACCTGCACGTCCGCGACGTCGTGCGGGCCTACCGGCTGGCCGCGGAGGCGGGCCGGGCCGGCGAGATCTACAATGTCTGCTCCGGACGCGCCCTGCCCCTGGCCGAGGGCGTCTCCGAACTCTGCGCCGCGGCCGCCGCGCCGGTGACCGTCGGCCGGGATCCTGACCGCACCCGCCCGAGCGACATCCCGCTGCTGGTCGGAGACGGCACCAAACTGGAAAACGAAACCGGCTGGAAGCCGGAAACCACCATCGAGACCGCTCTGCATGAGTTGTTGTCGTGGTGCAGGGAGGAATGAGATGGTCCGCATCTGCATGATCGGTACGGGGTACGTGGGACTCGTCTCCGGGGCCTGCATGGCCGATTTCGGCAACGAGGTCTGGTGCGTGGACATCGATAGCGACCGGATCGAGGGGCTGCAGCGGGGCGTCATCCCCTTCTACGAGCCGGGGCTCGACAAGCTGGTCGAGGCCAACCACGCGGCGGGCCGCCTCCATTTCACCACCTCGCTGGAAGAGGGCATGCGCGACGCCGACACGGTCTTCATCGCCGTCCAGACGCCGATGTCGGACAACGGCGAGGCCGATATGTCCTACGTGATGGATGTCGCCGCGCAGATCGGTTCGCTGCTCGACCGCTACCGGGTGATCGTGACCAAGAGCACCGTCCCGGTCGGATCGGCCCGGCGCATCGCCGGGAAGATCCGCGAGAACCTGCCGGCGCCCATCGAATTCGACATGGCCAGCAACCCGGAATTTCTGCGCGAGGGATCGTCGATCGACGACTTCATGCGCCCCGACCGGGTGGTCATCGGCAGCGAGACGGAGGAATCGACGCGGCTCATGCGCGAGATCTACCGCCCCCTGTACCTGCACGAGACCCCGATCGTGGTGACCGGCATCGAGACCGCCGAGATGATCAAGTACGCTTCGAACGCCTTTTTGGCGGTGAAGATCTCGTACATCAACGAGATGTCCGAGCTGGCCGAGAAGGCGGGCGCGAACGTGACCCATCTGGCCCAGGCGATGGGCCTGGACAAGCGGATCGGTCCGAAGTTCCTGCACGCCGGCCTGGGTTTCGGCGGTTCCTGCCTGCCGAAGGACACCAACGCCATCGTTCACATCGCAGGGCAGCACGGCTGCGGGATGGAGATCGTCCGCGCCGCCATCGGCGTGAACGACCGGCTTCCGGAAAGGGCGATGGCCAAGGCGCGGGAGATGATCCCCGACCTCTCCGGCCGGACGATCGCCCTGCTGGGCGTCAGCTTCAAGCCGAACACCGACGACGTCCGGGCCGCCCCCAGCCACAAGCTCGTCGAGCTGATGCTCGCCGCGGGCGCCCGGGTCCGGGCCACCGATCCGGTGGCGATGGACAACTTCCGCCGCCACCATCCCGACATCGAGTATTTCGACGATCCCTACGAGGCCGCGACCGGAGCCGATCTCTGCTGCCTGGTGACCGAGTGGAACCAGTTCCGACAGCTCGATTTCAAGCGCCTGGCCGACATCATGGCAGACAAGGCGTTCCTGGACTGCCGCAACGTCTACGACCAGACCCTTCTGAACGGACACGGATTCCGGTACCGGAGCTTCGGCCGTCCGCTGGGTTCTGAAAGGAAACGATGAATCCTGAAGCCGAACGCAGCATCGGGCGCTACGACCTGGTGACCCCGATGATCCCGATCAAGGACGAGATCCTGGCCGGCGTCGAGCGCCTGCTCGATACCGGCAACTACATCCTCGGCGAGGAGACCCGCACGCTGGAGAAGGAGATGGCGACGGCCTGCGAAGCCGCCGACGCCGTCGGCGTGGCCTCCGGTTCGGCGGCCCTCTATCTGGCCCTGCAGCTGACGGGCGTCGCCCCCGGCGTCGAGGTCGTCACCACGCCCTACACCTTCCTGGCCACCATCGAGGCGATCATCCGCCTCGGCGGCACGCCGGTGTTCGCGGACATCAAGGCCGACGACCTGAACCTCGATCCGGCCGCCGCCGCCGCCGCGGTCACCGACCGCACGCGCGTCATCCTGCCGGTGCACATCTTCGGCGCCGCCTGCGACATGGACGCCCTGCAGGCCGTCGCCGACGACAACGGACTCGACATCGTCGAGGACATGTGCCAGGCCTTCGGCTCTCTCTACCACGGCCGGCCCTGCGGTTCCTTCGGCCGGATGAGCTGCCTGAGCTTCTACCCGACCAAGAACCTGCCGGGCATCGGGGACGGCGGCATGGTGATCTGCCGCGACAAGGAAGACGCCGAGATGATCCGCCGGCTCCGCGGCCACGACACCGTGATGCTGGGCGACCGCCTGCTCTCGGGATGGAACAGCCGCCTCGACGAGATCCAGGCCATGGCCCTGCGGATCCGTCTGTCCCGCTTCCAGGCCGAACAGGCCGATCGCGACCGGGCGGCGGCCATCTACGACGGACTGATCCCCGAGGCGAACCGCCTGGCGCTGCGGCCCGACGCCGGAATGCGGCACACCTACCATCAGTACTGGATTCGCGTGCCGGAACGTGACAAACTGTTGGCGCGGCTTCGTGAGGCCGGAGTGAGCTACGGCGTCTACTACGATCCTCCCATCCATCGCCACGAGCTGGGCCGCTACTGCCGCACGGCGGGCGAGCTGACCGAGGCCGAACGGGCCGGACGCGAAGTGGTCGCCCTGCCGATCCACCAGGCTCTGGCGGACGCCGACGCCGCCTTCATCGGCGGCATGGTGCGCGACTTCCTGGCCGCGGGAGGCTGATGTGAACCTGAGCCCGACATTCACCTTCGGAACCCTGGACGGGCGCCTCAAGCGGGCGGTGACCGAGCGAGTCATCGACGAGCTGCGCCGGGTCCATCCGAAGGGCGTCTTCAACATCGAGACGCTGAGCAATCCCGCCGCGGGCAAGGGCCGCTCCCCCGAGCTCTATTCGGCCCACTCCCCCGCCGAGCTGGACCTGCTGCAGGAGAAGCTGCTCGCCGGGGCCTGCGACCTGATCGTCTGCTCCGCCTGCGACATGATGCGTCCGGTGCCGGACGGGCTGACCGTCGCCGCGGTTCCGGAGCGCAGCACCCCCTTCGACGCCCTGCTCAACACCACCGGCGACATCGCGGACGATCTGCCCCCCAACGCCTCGATCGGCGTCCTGAGCCGCCGTTCGCAGGCCCAGGTCGGATCGTTGTGGGAGCGGGTGCGGGCCGAGCTGCTGCCCGGCGGCGCGGTGATGGCCCTGCGCGATCTGCTGAACGAAGGGCGGGTCGACAACCTGGTGCTGCCGGCCTCGGTGGCCGAGATGCTCGGCGTCCAGGACCGCGTGAGCGAGATCTTCTTCCCCGAGATGATGCTGCCCGGCCCCGGCCAGGGACTGCTGGCGGTTTTGGCCCGCGACGACGACAAGCCCGCCTGCGAGGCCATCGAGAAGATCCACTCGAACGCCTCGTACCACGAGATGCTGGCCGAGCTGGCCCTGCGCGAGCGGATCTGTTCGGATCAGGACTGCCCGGTGGGCGCCCTGGCCCAGGTCAACGGACAGCGGATCGTGATCACCGGCGCGGTGGGATCGGCGAGCGGCGATTCCCTGCACCGGGCGGTGCTCGAGGGACCGGTCGAATCCGCCGCGGAACTGGGCGTGCGCCTGGCCGAGAAGCTGATGAGCCGGACCGACTCGCTGATCAATCTGCTGGAGGCCGATTTCCCCGAGGGGCTTCCGGAAGAAGACGATCTGGAATTCAACAACGATATGGATGATCAGGCGGAGCCCCTGGACGACCTGGAAGATCTGGAAGACCTGAGCGTCCTGGACGATCTGGACGACGATTAGCAACGCCGGCCCGGCGCGAGGGACGTCCGGCGCCCTTCCGGACCGGGCAGCGTCAGGCCTCGAGATCGAGCAGCCCCTTCGCCGCCCCCGCCGCGGCGAAGGGGTTGTTCATGATGGCGGTGCCCACCTGCACCGCGACCGCGCCGACCGCGAAGAACTTCAGGACATCCCCGACATTCGCCGCGCCGCCGACTCCCACCACGGGAACCCCCGTCTCCTGGACGATCTCGTCGACCTTGGCCAGGGCCACCGGCAGGATCGCCGGCCCGCTGTATCCGCCGCGACGGCGGGGCAGGACCGGCCGGCCGGTCCGCAGGTCGATATCCATGCCGATCAGGGTGTTGACGGCCGTCACGGCGTCGGCTCCGCCGGCGGCAGCGGCGGCCGCCAGGGGTGCGATCCGCGCGACGTTGGGCGTGAGCTTGGCCAGCAGCGCCCGGTCCGGCAGACGGGGCCGCGCCGCCTCGACGCAGCGGCGGACCATGCCGGCGTCGCGGCCGAAATCGACGCCGCCCTCGGCCACGTTCGGACAGCTCAGGTTCAGTTCCACGCCGTGCCAGAGATCGATTCCGGCGGCGGCGGCGTTCAGGAGTTCGGCCATGACGCCGAATTCCTCGGGCCGGGTGCCGGCCAGGCTGACCACGAACGGGACTCCGAGGGCGTCGAGCCGGGGCACGACCTCATCGAGGAAACGCCCGAGGCCCACGTTCTCCAGGCCGATCGAATTCAGCGCGCCGACTCCGCTGTCCCAGACCCGCGGCGGCGGATTGCCGTCGCGCGGCGCGGGCGTCACCGTCTTGGTCACCACGCAGCCGATGCCCGCGAAGGGGGTCGGGAAACCGTCGCCGGCGATATCGTGGCCGTCCAGCCCGTAGCCGAAGCAGCCCGAGGCCGTCCAGATCCGGCCGGGGAAGGTGCGCGGACCGAGAGTGAAAGGACCCGCGGGGTCGAAATCCAGCCATTCGGGTCGTTTCATGAGCGCTCCTCAGGCCGATCGTCCGCGGGCCCGGCGCCGGCGGCCGCGGCGAACCGGGTCCAGTCGATCGCGGCGGCGTCCAGAACCGGCCCCTGCTGGCACGAGGCCAGATAACCGCCCTCGCGGCGGGGCACCACGCAACCGCGGCAGACGCCGTAGCCGCAGCCCATCCTCTCCTCCACCGATACGGCGCAGGGCCAGCCCCGTTCGCGGGCCAGGTCGGCGGCCGCCCTCAGCAGGGGGGTCGGGCCGCAGGCCAGGATCCGGCGCGGGCGGTCGTCCCGGCCGAGGATCGACCGGGCCATCTCCACGACGTTGCCGGTGAAGGCTTCGCGCCGGTCCGGCGAATCCCCGGCCCGGTCCACGCTCACGCGCCATCGGTCGTCCAGCAGTTCCCAGGGAACGTCGCCGTCGTCGCGGCCGCCGAAACAGAGCAGGTCGTCGGGGCCGGCGCCGGACCGGGCCCAGGCCAGCAGCGGCGGCAGGCCGACCCCGCCGGCGAGCAGCAGGTGCGCCGCGTCCGCGACGAGCGGGAAGCCCACGCCCAGCGGCCCGAGAAAGGCCACGCGCGCGCCCTCCTGAAGCTCGCCGAGCCTGCGCGTCCCCGACCCCACGATCTTGTAGACCAGATCCAGATCCGCGCCGTCGAGACCGAGGATCGACAGGGGGCGGCCGAGGATCATCTCGCCGGGGCCGTCGAGGTTGAGCATGCAGAACTGCCCCGGCTCGAAGGCGGAGGATTCATCCAGTTCGATCCCCATGCGGATCATGCTGGACGATACGGGCCGGTTCGCGACCACCCGCCCGCCGATCCGCCGGGGGGGCGTCGCGGGACGGGGCAGATCGATCGAAGGTATCAAGATGTCTCTCCGGGGTTCATCGCAGAAGGTCGTCCCAGCCCGCGGGCTCTTCTTCCTCTTTTTTCTCTTCTTCCTGCTTCTGCCCTGCGGCGGGCTCTGCCGACGTCGGAAGCTGCTGCTCGTCAGTTTCCAGTTCCCCTTGCTGCGGCTCGGGAACGGTCGTCGAATCGATGGCGGCGGCGGCCGCGGCCGCATCCCCGGCGGGCGGAGCGGCCTGTTCCGCATCAAGCACCGCGCCGGGCTCGACGCCGGGCTCGACGCCGGGTTCCGCCGCGGTCAGGCCGGGTCCGGATCCCGATTCCGCCCCGGGCGCGAACGCCGTCGCCACGGTGTCGGCCGCGGCGCGTTGCTCGCGGAAGGTTTCGAGCAGATCCCGGACCTCGGCGTCGGCGGCCAGCCTTTCGGCCAGCAGGAAGGACGAGAGATCCTCGCCGCCGTCGATCAGGAAGGTATGCGGGGAATCGGGGTACCGCGTCCGCAGCAGATCGGCCATCGCCGCCGCGGAATCCGGCAGGCTCAACCTGTCGCGGTAGATCAGATGCGCGGCGTAGAGACCGCGGACCGCCGACAGGGTGTCGATCTCGGACTCGGCCACCTCCAGGTAGCGATCGAGAGCGAGCCGGGGACGGTCCAGGTTCAGCAGCAAGGTGTTGGCCATCACCAGCTTCAAGGCCGGGATCCGGTCCTCGGACGCCGTATCGAGGCGCTGGTCGGCGGTGATGTACTGGCTCAGGGCGTTGCTGAGGATCCGGGTGCCGGAGGGATCCTCCAGGATCCGGTGGTTGCGGACCGCGTCGCGCAGCAGCGGGGCCGCCTCCTCTATCTTCCACTGATCGAGATAGATGCGGCCGAGCATGTCGTTGGCCCGCGCTCCGATGGCGGGCGTGCGCCACTCGGCCGGCATGTTCTCGAGCATCGGCGCCGCGTCCTCCACCCGGCCGGCGGCGATCAGGTTCTCCGCTTCGGCCAGCGTCACCTCGCCCTGCGCGCCGTAGAGCTCCGCATCGCCGCCCAGCGACGTGATCAGCTCCTTCGCCCGCTCGTTCTCGCCGATACGGGTCAACGATCGCGCCAGCAGGAGATCGGCCTCGAAGAGCCTCTCCTTGCTGTCGGTCCCGGCGACGACCCGCTCCAGACTGGCGACCGCGGCCTCGTAATCTTCGAGTTCCCACAGGCAGTTCGCCAGCCGCAGTTCGATCTCGTCGAGACCCTCGGCCTCGGGATAACGGTCCACGTAATCGGCATAGGAATCGCGGGCCTGCTCCCAGGATTCCAGCGCGTAGCTGTTGTCGGCGCTGACGCGCAGGGTCTCGGCCTGGAACCTGCTGTCCGGGAACTGCTTGGCCAGCTTCTGCAGATAGTCGTTCGAGCCCGAGACATCGCCGATGAACATGTGGTTCAGAGCCTGGAGGTAATAGGCCTCCTCCATGTACTCGGTGACCGGGAAGTTCTGGAACAGCAGATCGAACTTGCTCAGCGACATCCGGTACGACGCCACGCGGTGGTAGGACTTGGCCATCAGGAAGAGGGCGTCGTCGGTCAGGCCGGAGCCGGGGTAGTCGTCCAGGACGATCTGGCACTTCTTCACGGCGCGGTTGTAGGCGGAAGTCTGCTGGGTGCTCAGCTCGTAGGGATCCTCGCCGTTCTTGATCCTCTCCTTGCGCACGTCCTCGGCCGAGTTGAAGGCCTTCCTGGCATTGAAGAAGGTGTTGTACTTGGCGCATCCGCAGAACAGGGCGGCCACGACGACCGCCGCGGCCAGCACGGCGTACCGCAAGGCGTTCGATCGTCCCGGATTCGGGCCGGTTCCGGTCATGGTGGCTCCTCTCGGACTGCGGGCGGGGCGCGGCGGGCGCCCGCCGCATCGGCGGACGCCCCCGTCGTCAATCCACGCTAACTTCACCGTCGCGCCAGGTCAACCGTCCCCGCAGGAACGTCGCCTTGACGCGCCCGCTGAGCTTCTCGCCGAGGAAGGCCGAGTTCCGGCTGCGGGAACGCATCCGGTTCGGTTCGACGGTCCACTGCTCGTCGGGATCGAAGAGGATGAAATCGGCGTCGCCGCCCTCCTCCAGCTTCCCTCCCTGCAAACCGAAAACCGAGGCCGGGCGTTCCGACATGGCGGCCACCAATCCGCCCAGATCCATCTTGCCTTCCTTGACCAGGTGGGTGATCCCGACGGCGAGCGCGGTCTCCAGGCCGATGACCCCGAAGGGCGCCTGGTCGAACATCAGCTCCTTCTCCATGCCCGTATGGGGCGCGTGATCGGTGGCGATGCAGTCGATCACGCCGTCGGCCAGGGCCTGGGTCACGGCCTCGATGTCGGCCTCCTCGCGCAGCGGCGGGTTCATCTTGAACAGCGGCGAGAAGTTGCGGCAGCGGGAGTGGTCCAGCGCCAGATGATGCGGCGTGACCTCGGCCGTCACGTTCAGGCCGTCCTGCTTGGCCCGCCGGATGACCTCGACGGCGCCGCGCGTCGAGACGTGGGCCACGTGCAGGTGTCCGCCGGTGGCGCGCGCCAGTTCGACGTCGCGGTAGACCATCGAATCCTCGGCAGCCCGCGGGATGCCGGGTAGGCCGAGCTTGGCCGACCAGTAGCCGCCGTGCATCACGCCCTTGCCCGACAGGGTCGAGTCCTCGGCGTGCGAGATCACCGGCACGCCCAGGCTCTTGGCGAACTGCAGGGCGTACTTCATCAGGCCGCCGTGCATCACCGGACGGCCGTCGTCGGTGAAGCCGACCGCGCCGGCGGCGACCATGTCGCCGAACTCGGCCAGGACCTCGCCCTCCTGGCCGACCGAGATCGCCCCGGTGGGCAGCACGCGGCAGAGCCCGGCCTCGCGGCCGCGGTCGATGATGTAGCGCACCGAAACCGCGTCATCCACCGGCGGCGACGTATTGGGCATCGTGACGACGGTCGTGAAACCGCCGGCCGCCGCCGCGCGCGATCCGGTCAGGACGTTCTCCTTCTCCTCCTGGCCGGGCTCGCGGAAATGGACGTGGACGTCGACCAGGCCCGGCGCGCAGACCAGGCCGCCGCCGTCCAGGACCGGGATCTGCGCATCGGACGGAGCATCGACGCCGATGCCCTCGATCCGGCCGCTCTTGACGTGCAGGAAACCCTTGCGCCGCGACAGCTTGCCGCCGCGGCAGAGCTTCACGTCGGTCACCAGGAATTCCGCGGGAATCTTCTTCCAGTTCCAATCCATCGTCGCACCTCTTTCCGCCGGGCCTCGGCCCGACCCGGGGTCAGGCCGCCGCGCCGCCGAGCTTGCCGGGATCGCCGCCGCCGAGCAGGTAGATCACCGCCATCCGAACCGCGACTCCGTTGGTGACCTGGTCGAGGATCACCTGGCGCGGCCCGTCGGCCACCTCGGAGCTGATCTCCACGTTCCTGTTCATAGGTCCGGGATGCATCACGAAGCAGCCGGGCTTCGTGCGGCGCATGACCTCTTCGGTGATGCCGTACATGCGGTGGTATTCGCGGTTGCTGGGAAAGACCTTGCGGCTCTGCCGCTCGAGCTGGATCCGCAGGACGTTCAGCACGTCCGCGTCTGCCACGGCCTTCTGCAGATCGAATTCCACCTTCGCGCCGAGGCGCGCGACGGCGCCGGGCACCATCGTCGAGGGTCCGCAGACGGTCACCTCTGCCCCCAGCCGGTTCAGGCCGTAGATGTTCGACCGGGCGACCCGCGAGTGGGCGATGTCGCCGATGATCGTCACCTTCCTGCCCGCGAGGTCCCCCAGCCGCTGGCGCATGCTCATGATGTCCAGCAGCCCCTGGGTGGGGTGCTCGTGCGCGCCGTCGCCGGCGTTGATCACCGAGCAGTCCAGGACGTCGGCCAGATACTGTGCGGCGCCCGGCGAGGAATGGCGCATGATGATCATGTCCACCTTCATCGCCTCGATGTTCTCGGCGGTGTCGCGCAGGGTCTCGCCCTTCTTCAGGCTGCTGGTCTGCGCCGAGAAGTTCACGATGTCGGCCGAGAGCCGGTTCTCGGCCAGCTCGAAGCTGATCCGCGTCCGCGTGCTCGGCTCGAAGAAGAGGTTCACCACCGTGCGCCCGCGCATGATGGGCACCTTCCGCACCGGCCGGTCGAAGATCGCCCGGAACTGCTCGGCGGTGTCCAGGATGCCCAGGATCTCCTCGCGCGTCAGATCCTCGAGCCCGATCAGATCCTTGCCCTTGAGAATCATTCCGCGGTCACCTCCCCCACGACGACCTCCTGCACATCATCGAATTCCTCCACCCTCACCTTGATGATCTCCCGGTGCGAGGTGGGCACGTTCTTGCCGACGAAATCGGGGCGGATGGGCAATTCGCGATGGCCCCGGTCGATCAGCACCGCCAGCCGCACCGCGCTGGGCCGGCCCCAGTCCATGATCTCGTTCAGGGCGGCCCGCACCGTCCGGCCGGTGTACAGCACGTCGTCGACCAGCACGACGTTCTTGGCCGTGACGTCGGTGCCGATCTCCGAACTGGAGACCTGGGGCGCCGGGCCGATGGTGGACAGGTCGTCGCGGTAGAAGGTGATGTCCAGCGCTCCGAGCGGCACGTCGACGCCCTCGACCTTCCGGATGGCCTCGGCGATCAGCTTGGCCAGGGGCACGCCCCGCCGCTGGATGCCGAGCAGGACCAGGCCGTCGGTCCCCTTGTTGGCCTCGATGATCTCATGGGCGATGCGCGTCAGCGCCCGCGTGACCTCGGAACTGTTCATGATGACGGTCTTCTGGACGAATCCCATGGCCGACGACGTCCTTTCCGGGCCCGGGCACAAAAAAAAGCACGGCGTCGCGCACCATGCTCCTCATTCAGCCGAGGCCTCCTTTTGGGCTTCTCCGAGCCGCATTAAAAGAAAGCGAACCTGTCGATTGCTCCGGCCCAATCTAACAGAACGGTCCGGGAGCGGCAAGACGAATCCCCCGCCCGCTCCAGGCGCGGACGGAGAACCGGGGTCCGGGAATCGGCCGGGAAAGCGACCTAGGGGACGGCATCCCCGCCTTCGCGCAGGATCCGCAGCTGTTCGCGAGCCCGGTCGGACCAGGCCGAGGAGGCGTCGAGCGCCAGATACGTCTGCCACGCCGCGATCGCTTCGGGCCGGCGGCCGGCCTCGGTCAGAGCCCGCGCCCTCCCGAATGCGGCTTGGCGATGCCCGGGGCGGAGGTCCAGGATGGCGGCGAAGGTCCCGGCGGCGGCCGCGAACTCGGCCTGGTGGAACTGCGCGTTGCCGTAGGCGAAGAGGTAATCGGTATCGTCGGGATCGGCGGCCAGCAGGTCATCGAGCAGGGCGACGGCGTCGGTGTTCCGTCCCCGCTTCAGGTAGACCAGCGCCAGATTGTAGCTCGCGTCGGAGAATTCCGGATCCAGATCCAGGGCCTGCGCGAAGGCCTCGCGCGCCTCGTCGAGCCGGCCGCTCCGCAACGCGTCCACGCCCTGGTTGTAGGGATCGAGCGCGGCCAGGCGCTGCTCGGCGCGGTCCCACTCCCCGGCGTCGAACCGCAGCTCGAGCACCGAATCCGCGGCCAGCCTGTCGGGATCGTCGATGCCGTTCCAGGCCGCGATGTCGGCGACCCGCGACTCGTCCAGATAGTAGTTCTCGGCGATGCGGGCCAGGGTCTCCCCCTCGCCCACGACATGGGTCAGGGTGTAGCGGTCCCGATGCGGACGCGCGCGGGCGGGTTCGTCGCCGCGGACCATCTTGCGTCCGCAACCGCCGCAGAACGGCAGGACGGCCGCGGCCAGCAGGCAGACCAGGGCCGCGCGAACCAGACCGGCGGTAGCGAGCCGGCGACAGGCGATCATCATGCTTCCTCCCGCTTCCCGGCGTCGATTTCCCGCCGGCGTCGGTGGACCTCGGCCGTGATCTCGGCCAGACATTGCTGCATCCCGGTGCCGTCCTCGGTGGCGAACAGGCGGCGCCTGATGTCGGCCGCGCCGGGAAAGCTCCGGAAATACCGGACGATGTGCTTGCGGACCAGGAATCCCCCGTGCCGGTCCCCGCGTCCCTCGGAAATGGCGCGGATATGCCTCGCGACCACCGGCAGGATCTCCTCGAGCGTCGGCGGCGTGAAGGTTTCGCCCCGGTCGCAGGCGGCCATCTCGCTGAAGATCCAGGGATTGCCGGTCGCGCCGCGGCCCACCATCACCGCGTGGCAGCCGCTGGTCTCGACGGCCCGCCGGTAGCTTTCGCCGTCCACGATGTCGCCGTTGCCGATCACCGGGATGTCCAGGGTCTCGACCAGATCGGCGATGCGGTCCCAGTCCGCCAGGCCGCGGAACTTCTGGGCGCGCGTCCGGCCGTGCATGGTCACGAACACGCAGCCGGCCTCCTGCAGCAGCAGGCCCACCTCGCGGTAGTTGACCGAGTCCTCGTCCCAGCCGGCGCGGATCTTGGCCGAGACGGGCATCGCGCTCTCGCGGACCACGGCCTCGATCACCCGCCGCAGCAGCGGCACGTCGGCCAGCAGGGCCGATCCCCCGCATTTCTTGACCACCTTCTTCGCCGGACAGCCGAAGTTGACGTCCAGCACGTCGTGCCGGCTGTCGCGCATCATCGCGGCCGCCGCGCCGAGGTCATCGGGATCGTTGCCGAAGATCTGGATGCCGACCCGGCCGCCTTCGCCCTCGGTGTCGACGATCCGCCAGGTCGCCTCGTTGCGGTAGAGCAGGCCCTTGGCCGCGGTGAATTCGCAGAAGCAGAGGTCGGCCCCGAAATCGCGGCAGATGTCGCGATAGGCGCGGTCGGTCACCCCCACCATCGGCGACAGGACGCGGCGCACGTCGGCGAACCAGGGGATGCGGGGATCGATGCGGACTTCCTTGCGGGGCGGCATGAATCGGGCTCCCGGACGTCGGCTGGGGTCGGCGGGGGAAGCCGGAGCGGCTTCCGCGGTTCCGCCACAGGATGGATGCATCCGGGCCGGCGGTCAAGGCCGCCCCCGGAATCGGTCGGTCGCGGTGAAAAGAAACCGGCCCCCGCGAAGGGGGCCGGCCTCGATCGGACACGGATCCGCGTCTAGCGGTAGGTCTCGAGCAGCTGGGTCAGGTTGTCCAGCTTGCCCGCCCTCTCGCGCAGATCATCCAGACGCTCGTGCAGGGCCGCACGCTCGTCCTGGTAGAGGACGCCGGTCCACAGCTTGCTCTGGTCCATGGCGATCTGCATGGCGGCGAGCTTGTTCTGCGAATCGTGATCCTCGGGGATCTCGGCGAAGATCTCGTTCAGCGTGTTGAACGTGATCTGCTTGTTGAACGTCACGCAGGGCGAATAGACGTGCACGATGGAGAAACCCTTGTGCTCGATCGCCTTGATGAACAGCTCCTTCAGCAGCTTGGGCTTGCCCGAGAATCCGCGCGCCACGAACGACGCGTTGTAGGCCAGGAACATCTCCTCGGGATGGACCGGATCCTCGATGTAGGCGTAGGGAGCGGTCTTGCTCACCATGTTCAGGGGCGACGTCGGCGAGGATTGCCCCTTGGTCAGGCCGTAGATCGAGTTGTCGATCAGCAGGTAGACCATGTCGACGTTCTTGCGCGCCGCGTGGGGCAGGTGGCCGCCTCCGATGCCCAGGCCGTCGCCGTCGCCGCCGACGGCGAAGACGTTCAGGCTCGGCTTGGCCGCCTTCATGCCCAGCGCGGTCGGCACCGCGCGCCCGTGCACGCCGTGGAAACCGTAGGTGCTGCAGAAATAGGGCAGACGCCCGGAGCAGCCGATCCCCGAAACGATGACCGTGTTCTTGGGATCGAGCCCGCAGTGCACCATCGCCTGCAGGAACGGGTTCAGGACGCCGTAGTCGCCGCAGCCGGGGCACCACACCGGTTTCAGGCCGGACTTGAAGTCCTTGACCGTCATCTTCTCGCTCATAGCACCTCCTTGAAGGCCTCGTAGAGCTCTTCCGACGTGAAGGGAATGCCCTTCGCCTTGTGGACCTCGATCGGCTTGATGCCGAACTTGGCCTTCAGGAAGTGGGCGAACTGGCCGGTGTAGTTCTCCTCGGGCACGATGATCTTCTTCAGCGGGCCGAGGAAGCGGCGGATCGGCCACTCGCGCAGCGGCGAGATGATCCGCGGATGCAGGTGGGCGACCGAGACGCCCGATTCCTCTTCGATGCGCTCGATGGCCTCGGTGATCGCGCCGTGGGTGCTGCCCCAGCCGATCACGCCGACCTCCGAACCCTCGGGCTCGACCTCTTCGCGCTCCTCCGGAGTGATGGTCGACCCCAGCACCTCGAGCTTCATGAAGCGCTTGGCCATCATCATCTCGTGGGCTTCCGGCGTGTAGTTCGGATCGCCCTTCTCGTTGTGCTCGAGGCCCGTGCCCATGTACGGCAGATCGTGCTCGCCCGGGATGGGCATGGGCGAAACGCCGTTGGGGGTGACAGCGTAGCGCTGGAAGGTCTTCTTGTTGGCGTTCGGATTCGGCGTGAACCGCGTGCCCAGATCGAGGTTGTTCAGTTCCGGCATGTCGATGTTCATGCTGGAGTACGCCATGGCCTGGTCGGTGAGGATGATCACCGGCATCTGGTACTTCTCGGCGATCCGGAAGGCCCGGACCGTCTGGTAGAAGGCGTCCTCGATGTTGATCGGGGCCATGATGCACCGGGGCGACTCGCCGCTGGTGCCGTAGATGGCGAACTTCAGGTCCGACTGCTCGGTCTTGGTCGGCAGGCCGGTCGAAGGTCCGCCGCGCATCACGTTGGCGATCACCAGCGGCACCTCGGTCATCGACGCGAGGTTCAGGGTCTCGCTCATCAGCGACAGGCCGGGGCCGGAAGTGGCGGTCATGGCCCGCTTGCCGGCGAAGGACGCCCCGATGACCGAGGCCAGCGAGGCGATCTCGTCCTCGAGCTGGATCGCGGTGCCGCCGAAGCGCGGCAGGTCGCGGCAGAGCTGCTCGAAGATCGGCGTGGCCGGAGTGATGGGATAGCCGCCGATGAACTCGACGCCCGCCGCCAACGCGCCCAGGGCCACGGCCTCGTTGCCGTTCAGGATGATCTGGTTGCGGTCCGGATGGCGCTCGAAGGAGTGCTTGTTCACGCCCCGGTGCTCGTCCGCGTAGGCGTAGCCGGCCTTGACGGCCTTGAGGTTCAGGTTGACGACCTCGTCGCCCTTCTTGCCGAAGGTCCGACGGATCATCTCTTCGCCGTACTTCAGCGAAGCGTCGTAGACGTAGAGCAGGGCGCCGAGACCGACCATGTTCTTGGCGCGCAGCCCGCCGGTGTGCTCCTCGCAGAGCGCCTCCAGGGGCATCTCGATGGCTTCGGCCTCGCCGTGCTTGTCGGTCGGAGCGCAGAGCTTGGGATCGTAGAGCAGGATGCCTTCGGCCTTGATCCGGTCGGCGTAGGCGTCGTAAGCATCCTGGTTGAAGGCCAGCAGGACGTCGATCTGCTGTTTGAGGGATCGGGCGGGACCGCTGGCCCCGCGAAGCTGGAACATGGCGAGTCCGCCGCGGATCTCGGCCGGGAAAGTACGGAAGGAGTGGATGTTCAGTCCGCTGTGAGCGACCGCTTTGGTAAGGATCTCTCCCAGCGAGATGACACCTTCGCCGCCCTCTCCTCCGATTCGGACGACCAGGTCTGCGCTGACCACAGGGCACCTCCCCACTGTGTGGGTCGAAAAAGGGCATAAGAGAAAAGGCGACAGTCGGTCAATACATCCGAATCGCCCTTTTCTCTTTGTTCGTGGTGCCCTATTAATAATAGCCGGTCATACGCGGATCAACTGAAATGCTCCCCGCGCAAACCCTTTTTGGAGGGCGTCCGGGGGGACTCTCCGAAAGCCTCCGGAGGCGTGCGCCTTGGCAATCCGGCACGTCTGCATCATCGATACCATGGATCTGCTCGGCGGCGCCCAGATGTGGGCCGCCGGAATCGCCGCCGATCTGCCCGGCAGGGGCTGGAGAACGAGCCTCGTCGCGCGTCCCGGATCGCCGCTGGCCGCGCTCGCCGACGAGCGGGGGCTGGCCTGCGACGAGATCCCGATCCGCTTCGACGCCGCTCCGTGGACCATCCTGCGCCTGCTCGCGGTCCTGCGCCGCCGGAAAGCGCGGGCGGTGCTCTGCCTGAATCTGAAGGACCTGAAGGCGGCCGGGGTCGCCGCCCGCCTCGCGGGCGTGCCGGTGATCCTGCTGAGCCGCGAGAGCGACTCCCCCCTGCGCCGCCGCTTCTACTACCGCTGGTATCTCGGCGGGGTGGCCACCGGCGTGGTCGTCAACTCCCGCGCCACGGCGTCGACGACGCTGCGGTCGGCCCGGTGGCTGGATCCCCGGCGGGTCCACCTGCTCTACAAGGGGATCGACGCCGAACGGTTCCGGCCCGGTCCGCGCGCGGACGGGAATCGCGACGGCGGCGCCCCGGTGGTGGGATTCGTCGGACGGACGACCGAGAGCAAGGGCGTGCCGGAGCTGATGCGGGCCTGGGAGATGATCGCCGCCCGCGACGACCTCCGCTCCCCGCGCCTGCGCCTGGCGGGACGCGGGCCGCTGGACGCCGAGATCGCCCGCTGGCGCGAGGGTTTGCCCCGGCCCGGGAACGTCGAGATCCTCGGCTTCGCCGAGGACATGCCCGGCTTCTACCGAGGGATCGACATCCTGGCCGCGCCTTCGCGCGTCGAGGGCTTCGGGCTGGCCGTGGCCGAGGCCGGAGCCTGCGCGGTGCCGGTCGTCGCGGCTCGGGCGAGTTCGCTGCCCGAGATCGTCCGCCATCGCGAGACCGGACTGCTGACGCCGCCGCGCGACCCGCGAGCCCTGGCCGACGCTTTGGCCGCCCTGATCCTCGATCCCGGCTTGGCGGCGCGGTTGGGCGCGGCCGCCCGGCGGCGCGTGGCGTCGGCCTTCCCCCGCGACGCCATGCTCGACAACCTGGCCCGTCTGCTGGAAACCGGAAACGTCCCCGAAACGGGAGCCGGAAAGGAAACGCCATGAGCACGCTGAAAGTCGCCGCCGTCCAGACCGATCCGGCCTTCGGCGAGATCGACCGCAACGTCGCCGAGGCCCTGGACCTCGTCCCGGCGGGATGCGACCTGGCGGTGCTTCCCGAGCTGTTCAGCACCGGCTACCAGTTCAAAGGACCGGACGAGGCCGCGGCCCTGGCCGAGCCCCTGCCCGGCGGGCCGGTCTGCCGACTTCTTTCATCCTTCGCGGCGGACACCGGCACCGCGCTGGTCGCCGGCCTGGCCGAACGCGACGGCGACCTGCTCTACAACAGCTGCCTGCTGGCCCGCCCCGACGGCTCGACCGCCGTCTACAGGAAGGCGCACCTGTTCTGGGACGAGAAGATCAGCTTCGCTCCGGGCGACACGCCCTTCGCCGTCCATCGCGCGGCCGGAGCGCCCATCGGGATGATGATCTGCTTCGACTGGATCTTCCCGGAATCCGCCCGCGCCCTGGCCCTGGCCGGCGCGCAGGTGATCTGCCATCCGTCCAACCTGGTGCTGCCGCACTGCCCCGACGCCATGATCACCCGCTGCCTCGAAAACCGCGTCTTCGCGATCACCGCGAACCGGATCGGCGAGGAGAACCGCACCGGACAGCCGCTGAAGTTCATCGGGCGCAGCCAGGTGGTCGCGCCGAGCGGCGAAAGGCTGGCCGCGCTGGACGAAGGGCGCACCGGCGCGGCCGCCGCCGAGATCGACCTCGCGGCGACCGGCAAGCGGATCACGCCGCGCAACGACCTGTGGGCCGACCGGCGGCCCGAACTGTACCGGAAATAGGAATTCTCAGTGGAGAAGGCCGTTGGCGGGTCCCCGCTCGCCCGGCTCGGGCTCGGCGGCCTGGACGTCCGTCTCGGGCGCGGGATAGGGATCGGCCTCGGGATCGATCAGCATGCACAGATCCCAGATCCGCAGCAGGCCCTCGAAATTGATGTGGTCGACCGAATCCTGCACCTCGTCGAGCAGCAGTTCCTCGAGATAGCCGGTGCGCATGTCCATCTCGCGCAGCTTCTCGACCATGGGCATCTCTTCGCGGCGCTGCTCGGTGCCGACGCGCGACCCGGCGAGGTAGTCGAGGTACTGGTCCCAGTCGCCGCGAAAGAAGCGCAGGCAGATCAGGCTGAGCTGCGCTTCGAGTTCGTTCAGACGGGTCTCTTCGGTGCTCTTGCTGGTTGCGCCCGTGGCTTCGTCCTCCTTGCGACGCTTGTCGCGTTTGGCCATGCTCGATCCCCCCTACAAGTCCTGCATCCGCCATCCCTTGGGCACGACCGTGACTCCCGACGGAGTGATGGTAAAGAACTCGCCGTCGCGCTCCGGGTCAAGGCCGATGACCATTCCCGACGGCACGACCACGTCCTTGTCCAGGATCGTTCGCCGCAGAACCGCCCCGGATCCGATCAGGCAGTTGTCCATGATCACCGAATCCTCGATCCGCGTGTTCTGTTCCACCCGCACGTTACGGCCGAGGATGGAATTGCGCACCAGGCCGCCCGTGACGATCGTCCCGCCGCCGAGGATGCTGTCGCTCACCTCGGCGCCGACGCCGCCCTCGCGAGTGTCGCCGTGGATGATCTTCGCCGGCGGGACAGGCGCCATCCAGGTCCGCACCGGCCAGCGCCGATCGTAGAGGCTGAACGGCGGCAGCGGCCGCACCAGATCCAGGGCGGCCCCGTAGTAGCTGTCCAGGGTGCCGATATCCCGCCAGTAGGGAGTCTCGTTCTCGGGTCCGTCGCGGAAAGGCCAGGCGTGGACCTTGCCCTCGTGGACCATCGCCGGAATGACGTTCTTGCCGAAGTCGTGATCCGAATCGGGGTCGGCCGCGTCCTCGGCCACGTATCGCCGCAGGGCGTCGTGCTCGAAGACGTAGACGCCCATGTTCACCAGGCATTTTCCGGGATCCCCGGGGATGGTCGCGGGATCGGAGGGCTTCTCCTGGAATCCGATCACCTTCCAGTTCTCGTCGACCACCATCACGCCGAACTCGCCCGCCATCTCGCGCGGCACGACGTAGGCGGCCACCGTCAGGTCGTCCTGATGCTCGTGGTGGTCCCTGAGCATTTCCCCGTAATTCATCCGGTAGATGTGATCGCCCGAGAGCACCAGCACATCCCGGGGTTTCTCGCGGTCGAGAAGATAGAAGTTCTGGAAGATGGCGTCGGCGGTGCCCTGGTACCATCTGGCGCCCACCCGGAACTGCGGCGGGATGCGGTAGAGGAACTCGCCGGCCTCGTAGTTGAAGATGTTCCAGCCCTTCTGCAGGTGCTTGTCCAGCGAATACGACTTGTACTGGGTCAGCACGTAGATCCGGCGCAGGCCGGAATTCCAGCAGTTCGACAGCGTGAAATCGATGATGCGGTAGAGCCCGCCGAAAGGCACGCCGGGCTTGGAGCGGTCCCGGGTCAGGGGATTCAGGCGCTCGCCCTGCCCTCCGGCCAGCACCAGGGTCAGGGTCCCGCGCAGACGTTCCAAGCTATGCATCGTCGATTCTCCCTCCGCCTCTTTCCGCACACAGTTGATCGTAGACGTTCTCGTATTCGGCCGCCGGACCGTCCCAACCGAGATCCTCGGCCATCCCCCGCAGGACAAGGGCGCGCCACTCCGCGGGATTCTGCCATTTTTCGGCCGCGATGTCCAAGGCCGCGCCCAGGGCCGCCGGCTCGGCGGCGTCGAAGACGAAACCCGTGCCGTCGGTCTCGGCGACGTCCCGCACCGTGTCGGCCAGCCCTCCGGTGCGCCGGACCACCGGCGGCGTGCCGTAGCGCAGGGCGTACATCTGGGTCAGGCCGCAGGGCTCGAACCGCGAAGGCATCGCGAAGACGTCGGACCCGGCGATGATGCGGCGGCTCAGGGGCTCGTCGAACACGTCCCGGAACGCGATGCTGCCCGGATGACGCCGCGCCGCCTCGCGCAGACCGTCGGCCAGTCCCTTGTCGCCCGAACCGAGCGCGGCCAGCCGCCATCCCGCCGCGATCATTCCGTCGAGCAGCGGCAGCAGCAGATCGTAGCCCTTCTGGCGGGCCAGCCGGCCGACCAGCCCCAGCACCGGCCCGCCGTCGGACAGCCCCATCTCGGCCAGCAAGGCGGCGCGGCAGGCGGCCTTGCCGTCGAGATCGCCGGCGTCGTAGGGCGCCGCCAGGGCCGGATCGGTCGCCGGGTTCCAGGCATCGCGGTCCATGCCGTTGCGGATCCCCCCGAAGGCGTCGCCGCGCGAACGCAGGACCCCGGCCAGGCCGCATCCCATCTCCTCGTCGGCCACCACCTCGCGGGCGTACTGACTGCTGACGGTGTTCACCCGGTCCGCGAGCAGGATGCCGGCCTTCATCAGGCTCACCTGGCCGTAGAATTCCAGCGGCCCGGGAAAATGCTCCAGGTCGGAGGGCACCCCGAGGATCTTCGCCCCGCCGGCCGGATGCAGCGACTGGTGCGCCAGATTGTGGATGGTCAGCAGGCTGCCCGCGGCCTTTCGTCCCGGCGCCTGGTCCAGCGCCTGGAAGATCGCCGCCGGAGTCGCGGAGGCGTCGTGGACGTGCAGCACGTCGGGCGTCCAGTCCAGCGGATCGGGCGCCGACAGGGCGCCCCTGCCCAGCGCGGTCAGCCTGGCGAGCGTGTCGGGAAACTCCTCCTGCTCGCCGTAGCCGTAAACGCCCGCGCGGTCGAATAGGGCCGGACATTCCAGCAGCAGCACGTCGGGGCCGGTCCGGTCGCCGCCGCGCAAGCCTTCGGCCCGCCACAGGCGGAGCTCGTGGACGTCTCCCCCGGCGCGCACGGTCGTCGCGGGTGCCCCGGCGACCGGCCGCATCCCGTACTTCACGCGATCGACGCCGCCGTAGAGCGGCAAAACCGCACGCACGTCGTGGCCCCGGGCGGCCAGCGCCCCGGAAAGCGAGGCCACCGCGTCGGCCAGACCGCCGACCTTGGCCAGCGGCGCGTATTCGGCGCTCACCATCAAAATCTTCACGCCGTCGCCTCCGGTCGCCCTCCGGCCCCGATCCGGAATTCGGCGGAAAGAACGCGGCCGGCTCCCGGAGCCAGCTCCAGATCCCAGCCGAAGACCAGGGCGTGCCCCTGGTAGGTCCGATGGAACCCGTCCTCGCCCTGGGACGCGGTGCGGACCGGATGGATCCATATCGCGGCAGGATCCGAAAAACGCCAGTCCAGCCGCGCGTCCCGGGGCGGCACGTCCACCGACAGTTCCGCGTGTTCGCCCGCATCGACGGGTTCGCCCAAATCGATCCGATCGAGCCCCGCGACGGCCAACCGCGTCGCGCCGTCGATCAGGGCCAGATTCCATTCCGAAGCCAGACGGCAGCGCAGGGGCAGGTCGCCGTCGTTGCGGATCTCCCAGGTCACGGTGAAACCGGCGGCGGCGGGATCCAGGGCGATCTCCTTGGCCAGGAACACCGGCTGCGTCCGGTCGGCGGAAACGAAGGAGCCGGCGCGTTCGCAGCGGCAGCGGGCGAAGCCCCCGGACACGTCCGGCGGCGCGGAAAGACGCATCGGAGCGGCTGCGAAATCCCCGGCGTCGGCCGCCGCGACATCGCCGGCGCCGGGCGGGAACGCGGCCCCGAAGGGCAGCAGGCGGTCGAGCAGGGAATACCGCGGAGCGGGATCCTCGCCGAGAGCCTCGCGGACCTCCGGGCTCACCGCGCGCTGGAGATCATGGATGGAAGCCCCTCCGCCCTCTTCGGCGCCGTCAGGAACAGAAGCCTCGATCGCCGCATGATAGGCCTCGCGCCGCCGCCGCAAGGTGTTCTGCAGGTTCCATCCCTTGTCGATCAGATCGCAGGCGATCACCGCCGCGCCGCTTTGCGGACAGATCGCCAGCGCGAGGCGGTCGCCGGCCAGACGCACGTCGCCGCCGGGCGGACCGATCAGGGTCACCGCCTCGGCCCGGGGGCCGGTTTTCGGCAGGGCCGCCCAGCCGCGGATCAGATGATGATGAACGGCGTCCCGCAGATGCGGCAGGTAGAGCCCCCCGAAGACGCCGTGCCAGTAGGCGCAGTTGCACTGGGCCCGCCACAGATGGTCGCGGGCTCCGGCGACCGCGGCGGCGGGCGCGCCTCCGGATTCCGCGGCCGCGATATCGCGATGCAGCAGCAGGGCGCGGCGCTGCATCAGCAGCGACTCCTCGTATTTCTGGCCGAACTGGCGCCAGAAGCCGCCGCGCAGGAAGGGACGCATCTCGGCCCAGCGGCCCTGGTCGCGGTAGGCGTGGACCGCGCGGGCGAAGGTTTCGGCCGCCGGCATCGGCAACGACCACTCCGCCATCTCGAAATAGCTGTTGGGAGGCAGATAAACCCGGCGCCGCGGCGGCCGGGCGGCCAGGATCTCCGAGGGGTGGGCCAGCTCCAGCCAATCCGATTCGGCGGCCAGGGCTGCCACGAAACGCTCCAGCCAGCCGCGCCCGTAGACGAGGTCGGCGGTCCCGGGCCAGGCCCCGAACTTCTCGCCGTCGTCGACCATCACCAGCACGCCGCCCGGATCGCGGTCGTGGACGGCCCGGCACAAGGCGATCGTCTCGGCCGGGTCACGGAAGGGGATCGCGTAGCGCAGATCCTCGCTGATCGGCAGAAGCGCGGCCTCTTCGCCCAGATCATCGGTCAGAAACGCGCCCGATGTCAGATCCCCGGGCTGCACGCCGGCCTGCAGGAAATGGAAATCGTCCAGCAGGGCGAATTCCACGCCAGCCCGGCGCAAGGTCCCGGCCAGATGCGGCTCCCAGACGCGCTCGGCCAGCCACACGCCGCGCGGTTCGGCCCCCAGCCTTTCCGCCAACCGGCGGCGCATCAGATCGATCTGCCCGAGGCGATCCCGTTCGGGTATCGCCGCCAGGATCGGTTCGTAGAAGCCCCCGCCCAGCAGTTCGACCCGGCCGTCCGCGACCAGGGCGGCCACCCGGTCGAGGAATTCCGGGCGCGAAGCCTCCATCCATTCCAGCAGCGGCCCGGTCAGATGCAGGCAGAACCGGAACCCCGGATGCCGCTCGACGGCATCCAGGAAGGGACGGTAGGCCTGCTCGTAGATCTCGGCGACGACATGGTCGAAGTTCCCGACCGGCTGGTGGTCGTGGACCCCGAAAACGAACTTCATTCGGCTTCCTCTCCAAACCCGGAGACCGGGATGTCGGTGATGGCGTCGGGCTCGTGTCCCAGCAGCGACGCCGTGTTGGCCAGATGTCGCCGGAAGAGTTCGTCGAATTCCAGTCCGAATTCGGTCGGGTTGTCGTCGCCGTACCACCAGAACCAGTCGCTGCTCTCGGCGTTGGCCAACGCGGCCATCGCCTCGGCCAGCGCTCCGGTGCAGCCCGGCCCGACCAGATCGGGATCCGGGGCGGGAATCGGGATCGTCTCGCCGGCAATCCGGATTTCACGGACCGCGCCGGCCTGTTCCAGACGCTCCTGGAAGGCTGCGCGCACCTGCCCCAGCACATCCCAGGCCCGGTTCTTTTCGGGATGGCCCGACCAGGTCGTGAAATCGGCCCGGATCCAGGATCCGGCCCGCAGCGCGGTCAGGGGCCGCACCTCGCCGCCCCCGTCCAAATACTCCGAGAAGGTTGTCCAGCGCAGGTTCTCGCTCCGGTTCACCCGTTCGTAGAGTTCACGCAGAAACGGCGCCCCGTTTTCGGGATACGATTCCCATGGGTTCTCTCCGTCCAGGATCAGGGCGCAGACGTGTCTTCCCGCGGGCACTTCCCGGCGGATGTTCTCGAGGTTCCGCACCAGATCGTCGACCGCGTCGGCGGCGTCCCAGGCCTGATAACGGAAACCGATGCCGTCGGACATCCCGGTATCCCGGAAGAACAGGGCCGGAGCCTCGTCCCCGCCCCAGCGCCAGGCCTGGAAATGCCGGCCCGGCGGGTTCCCCTGGCCGATCCTCGCCAGCGAACCCTCCAGAACCCCCTGGTCGGTCGCGGCCCAGCGCACGCCTTCGGTCTGCAGGATCCGCAGCGCCTCCTCGCTGACCGCCCCCTCGGCCGGCCACATCCCGGACGGACGAACTCCCAGCACCCGCTCGGTCTCGTCCAGGGCCGTGCGCACGTGATACCAGGCGTCGCCCGGGTGGCGGAACCGGCGCCGGGGCAGCGGCAGGTCGGGAGCCGCCTCCCGGGCCGAAACCGTGTCGCAGAGCAGCGGCAGGATGGGATGGTTCAAGGGCGTGCAGGAGATCTCCACCACGCCGTCGGCCGCGGCCTTGCGGTAGGCCGGCAGCACCTTCTTCAGGAAACGCGCCTGCTTGGCCAGCAGCGTCTCCTTCTGCTTCTGGGTGTAGCGCCCGCCCTTGGCGACCAGCTTGGCGATCGTCGCGTCCTCGCGCAGCGTGCGCCCGCTCCAGACCAGATGGAAGAGCGTCTGCAGATCCAGCAGATCCTGGTCGGTGAACGCAGCGGCCGCCCCCTCGGGCACATCGCGCCCCTCGCCGCCGCGCTTCTCCCAGAGCTCGGCCAGCCGTGGGAATTCCGCGAAACGGGTCTTGTGGCGGAACGCGAAGAAGTCGCGGACCAGATTCTCGCGCCCGGCGGCGTCGAGCTCGGACGGATGCGGCCACGCCAGGTCGAGGTAGTCGTCCCCGAGCTCTCCGGCGGCCAGCATCTCGAGCTGCCGCAGCAACGAGGGCACCAGGTTGACGACGGCCTTCGCCCCGGGAGTCTCGCGGACCAGGCGCACCATGTCATAGTAGTTCAGCAGCGCGTGCAGCCGCGTCCAGGGCATCCGGGCACGGCCGGTGGCGCCGTCCACGTAATCCGGCTGATGCATGTGCCAGAGTACGACCACATCGAGGATTCGAGCGGGCATGTCTGCGGTCCTTTCTCCTGCTCCGGAAATTATCCGGAACCTTCGCCCCCTGCCTGCGTAGGATACACCAGCCCGACAGGCAGGCAAACGAGAGCTTCCATCGAACGAAGCGGGCACCACCTACAGAGAGCGCAGGAAGAGGAGCGGCGACAGCCGCTCTTCTTTCTTTGAGCGTGAAAAACGGCGCTGTTCCAGGATTCGGGTTCGGATATCTTCAGGCCGGGGTCCGAAACCCCGGCGCCTCAGCCCAGCGGCAGTTCCCGCACCGCCAACCCGCCGCCGGAACGCAGCCGGTCGGCGTATTCCCCCATCGTGACGAACTCCCCCTCGGCCAGGACGGCCTCGAGCTTGGCCCGCGTCGTGCCCTGCCCGCCCTGGCTGCGCAGTCGGGCGAGCCGGCCCAGCGGGGCATCCGGACGCCTGTCGTCCAGTTCCCAGGGATGGAGATAGGTGATCACGGCCTGGCCCTGGCGGCGGGCCAGCGCCCGCAGCATCCGGTACGCCCGGCGCGGCAGCAGGCGCAGATAGGCCCCGCCGGCGAAGGGCAGATTCACGCCCAGCACCCGCGCGGTCGTCATCGGCAGCACCAGCAGGGGGTCGCCGCCGCCGGATCCGTCCAGCAGGAAGGGCCGGCGCGGTGCGGAGGGCTGGCCGTAGCGGGGATGGTGGACCGGAAAGAGCGAGGTGTCGTAGACGAATCCCTTCTCCCTCAGGATCCGCCAGTAGTGATGGACCGGCGGCGTGATCGTGAAGCTCGGCGCACGGTAGCCCCGCACCTCGGCGACGCCGGCGCGGGCCAGCGCGTCGAGAGCGGCGTCGAGATCGGCCCGGAAGGCGTCCTCGTCGAGATGGTGGACGATCGGATGGGAATGGCTGTGGCAGGCGATCTCGTGCCCGGCGGCCGCGATGCGCCGCACCAGGCCGGGATGCCGGGCGGCCACCCATCCCAGGACGAAGAAGGTGGCCCGCACTGCGTGGCGGTCGAGCATCTCGAGGCAGAGATCGGTGGAGGCCTCGACGCGCGACTCCAGGCCGTCCCAGGTCTCGGGCGCAACGGTCTGCAGGTAGTTGTGGCCGTGGAACCACTCCTCGACGTCGATCGTCAGGATGTCCGGCGGTCGAACCATCTCCCCCCCCTCCGCGGCGCGCAAGCCGGCGGCGGGCCCATTGTACACCCGGTCGCAACCGGGTGCCAGCGGGCTGTTTTCCGGCGATCCGCTATTGGTGGATGTCGGGGTCGGCGGTCCGCAGCATCCTCTCGACGTCCTCGACGCGGCCGACGACGATCAGGCGATCGCGCTCGGTGATCGGCCGCTCGGGATCGGGCAGCTCGTTGTACTTGGGCCCGGAATAGCCCTGGCGCTTGAAGGCCAGCACCTCGACGTTGAACCGCCGGCGCAGATCCAGTTCGCGCAGCGAGCGCCCCAGGCACATCCGGGGCGGCGTGACAAGCTGCACCCGGAAGGCGGCGGGCAGGTTGACCGTGTCGCGCGTGCCGCTCTCCTCGTGCGCGAGCTTGATCCCGAAGACCTCCTTGTGCAGCACCTCGCGATTGTAGACCTCCTGGATGGCCTGCCGGGGCAGGATCCCCACCATCCGCGGGTCGCGGGGCGATTCCAGGACCGGCAGATCCTGCTCGTCGGTGTCGCCGAAGATCAGCAGGCAGTCCTCCAGATCGTCGTGCCGGTAGCAGACGTGCTCGACCGGCTCGCAGATGTCCGCGGCGATCACGACCTTGCCCAGGCTGTCTTCGTGCAGCAGGCCCTTGATGTCGTGGATCGACACCTGTCCGGCCAGCTTCCCGCCGGCGTCCACGACGAAGTAGTGGCTCTCGCGATTGCCCAGAAAGAGCTTCAGGATCTTGTCGAAATCGTAATGCTCGGGCAGGGTCGGCGGGTTGACCTCCATCACGTCCTGCGCGTGGTAGCTCTTCAGGATGGCGCTCTCTCGGCCGAAGTTCAGCCGCCGCCCCTGCAGCGCGAACTTCATGGTGAAGATGCTGTCGGTCATCAGGCCCTGGCTGACCAGCGTGCCGATGATGCAGGCGAGCATCAGCGGCAGGATGATCGAGTATTCCCCGGTCATCTCGAAGAGGATCAGGATGGCGGTGATCGGCCCGCGCGTGGCGGCGGCCACCATCGCGGCCATGCCCACCATCGTGAACGCGCCCACGCTGACGCCCAGCCACGGCTGCAGCAGGGCGCCGAAGGCCCCGCCGAGCATCGCGCCCAGGAACAGGGCCGGAGCGAAGATGCCGCCCGAGAATCCCGAGCCCAGGGTCAGATCGACGGCCGCGAGCTTCACGAAGAACAGCAGCAGCATCAGCTGCCAGCCCATCTGGCCGCCCAGGGCCTCGACGTTGGTGGCGTAGCCGATCCCGTAGACCTGCGGGAACCAGATCAGCAGCAGGCCCAGCGGCACCGCGCCCAGCAGGGGCTTGAGAGGCTCGGGGAATCGCAGCCGGTCGAAGAAGCCCTCGGTGGCGTAGAGCGATTTCACGTAGAGCACGCTGCCCAGGCCCACGATCGCGCCCATCACCGCGTAGGCCGGGAAATCGGTCCAGGCGGCGATCGAGAAGCCCGGCACCGGGAAGGCCGGATTCACGCCCAGGAAATGGCGGCTGATGGCGGTCGCGAGCACGCTGGCCACGATGATCGGGCTGAAGGTGACGATGGCGAAGTCGCGCAGGATGATCTCCAGCGCGAAGAAGGCGCCGGCGATCGGGGCGTTGAACGTCGCGGCGATGCCGGCCGCCGCCCCGCAGCCGACCAGGGTCCGCATCCGCTGCGGCGAGAAGCGCAGCCACTGGCCGAAGGTGCTGGCCATGGCCGCGCCGATCTGGATGATCGGGCCCTCGCGCCCGACCGATCCGCCCAGAGCGATGGTCACCGCGCTGGCGACGATCTTCACCGCGGCGACGATCGGCCGGATCAGCCCGTTCTTGAAGACGACGGCGTTGATGACCTCGGGCACGCCGTGGCCCTTGGCCTCGCGCGCGAACCAGTGGACCATCGGCCCGACCACGATCGCGCCGATCACCGGCAGCAGGACGCGCTTCCACCAGGGCACCGTCGCGAGCAGGGCGACGACGTCCTCGCCGCGACCGATGGCCATCCCCTGGAAGAACTGCACCATCCAGCGGAACAGGATGGCGCCGAAACCGCCGATCACTCCGATCACGGCGGCCGATATGATCATGACGGTCGTCTCGTCGGGGGCGAAGCGGTCGAATATGCGGTCGGCCAGGCGGCTGACGCGGGCGGGCGGGGACCCGTCGGATCCGCGGGACATCTTTCTCTCCAGTCGAAAATCGCGATTGCGACGCCTGCGGGGCGAGGCGCGGGCGTCCGGCGGGCGTAACTTGTCATATGGCGTCGGCCGCGTCAACAACCAGGACGCCGATTCTCGCATATCGAAAAACCAAGTGTCGCCAATCCCGCCCGCGGCGGCTATCGTAGCCGCTGGCTCGGCCGTGCCGGCCGGCCGGAAAGCGAGAGCGCATGAGGGAACGGGACAACGGGGAGCGCCGGCGCGTGGGAACGGCCGTGGTCGCCGAGCTGGACAACGGGTTGCGCGTCGTCGTCCACGAGGATTATCGATCCCCGGTCGCGGTCTGCAACGCCTGGGTGCGCGTCGGCTCGAATCTCGAGACGGACGCCGTCCGGGGATGGGCCCACGGCATCGAACACATGCTGTTCAAGGGCACGGCGCGCCGGGCGGAGAACGATTTCGCGATGGAGGTCGCCGAGATCGGCGGCACCACCAACGCCGGCACCGGCTACGAGACGACCAACTACCATATCACCGTGCCGGCCGAGAACCTTTCCCGAGCGGTGGACATCCTGGCCGACGCCCTGCTGCACGCCTCCTTCGAACCCGACGCCCTCGACTCCGAGCGGCAGGTGCTGGTCCACGAGAACCACATGTACGACGACATGCCGTCGGGCTTCGGCGTGACCTGGCGCTGGGCGCTGGAGACGGCCTTCGACCGCAGCCCCTACCGGCATCATATCGGCGGTCCGGACTCGAGCCTGCTCGAGACGCCGCGCGAGGCGATCCTCGACTTCTACCGATCCGCCTACGATCCAGCGAACATGACCGTCGTGGTGGCCGGAGCGGTGTCGGCCGACGATGTCCTGCCGCTGATCGAGCGTAAGTTCGCGACCGAAGGCCGGCCGCGTTCCGCCCCGCTGCCGCAGCCGCCGGTCGAGCCCCCCCACGAGGCCCTGCGCTACCGGATCGAGAACGGCGACATCCAGCGGGCCTACGGGAAGATCGTCTTCCCGGGACCGGCCGCCGGCAGCCCCGACCGGGCCGTCCTGGCGGTGATCCGGCAGGTGCTGGCCGACGGGCGGAGCTGCCGCCTGCACCGGCGCGTTCAGCAGGAGATGGAACTGGTCAACGCGATCACCCTGCTCGACGAATCTGGCCCCCGCGAGGGGATCATGATGGTCGACTTCGAATGCGACCCCGCCAAGGCCGCCGCGGTCGTCGACGCCGTCGCGACCATCCTGCAGGAGATGCGCGACGAACCGCCCACCGTGGCCGAGCTGACCAAGGCCAAGATCCGCGCCGAGCGGGCGCATCTGTTCGCGCTCGAGACGGTCCAGGGCCAGGCCGCGACCCTCGGCTGGCACGACGCGATGGGCGACATCGCCACAGCCTTCACCATCCCGCAGAGGATCGCCGCGGTCACCGGCGATGACGTCCGCCGCGTCTGCAACGACATCTTCCGCCGAAGCAACGCTTCGGTGCTGATCTATCTGCCGCGGGACGAACGGCCCGCCGACATCGGCCTGCCCGGAACGGCCGCCGAGATGGACGAACGCCTCGCCGGGATGCTGGCCGACCGGCCGGCCCGGCCCGTCGAGACGAAAGCCTCGCCGGTCGAGATCTCGGTCGCGGCCGCGGCCGCGCGCGGCTCGGCGCTGAAAAGCGAGATCCCGTTCGTCGACGTCCCGCTGAACGGCGGCGGCAGACTCTTCTGCCGCAGCGATTCCTCGCAGCCGCTGATCTGCCTCGGCGCGCACGTCGCCGGCGGCGTCTGGCTGGAGCCCGCGGGGCTCGAGGGGCTGTCCGCCCTGACCCTGTCGGTGCAGGCCAAGGCCGCCGTGGGCGAGACCCCCGCCGCCCTGCAGGAGATCGTGGAGGGCCACGGCGCCTCGCTCAGCCCCTTCGCCGCGAGCGATCATTCGGGTCTCTACCTCACGGGCCTGACACGGCACCTCCCGCTGCTGATGCGGCGGCTGTCTCGGCTCTGCGGCGTCCCGGCCTTCGCGCCGGAGGAAATCGAGAAGGAACGCCGTTTCGCGCTGGAGGATCTGGCCTCGCTGGCCGACGACACCTTCCAGTTCGCCGCCCGCGCCCTACGCGAAGCCGTCTATGCGGGGCACCCCTACGGGCACCCCCTGATGGGGACGGAGGCGTCCCTCCCGCGGATCGTCCCCGCGGACCTGACCGACCACCACCGACGCATCTGGACCCCGCCGAACGTGACGATCGTGGCCTCGGGAGACGTGACGGCCGAAATCCTGGCTCCGCTCTGCGAGGAACTGCTCGACGGCCTGCCCCGCGGCTCGGCGCCCGAACTGCCCGCGGCCCCGGATCTCGTCCGGCCGCAGGCCCCGGTCTTCCGCCGGCTGGAACGCGACGTGAGCCAGAGCGTCGTGCTGGCGGCCTGGATCGGCCCCGAGGGGCCGAACGAGGACCGCGCCGAGCTCTCCCTGCTGCGCGCGCTGCTCAACGGCCAGAGCGGACGGCTCTTCGAACAGCTGCGCAACCGGCGCTCGCTGTGCTACTCCAGCGGCGTCCAGACCTCGGCCGGTTTCGGAACGGGAATGACGGTGGCCTTCGTGATGACCGACCCCGGGCAGGAGCAGCAGGCGCGCGAAGCCCTGGCGGCCGAACTGGCGGCGACGGCCGAAACGACGGCTCCGGACGTCGAATTCGAGCGGGCGCGGGCTCGTTTGATCGGCAATCTGCTGATTTCGCGCCAGTCGGCGGCTTCGCGGGTGGGAGCATGCGCGCGGGACGTTCTCTACGGACGCGGGCCGAACGATTTCGACCGCCTGCTCGAGCAGTTGCGACAGACGACGCCGGCGGCGGTGCGCGATGCGGCCGCGCGGATCTTCGACCGTCCGGGCCGGTACGAAATCGTCGTGGGACCGCCCCTCGACCGGGAACGGCCCCTTTAGGCGGGATCGGCCGCGCGGCTAATCCATGACCGGGAAACGATCGGGATCGTCCCCCATGTCGATCAGGTAGGTGTCCCGGCTGAAATATGTCCGATGCCGGGTACCGGCCGGGATGCTGTAGACATCGCCCGACTGGAAATACTCGGTCTTGCCTTCGATCTCGAGCGTCATCTCGCCGGAGACCACCAGGCCCGTCTGCGTGCTGTGGGAATGGTCCGGAACCGAAGCGCCCTCGGGAAACATCATGAAGAGGACCTGCTTCTCCCGGTTCCGCAGGGAGTATCCGCCGGCGCCGGAAACGGGGATCTCGACACGGGGAAGCCCGAGAATGTCTTCGGGCCAGAAGGTGCTGCGAAGTTCGGATTTTTCGATCACCATGCACTGCCCTCCTGCGCGAGCTGGGAATTGGATGGCCTTCGACCCTGTCCAGACAGGTTACCCCAACAGCCGTCGATGGCAAGCCGGCCGGAGCCCGAAGCCCCGAAAACCCCTTTTACGGGATCATGGACGGTAGTCCGCGCCCCGCATGGGAAGCGCCGGCGGGCCGTCCACCCATTCCGACTCCACGATCTCACCGAGGAAGCAGTCGTGATCCCCGGCCGGGAAACGGCCGGCCGAACGGCAGAGGAACCGGGCGGCGCAGCGCGCCAGGGCCGGCGTGCGGTCGCCGAGCAGGACGTGGTCGGTCTCGGACCATTTGTCGCGGTCGCGCTGGGAATGCATGCCGAAGAGGCGCGCCTCGTCCAGCTGGCCGGCCACCGGCAGCGAGACGGTGAATTCCTCGGCCGCGGCCAGCAGCTCGTGGCTGTGCCGGTCCGGGGAGACGGAGATCATCAGCAGGGGCGGATCGGTGGCGACGCGCGAGAGCCAGGCGACGGTCAGTCCGCCGCGGCGATCGCCGTCGCGCACGCCGACCACGGCCACCGGCGCGGGCATCAGATTCAGGACATCGTCATGGGTACGGGTATCCGCGGACATGATTCCTCCCGGCAAGAGACGACTGCATCGATGATGATGGGAAAATATGAGCAACGGGCCCCGGCGTCGAGAGAATCCGACGCGGGGCCCGTCCGGACGAGGAACGATCTGCGCCTCAAACCCCGGCGGGTTCAGGCTCCGGAATCCGGAGCGATGCGGGAATGCGGAATGTGAAGCATGCACCTTCCCCTTCGCGGCTTTCGACTCCGATCGTCCCTCCCAGCGCCAGCACCAGCTTGCGGCTGATATCCAGCCCCAGCCCGGTGCCTCCATGCTTGCGTGTCGTGCCCCGTTCGGCCTGGCTGAAGGCGTCGAAGATCGTGGCCAGGCGGTCGGCGGGAATCCCGCGGCCGGTGTCTTTGACGTTGACCTCGATCATCCGCCCGGCGACCGGACGGCAGGCGATCGTCACGCTGCCGCGGTCGGTGAACTTCACGGCGTTGCCGACGAGGTTCATCAGGATCTGACGGACGCGCGTCGGATCGCCCTGCAGTTCCCCGGCAACGCCGGGATCGATCTCGACCAGCATCTCGATCCCCTTGTCGCGGGCCGACGGCTTGAAGACCGAGGCGATCTCCGCGGCCATTTCGCGCAGGTCGTAAGGGATCATTTCCAGTTCCAGACGCCCGGCCTCGATCTTCGAGAGGTCGAGCACGTTGTTGATCAGCGAGAGCAGCACCTGGCCGCTCTCCTTGATCGAGCCGGCGAATTCCCGCGACTCGTCGGGCGTGACCGACGACATCGTCAGCAGGTCGGCGAAACCGATGACGCAGGTCAGCGGCGTGCGGATCTCGTGCGACATCGACGCGAGGAACATGCTCTTGGTGCGGTTCGCCCGCTCGGCCTCGGCCCGGGCGCGCTGGGCCTCGCCCAGGGCCGCCTCCAGGGCCTCCTTGGCCTGCGCCAGATCGTTGGCCGTCTGCTCCTGCAGGATCAGGGCCTCGCGGGTCTCGGTGGTGGACCGCAGCAGCTTCTCGGTGTAGCCGCGGACCAGCGTCGCGACCCGCAGCTCGAGCGCCGTGTTCAGCTGCTGGCTGTACTCGTCGGAGGCGTGGCGGCCGGCCATGCGGGCGAGCAGCTCCACCATCCGCTTCTGCGGTTCGACCGGCTCGTCGAGGGCGTGGCCCGCCAGGATCCCGATGCCTGTCCTGGATCCGTCGTAGCTCAGCATGATCGGTGCGGCCCAGACGATCCCGCCGCACCCCTCGCAACGCCAACCGGTCGCGTCGGCCAGACGGGGCAGCTCGGAAACCGTCTTCTCCAGATGGCTGCGGCAGGCGTCGCCGCAACGGGACAGGATCGGCAGCTGGGCCGGACTGTTCCCTGCCGGGCGCCGGCAATCGTCGTCGCGAAGGTAGAGCAGGGTCTGCAGGCCGGTGGCCTGCGCCAGGGCGTGGCGCCAGAAGGTGACCTCGGCCAGATCGAGCACCGACTCGGGCAGGACGCTCCGGATCGGCAGGATCCGGCCGTTGCGCAGCAGCTCCAGATGCAGTCTCCGGTCGCGGTAATGCAGTTCGAGCGCGTTCTGGACATCGCCGTCGAGCACGTCGCTCAGCTCGTCGCTGAAGGTCTGGATCTCCAGGCGCTCCTTCTCGAGCCGGGCCTTCTCGGCTTCCAGACGGTGTACCCGCTGTTCCAGCTCCTCCATCCTCCGGCGTTCGTCGGTCTTGAGCCGGGAATTCGGCGACAGATGGCCGCCGCCGTCCGCGGCCCCGTCCTGCGGAGCGCCATGGGGAATCAAGTCGATGGTGTGCTGGGTCATGGCTCCATCCAACATTTACGACATATCAGCAAGAGCATGAGAGCCGTAGCCACCCCTCAGGATCGGCCCGCCGTCTCATTTGATGTCACACGATCATTCTTCGGTCGCGGAGGTCCGGACTTGAGGTCTAAAAACGGGATGATGAAGGAAGATAGGAGGGATCGGCCCGCTCAGGCGTGGCCGTTGCGGCCCAGATCGTTGAAGAGGTCCAGCTGCGGGGCGTGGGGAGGCAGTTTGATAGCCCGCAGAACATTCGGGATCCATTCGTCGCGGCCCAGGGGATCGAGCCTCAGGTTCGGCACGCTCCACTCCTCGAGCAGGTCCGCGATCAACGCGTCCACGCCCATCTGGAACTCAACCGAGGTGTCGCGGGTCCCGTCGAAGGAAGGCGCCTGGACCACCGGCACCCGCACCAGTTGCGTGTAGGTTCCCAGCCACTCCCGCAGGAACGGCTCGAGATGATCCTGCCGCCCGCTGGCGTGCACCATGTAGGCGTAGTTGTCCAGCACCGACCGGTCGCAGACGATCGCCTCGTACAGATGGGTCAGCTCGATCTCCCGCGCCACCTGGGTGTGAAGGATCCACTCCTGGGCGCCGGCGGTGGTGTCGCGGTTGATCGGCAGGGGACAATGACGGGCCACCTCCTTGACGACGTCGACGCTGATGTCGAGTCGCTTCAGACAGGCGGCCAGTTCGAAGCAGAGCGTCGTCTTGCCGACGCCGTGGGTGCCGATGAACGCGATCTTCATGATTGGGGACGATAACCGGCTGCGGCCTGCAAGTCCAGAGGTCGATGTTGATGGCGACGCCGGGGGCCATGCCGGCGCATAGCCACGAGGCGCTGAGGCGAAGCCGAAGCCGCCGCCTCACGCCATTTGCGGTTGTGTTGGGGGGGGTGCGGGGGCGGGGATGCGGGGTGGGGGTCTGCGGAAGGCGTCGAGAGGGCGGCGCAGCCAGGATGGCGGAGCCGCCCGAACGCCGAGGCGAGCCGGCACAGGATGTGCCGGCGAAGCCGCCCTTCAGCAGACCCCCACCCCGCATCCCCGCCCCCGCCAACGGGCCTCCATCAAAGCCCCAAAACCCTTTCGGCCTCCGCGAACTCATCGCCCCGGACCTGCAGGATGTACCCGTACCCGCCCTTCCCGTCGCTCACGCCGCTGGAGCTGATCACGTTGATCTTGGCGTCGCAAAGCCGCTGATGGAGATCGACCAGGGCGCCCAGTTCGTCATCCCCCTGGATCAGGAACGCGCGGTGCGGGCCCTGGAGAATCAGCCCCGACTTGTTCGCGACCCGGGCCAAGCGCGACGAGCTCAGCGGATAGATCACCAGCTGGGTCTTCTTCGGGCCGGCGGGCAAGGCCGTGAACGCGAGCAGGTTCACCTCCTCGGAGGCGAGCCGCTCGAGCAGGCGGCAGGCCTGGCCGGGCTCGTCTTCCACGATCGTGAAGTAGTACTCGACGCTGTGGATGTTGGCAGACATCGGATCCTCCTCCCGGCACGGTCCCGCCCGCACGAGCGTCGCGGGGCGTCCGCCCCCACATCCGAGAATACCATCGCCCCGCGCAGCCGCAACCCGGGGCCCGGGGACGGCGGGCGGACGGCGATATAATGGATATTGATTTCAGAAATCGTTCAAGCCGGGATTCCCGCTTCCGAAACCGGATTAATCGCGGGTTCCGGTCGGCCAAAAGCCTCCCCGCCCAAAGGCGAACAGACCGGATCCCGCGATGATCGATAAACTCGACTCGCCCTTCTGCCATGAAGATCCGGATCGCTCCGCTGCCGTCGCCCGCCGGGCCGCGGATGGAGCGAGCAGGGGGTTCCGATGAATGGGAAGGCGGCACATCGCCGAAAAACGAAGCTGCTCTGCGGGGGGCATCTCGTTCTGGTCGCGATCCTCGCCCTCGCGACCGCCGGGCGCATCGGATGGTGGGGCCTAGCACCGGCCCTGATCATCGCCGCGCTCTGTTGCATCGCCCAGTTGCAGACGATGGGCCGCCTCTCCCGCACCTGGAACCACGCCCGGCGCACCATCCCCGAAGCCGCCGCCGCCCTGGCGCGCGAAGCCGTCTCCCTGGCCGACGCCAACGAGCAGCTGCTGGCCGTCTTTTCGCCCAGCGACCGTCTGCTGGACATCACGGCCAACCGCCTGTCGATCATCCTCTCGTCCGGAGAGGCGATCGCCGCGGCGGCGGACAACTGCGACCGCACCGTCGTCAGCGCACGGAAATGCCGCGGGCTGGTCCAGAACCTCGAATCCGACCTCGCGACGGTGTCGGACACGATATCCTCGGCCGAGATGACGCTGCAGGCGGTCGACGAGATCGCCATCAAGACCAGGCTGCTGGCGGTCAACGCCGCCATCCAGGCGTCCCGCGCCGGCGAGGCCGGAAAGGGCTTCGCGGTGGTCGCCGAGGAGATCGGGCAACTCTCCGAACTCAGCTCCCAGGCATCCCGGGATTCGGCCCATCAACTCGCGTCCGGACGTTGCCGCTGCGTCGAATGCCGCGACCGCTGCGCCGGGGCGGCCTCCGCCATGCGCCTGCTCTGCGGCAGCGCGGAATCGGCCCTTTCGGCGATCAGCGGCGCCGTCGCGGAACAGGTGGAACGGGACCGCGAACTGGACCGGATCCGGGACGATCTCGAACGGAGTTCCCGGCGGGTGCCCGAAGAAAGGGCCGCCCTCGGCGCGGCGGCCTCGTCCGGGCACGTGCTGGCGGAGAAGGCGCGAAACCTGGCGGAACGCTTCTCGGGCGCGGAAACCGCGATGAAATCCCCGACGACATCCGCGGCGGCCGCTCCGGCGCCCGTCCCCTCCTCGCGCATCGTCGAAACGGCGGCGGAGGTCGCGAGGAAGGCTTCCGAAATCTGCGGAAATCCTGACCTGGCCGAGGAAAAAGACTCAGTAGATGCCGTTCCCTGCCGATGACTCGGGGTGGACCGCCCACCGGGCCCCGGGTGCGGAGGTCACGAAATCGCGAACAGCCCAGGACCAGCACACGGAGTTCCCGGCATGAAGATCCTGATTGTCGATGATTCCCGAGCCATGCGGCGCATCGTGCAGCGCGCCATCCGGAAAGCCGGGTTCAAAGGCAACGAAATCATCGAGGCCGAAACCGGAGCCGAGGCCCTCGAAACCATACAGCGCGACAAGCCCGACCTGATCCTCTCTGACTGGCACATGCCCGAGATGTCGGGGCTGGCGCTCAAGGAAGCCCTCAACGCCCGGAACATCGACGTCCCCTTCGGCTTCATCACATCGGAAAATTCCGATCAGATGAGACGGACGGCGGCCGCCGCGGGAGCCAATTTCCTGCTGGCCAAGCCGTTCACGCCCGACGACATGGCCTCGGTCCTGGAGGCCATCGTCGCATGAGCTGCACCTACCAGGAAACCGCTCCGGAGACCAGGCTGCGCGAAGGCATCGAATCCGCCGCCGGGGCCGTTCTGGAGTCCTGCACCACGCTGCTCGATCTGGACATCGAAATCCGCGGGAAGCCGGCGGGCGATCTGCGGTCGGGCCTGCGCGGCAGCGCCATCGAACTGCAGAACGAGACCGGCGGCTGGACCCTGGCCCTTCTCTGCAACGAACTGACGGCCATGGTCCTGACCCGCCTGCTGTTCGCGATGGAGGTCGACGATCTGCCCGGAGACGAGGACATGGACGACGCCCTGGGCGAGCTGGTGAACGTCGCCGGCGGGCTGTTCAAGACATCGCTCGGGGAAAACGGGGAATCGTACGATCTGGGCCTGCCCGCGCCCCTGCGCGGAGCGGATCTGCAGCGGGCGAACGGCGGCGGATCCTTCCTCGTCCAGACCCTGGCGACCTCCGACGAATTGACCATGGAAGTCGTCCTCACCCATCGGGAAACACCGGTCCCGTAGCGCGCCCCTGCGCGACACGCGCCGCGCCGCGCCTCACCCGCCCTGACGGATTATCGGCTCCCGGCCCGCGAACGATGATCGTTACAGGAGATTCCGGCGGAATCGTCGGGCTCAGTGCGCCATGGTCATGACCGCGTAGAGGATCTTCTGGGGAATCCTGTCCAGGGGAACCACCTCGTCGGCGGCCTCGTTGAGGATGGCCGCGCGGGGCATGCCGAAGACGGCGCTCGAGGCTTCGTCCTGGACGATGGTGTGGGCGCCGGCCTCGCGCATTTCGCGCAGGCCGTCGGCGCCGTCGCGGCCCATTCCGGTGAGCAGAACGCCCAGGGCGTCGCAGCCCGCGGCCCGGGCCACCGAGCGGAACAGGACGTCGACCGAAGGCCGGTGGCGGTTGACGCGGGGGCCGTCGATCAGCAGGACCCTGAATCCCCCGCACGACCTCCGCAGATGCATGTGCGTATTTCCCGGACAGATCAGGGCGCGCCCTTCCTCGACACGGTCTCCGTCGCAGGCCACGCCGACCGACATTTCCGACACCTGGTCCAGGCGCCTGGCCAGGGCGCCGACGAAAGCCGGCGGTATGTGCTGAACGATGAGCATCGGCGGCGCGTTGCACGGCATCGCCGAAAGCATCGAAGCCAGGGCCTCGGTGCCGCCGGTCGAAGCGCCGACGGCGGTCACCGGCGACGATTCGTGCTTCAAAATCCGCAGGGAGCCTTTCCGGGATTCGCCGGCCCCGCGGATGCGGATCCGGGCCCGGGACCGGTTCCTGCCGTCGGATTCCCCGTCCGGGCGCGGCTTCCGGATCCGGGTCGCGATTTTGACCAGGCGCTCCAACTCGTCGATTTCCGCCGCCGGAGGTTCGCCGCCTCCGATCCGGCACAGGACGGCCGACGCGCCGAGAACCCTGGCCTGCCGGGCGATCTCGCCGCCGGCCCGGGCCCGGGCCGAATATACCACCACCGGCATGGGACGGTGACGCATCAGGCGCTCGAGGAAGATCATCCCGTCGAAACGGGGCAGATCGACGTCCATGACCAGGACGTCCGGCGCCCGGGACACGATCATGTCGCGGGCCTGGTAGGGATCGGCGGCGACGCCGACCACCAGCAGATCCGCACGCCCGCCCAGTTCGGCGGACAAGGTCTTGCCGACGAGGGGCGAGCCGTCGAGCAGCATCACCCGGATCATCAGACACCGCCCCGATTCAACTCCAGCCTCAGCAGCACCGGCATGTCGTCCAGAAGGAATCCGTAGCAACCGGGCTTCTCCAGCTGTGCCTTCACGTCCTCGGAGGACCAACGCTGCACCAGCGGGGGCTTCAGGATGTAATCGGCGCCTGGCACGATCTCGTGCAGGATCCTTCCGCAGACCACGTTCAGCAGTTCCTTCAGTGCGTCCGCGGCCTTCGCCGGGTCGTCGGCCTCGTCGGCCTCGAGCCCCAGGATGTTGGCCGCCACCGCCAGGCAGGTGTAGTGGGGCATGGCCAGGATCAGCCGCCCGCGCACGCCGCCGCGGAAAGACATCGCCGCCACGAAGCTCTCCTCGCCCATGTCCGGCAGGGCGTCGACCGGGATCGGGGCCCCGAACATGAAGCTCTGCCTCTCGACCACGTCCAGGAACGTCGCTTCGACGGTTCCGAGTTCGGCGCTCTTCATGCCACCCCTCCCTTGGCGTACCGCGCCACCACGTCTCCGATCTCCTCGGGCGTGAAGGGTTTCGACAGGAAATCCTTGACCCCGAGCTGGCGCAGCCTTTCGACCCGGGGCTGGCTGCCGGCCGACGAGATCATGACCACGGGCACCTTCTGCATCAGGCCGCGGGTCTCCATCTCCTTGACCAGGGCCTCGCCGTCCATGAACGGCATGCTGACGTCGGAGAGGACGAGGTCCACTTCCTGGCGTTCGAGGACGCGCAGGGCCTCCTGCCCGTTCTCGGCCTCGATCAGTTCGCCGACGTCGACCCCGGCCATGTGCAGGGCCTTCGCGATCACCTTGCGAACGGTGATCGAATCGTCAACGATGAGCAGGTTCAGGGACATTTCCGGCACCTTCCTGTTTGACGTGGATCAGGGTCGTGAGTTCTTCCAGTTCTCCCTGCACGCGGCACATCACCTGATCCGCCATGTCGGCGTCCACGCCGAGCCGTTCGACCGCTTCGGAATCGAGTCGGTAATGGAGCCCGTCGGTTCCCAGGCCCCAGCCGATGGAAGTGCAGAGGATATCAGCGACGTGGATCAGATCCACGAGCTTGCGATGTTCTTCGTCGGCGCCCGCGGGCTCGTGGTGCCACCGCGTCGCGGCGACCACGATGTCGGGCAGGCCCCAGCGCTCGAGCAGATGGCCGCCGACCTCGGCGTGGTCCAGCCCCAGCACCTGCTGCTCGGCCTCGTCGAACGACAGATCGTCGTGGACCAGGGACTTGATCGGGATGTCGTCGACCTCGATGAACGTCCCGAGGATGATCTTGCCGATGTCGTGCAGCATCCCGGCGGTGAAGGCGTCGTGCACGCCGCGCAGGCGCAGGCGGCGCTGCAGCAGATCCGCGCAGAGCGCCGTCGCCAGCGAATGTTCCCAGAGCTCGTCCGGGCCCAGGGCGTAGCCCCGCACTGCGCGCCGGGTGAAGGGAGCGACGGTCATCGTCAGCACCAGGTCGAAGACCTTCTTGGTGCCGAGCCTCGTGATGGCCGACTGGACCGAGCTGATCTCGCCGTGCGCCCCGTAGAGAGCCGAATTCGCCATGCGCAGAATGTTCGCGGTCAGACCCGGCTCTATCTCGATCGATCGCGCCAATTCGCTGAAATCCACTTCCGGATCGGCGAGCAGCCTGCGCAGTTGGATGACGACCGCGGGCAGCGCCGGGACGGTATCGACCTTCGCCATGATCTCGGCCCTGGTGCTCACAGCTCCACCTCCTTCCCCTGGACCCTGACGGTGACCCGTCCGTCCTTCATATCCATGCCGAGGGTGCGGGCGGCCGTTCCGCCGATGTCCGACCCGGCGATCAAGATGTTGTTCTTCCACAGGATCTTGCGGACCACCGTGTAGTTGCGCTTCCCGATGCGGAAGATCTCCTCGTTGCCGAGGGGCGATCCGGCGCCGGCCACCTTGGCGACCAGGTTCTTCTTCGTCGCCCCGCAATCGAACAACCCCTGCAGCAGGCCGGCGACGCCGCTGTCGACGAACATGCACGGCCGCTTGAGGGCCTTCTGCGGATCGATCTTGGCCAGCGGCAGCATGCAGTGGATCAGACCGCCCACCGCCGCCACCGGATCGTAGAGGGCGATCCCGACGCAGGAGCCGAGCGAGTACGTGACAAGCACGTCGCGCGGATCCCGCGAGATCTTCATGTCCGATATCTCGACCACCTTGCGCCCGTCGACGGCCAGCGGACGCGTGGTGGTTTGAGTGGTCGCGGTCATCGGACGGCTCCCGTTCCGCCGGATCGGTCATCCGGCCCTGCAGATCCCGTCATGCGCGCCGGTAGACCGACGGTCGGACGAAAACGAATTCGTTGTCCATGCCGATCAGCGTCTCGGCGTGGCCGATGATGAGATAACCCCCGGGCCTGATGAACCGGCGCATCTCGGCCAGGATCATCTCCCTGAGATCCTGGTCGAAATAGATCATCGCGTTGCGCAGGAACACGATGTCGAACTCGCCGCGGATCGGATACGGGGCGCGCTTGAGGTTCAGCCGCCTGAACATCACCATGTCGCGGACCCGGTCCACGACCCGGCAGAATTCCCGCTCCGGCCCGGTCGAGACTTCGAAGTTCCGCCCGCGCAGGTCCCGGGGCACGCTCTCGATCAGGCGCCGGGGATAGATCCCGCGCACCGCCCGGTCCAGGATCCTGGTCGAGATGTCGGTGGCCAGGATCCTCATGTCCACGCCCTGCGGCACCGCGTCGCACAGGGTCATCGCCATCGAATAGGGCTCCTCGCCCGAGGAGCAGGCGGCCGACCAGAACCGCATCCGCTTGCGGCCCTGCCGCGCCCAATCCCTGGTCAGGCGGGTCAGGAGCCGGAAATGCTCCTCCTCGCGGAAGAAGCGCGTGACGTTGGTCGAGATGACGTCGATCAGCTGGATCATCTCGTCCCCGGAATCCCGGCGGCGCAGGAACGAGGTGTACTCGCTGAAGGTGTCCATCCCGAGGGCCCGCAGACGCTTCTGGACGCGGGCCTCGACCAGGGCCTGCTTGTTGTCCTTCAGGACGATGCCGACCTGGTCGTGGATGATGTCGCGCAGGGCGTCGAAATCGGCGATCCCCAGTCCGCCCTTGCGCACCGCCGATCGATCGAATGTCCGCTCCAACGCCGTCGATCCCTGGCTCCCCATGCCCCCTCCAATCCCTTTCATCGGTCCGGTCAGTCCGCGAGCCGCGAGACGGCTTCGATGTGCCCCTCCGGCAAAACCGCGTCGATGTCCAACAGGATGATGACCCGCTCGGACAGCTTGGCCAGGCCTGTTATGAAATCCGACTCGCAGGAGACGCCGACTTCCGGCGTGCCGGAGATCTGGTCGGCGGTCAGGTCCAGCACCTCGCAGACCTCGTCGACGATGATCCCCATCGGCATCCCGTGATCGCCGCGGCTGAGCTGGACGACCATGATGCACGTCTTGTCGGTGTCGGGAGATTCGTCGAGTCCGAACCGGCGGCGCAGGTCGACCACGGGGATCACCCGGCCGCGCAGGTTGACGACCCCGCGGACGAAATCCGGGGTCCGGGGAACGCGGGTCACGTCCATCATCCCGTCGATCTCCCGGATCTTCAGGATGTCCAGGCCGTATTCCTCGTTCCCGAGCTTGAAGGTCAGGTACATGCCCTCGCGGGCTGCGACCCGATCCGCGGTCATCACTGCCATGTCTCGATCCTCCTGCGGTCGAGGAAACATCAGGCGTCTGGCGCCGCTCCCTGCGGAGCGACGGCGGTTCTGATGAGCGACGCCACGTCGAGGATGGGCGCGACCCGCCCGTCCGACAGGATGGCGCCGCCGGCGAATCCGGGCGTGCCCTGGATCGAATCGCCGAGGCTCTTGATCACGATCTGCTGCAGGCCGATGAGTTCGTCCGCCAGCAGCGCGACGCGGCGGCCTCCATCCTCGACGACGACGGCCACCTCGTCCCGCGCGGACGATCCGCCCGGCGCGTCGAAGATCTCGCCGAGACGCAGCAGGGGAATGAGTTCGCCGGCGAACGACAGCATCCGGTCTCGTTCCATCAACGTCGCGGTTTCGCCCTCTTCGGGGCGCACCAGCCGCACCATCGCCAGGGTGGGCACGATGTAGGTCTCGGTCCCGACGCGCACGACCATCCCGTCGATGATCCCGAGGGTCAGCGGCAGCATGATGCTGAAGACCGTGCCCCGGCCCGGCCGCGACGAGATGACGACCGAACCGCGCAGGTCCTCGATGTTGCGCCGCACGACATCCATGCCCACGCCCCGGCCGGAGACGTCGGTCACCTCGGCGGCGGTCGAGAAGCCCGGTTCGAAGATCAGGTTGTCGATCTCCCGGTCCGAAGGCCTTTCGCCCGCGGGGACCAGGCCCCGTTCGACGGCCTTGGCGAGGATGGCGTCGCGGTCCAGGCCGGCACCGTCGTCCTCGATCTCGATGCAGATGTTCCCGCCCTGGTGGCGGGCGCGCAGCTCGATGCGGCCCCGGTCCGGCTTGCCCGCCCGGCGGCGCTGCTCGACGTCGGCCTCGATTCCGTGATCGACGGCGTTGCGGATCATGTGCACCAGCGGATCGCCGATCTTGTCGACGACCGCCCTGTCCAGCTCCGTGTCCTCGCCGCTGGTGAAGAAATCGACCCGGCGGCCGGTCTTGCGGTCCAGATCGCGAACCAGGCGGTGCATCTTCTGGAAGACCGACCGGACCGGCATCATGCGCAGCGACAGGCCGATCTCCTGCATCTCGCGCGAGATCTTGTCCAGCTTGTCCAGATGGCGCTGGAGATGGGCCGGAACGTGCCGGCGAAGCTCTTCGGACTGGCTGACCATCGCCTCGGCGATCACCAGCTCGCCGAGGGCTTCGACGAGGTTGTCGAGCCGCTCGGCATCGACCCGCACGGCCTTGCGGACCTGGACCGAGCCGCCCGCGCCGGGGGCCGCGGCCTTGGCGGCGGGCGCGTCGGAAACCAGGGGATTCAGCACGATCAGGCCGCCGCCGGTTTCCGGGTCCGGCACATCCCGCGGCGCGGGACCGTCCGCCGGAACGGCGTTCGCGGCCGAATCTCCGGCGGCGTCTCCGCGCGGGGACGAAGCGAAGTCGCCCAGGGCGGCCAGCAAAGCCGGCAGCTTCTCGAAACGTTCGAGCCGACCGTCGCCCTTCAGGGCCCGGCCGGCGTCGTCGACCAGCCGGTGCATCGCATCGACCGCGCCGAACACCTGATCCATCCGCTCGCCGACGAGTTCGAGACCGCCCTTGCGGGCCCGGTCCAGCAGACCTTCCGCCCGGTGGGCCAGTTCGGTCATGTGATCCATGCTGGTGAACCCGGCCACGCCCTTGATGGTGTGGAAGGCGCGAAAGACGCGGTTCAGCGGTTCGGCGGCCCGCGGATCGTGCTCCAGCTCGAGCAGGGCATCCTCGGCGGCGGCGAGATGGTCGGCCGATTCGTCGAGGAAATCTCTCAGCAGTTCGATGTCGCCGGTCCGCACGTCGAGGCCGTAGCAGACGAAATCGCCGGACGGCTCCGCAGCGGGATCCCCGTCGGCGCCGGGCGCGGAATCCGACGGCCCGGCATCCGGATCCGCCGTCCCGCCGCGCCCCGCCGCGTTTCCGTCGTCCTCCAGCGCCGCCAGGATCTCGTCGGCCGGCAGCGGGTTTCCCGTGGCCGCGATCCGGTCGAATGTCTGCCGCATCCAGTCGGTTGCGGCCAGCAACTTGTCGGTGCAACCCGGCCGGGCCTCCTGCAGCCGGCTCTCGACCGCATGGCAGACGCGGGCCACCGGGTCGAGGCCGAGCAGGCCCGCCTCGCCCTTCACGGTGTGGAAATAGCGCAGCAACTCGGCGGGAGCCCCGCCGGCCGCATCGCGCTCAATGTCCAGGGCCATGCCCTCCGCCTCGTCCAGCAGGTCCTTCTGCCGCGAGAGGAAGTCGCCGAGGATCTCGTCGTCCACCAGGGAAGCGATTCCTCCGGCCCGGATTTCATCGTTGCGTTCCATCGTCATCCTTCGACCTGGTCCGGATCGCGGGCATATCCGCCCGGAATCCAAAAGCAACCCGCATGCCACAGCGGCCGCGTCAGATCTCGATCAGTTCCTCGTCCTCGAGCGGAATGAACTCGTCCGAAATCGGCCGGCTCGCCCGCTGGATCCGGTGCGTCTGGATCGACATCGAGGACCGGGCCTGTTCCGAAGCCTTGCCCTTGATCACGGTCCCCTCGGTCTCGAGCTTGCCGCGCTCCCCCTGGAGGATCCGGATCAGGGTGTTGACCAGCTCGTTCAGCTCCTTGGCCTGGGCGGAAAGCTCTTCGCTCGCCGACGCCGTCTCCTCGGCGTTGGCGGCGTTGGACTGGGTCAGATGGTCGATCTGGGTGACCGCGTTGTTGATCTCGACGACGCCCTGCGCCTGCTCGTTCGAGGCGGTGGTGACGTCGGACATCAGGGCGGTCATCTTGCCGGTGCGGGTCACGATGCCCTCCAGGACGCTGCCCACCTCCTCGCAGACGCGCACGCCGTTGTCGGCGCTGTGCTGCGAATCCTGGATCAGGGCGGCCGTCTCGCTGGCGGCCTCGGCGCTGCGCTGGGCCAGGTTGCGGATCTCCTCGGCCACCACGGCGAAGCCCTTGCCGGCGTCGCCGGCGTGCGCGGCCTCGACTGCCGCATTCAGCGACAGCAGGTTGGTCTGGAAGGCCATGTCGTTGATGGTGTGGACGATCTTGGCGGTCTGATCGGCGGCCGTCTTGATCTGGACGATGGCCCCGTCCATCCGGCTCATCGCCTCCTGGCAGGTCTCGGTCGACGAGCGGACCTCGCCGGCGACGCGGTTCGCCTCGCGGGCGCTCTCGGCGTTGCCCTGGGTCGATGTCGACAGCTGGGCCAGGGACGCGGATGTCTGTTCGAGGCTCGACGCCTGCTCGCTGGCGCCCTCGGCCATCTCCTGGCTGGCGTTTGCGACCTGATGGCTGGCGGCCGCCACCTGGTCGGCCCCGCTGGACAGTCCGTCGACCAGCAGCGACAGGGTCCCGACGATGTTGCGGACGATGGCCCAGCACATCCCTATCGCCACGGCGCCGGACAGGATGCTCATGCAAAGCAGCCACCAGAAGTTGCCCCTGGCCGTGCGGTACATCCCGCCTTCATCGAAGGCGCGCTGCTCGGCCGCCAGCTCGTTGACCTCGTCGAAGACCTCCATCAGCGACTGCAGGGCCGGCAGGGTCCGTTCCAGATAGATGCCGCGCGCCCCTTCGGCGTTCCCGGAGGCCAGGGCGGCCTGGATCGCTCGAGCCGATTCATGCAGTTCCCGGTGCGGCATTTCCAATCTGGCCAGCAGAGGGGCGAATTCCTCGTCGTTCTCAACCGCGTCGAGACGCTCCTGGGAGTAGTACCACTTGCCGAAATCGCAGCCGTGGTCGTTGATCTCCAGGTCCTTCTGCGCCGCATCGCTGCCGACGAAGATCTCGTTGAGCGTCTTGACCCATTTGAGATTGTCCATCTGGCCCCGGCTCACGTCGGCCAGCAGTTCGTTGCTGGCGCTCGAGTGACCGACCTCGCCCATCAATCTGTTCATGTTGTAGAGCGAAACCACGGTGCTGATGGTCACCAGGACCAGGACGCAGGCGAAACCCACGCCGATGGTCTTGCCGATGCTGAGATTCTTGAACATCGTCCTTCTCCGGTGTCGATGGCCGCTCCGGTCCCCGGCGGGTGGGTTCCCGAAGCCGTGCGCGCGCTCCGCTCCATCGGGGCGCGGAAAACATGGATTCTGAAGGTTCTTCGGCCCGCGGCGGGGGAACTTGACGCCTTAATCGGCAATTTCCTCGGGGGTTGCCCGATTCCGGGCCGATCGGTGCCTCGGGCGGGAAATCGGGGGGCGATATCCTGGGAATCCGACGCAACGGCACGAAAAAGCCCCGCGGCAGAGGTTGCCGCGGGGCCTCGTCTTCGGCGGAATCTTCCGGCGCGGATCAGCCCTCTTCGCAGAGCTTGACGATCTTGGCGAACTCGTCGTCGACCCAGCGCTGGATCTCCTCGAGGATGCCCTCGTTTCCCGGCTTGAACAGATGCTTGAACCGCACCTGCTGCTTCAGCCAGTCGACGATCGGCGGACGGTCCTCCTTGGGCTTGTACGTCAGCTTGTACACGCCGTTCTCGACCTCGAACAGTGGCCAGAAATTGGTCTCGACCGCCTGCTTGGCCAGCTCGATGCCCTTGGCCTGGTCGAAGCCCCAGCCCACGGTGCAGGGCATCAGGACATTCAGGAAGGCCGGCCCGTCGACCGCCAGGGCCTTGGCGACCTTGGCCTGCAGATCGCGCCAGTGGAAGGGCGTGGTCTGGGCCACGTAGGGAATGTTGTGCGCCACCAGGATCTTGGTCAGATCCTTGCGGTGCTGCTCCTTGCCCTGCTTGACCGATCCGGCCGGCGCGGTCGAGGTGTGCGCCCCCATCGGGGTGGCGCCGGACCGCTGGATGCCGGTGTTCATGTACGCCTCGTTGTCGTAGCAGACGTACAGCATGTCGTGCCCGCGCTCCATGGCGCCCGACAGGGACTGCAGTCCGATGTCGTAGGTGCCGCCGTCGCCGCCGAAGGCGATGAAGTTCATCTTCTCGCGCTCGACAGGCAGGTCGCCGCGCTTCTTCAGGGCGCGGAAACCCGTCTCGACGCCCGAGATCGTCGCCGCGGCGTTCTCGAAGGCGCTGTGGATGAACGGCGTCTTCCACGCGGTGTACGGGAAGATCGTGGTGACGACCTCCATGCATCCGGTGGCGCTGCACACGACAGTGTCGGGGCCCGCGGTCAGCATGACCTGGCGCAGGATGTTGGCTCCGGTGCAACCGGCGCAGGCGCGGTGCCCGCCGGCCAGGAGGTCCTCACGCTGGGAAAGAGTCTGCAGATTGACAGCCATGATTCCCTCCTTTCCTAGAGCCTGACGCCCAGCAGGTTGACGGCCTCGGTTTCGGCGCCGCCGGCGATGGCCTGCAGCTCGTCCAGAAGTTTCCCGATCATCTCGGTGTCGGTGTCGCGGCCGCCCAGGCCGTAGATCCAGTCGTGGACCTTCGGGGCGTCGGGGACCCCGTAGAGCGCGGCGCGGATCTCGTTGAAGACCGGGCCGCCGAAGCCGCCGAACGAGGCCGACTTGTCCATCACGCCGACGACCTTGACCGGAGCCAGGACCTCGGCCAGGGCCGCGGCCGGGAAGGGGCGGAACATCCGGATCTTCACCAGACCGGCCTTGACGCCCTTCTCGCGGTAGGCGTCGACCGCGACCTTGGCGGTGCCGGCGGCCGAGCCCAGGGCGACCAGGGCGATCTCGGCGTCGTCCATCCGGTACGACTCGAACCAGGAGTACTCGCGGCCGCTGCCGGCGCTGAACTCCTTGTAGACGTCGGCGATCACCGCCGGCGCCCGCTTCGCGGCCTCGATCTGCGAAAGCTTGTGCTCGAAGTAGTAGTCCGTCAGATCCAGCGGACCGACGGTCACCGGCTTCTCGACGTCCAGCAGCGAATAGCCGGTCTTCATGTCCTTCGGACCGACGAACTTCCAGGCGTCGTCGTCGTCGAGAACGTGGATCGACTCGGCCGTATGGCTGATGATGAAGCCGTCGTAGCACACCATCACCGGCAGCCGGACGTCCTTGTGCTCGGCGATGCGGAAGGACATCAGGGCCTGGTCGTAGGCCTCCTGAGTGTTCTCGCAGAAGAGCTGGATCCAGCCCGAGTCGCGGCCGCCCATCGAGTCGGAGTGGTCGTTGTGGATGTTGATGTTGCCCGAAAGCGCGCGGTTGACCAGCGCCATGCAGATCGGCAGGCGCAGGCTGGCCGCCACGTAGACGATCTCCCACATCAGCGCGAAACCGGCCGAGCTGGTGGCGGTGATGGTGCGGGCGCCGGTCGCGGCGGATCCCACCGCGGCGGACATCGCCGAATGCTCGCTCTCGACCAGGATCATCTCGGTGTCGACCTCGCCGTTGGCGACGAAGTCGGCGAACTTGTGCATCATCTCGGTCTGGGGCGTGATCGGGAAGGCCGGCGCCACATGGGGCCTGGCCTGCTTGAAGGCGGTGGCCACGGCCTCGTTCCCGGTCAACCCGACGAAGTTCTGCTTCATTGGGAAGCTCCTTTCCGTGGCTACTTTTCCTCGCGGACCATCACGATGGCCGCCTTGCCCTTGGCCGCGGGCGGACAGTGGTTGGCGCAGATCCCGCAACCCTTGCAGTGATCGTAGTTGAAGCCGACGACCTTGGCCTTCTCGCCGCTGGTGTCGAGCACCACCGCCGAGTCGGGGCAGTAGATCCAGCAGAACAGGCAGTTGATGCAGTTCTCCTCGACGAACTGCGGAATGTTGGTGCGCCAGTCACCGGTCTTGTAGGTGGCGGCGTTGCCCGCCTCGGTGATGATGCCGCCCTCATTCAGCTTGTCGGTGGGTATGAAGTTCATTCCGACACCACCTCCTTGGCTGCGCGCTCGACGGCCACGATGTTGCCGTCGACCACGACCTGGCTGAACTTCTTCTTCAGAAGGGAAACCATGGCGTCGCGCAGCTCGTCCATGGCGATGACGTCGGTGACCGTCGACAGGGTGCCGATCATGGGCATGTTCGGGATCGGCCGTCCGAAACTCTCCTGGGCGATCAGCGAAGCGTCGACCGTGAAGATCTTCCCGCCCTCGACGCCGAGCCGCTTGCGGATGTCGGCGGGGGTTTCCATGGTGTTGATCAGAAAGACGGTCCGGTCGGAGGTGCCCGACGTCACGCCGGCGGCCGCCGAATCGAGCAGCGTCGGGTCCAGAACGATCACGATATCCGGTTCCGCGATGCTGCAATGCACCCGGATCGGCTCGTCGGAGATGCGGGTGTAGCCCCGGATGGGAGCCCCCCGCCGTTCCGGGCCGTATTCGGGAAAGCCCTGGCTGTGCTTGCCCTGGACCAGGACGGCTTCGGCCAGGAAGATGGCGGCGGTCTTCGCCCCCTGCCCCCCTCGGCCGTGCCAGCGGATCTCGGTCATGCTCATGGCCATATTCACTCTCCTTCGTCGATCCTTGACCCGAAGGGTCCGGCGCGGTACCCCTATGGTCGTTCTAAAGTAATCCCGCGAGGGGTCGGGTCAATCCAAAACCCCTGATACGAGTCCGGATTATAAAACCTGTCCCGATCCGGTATTCCGGAGCCGACCCGATCGCGGCCCGGAACGCGGACCCGCAGGTTAGCAGAGTCCACCACGCCGCGACAAGTCGTCGCCCGACGGCGGAAGGAATCGCCATGGCCGCCCGACATGAAAGAATCGTCCTGCGCGCCGGCAACGGCCGGACCGAATGCCTGATCGGAGCCGGAATCTCGCAGCGTCTCCCGGATTCGATCGCCGGCCGCGAGGCCTTCCTGGTGGTCGACGCCCTGGCCGCCCGCAGGCACCCCGGCGCGCTGGCGAAGGTCATCGAATCCTCCGGATCCGGCGGCGCCCCCTTGGCGCTGCGCGGCGGCGAGGCCGTCAAGACCCACGCCGGGCTCGAACGCATCCACCGGGGCCTGCTGCGCCGGGCCCTGCCGCGCGACGGCGTCCTGGCGGCGATCGGCGGCGGCACCATCCTCGACGTCGCCGGTTTCGCAGCCGCCACGTGGTCGCGGGGGATCGCGCTGATCTCGGTGCCGACGACCCTGCTGGCGATGACCGACGCCGCCCTGGGCGGCAAGACCGGCATCAACGTCGACGGGGTCAAGAATCAGGTCGGATCGTTCCATGCGGCCGAGACGGTGCTGATCGATCCCGATTTCCTGGCCACCCTGCCGCGCCGGGAATGGCGGCGGGGCCTGGCCGAGATGGTCAAGACCGCCGTGATCGGGGCTCCGGCCCTGTTCCGCTCCCTGGAGGACGCCCGGCCCGGACTCTCGGCCGCGTTCGCCGCCGGTCGGGCCGCCGACACCGTCCCGGAAGCGTCGTCGCTGCCCTGGACCGGCTGGATCGCCGCCGCCGCCGGGGTCAAGGCCCGCATCGTCGGACGCGACTTCCGCGAGACCGGCGCGCGCAAGGCGCTGAACCTGGGCCACACCCTCGGGCACGCTCTGGAATCGAAGCTGGGAATCGGCCACGGCGAAGCGGTGGCCCTGGGAATGGCGGCGGTCGCGCGGCACGCGGCCCGGACGGGATCCTGTCCGGCGGAACTGCCGCGGCGCCTGGAATCGGTCCTGACCGCCTGCGGCCTGCCTGTCCGGACGGACCCGCCGGCTGCCGCTGCGATCGCGCCGCTGGTCGGCCGCGACAAGAAACGCGGCGGCGGCGGCGGAATCTGGGTTCTGCCCCGCCGCCTGGGATCGGTCGCGATCGACAGGAACGCCGAACTGGGCGACATCCTGGCCGCCCTGGCCGGTTGACCTCGATCCGTCCGGCGGATCAGAACAGGCCGGCAGGATCCATGTCCAGCAGCACGTCGACTCCCCTGCGCCGCGACTTGGCGGCCCGAGCGCAGTCGGCCAGCCACTGCTTCTGCCGCACGGTGGGATCCCCCTTGATCAACAGCTGGTACCTGTAGCGGTCCTGCAGACGCGCGAAGACTGCCGGCGCGGGGCCCAGCAGATCGCAGCCGAAACCTGCCAGGGGTTCGCGCAGGACCTCGGCGAGCTCGTCCGCTGCCGCGGACACGTCGCCCAGGCGGCGCCCGCTGATCCCGACGCGGACCAGCCGCCGGAAGGGCGGATATCCCAGCTGCTCGCGAACGGGCATCTCGCCCTCGGCGAAGGCGATGAAATCCTGGGCCGCGGCCGCCCTGATCACCGGATGCTCGGGCTGCCAGGTCTGCAGGATCACCCGGCCGGTCTCGGTGCGGCCGGTCCGCCCCGCGACCTGGGTCAGCAGCTGGAACGACCGCTCCTGGGCGCGGAAATCCGGCAGCGACAACCCGTCGTCGGCGGCCAGCACGCCCACCAGCCCGACGTTCGGGAAATGATGTCCCTTGGCCACCATCTGGGTGCCCACCAGGATGTCGGCTTCACCCCGCGCGAAGGCCGTCAGGATGCGGCCGTGGCTGCCGCGGCGGCGGGTCGCGTCGTGGTCGAGCCGCAGGACCCGGGCGCCGGGGAACTGGGCCGCGAGCGCGAGTTCGATCTTCTCGGTCCCGCCCCCCGAGGGCAGGAACGCCTGGGCGCCGCAGTCCGGGCATTTCTGCGGCACCGGCTCGGAATGGCCGCAGTAGTGGCAGAGCAGGCTCCGCGGCCGCAGGTGGAGGGTCATCCCGATGTCGCACCGGGGACAGCGCACCGCCTCGCCGCATTCGCCGCACTGCAGGGACCGCGCGAAACCCCGCCGGTTGTAGTAGAGGATGATCTGGCGGCTCCGCTCGAGGGTCTGCTCCATCCTCTCGAGCAGCGTTTCGGAGAATCCCTCCCGTCCGCCGCCGCCCCGCATATCGATGATCTCGACCTCCGGCAGGCTTCCCACCGGCCGATCGAGCAGCCGGACGTGCTCGTAGCGCCCCTCGCGAGCGTTGCGCCAGCTCTCGAGGTCGGGGGTCGCCGATCCGAGGATGACGAAGGCGCCGGCCTCCCGGGCTCTGATCAGCGCGGCGTGGCGGGCGTGGTAACGGGGTTTCTCGTCCTGCTTGTAGGAATTCTCGTGCTCCTCGTCGAGCACGATCAGGCCCAGGTCCTTCACCGGAGCGAAGAGGGCCGAGCGCGGCCCCACCACGACCCGGATGTCGCCGGCCGCCGCGGCTTCGTGCACCCGGCTGCGCTCGCCCGCCGAGAGTCCGCTGTGCAGGGTCCCGATCCGGTCGCCGAACCGCCCGCGGATCCTGGACACCGTCTGGGGCGTGAGCGCGATCTCGGGAAGCAGATACAGGGCGCTGCGGCCCCTCTCGATCGCCTCGTGGATGGCCCGCAGATAGACCTCGGTCTTGCCCGATCCGGTCACCCCGTGCAGGAGCATGGCGCCGTAGGCGCGACGGTCGAGATGGTCGGCGGCCACGGCCACGGCGCGGGCCTGGTCGGCGGTCGGCACGATCCGCGCCGCGTCCTCGTCCATGGGGAATTCGGAACTTTCGTGCCGGGAACGTCGCGCGCGCGTGCCTGGCGCGGGGGGATGGAACAGGGGAACGATCTCGCCCAACGGCAGGGCGTAGTAGGCGGCCAGCCAGCGGGCCAGGCGCAGGCGATCGTCGCCGAGACGATAGGCGGGCCCCAGCAGGCGGGTCACCGGACGCAGGGGATTGCCGTCGACCTGCTCCACCGCGCCCGGTTCGCGCCTTTCGGCCACGACCAGGCCCAGCAGGCCCCGGCGCCGGCCGAAAGGCACGGCGACCAGGTCGCCGACCGTCGGTTCCGCGCCGTTCTCCCCGGTATCGGGCTCCCAGCGGTAGGTGAAGGTTCGGGGCAGGGGAACCGGCAGCGCCACCTCGACCAGCAGCGTGCTCCCGGATCCGCCGGCCGGTGCGTCAGGGGTCACTTCGTCCTCCCGGAACGAGGCCGCGCCCCGCGCCGGCGGCGCGGGGACGGTGCGGCCCGTGTGTCGGGAGGAATACTAACCGCCGGACGGCCGGGGGGCAACGGCGGCCTGGAGCGGGCTCACTTGCTGGCCACCCCGAGAAAGGAATGGACGATATCCATCAGGCTGTTGGGACTGAACGGCTTGGTGACGTAGGCGTCGGCCGCCACCTCGCGCCCGCGTTTCTGATCGCCCCGGGTGGACCGCGCGGTCAGCAGGACGACCGGGATGTCCCGGGTCCGCGAGTCGGCCTTCAGCTTGCGGCAGGTCTCGAACCCGTCCAGACGCGGCATCATGACGTCCATGATGATCAGGTCGGGCGGATTCTCGCCGGCCAGCTTCAGCGCCTCTTCGCCGTCCTCGGCCTGGATCACGCGGTAGCCTTCCGCATCGAGGCTGAAGTCCAGGATGTTCCGCACCGAACGTTCGTCGTCGACAACCAGGATCTGGCGCAATGTCACTCCTTGACGGGCTTGCCGTCGGCGTCTTCGCCTACGACGGCCCCGACCAGCTCGGGTTCGTCCTCGTCCAGGACTCCCGCGAGTACGGCCTCGGTATTCAGTTCTCCGTTGACCACGATCCCGGCCTCCGTCTCGTCCTCCTCGAAGTCGGAGGGCGTGTAGCCGAGAGCCGCCGGGTTCAGGGTGCGGTCCTTCTGCAGATTGGCGATCCGAGCCCGGTACTTGCGCGCCTCGGCGGCGAAGGCCTCGGCGCAGACGGGGCAGTACTGCGAGCCCGCCCGGTCCTTGATCTCGACCAGCGCGTCGTTCAGGCTGATCGCGCGCCGGTAGGGCCGCCCCTGCAGCATGGCGTTGAGGCTGTCGACCAGCACCAGCAGCCGGGATCCGACCGGGATCTCCTCGCCCTTCAGACCGTCCGGATATCCCGAGCCGTCATAGTGCTCGTGATGGTGCAGGATGACCCGGCGCACGTCGGCCGAGGCGTCCAGCGGGGCCACCATCTCCAGGCTCCGCGAGACGTGCTGCTTGATGGTCTCCCATTCCTCGTGGATCAGCGGCGTCGTCTTGTAGAGGATGGCGTCGGGCACGCCGGACAGGCCCAGATCGTAATGCTGCAGCGCGAAGGCCAGGTTCGCCAGGTCGGCGCGCGACATCCCCATCTTCTGGGCCGCGCCGACGCAGATCTCGTGGGTGATCTCGGTCAGCCGGTCGTGGCGCGCGCGGCGGACGGCGACGCCCGTGCGCAGCGATTCGCGCAGGGACGCGTATTCGCGGTTGCGCCGCTGGTAGGCCGCGGTCCGGAAGAGCATCGTGCCCAGGCGCTCGGAAAGCGATTCGAGCAGCAGCTGGTCCCGGGCCGAGAAGGGCCGGCCGTCGAGACGGTTGTTGACGTTGACCACGCCCAGGATCTCGTCGTTGTAGCGGATCGGCACGCTCAGCAGGGAACCGGTCGCGTAGCGGTCGCGCGCCGGATCGCGTTCGACGCGGTCGTCCTGATCCATGTCGCTGACCAGCAGGGTCTCGCCGGTCTGCCAGACCTTGCCCGCGACCCCCTGTCCGCGGCGGACGCTGGTGCGCTGGACGACTCCGTCCTCGAGGCCCATCGCCGCCTCGATCACCAGATGCTCGAGATCGGAATCGGGCACCATCAGCGAGACGATCCGCACGCGCATCAGCTCGCCGATCCAGTGGATCAGCTTGCCGGCGAACTCCTGCGGCTCGGTGAAGGCGGGCAGCTTCTCGTTGCGGGTCGAGCGGTGGACCACGCCGTGGCGGCGGGGCAGCACGACGTTGAAACGCATTCCGTGCGGCTGGACGCTCTCGCCCCAGATCCGGCCGCCGTGCCGCGTCACGATGTCGCGGCAGAGGGCCAGTCCGATCCCCTGGCCGCCGTGCTGGCGCGTCGAGGAGCTGTCGACCTGGTAGAAGCGGTCGAAGATGTAGGCCATCTTGTTGGCCGGAATACCCGAACCGGTATCCTCGACGCAGATCCGCACCGAGGAGATCCCGTCCATCAGCGAGAGGCGGACCTCGCCGCCCGACGGGGTGAACTTCAGGGCGTTGTCCAGCAGGTGCCGGATGAGCTGGCGGACCAGATCGGGATCCACCGAGAGGCGGATCTCCTCGCGGTCCACCGTGACGGCGAACTTGATGCCCCTCGCCTCGGCCTGGCTGCGGCCGCTGGCCTCGATGCCGCGGGCCAGCGCCACCAGATCGGTCTGGTGCCGGTTGAGGGTCACCTGCTCGGCCTCCATGCGCGACAGATCCAGCAGGTTGTCGATGATCACCGCCAGCTTCTCGCTCTCCTGGTGGATGACCTCGAGGAACTCGGTCGAGGTGTCGCCGTCCAGATGGCCCCGGCAGAGGGCCTCGGTGTAGGCCTTGATCGAGGTCAGCGGGGTGCGCAGCTCGTGGCTGACGTTGGCCACGAAATCGCTCTTCATGTCGTTGAGCTGCTGCGACTGCTTGGCGGCGCGCGAAAGCTCGGCGTTCTGCTCGTGCAGCTGGGCGTTGAGCTCGGCCGACGAGATGGCCGTGGCGGCCTGGCTGGCGAAGAGCTCGAGCTGGCGGATGACCTCGAGCGAAGGGATCTTGCGGTCGATCGGATCGTCGACGCTGAGATAGCCCACCACTTCGCCGTCGAGCGAGGTCAGGGGCACGATCAGCATGTCCTGCTCGGTCCATTCACCCTCGTCGCGTTCGCCCAGGTCGGGCTCGTAGGCGCCCTGCGCCGCCTCTTCCCATTCCTCGTCCAGGTGGGTGACCAGGTAACTGTCCGACACGCGGCATCTGGGCGGCGTGATCCTCTGGAAATCCTCCTGGGTGACCGGTTTGCCGGCCAGGTGGATCTGGCCCTCCTCGTCGATCCCCGCGAAGGCGCGGGCCTCGAAGATGCCGGTCTTGGGGTCGAAGATGCGCAGCAGCACCATGCGGAAACCCAGCGATTGCCTCACCTCGTCCACGATGTCGTCCAGAAGCTGGCTCGTGCTCCGGGTGGCGTGGATCCGGGCGGCGATCTGCAGCAGCCGTTCGAGATTCGAGGCGCGTTTCCGGCGCCGCGATTCGTCCCGCTTGATCTCGGACCGCTCCCGGCGCCAGCGCAGGATCATGATTCCGGCGCCCGCCAGCAGCGCGAGCGAGGCCAGCAATCCCTGTTCGGCATAGGGGATCCCGATGGCTGCGGGCATCCCGGCGATGATGGTGGCTACGAACATCGTTCTCCGCCTTGCTTTCTAATGCAGTCCCGTTCTCACCTCGAGCAGTTCCCGGACCTGCTCGACCAGGTGGGATATGACGAACGGCTTCGTGACGTACAGATCGGCCCCGGCCTTGCGCATGTCCTCCCGCACGGAATGATCCGCCCGGGCGGAAAGCGCGATGATCAGGGTGTCGGCGTAGTCCCGGTTCCAGCGGATCAGCCGGGTGGCGTCGATGCCGTCCAGCTTCGGCATCATCACGTCCATGATGATGACGTCCGGCAGGAAGGTCGCGACCTTGTTCATGCAGTCGATTCCGTCGCCTGCCGACGCGACGACGAATCCCTCGTCCCTGAATGTCCGGACGAGCAGCGAAACCAGCGGCCTCTCGTCCTCGACGACCAGAACGCGAATCTTCTCCATCCTGCTCCTGTCTAGACGGCGCAATTGCCCTTGTCCGGGTCCACGGCGCCCGTCGGCTGCTGGCCCTGGACCTGGCTGCGGCGGTCATGGACGACAACGCTGCCGGCGAGGGACTTGCCGTATTTCTTGAGTTCCGCCATGACCGCGTTGATGCTGCCGACGTGTCCGAAGCGGCCCGCGGTGTCGATGATCACCGCGATGGTCACCGAGACCGGGGGGAACTTCTTCAGCGAATCCGCGCGGTCGGGGATCTCGATGTAGCCGCGCTCCCAGTCCTCGGGTTCGTAGAGGAAGCGGATGCTCTCGTCGAACCTGTTCTTCATGGTCTCGGCCAGTTCCATCGCCTCGTCCTCCGAGACGATGACCACGAAATCGTCGCCGCCGACGTGCCCCACGAAGGATTCGGCGGAGTCCCGTTCCTCGACCACCGCGGCGATGCATTCGGCCAGCAACGCGATGACCCTGTCGCCGCGGGAATATCCGTAGTAGTCGTTGTAGGCCTTGAAGTTGTCGAGATCCAGGTAGAGGTATCCGAAGGATTCCCCGTCCTCCAGACGCTTCTCAAGCTCCCTTGTGATGGCGCGGTTGCCGGGCAGGCCGGTCAAGGGGTTGGCGTCGCGCTGGCTGCGGCTCAGCTGCAGCATGTTGCGCACCCGGAGCATCAGCTCGTCGGGAACGAAGGGCTTGGTCAGGTAGTCGTTGGCCCCCTCCTGGAGACCGCGGACCCGCTGCGGGGTGTCGCCGCGTGCGGTGAGCATGATCACCGGCAGCGTCCTGGTCCGAATCTGGCCGCGGATGCGCTCGAGGACCGAGAATCCGTCCAGTCCGGGCATCATGACATCCAGCATCACCAGGTCGGGGTCGTTGGTCTTGAGCCACTCCAGGGCTTCCTCGCCGTCCTGGGCGACCTGCACCCTAAATCCTTCTTTTTCAAGCATATAACTTAGGATTGTACGGATCGGCGGTTCGTCGTCGACGATCAGGATCAGCTCGCCATCGAACATTGCGGTCTCCATGCATTGTGAGACATACCGAGCCGGAATGACCCCGGCGCGGCGCCAACTTGCAATCCCCATGCCATGTACGGAACGATGAGATACGGTGAGGAACGACGGGAAGGCGATTCCGGGGATCAGCGCCAGGAAGCGATGGGACGGCGCGCGAAGCTGTCCAGGGACAAGGCGTCGCGGCATCCGGCGGCCAGCCGCGCCCAGCCGGCGTAGGCGATCATGGCCGCGTTGTCGGTGCAGTATGCGATTTCCGGCGGGCGGAAGTGCACGCCCAGCCGGTCGGCGACCGCGGCGGTCCGGGACCGCAGGAAGCTGTTGGCCGCCACGCCGCCGGCCAGATAGACCGCGCGCACCCGGTGCTTGCGGGCCGCCTGCTCAAGCCGGGTGGTCAGGACATCGGCCACCGCCTCGTTCAGTTCGAGGGCGACGTCGGCAACGTCCTGCGGATCGAAGGGGCGGGACAGCTGCTCGACCTGCAGGCGCACGGCCGTCTTCAGGCCGCTGAAGCTGAAGACCACCCGCGGATCGCGGATCAGAGGACGGGGGAAATGGAAGCGTCCGGGTCGGCCGTCGGCCGCCAGCCGGTCCAGGACCGGCCCGCCGGGATACGGCAGGCCGAGGATCTGGGCGGACTTGTCGAAGGCCTCGCCGGCCGCGTCGTCCAGGGTGCCGCCGAGCCGTTCGTAGCGGCCCACCTCGCTCATCAGGACGACCTCGCTGTGGCCGCCGGAAACCACCAGCACCGCCGCGGGGAAGATCATCTCGCCGCTCAGGGCGTTGGCCAGGATATGACCCTCGATGTGATGGACGCCGGCCATCGGGATGTCCGCCGCGAAGCAGATCGCCTTGGCGGTCGACAATCCCACCAGCAGGGCGCCGATCAGGCCCGGGCCCGCGGTCACGCCCACCCCGTCGAGATCCCGGATGCCCATGCCGCGCCTTTCGAGCATGACGTCGACCAGAGGCAGCAGGTTCACCAGATGGGCGCGCGAAGCGAGCTCGGGCACCACGCCGCCGAAATGGGCGTGCAGATCGATCTGGCTGGAAACCAGGTTCTCGAGGATGCCCCGTTCGGAGTCGTAGAGGGCGACCGAAGTGTCGTCGCAGGATGTCTCGATGCCCAGGACCTTCAACAGACGCCTCCGGGAACGAGGTGGGCCTCGATCTCGGCGAAGGCCTCGCCGAGGCGGCGGGCCACGTCGCCGGCCCGGACCACGCGGCGAGAGCCCAGATCCGAGGCGGCCAGGCATCCGGCCCGGCCGTGCAGGCGGCAGCCGAGCAGGGCGGCGTCGCGCGCCGAGCACCCCTGACCCAGCAGGCCGCCGATCAGTCCGGTCAGCACGTCGCCGGTCCCCCCGTGGGCCAGCGCGTCGTGGCCGCAGGGGTTGATGGTCGCCGAACCGTCGGGAAGGCCGATCACCGTGGGCGATCCCTTCGAGACCAGGGTCGCTCCCCAGCGGGCCGCCAGTTCGGGCACGATTTCCAGGCGGCGTTCGGCCAGGACGGCGGTGTCCATGTCGGCCAGGCGCGCCAGCTCGCCCGCGTGGGGCGTGAGAACGACATGTTCGGAAGCGAATTCCGGTTCGCGGCCGAGCCTGGCGAAGGCCGAGATGGCGTCGGCGTCGACGACCACCGGCAGCGAGACCTCGGCCAGCAGATCGGCGACGAAGGCGTCGGTCCGGGGATCCGAGCCCATGCCCGGTCCCACCGCCAGGGCGGATTCCCGGGTCAGCAACGCGGCGCGCGCCTCGCGGTCGAGCGGGATCAATCCCCCCTCCTCGCCGGTCGGCAGGGCGATCTGCGGCGCTTCGGGCAAGGCGGCCAGAACCGCCGTGGAATGCACGTCCGGCACGGCCATGGTGACCAGGCCGACGCCCGAAGCCAGGGCTCCCATCCCGGCCAGGATCGCGGCGCCGCCGTAACGGCGGGATCCGGCCAGCACCAGGGTCGTGCCGCAATTGTACTTGTGCGCGTCGGTGGGACGCGGCGGCAGCAGGTCGGCGTAATCGGCCGGCAGCAGGAATTCGATGCGGTCGGTGTGACGCTCGCAGGCCTCGATCGGGAACCCGATGTCGACGACCGAGAGGTCGCCCGTGAAATCGCGGCCCGGCGGCAGCAGCAGGCCGAGCTTCGGCAGTCCGACGGTGATCGTGACGTCGGCCTTCACGGCGATCGGATCGACGTCGCCGGTGTTGCCCGAGACACCGGACGGGATGTCGATGCTGACCACCGGCGCGGGACCGGCGTTGAAGACCCGGAAGAGCTCGGCGTGATGATCGCGCACCGGCGGCTGGATGCCGGTGCCGAAAACGGCGTCGACGACCAGATCGGATTCCTCGCAGAACGATTCCCAGACCGGCGCCCACTGGTCGCGGGGCGGGATCACCACGTCGACCCCGCCGGGCAGGCGCTCGTGGTTGATGCGGCCCTCGTCCGACAGGCCGCCGGGTTCGGCCAGGAGCATGACGCTGACCGTGTAGCCCAGGCCGTCGAGCAACCGGGCCACGACCAGGCCGTCGCCGCCGTTGTTGCCCTTGCCGCAGCAGATCGCGACGCGGGCCGGCGGCTCGAGGCCGGGATGCAGGCGGATCAGCTCCCAGGTGATCTCGCGGCCGGCGGTCTCCATCAGGTCCAGACCCGGTACGCCGCCGTCGATGGTCTCGCGGTCGATGGCGCCCATCTGCTTGGCTGTGGCTACTCGCATGGCTTCGCGACCCCCTTGTCTCCGTTGAGGCGATCCAGGACATCCAGCAGCTGCAGCAGATCGTCGATCTCGAATTCCGCGCCGGAATCTCCGTCGGCGCGATCGCGGTCGGCCGATTCGTAGGTATCGCCGTAGCGCGCGTAGACGGTGTGCAGGCCCGCGCCCGCCCCGCCGACGATGTCGCGTTCGGGCCAATCGCCCACCATCACCGCCTGGTCGGGGCGGACATCGAGACGCTCGAGCACCATCCGGAACGGCACCGGGCTGGGCTTCGAAGCGCCGGTGTCGTCGCGGGTCAGGACCACGTCGAAGACATGGTGGAGGCGCAGATTGCAGAGCCGCAGCCAGGCCTCGAAGCGGGGGGCGTCGCTGACCACGGCCAGCTTGTACCCTTCCTTCAGGAGGCGGTTCAGCGTCAGGGTGACGTGGGGGTAGGGCAGCAGGGACGCCTCGCGGGCACGGCGGTAGGCGATCACCGCGGCGGCCAGGATCTTGTCGTCGACCCGGCCGAGCTGCTCGTCGAGGAAGATGTTGAACACCCTCTGGTGCTCGATCCCCTTGTCCTGGTAGATCTCGTAGATCCGCTCGGTGACGTCGGCGGGGCTCAGGCAGAGCCCGGCGTCGATCATGGCGTCGGCGGCGGCGACGATGGCGTTGCGTTTGACCTGCATGAAGTCGGTCAGCGTGTTGTCGAGATCGAAGACCACGGCCTCGATCGTCCGTTCCGCGATATGTTTCGGCATCCGGAATCCTCCCCCCGGTCGCCCGACCGGTTCGTTGGGCATAGTAAGCGTTGCCGGCGGTCATGCCAAGGTCGGCGCTGGACAGCGGACGGCCGCTTTGCTAGAGAAGGGGGACCATTCACCCCATCGAAGGAACCGCGCCCCGTGGAAAACGAATCTCCCGCCCCCCGCAAGCCGCGCCGGTCTCCGACGATCCCCGAGTCCTGGAGCACGACGCGGATCATCCTGCTGTCGCTGGCTCTGCTCGGGATCTACGTGATCGGGCAGACGCTCGCCTTCGGATTCCTCGGACACATGTTCGCGGCGGTGGCCTGCGGCGGGCTGCTGGCCCTGGCCGCGGCCACGGCCGTTTCGCTCGGACGCGGCCTCTCGCCGGCGCGGGACTTCGGATTCGCATCGCCGGGGCTGATGCAGGCCGCGGCCGCAACGGTGGTCGCCCTGGCCGCGACGGCGCCCAGTTCGCTGCTGGCCGGCTGGTCCACCCGCATCCACCCCCCCGGGCCGGAATGGATCGAACTGTTCAACCGGCATCTGCCCCACGGCGCGCGGGATGTCGCGATCGCCTGCTTCGCCGCGATCGTGGTGGTGCCGCTGATCGAGGAGCTGATCTTCCGGGGGCTGCTCTACCGGGCCTGCCGGCGGCATTGGGGGGTCTTCGCCGCCGCCGCGGTCTCGGCCCTGGTCTTCGCCCTGGTCCACGGCGAACCGTGGTACCTCTTCGGCCTGGTGGGGATCGGGACCGTCTTGGCTTTGGTCTACGAATTCTCCGGTTCGCTCGTGCTGGCGGTATGGACCCACGCCGTCTACAACGCCTTTTCCCTGGCGATGATCCTGCGCGAGGGCGGCATCGGCACGGAGCCGCAGACCGAGGATCCGTCGCTGCTGCTGGTCCTGCCCTCGCTGGCGCTGCTTGCCGTCGCCCTGCTCGCGCTGCGCCGCCGGAGCTGACCGGCCCTAGGTCTTCTGCGGCTTCGGACGCGCGGCCGGGAAGAGGATGTTGTTCAGGATCAGCCGGTAACCCGGCGACGTCCGGTACAGATCCAGGTCGGTCGGCGGATCCCCCACCGCGTGCTGGTAATCCTCGGGATCGTGCCCCCCCAGGAAGGTGAAGGTGCCCCGGCCCCGCTTGCCGTGCAGGTAGCGGATCTCGTCGGTGCCCTCGACCTGCGCCAGGACCGTCACCGACCGCTTCAGGAAACGCTCGTGGAACCCGGTCGTCTGGCCCATGAACCCGTCGATGACGTTGACGTGGCACTGGGTGAGCATCGTCGGCACCGGATCGTGCTTGGCGGCGAAGGCGAACAGCGTGAAGTAGTCGGCCTCCGGTCCGCGGAGCCGGACGTAGTCGCTGGTGTCGATGTCGGAGAACTCGTAGACCAGCGGATCGGTGACCAGCGTGAAGTCCCGGAAGGCGAAGGTCCGGCCGTCGTCGCGCCTGCTTTCGCGGTCGGGATCGAGACCGTCGCCGTCCATCTCGGTCGGCACGATGTCCGAGCCGAGATAGGCCAGCGCGATGTCGATGGTGTCGGTGGCCGAGCACATCGCGAACAGGAATCCCCCGTCCTCGACGTAGTCGCGGATCCGCAGGGCCACCGCATGCTTCATCCGCCACACGTCGGCGAATCCGAGCCGGCCCGCCAACTCCTGCTGCATCTTCTTCTGATCGAGATACCAGTCGGCGTTGCGGTAGGCGGCGTAGAACTTGCCGTACTGGCCCGTGAAATCCTCGTGATGCAGATGCAGCCAGTCGTAACCCGCGAGGCGGCCCGCGAGCACCTCGGCGTCGAAGACCAGGTCGTAGGGGATCTCGGCGTAGGTCAGCGCCAGGGTGACCGCGTCGTCCCAGGGCTGGAATCCGGGCGGCGCGTAGACCGCGATGCGGGGCGGCTTCTCGAGCAGGACCTCTTCCATGTTCCCCGCGCCGATCGATTCCCGGATGCCCGCGGTCTCGGCGTCGCCCACGATCTCGAAATCCACTCCCCGCAGCCTCGCCGCCAGCCTGGTCCGCGGGGCGTCCGCGAAAAGGAAGGCGCCGCCGCGATAGTTCAGCAGCCAGCTCACCGCCGCGCCTTGCTGCAATTCGCCGAAGGCCAGCCCGTATGCCTTCAGATGGTTGGACTGGCTCAGATCCATCGGCACCAGCAGGCTGTCCGCGCGCGCGGTCGCGGCGGCGGCCAGCAGGATCAGGATCGCCGGGATCGTTGCGGCGGCCGGAAACCGGCGGCGATGCGCGCTGATCTTTCGATTCACGGCAGGCTCCTGAGATGATCGCGGATCTCGTCCGCGAAGATGTAATCGGGGTACTGGAGCAGCAGCCGCTCCCACGATGTCCGGGCCTCGGCCGGGCGCCCGGCCCGCTGCAGCAACTCGCCTTCCAGCGCCAGCGCCGGCGCGGCGTAGGATCCGGCCGGATGATCGCGGACGATGCGGTCGCACTGAACCAGCGCCCCGGCGATGTCGCCGGCGTCGCCGAGCAGGCCGGCCAATTCGTAGAGGCCGCGCTCGATCAGGGGATTCGATCCTCCGTCTGCGGCCTCGCCGGCCGCGGAATGCTCCGTCCCCACCATCTCGGCCAGGACCGCCCGCCGGGATTCCGGATCCGCGGTCAAGGCGAACCCGACGCTGCGGGAATAGAGATCCATCAAGGGTCGCGCGACTCCGCCGTCCAGCGCTTCGGCCGCAAGCAGGCCCAGATCCAAGGCGTCGTTGGCGACGTCGGAATCCGGAGCGTCCAACGCCACGCTGGCGAAGCGGTCGCGGGCTCCATCCCAGTGCCCCTGCGCCAGATCCAGCCGACCGAGGATGAAATGGGCGACCCCGGCCGCATCGCGATGGTCCGGATCGGCGGCCAGTTCGGCGAGGGACCGGCGCGCCCCGGCGGTATCGCCCGCCGCCAGGCGGCATTCCCCCCAGGCCAGCCGGGCCAGCGCCACGCCCTCGATCGGCAGATCCAGGTCCGTGAGCAGCCTCTGCAGGCGCTTCGCCGCCCTTTCGGGCCGCCGCAGGACCTCGCGGTCGTAGCGGGCCAGGGCGATCTGCGCGGTATAGAGATGGCCGCTGCCGGGATTCCCCAGGCGTACGCGTTCGAGCGCCCGTTCCAGCCGGTCCACGGCCGCTTCGGGGTCGTCGCCGGGAAAATCGAGATCCAGGGCCATGACCGCCGCCCGCGCCAGCAGATCGAGGGTCCGCGGGACGCGCCCCGGCGTCAGCCCCCCGCCGTCGGCCAGGCCCTCGAGCATCGCCAGCAGCCAGCGGACGGTCGCGGCCCGGGCTTCGGGCGATTCGATCAGCGGCGCCTCGCGCAGGGCCACCGACACGTTCTCGAGCAGGAAGATCGCGGCCCGGGGGTCGGCTACCAGCGGCGCGACGGCCGCCTCGGCCCGATCGGCGTCGCCGAGCCGCAGGGCGAGATCGGCCCGCAGAAGGCGCACGGCCGCGGCCTGGTCCGGAACCGCGTCCAGGGCGTCGGCGGCCCGCCCGATCCGATCGGGGTCGCGCAGCACCCGGCTCAGTTCGCCGCGCACCAGAGGCAGATTCAAGGGACGGATCGCCAACTCGCCGGCCAGGACCACCGCCCCCTCCTCGATCCGGTCGAGTTCGATGAGGCAGGCCGCCCGCTGGCGGTCGAGATGATCGGCGGGCGGATGCTCGAGACGCTCCCGGTCGCAAAGCGCCAAGGCCCGTTCCGGAAAACCCGCCTCGCGCCATTGCCGGACCGCCGAGGTGACGGCCGGTCTGCGGTCCGAACTCATCGCGATCAGCTCATCCAGGACATCCGCGGCCTCTTCCACGCGCTCCAGCGCGATCAACGAACGCGCCAGCTCCCGGCGCAGCTTGATCGAGGCGGGCGAAGCCAGCAACCCGCGGCGGCTGAGGTCGACGGCCTGCTGCTCGTCGCCCCGGAGCCGGGCCAGCCGGATACGGCGGCCTACGAGTTGCCCCTGCGGCGCGCCGAGCGCATCGAGACGGGCGAGCAGAGCCTCGGCGCCGCTGATGTCGCCGCGGCTCAGGGCCCGGTCCAGATCCGGCATCAGCACGCGCCAGTACAGCGGCTTGGTCTGCAAGCCGGGTTTCCGGCGCACCGCGGATTCCGGTTCGGGTCCGGGCTCGGCCGCGGATTCCGCGCCGGTCGTCGGCACGCCCGGCGACGGCGCCGCGGGGAGCGGGCCGGCCAGCAGCAACAGGCCGCCGGTCGCGACCAGGAGGGCTACGCGCAGAAATCTTCTCATCGCGGCGCCTCCCCGGGATTGGCAGGAGGAACCGCCAGCTCTTCGAGGCTGCGGTAATACCGGCGCACCAGATCGCGGTATTCCAGCGGCACCCGGTCCAGGGAGCGCCGGCGCACACGGGCGGCGGCGGCATCCCGGTCGGATGCGGAGGGGATCGGGTCGGCGATCTGATCGGAAGCGGCCCCGTCCGCGGAGCGGCTGCGGCGCAGCATCGAGAAATCCCGGCGGCGGACCGAATTGTGGGCGTCTAGCAGACGCCCGAGAATCCGCTCCTGACGGCGCAGGGTCCTCTCGTCCAGCACGCCCTGGCCGAGATCCCGGGCGACGCTCTCCATCTGTTCGGACAGATCGCCCAGATCGCCCAGCATCCTGCGGGCTTCCTCGGGATCGAGCCGGCTCTCGATTTCGGCCTCGCGGGTCTCTTCGGCCAAGGACCGCTGATCGGCCTGGAGCCTCCTCATGGCGGCGCGCTGCTCCATGTCCGAGGCGTCCCTGCCGTTCATGCCGCGCCGGAGGGCTTCGGCCAACCCGTTGAGGCCGGCCTGCTTGCCTGCCAGGCGGCGCAGACGTTCGCTCAGCAGCGGCGAAGACCCGGCCCCGCCGCCTCCGCCCGACTCCGCGCTGGTCAGCAGGTTGATCACCAGGGCGTTCATCGCGCCGAGACCGGCGCGGGCCTCGCGCGCGGCGTCCAGGCCCCATCCCGACTCGAGAAACGAGCGTGATGACTCGACGCGCCCGGCGGCCGCGTCGAGCCGGCGCAGCAATCCCATCGAGAGCATCGGCGAGGATCCCAGCAGAGTCCGCAGCCCTTCGCGCAACGAGCGCAGGGCCCGCAGGATCCGCGCCTGGTCGCGGGTCAGCCCCGGTGCGCGCACGTCGCGCAGATTGGCGGGGATGCGGCCGGCCAGGTCCTCCTCGCGCGCGGACAAGGCCAGCACGTCGAAGGCGATCCGCCGCAGGGTGCCGGCGACCTGCTGCTGCATCCGGGCCTGCATGGCCCGGTCGCCCTGGAGGATGACGCTGTAGAGAGAGGCCAGGCGGCGCATCGCCTCATGGCGGCTCTCGTCGGATCCCGACCCGCCGGAGCGCATCCGGCCGGCCGTCTCGCGCATGGCCCGGGCGGGATCGCGCTCTTCGAGACGGCGCAGGGCCTCGGCGAGAGTTTCGCGCAGCGATTCCTCGGCGGGCGAAGAAGATCCGGGGTCTTCGCCGCCGGCGCCCATCTCTTCGAGCTTGGACCGGATGCGCTCGGCGAGGCGGTCGATCTCCTCGGCCAGGGCCTCCTGACGGCGAGCGGCTTCCTCGTCGGCCGCATTATCGGATTCCCCGTCCCCGCCCGTGTCCGCATCCGACGCCGCGGCCTGGTCGATCAGATCCTGCTGCCGGCGCAGCATCTCTTCGAGGGCGCCGGCCATGCCCTCGAGCTCCTGCCGGCCCCGCATCTGCTCGAGCAGGCTTATGGTGCGGTCGAGACGCTCGATCAGGGCCTGCTGATCGCGGGCCGCCTCGGCGACGGCCTCGCGGATCTCGTCGGGCGTGAGCTTGCCCATCTCCTCGCGCAGGCTGTCCTGGAGCCGGCGCAATTCCTCGCTGCGCACGTCGGCCAGCAGGTCGGAAACCTCCTGCATCTTCTCCAGAAGCTCCACCGATGTCTGGTTGCGCAGGGCCATCTCGGACAGACCGTCCTCGAGATCGGCGGCGATCCGGTCCAGTTCCCGCTGCAGTTCGCGTTGGCGCTCGAGCGCCGTCTCCATCTCCTGACGGCGGGCGAAATCCGGTTCGGGATCCTTCTTGAGCTCGCGGGTGATCCTTTCGAGATCGGCGTCCATGCGGATCGAGCGTTCGCGCAGTTCCGCCAGGTCGCCGATCCGGCTCTCGTCGGTCTCGGCCCGGGATGCGAGGATCTCGGCCGCCGAGGGCATGACCAGGCGCAGGATCGAACTGCGCCCGATGCCGGGCGGTCCCGGACGCCGGCGATCGCGGGCCTCGAGCCGCATCAGCAGCACGTCGCCCGGGACGATCTCCAGATCGCCCGTGTCGAAAAGGATCCGGCACGATACGCCGAGGCCGTCTTCGGACTCCTCCGCGTCGACCCCGACGCGGACCGGCCCCAGGGCGGTGCGCGACTCGCGGGGCTCGGCGACGCCCGCCCGCTCGCCGGGTTCGTCGCTCCGGCGCCAGACCGGAATGTCGATCCAGGCGGCCCGATCGTCCCCGCCGGCCGCCTCGACCTCGCCCCGCCGCCGGAACTGCAGGACCAGGTCGGCCAGGCCGTAATCGTCCTCGGCGACGGCGCCCAGGTCCAGCCGCCCGTCGACCGGCAGCAGACCGGTCCGCTCGGCGCAGGAGATCCGTGCCGTGGGAGCGGAGTCGGGCAGCAGATCGACCCTGTGGGCCAGGTCCGCGCCGCCGGTCGCGCCGCGCCGGTCGCGCAGCAGCAGATGGAATTCCAGAGGGGCGTCGCAGCGCCGCGACCAGCGCAGCGTATCGCCGGCCACCGCCGCCGGCAGGGTGTCGCCGGCCGTGGTCACGGCCGCGGCCGCGGCCAAGGCCCGGTCCGCAATTCCGCGCAGACGCACGACGCTGCCGGCGGGCGCCTCGATCCTGGCCGGGAAACGGGGCAGGTCGCGCGCGGGCAGACCGGTGTAGGCCGGCGGCTCGTAGGAGCCGGCGAGTTCCATCAGCAGGGGCGGATGCCGCACGTCGATCCTCGCCTCGGCGGTGACCATGCCGTCGCGGCGGAAGCGGAAGCGGAAGCTCTCGTCGACATCCTCGACCCTCGCCGTCCAACGCAGGGCGATGCCGGCGGAAGACGTATCGCGGGACGCCGGCAAGGGCCGCCACAGGCCGCTGCCGCGCCGCACCTCGCAGACGGCGGACTCGCGCGGATCGCCGAAATCCAGCGCCGCGAGCACCACGTCCTCGCCGGCCGCAGCCTCGCGATCCCCATCCTGCAGATAGATCCCGGCCGTGGGGGAAAACGCTTCATCACGCAGGGGATGGCACAGACGGTCGATTCCCCGGGCCGAGCCGGCCGGTCCCGCGGAGATCACCCAGAACGCCAGCGCCGCGCCGCAGATCAGGGCGGCCAGATTCCCTCGGACATCGGGAACGGCCAGCAGCCGGGCCCTGTCGATGGATTCGGACCTGTCCGCCGCGACCGCGAAAAGCCGCCGGCGAAGCTCCCCGGCGACGCCTCCGCCCTCGCCCCGGCCTTCGCCCGCCCCCCATCGCCCGGGCCGTCGCGACGCCTCTTCGGCCGCCACCAGCAGATTCTGGAAATCCCCGCCGCTCTCGAGCCGCCGGCAGAGGAGCTCGGCCGACCGCAGCCCCCACAGCGGCAGCAGGACGTCCCGCAACAGCAGCCATCCGGAGAAGACCGACAGCAGGGCCCATGCCGAAAGCTTGCCCGCGACCGAGGAACCGGCCGGCCCGGAGACCAGGACCGCCGCCGCGACCGCCGCGGCCAGGGTCCCGCCCGCCCACAGCGGAGCTCCGGCGCCCAGCACACGCCACCGCGCCGCGGCGAGATGTCCCCGCAGCGATGCCTGGAAGCGTTTTCTGTCGCCGGCGGAATCCACTGCGCCTCCTAGGGCCCGGTCAGGGCGTACATCAGGATGTTCACGGCCATCCGCGCTGCGGCCTCGCGCACCGCGGGGGGATCGCCGTGCACGTCGGGATCCTCGAGCCCGTCGCCGATATCGCTGGAATACGAGTAGAAGACCACCATCCGCCCGCCGCGATAGACGCCGAAACCCTGCGCCGGCTCGCCGTCGTGCTCGTGGATCTTGGGCAGGCCGTCCAGATCGTAGAAGCTGTGGTAGATGGGATGATCGGCGCCGAGCCGGATCAGCGGATCGTCGGGAAAGACCCGCTTCATCAGGTCGCGGAAAGCGAGGTCGAGGCCGTAGTTGTCGTCGGCGTAGAGGAATCCCCCGGAATCCAGGTAGCGGCGCAGGGTCGCGATCTCGTAGGGGTCCAGATCGATGTCGCCGTGGCCGCTCAGGTACAGGAACGGATGGCGGAACAGGTCCTCGCTGTCCAGGCCGACCACCGCCGCATCCGCGGCGGTCGGGATGCCGGTGCGCGCCGCGAAGAGCTCCAGCCAGTTGGGCAGCGAACTGGGATCGCAGTACCAGTCGCCGCCGCCGTAATGCAGCCGGGCGATGCCGACCCGGTCGGCGGGCGCGTCGGCCGGCGCGGCGGAGGCCGGAGCCGGCGATCCGAAAACGGCGAACGTCCACAACGACGCGGCCAGAAGCGCCGGCGCGATCGCCGGACGCGGGGCGGCGCGGGGCGGACGGACACCGAAGGTCATGCTCGGGAGCTCCCGGTTCAATCGGCGGGCGGGGCGGCGTCGGCCCGCGGCAGAACGACTTCCGCCACGGCGCCGGAACGGTCCCCGCGATTCCTCAGGCTGATCCGGCCGTTCATCTTCTCCAGGAGATTGCGGCATATGGAGAGGCCCAGACCGGTGCCCTGGCTCTTGGTGGAAAAATAGAGATTGAAGAGACGGTCGGCCACTTCGGAGTCCAGCCCCGGACCGTTGTCCCGCCACAGCAGGGTCACTTCGCGGTCGTCGATGCGCCAGCCCACCACGACCTCCAGCGCCGCGGGATCGCCGACGGCCTGGATCGAATTCTCCATCAGGTTGCCCAGGACCTTCTCCAGGGATTCGGCATGAGCCAGCACCGCCGGCACCTCGGCCTCCTCCCACCGCACCCGGGGACCGGCCGCGGCCTCATCGTCGCCCTGCCGGTAGCGCCCGCAGACCCTGGCGGCCAGTCCGGGCCAGTCCAGGGATTGGCATTCCAGGCGTTCCGGCCGGCCCAGCAGGCTGAATTCGGTGGCGATCGACCGCAGCAGCGACACCTGTTCGAGAACCTGTCCGACGGTGGACTCGAGGATGCCGTCCATGTCCTCGGCCCGGTCCCGCCAGGCCTGCTGCAGGAACTGCACCGAAAGCTGGATCGGAGTCAGCGGATTCTTCACCTCGTGGGCGACCTGGCGGGCAAGCTGGGCGTTCAGAGCCAGGCGCTTGTTGGCCAGGAATTCGGTCACGTCCTCGAAGACCAGCATGGTGTCGCGGCGGCCGCCGGGCAGGTCCAAAGGCGCGATGCGGCCGCGCAGGGTCAGACGCCCGTCCCAGGCGCGCACCTCGGCCGCGGCCTCGCCTCCCGTCGCCGCGTCGCGGAATTCGGCCAGCAGGCGCGGCGGACGGGCCTCGGTCCCGAGATCGGCTCCGTCGTAGAAGGCGTCGATGATCCTGCGGGCGGCCGGGTTCAGAGAGACGACATCCTGGTCGTCGGCGTAGACCGCAACGCCCACCGGCACCTTCTCCAGCAGCGAACTGAGGAATCTCTCGCGCTCGGCCAGGGTGCGCTGGGCGTCACGCAGATCATCGCGCATCCCGCGGAACGAAGCGCTGAGCGTACCCAGTTCGTCCAGCCCCTCGTCGGGCAGCGGAGCGTCGAAATCCCCCGACGCCAGACGCCGGGTCGCCGCGACCAGCACGCGCACCGGGTCGAAGATCCGCCAGGTCAAAGCCAGGGCCAGGAACGAGGCGGTCAGGAAGATCAGGGTCGCCAACCCCGCCAGGAACAGGATGATCTGTTCGCGCTGGGCCGAGTATTCGCGCTCGCGAGCCGGGAAGGTCACCGCCAGCGCCGCCGGGACCTCGCGCAGGGACAGCCGGCCGCCGACGTTCTCGAGGGTCGGCATGGCCAGGATCCCCGTCCAGGCCAGATCGCTGCCGGGCAGGCGGTGCAACGAGGTGTTGCCGGGCTGCCGCTGCAGACGGGTCATCACCCCGGGCGGCAGCATCAGGAATCCCGCTCCCGAGAACACCCTTTCCGGGTGGCTGGCGTAGAGGGCCTCGCCCGCGACATGGAGCGTCATCTCGCCCTGGATCACCTCGCCGAGCCCGGGCAGCAGGCCGCCCTCGACCCGCTGGCGATAGAAGAACAGGCCGTTGCTCGATGGCGCCTCGTGCAGTTCGGCGCCGACGCTGTCGGCGGCCGAGGTCGCCGGGTCGGCGGCGAGGATCCCCGAGAGCGTCACCGGCACGGCCGTGCCCAGCCAGACACCCATGTCGTCCTGCATCAGCACCAGCGGCGATTTGCGCGCCTGCCTCAGCAGCATCTCCGCCTCGATCGGATCGAGGTCGCTGAGGGTCTCGTCCAGCAGCAGGGTGCCGTCGGCGGCGAAGAGCATCCCCTGGCGGGCGCCGTAGGGCCCCAGCGGCCGCCGGCCCTCGAGGCGGCTGTCCAGCAGATCGGAGATGTAGTCGCTCGCGGCCAGGGCGCGGCCCTGCTCGGCCAACAGGCCCTGGATCTGCTTGCTGGCGGCTTCGAGCCCCTCGCGGGTTTCGGATCGCGCGCCCTCGGCCAGCAGATCGCGGCTCAGCCGGTTCACGAAGGCCCCCGCCAGCAGTAGCGGCACCAGCCCGAGGATCATGTACACCACGAGGAACCGCTCCTGGAACCCGAGGTTCAGGCTCCGGTCGCGCCGCAGCGACCGCACCAGCAGCGGCAGGGCCAGCAACCCGGCCAGCAGCATCAGATCCAGCAGGATCAGGCGGGAGAGATCCAGCACGCGGTAGGTCAGGCCCGGATTCTCCAGGCCGATCAGGAATCCCGCGCCCTCTTCGTCCGAGGCGCGCCAGAGACAGCGGTACCGCCGGCCCTCGACGGTGATCATCACGTCCTCGACCAGCCCCTTGCGCAGGTCCGACAGCACGGGCAGGATCTCATCGCCGGGCACCGGGCCGCCGCCGGCGTCCAGCCATCCGCCGGGGCCGCCGCGCAGCAGCAGCAGGGGCCGGTCGACCTCGCGCCGCGGCAGATAACCGCCGTCGCTGCCTGCGGAATCGGATCCGACGAGGCGCTCGCGCAGGGTGGCGATGCGCCGCGAGCGGACGGGCAGCTCCAGGCGAACCCATCCCTCCCCTCCCGGTCGCGCGACCTCGCCGCGCAAAATCCATTCGTCGCCGTCGGGATAGCGCCGCCGCTCGGACTGGATGGAGATGGCCTGCCGGGCGCCGGGTCGCGGCACGGCGGGCTCGGCCTCCTCCCACGCCGATCGTTCGCCCAGCTCGTAGCCTTGGTCGCGGAAGAAGCCCGAGGCGAACAGGCTGGTCACGTCGCCGTCGGGATTCAGGACCTCGATCTGGCAGGGAAGATCGAGCTGGTCGATGCCCGTCGTCCGCCACAGCTCGTAGGCCCGCCAGTCGCGCCAGAGATCGGCGGCCACCGCGGCATGGGCGCCGGCGACCGGGGAAGGGAAGGGCTCCAGGACGGCCAGTTCCGCCAGCAGATCCTCCATCAGGAAACGGACCCAGTCGTCCTGCGGGCGGGCGATCTCCTCGGCGCGCGATTCTAGCCAGATCATCTCGGCCCGCCCGTACGCCGAGTTCAGGGCGATGTAGTTCCAGGCCAGCACCGCCAGCAGGGGCAGCAGCACCGCGAAACGCTTCAGCGGACGCGCCCGCCGCGGGAAAAAGCCCGCCGACCGCCAGAGCAGCAGGACCAGCACCGGCAACAGGATGTGGGAGACGGGCGTCAGATGCGATCCCAGCAGCACCGTCAGCACCAGGGACCCGAAGAAGACGGCCAGACCGGCGTTGCCCGCGATGCGCCGCCGCAGGCGCCGCGCCAGGTCGACCAGCAGCACGGCCGCGGCGCCCGCATGCAGCAGCAGGGTCAGGTGCAGGCCCCAGAAGGGCAGCACGGTGAACGGCACCTTCGGTCCGATCAGCCGCGCGTTGGCGTTGGCGACGATCTCGCCGACCAGATCGTGCAGCGGCAGCAACAGGATCGCGGCCCCGGCCGCGAACGCCAGGCCGAAGAGCATCTGGCGGAGGAATCCCCCGGTCCGGGCCGCGCCCTTCTCCGGTATCGGGGCGGCGGCCGACAGGATCCGGATCAGGAACCAGGCGGTCAGGGCGACGAGCGCCCCGGTGATCAGGGCGTCGGCGGTGGAAGCGTAGAGTCCGCCGCCCCACTGCGAAGCGAAGTAGGCCGGATCCACCAGGCTCGCGGGATCTCCGGGACCCGGCGGCGACCGGGGGCCCGAGAAGGCCGGCAGCAGCCGGTGGCAGAGCGCGGCGGCGACCCAGACCCAGCGCACCGCCCAGGCGATGACCGGCAGGATCCACCAGGGACCGAAAGCGCCGCCGAGGCCGAAGGCGCAGAGCGCCAGCAGCAGCAGGCGGATGATCTCGAAGCGGTCGGACCGGCGCTGGGCCTGCAGCGCCCGCGGCGGCGCGTCGAGCGACAGGCGCAGGACGGCCGGATCGCCAGCCGGCGTCGCGCCGCGCAAAGGGTCGGCGACCGAGAAGATCAGACCCCTGCGGGCGTCGCCCTGCCACATCCCGGCCACGCCCCGGGTTCCGACCAACACCTCGGTGCGGATGCGCGATCCTCCCACCGCGCCGGACAGATACCATCCCGCCGGCGGGACGGCGGGATCGGAAACCGGGTCCGCCAGACGCAGTTGGTACTCCACGACCTCGCCGCCCGGTCGCAGGCGCAGGGGGCGGAAACGCCGCCAGTACCATCCGTCGTCGCCTTCCTGGACCAGGCCCCACCCCTGCTCGTCGTCCTGGCTGCGGCCGACGGCCGGGAAGGGCCGGGCGCCGTCGGTCCAGGCGAGGCGTTCGCCGCCGCGCCACAGGGTCAGACCCAGGGAGAAGACGTTCCGGTCGACCGGGTCGGCGCTCCGGGACCAGGACGCCAGGATGTTATCGAGCAGATCGAAGGGCGGCATGTCGGCCGGCAGGCGGTCGGCGCGGCGCGAAAGCGTATCGAGGGTCGCTTCGAGGCGGGGGACGGTTCCGGCCAGGTGATCGGCTCTGTCGGCCAGCGCTTCTCGGCGCCGCGTACTCCACTCGGCGTCGTCGCCGCCGACCGTCCGGCCACCGGCGTAGGCCAGCACGATCAGCAGGATCTGGGTCGCGACCGCCAGCAGCAACGCGGCGCGGCGCAGACCCCGGACCCTGTTGCGCAGCAGGAACGACAACCCCAACGCGACGGCCGCCGGGATCCACCACAGGGGCGACCCCAGGCCGGCAGCGCCGGATTCCCACCACACGGCGCCGGTCTGCAGGACCAGGCAGGCGACCAGGCCGGCGATCAGCGCTCCGGCCGTCGTGCGGGACATCTTCCTCTTTGCGGCCGGTTCGTTCACGGGCGCACCCGGATCTCCGTCCAGCGCCACCCCTCGGGTCCGCGCTGCAGGGAAAGAAAGAGATGTTCGACGTGTTCGGAGCCGCCGCGCAGATAGCGCCATTCGACGACGGCGTCGGCGGCGTTCCCGGTGACGCCGGTCGCGATCGGCATCGGATCGAAGCGCATGGTCCGCCCCCCCCGGAACAGGGCCTTGAAGATGTAGAAGGCCTGGCCCGGACTGCAATCGCGCATCGAGGCGGATTCGCCGCCCAGATCGATCCTGGCGCCCTCGGCCGCGGCCAGGCGGGCCACGGTCGCGTGGTCGCCGGCGCGCCAGGCGCCGGCCAGGACCGCCAAGGTGTCGAGCGCCGCTGCGGCCGGACCGCCGCCGGCCTCATCCCCGGCGGACCGGATCGAATCCACGGCCGCACCGACAGTCGCATCGTCCGCCGCGGAGGCCGGAGCCGCAGCCGCCAGCCAGAGCGCGCACAGAAACGCCTGCCCGAAGGCCCGGCGGAGCGAAGGGAATCGGTAACGCAGCGAAAGCACGGCATCTCCGGGACAAGGTCTGCTCGAGGGGAAGCGGCCGCGAATGATTGTAACCCATGCCGCCTCTGGAGGAAACGCCGGGAATCGCCGCCGCGTTCCGGATGACGGCGCGAAAAAGGGGGCGCCCCGATGGAGCGCCCCTGCGACCGGTCTCGGAATGTCGATCGCCGATCAGAGTCCCGACTGGGCCCGCTTCTTGTCGGCCATCCTGTTCTCGTGCCACCAGACCAGCACCGGGCTGGCGATGAAGATCGAGGAATAGGTACCGATGATCACGCCGAAGGTCAGCGCGAAGGCGAAGTCGTGGATCACCGCGCCTCCCAGTGCGAACAGCGTGCCGGCGACGAACAGAGTGGTCAGCGAGGTGACCAGGGTCCGGCTCAGCGTCTCGTTGATCGAGCGGTTGATCACGTCGCGGTACGATTCCTTGCGCCGCAGCTTCATGTTCTCCCTGATGCGGTCGAACACCACGATCGTATCGTTCAGCGAGTAGCCGATGATCGTCAGGAAAGCCGCGATGATCGTCAGCGAGATCTCCTTGTTCAGGATGGAGAAGACGCCGAGGGTCAGCACCACGTCGTGCACCAGGGCGATGATCGCCGCGATGCCGTAGCGGAAGACGAACCGCACGGTGATGTAGAGCACGATCAGCACCAGGGCGGCCACGATCGAGTTCACGGCCGCGGTCTTCAGCTCGCCGCCGATCTTCGGTCCGACCGATTCCTCGCGCCGCATCTCGACGGCGCGGTCGGGCATTCCGGCGTCCAGCGCCGCCTTCATCTCCTCGGCGGCGTCGCCCTTCTCGTCGGCGACCCGCGGCATCGTGATCAGGAACTCGTCGGCGGCGCCGAAGTCCTGCACCTGCAGGCCTTCGAAGCCGGCGTCCTCTAGGACCGAGCGCACCTGCGAGATCTCCGGCGCCGGCGTCACCCGCACCTGCAGGATGGTGCCGCCGGTGAAGTCGATGCTCAGATGGGGCCCGCCGTGCATGACCAGCGACACCAGGCCCGCCAGGATCAGCACGGCCGACAGGACGAAGGTGTATTTCGTCATGGCGACGAATCGGATGTTCGATTTGGTCAGCAGTTGCATGCCGTCAACCTCTCCGGGGGCCAACCGCCCCCCGCGCCCGTCGGCGCCTCGATCCCAAGTTCGCGGCCGCCGAACCTAGATGCTCAGCTTGGCGTTGGCGCGGTTGCGCGTGTAGGCCTCCATGATGACCCGCGTCAGCACGAGAGCCGTGAACATGCTCGAAACGATGCCGATGGCCAGCGTCACGGCGAAGCCCTGGATGGGGCCGGTGCCGAACCACAGCAGGATCACCGCGGCGATCAGGGTGGTGACGTTGGCGTCGACGATCGTCCGGGTGGCGTTGGCGTAGCCCGCATCGACCGCCGCCCGCGAAGTCTTGTTGCGACGTTGCTCCTCGCGGATCCTCTCGTTGATCAGCACGTTGGCGTCGACCGCCATGCCGATCGTCAGGATCATGCCCGCGATGCCCGGCAGGGTCAGCACCAGCCCGAACTGGGCCAGCACCGCCATGATGATCACCATGTTGACCACCAGCGCCAGGACCACCACGAAGCCCGTCAGCCGGTAGTAGAGGATCACGAAGATCACCACCAGCAGCAGGCCGTAGAGCCCGGCGTTCAGCCCCTGGCGGATCGAGTCGTGGCCCAGGCTCGGGCCGACGGTCCGCTCCTGCTCGATGCGCACGTCGACCGGCAGGGCGCCCGCCCGCAGCAGCAGGGCGAGATCGCTGGCCGCGACGTTGGAATAGCCGCCGGTGATGGTGGCGGTTCCGGTCGGGATCTTCGAGTTGATCGTCGGCGCCAGATGGATCTTGCCGTCGAGCGAGATGGCCAGCTGGCGGCCCACGTTCTCGCCGGTGACCTTGGAGAACAGCCTCGCGCCCTTGCGGTCGAGGTTCAGGTTCACCTGCCAGTTGCCGGGATGATCGCTGTCGGGGGCCGGACGGGCGCCGGTCAGCCGGTCGCCGGTCAGCGAGGCCCGCGAGTTGACCAGGAACAGGGGCATGCCGGACATGCCCGAACCGAGGTCGGCGACTTCCTTGTAGAACTGGAACTCCACGCCCCGCGGGATGGCCCGCGCCTCGGGCGAGGCCAGCATCGCGCGCACCTTCTCCAGGTTGCCCGCCTCCACGAAGATCGGAGTGCCGAAGTAGCGCTGGTAGTTCGCGTCGACGTAGACGTAGGCGGAGAAGGGATGCTCCTGGACGTAGGGATCGTCCTCGTCCAGCCCGCCCGCGTCGGGCAGATCCGGCAGATCGGCGAAGGTGTCGGCGGTGTCGACCGCCGCGACCTCGGCCTCCGTCTCGGGCTCGGCCTCGGCCTCGGCCTCGGCCGGCGCCGCACCATCTTCGGTCACCGCGGCGGTCCGCAGGAAGGCCTTGTCCAGCTTCTCGAGCACCGACTGGATCTCGTCGGCCGGCCGCACCAGCCGGAAATCGAGCCGGGCGGTGGTGCCGATCAGGCTCTTGGCCCGCTCGACATCCTGCAGCCCGGGCAGTTGCACGATGATCCGGGTCGTGCCCATGGGCTTGATGTCCGGCTCGCTGACGCCGAACTGGTCGACGCGGTTGCGCAGGATCTCGACCACGCGGTCCAGGGCGTCCTTGGCCTGGGCGGCGGTCATTCCCTCGTCGTCGATCTCCAGCACGATGTACATCCCGCCCTCGAGATCCAGCCCCTTGCGGATGGCCTTGCTCTCGATGCTCTCGATCCGGGCCATGAGCGCGGGATCGGACTGGGCCGCGGCGCGGTCTTCGGGCGAGATCCGCGAAGCCTGGATGGTGGGATAGAGACCGTAGATGGAGGCAAGGATCACGACGATGACGATCCCGGCCCTGATTCTCAAGGATCGGTTCATGGGTACCTCTCCGATGGCGGACTTTCCGAGATATCCGGGGCTCGGCTGCCTGCGGGCGTGAACACAAAAAAACACGCCGGAACGTGCTTCACGGCCTCGGCGGCATCGCGCAACACCCGTAAAGAGGCGACGTTTCCGCCGCCGAAACTGTCATCCAGTATAATATGCGGGTGGGGGGTGTCAATCCCTGACTACGGCCCGGCTCCGAGGTTCTTGCCGGCATTGGGGTTCAGCGGGCCGCCAGACGGGTCCCCCGCTCCGCTCGCAGGGCGAGCAGTTCCGATAGGGTCACCAGGCGGACCCCCTCGCGGCGCAGGCGCGGCAGCTCCTCGCGCAGCACCGCGACCGTCTCGGGATAGGGATGGCAGATACCGATCACGCCGCTGTCGGAATTGCGGGCATCGCGGATCAGCCGGGCCAGATTGGCCCGCACGACCTCGACGGTGGTCACTTTCTGGTCGAGGAACCGCCGGTTGGAAAGCGTCCGGATGCCGGCCTCGCTGGCGACTTCGGCCGCCACCGAACGGGCCGTGGTGCGGCTGTCGAGGAAGAACAGGCCCCGGCCCGAAAGTACCTTCATCAGACGTTCCATGGTGGGCCGGTCGGCGGTGGCGGCGCTGCCCATGTGGTTGTTCACGCCGGTCACCCCGGGCAGCGCCCGCAGCGACTCCTCGACGACATCCTCGATCGCCCGCTGATCCATCCCCTTCATCACCGCCAGGCGGCCGGGATCGACCTCGGGATAGGCCTGAGGCTCCATCGGCAGATGGAGGATGACCTCGCGCCGGCGCTGCGGCACCTCGCGCGCCCGCCCCCCGCCCAGGGCGATCTCGACCATGCAGCCGCGCTCGGCGCGTTCGCGGCGGGCCCAGGCGGCGGGATCGCCCCGTCCGGGCGCCGCGGCGGCGGCCGCGGGTTCGTCGGGAACCGCCAGATCGGTCGCGCACAGGGCGTAACGGCGGGTGAAGGGGCGTCCGGGCAGCACCGACAGCGTCAGGGGCACGTCCATGCGCAGCAGGGTGCGGGTGGCGTCGTTGGCCACGTTGCCCCAGTCGTCGACGACGATCGCGATGGTCGGCGCGCCGGATTCGCCCAGCAGATCGGAGGCCTCGTCGCTCACGACTCCCCCGTCCCAGCAGACAGGCGGCGGCCCGTCGGCTTCGCCGTAGAGCAGCAGGGTGTGGGTCGGACGTCCGACGACGCCCACGTCCAGCCGCAGCACGTCGGCCGCCTCGCCTTCCGGACGGCGCTGCCAGCGGCCCCGGGGCCGTTCCATCCGTTCGCCCCAGAGCACCCGGGCGCCGCAGGGGGCGACGGCCTCGGCCACGGCCAGTTCCGCCTCCCAGAACGACATCCCCGCGGGCACGGGCACGGCCCGGCAGAAGATCGAGGTTCCCGATCCGTCGTCGGCGGGATGGTCGCAGCGCCGGGAATCGTCGCCGGCCGCGGCAGCGGGACCGGGCGTGAAGGCGGGCAGGGCGTGGGTCAGAGCGGAGTCCACGGCCGCCTGGACCGGCCCGAACTGGTCCTCCGACCCCATCCGCAGCAGGGCGGCCCGGCCGCCGTCGGTGCGGCTCCAGCTCAGCAGCCCCACCCCGAGCACGGCCAGCAGCGCGACCCCGCCCAGGGCCACGGCCCAGGGCGAAGGCATGCGCCGGGAACCGCGGGAACGGCGGCTGCGGCCGGATTTGGATCTGCTCTTCTTCGCGGACATGCCGCCACGATAAACGCCCGTCCGCGATCCGCCAACAAAACAAAAAAGGGGAGCCCCGAAGGGCTCCCCCGGAGAGGCCGGAATCGCCGTCAGGACTCCACGTTGGGATCCTTCTGTCCGAAGAGATACCACTTGATCTTGGAGGTTCCGTCGTCCTGGGGAATGATTTCGCTCTTGGCGTAGAAGAATTCCAGGGCGCGCACGGTGTACTTGGAATCGTCACCGCCGCTGGTGGTATAGAGGAAGAAGATCTCGACATCGTAGGTCGCCATCCGGGCGTTGGGGAAGAGAGGATCCTCCGATCCCGTATCCTGCCAATGCCCGACGCGGTCGAGGCGGTTGACCTGGATGTCGGTGATGGACGTCCCCTCGAAGCCCGGAGCCTGGGAGACCTGGTTGGTGAACATCTTTTCGGCCACGGCCAGTTCCATGTCGCGGGTCAGCGGATCGGTGTTCATGTCCGGGTTCGCGATGTCCTGGTCGGAGAAGATGAACTGGTACTGCTCGTTGGTCTGCTCGTTGTAGTACAGCACGTCGCGGTAGCCGTCGAGGTCCATGCCGTCGTAGGCCATGCGGAAGTTGGTCATCAGCTTGTCTTCGGTGTCGGGCCAGACGTATTCGATGACCGTCCCGCCCCCCCCTTCGCCGCCGGAATCGGGCGAGAAGATGCAGCCGCCGGTAGCCAAGGCGAGGCCGCCGACGAACAGCGCCAGACACGCTGTCGTGAAGGGATTACGCATCGGAGCTCTCCTTTTGGGTCGTTCTGGGCCAGGTGTCGGCCCGAGGCCAAAGCAAAATCCATGCCTTTTTCTTCAAAAATCGTCCAGTGCTGCCCAAGGCAGGATACCAAGGTCTCGGATCAACCACCTCCCGAACGAGCGAAGGCTCCACGTCTGTCGCCGAGGGTGTTGCGGATCGAACCGCCGTCCGATTCGCCGGACACGTCGTACCACCGGGTGATCACCCAGTCGGTACCCTCGATGAAGATCTCGACCACGACCTCGGCACGGTAGGGTGTCGTCGACCCGTCGGCCTCGGTCACGGTCACGTCATAAATATAGCGCAATTCGGCGCGGGTGTCTCCAGGTTCATCGAAAATGATCTCGTAGCGCAGATCGGCCGCGATCCCGCCGACGTTGTTAAGCATGTCGGTCATGAAGGCGATCTCGGTCTCGCGGCCCCAGGCCTCCCAGTCGACGTCGCCGTAGGTGGCAAGGGTCTGGCCGTCGGGTTCGTAGGTGAAATCCTCGGCGATCTGACGTTCGTAGCCCGCGGCGTCGAGCCCGTTCATGGCCTTCTGGACGTTCTCCCAGACGTTGGCAGCCTGGTCCTGCGGCAGGTAATTGATCTGGATGGCGGCCGGCTGCTCGGGAGCGCGGGGCTCGAAGAAGCAGCCGCCGCTCCCGACGAGCGCCGCGGCCAGCAGCAGGGTCCATCCCCATCGGCGATGCATCAGAACCTCCAGGAGAACTTGATGTCGGCGTCCCAGTAGTCCTTGCTGGTCTCCTGGACAGAGGGTCCGTAGGCGGCGTACTTGCGCACGATCGCCTTAAGGGTCTTGCTCTGGCCCCACGACTTGGTGATCGTGCCGCCGACGCCCACCCGGCCGCTGCGCTGGTCGCGGGTGGTCACTGTGTTGCCGAACGAATCGGTGACGTCCTTGTTCTGGTAGGTCGTGCCGTAGAGCGACAGCCAATCGGAAGCCTTGTAGCTCATTGTGAAGTCGATCTTCGAGATCCGCTGTTCCTTCTCGGTGAAGTAGAACGTGCTGCCGGTCGCGTCGGTTCCGGTGCTGGTGGCGTTGGACTTGTTCTGCCAGTCGTGGATGATGGTCAGTTCCAGACGATCGTTCGGGTTGATCTTGACCGTCGAGGTGAGGTTGCCGCGCTTGTTGTAGGTGTCGTCCTTGCTCACGTAGTCCAGGTCCGAGAAGGTGTAGTCGGTGTACTGGATCCACAGGCGGAAATCCTGCCCCAGGGTCAGCCAGTCGGCGAGCGCCCATTTGTAGCTCGGCACGACCTCGTAGGTCTCCTTGATGCTGTTGTTCGACGAGCGCTCGCGCCGGATCGAGATGTCCTCGACGCTGCGGTAGACGAACGACAGGGCCACCTGGTCGCCGCGCGACCAGACGGTCTTCATGTCGACGCTGAACGATTCCTCGAGCCGGTCGCGGTCGTTGGTGTTGAACTCGTTCTCGGCGATCTCCTGGGTCAGCGCGGTCTTGTAGGTGGCCGACAGATCGGTGTCGCGGAAAAGGTCGTGGATCCAGCTGAACGTCACGTCGCGCCGCTTGGAGATCTGGCGGCCGCGGGCCAGGGAAGCCCCCTTGTAGGTCTGGTCGTCCCATTTCCACAGGTAGCCGTAGGTCGCGACCAGCGAGTCGAGTCGGCCCACCCTGAACTTCGCCCCGAGATTGGCGTTGTCCTGGTGGCGCTCCTTGCGGCCGATGCCGCTGGATCGATAGGAGTTCTCGCTCAGGTCGCGCGAGAGCTTGGACGTGAGATCCAGGCGCCCGAGATCGTATGCGTTGTCCAGGGTGAACGAGACGGCGTCGTTCTTCTCGAGCTCCTGCACGATCTTCTGCTGCACGCCGATGGTGTCGATGATGCCGTTGGAGTTGCGCCGGTAGTCGAGGTAGCGCTTGCTGAAGCTCGAGTTGACCACGCTGAAGCCGCCGGTAAGGCGCCGGCGCTCGTAGTAGACGCCGGCGCGCAGGCTGTCGCCGTCGGCCGAGGAAGAGCTGGAATCCTCGCCCAGGGTGCGGTCGCCGCTCTGGGTCGTCCCCCAGACGCCGGTGTGGACCGACATCCAGCTCGACGGACGGTAGGCGCCGCGCCAGGCGCCGTTCAACTCGGCCTCGGAGTAATCGATCCGCTGGTTCTGCTGCTCGCCCTGCTGGTCGACAAGCTTGCCGGTGAGCGTCAGCGTGTTTTCGACGTCGCCCACGTGGATGGCCTCGCGGGTGAGATTGAGCGAGGCCTGCTTGAGATCCTGCTTGTTCAGGTTGGTCACGCCGGCCGAGTTGACCGAGCGGTCCTCGGTCCAGGAGTCGCTGAGCATGACGCGGGCCGAGTAGGACTTGGACAGGTCGGTGTTGTAGTCGATCTTCCCGTTGCGCTTCTCGACGGTCTTGTCCTGCCGCCGGTAGTCGTCCCACGACCAGGTGACATCCTGCTTGAACTTGCTCATGTCGCGGAAGGAGAGCTCGCTGACCAGTGCGCCGCCGTAGTTGACCTTGCGCACCTGGGCGCGCGCCGACACGGAAGGGTCGCGGGTCCAGGTCAGCAGATAGGGCAGGCCGGGCGGCAGGGCGGCCGCGGCCTGCTGGTACGACGGAGCTCCGGCGACCAGGGCGGCCAATCCGCCGGCCGGCGCGGCGGCGCTGTCTGCGGGCGCGGCGGCGGTCGAATCGGCGGGCGCGGCGGCGGAAGCCGCGGCGGCGGCGAACGCAGGCGGGCCCGCCAAGGCGAGCCAGCAGAAGACCAGGGCCCCGAGGGCCCGCTTCGCCGCGGATACCATCACACCTCCCCGCCCTCGGGCAGCAGCCGGGCCAGGGCGCGCAGCCGCGCCCGGTCGATCTGTTCGGGTCTCAGTTCCGGCGCGATTTCCGCGCGGGCCAGAAGATCCGCCACGGTCGCCTCGTCGAGATCCAGCCGGCGGCGCAGGATCGTGCCGATCTGCTTGCGCCGCTGGCCGAAGAGCAATTTCACCGCTGAACGGAATCGATGCAATTCCTGATTTTCCCACGATTCGCCCCGGGGGTCCAGCCGGACCACGGCCGAGACCACGTCGGGCCGCGGCCAGAAGACCGAGGCCGGCACCTGCCGCAGCACGCGGACGGTGAACAGCGAACCGAGGATCACCGCCAGCACGCCGTATTCCCGCCCGCCCGGTTCGGCCGCCAGGCGCTGTGCGACCTCCCGCTGCACCATGAACACCGCTCCGGCGATCCGGGCGCGGTGGTCGACCAGGGCGAAGAGGACCTCGCTGGTCAGCACGTAGGGCAGGTTTCCCGCCACCACCGGGCGCTCGCCGGCGGCGTCGAGCGCCGCGGTCCAGTCCAGTTTCGCCAGGTCGGCGTCCAGCAGGCGGAAATTCTCGCGGCCGGCCGTCTCGGCGGTCAGCAGGGCCTGCAGCCCGGTATCGATCTCCACGGCCGCGACCCGGGCCCCGGCTTCGAGCAGGGGGAAGGTCAACGCCCCGGCGCCGGCTCCCAGTTCGAGGATCTCGTCGCCGATATCCATCACTTCGGCGGCGATGGCGCGGGCCATGTTCCCATCGACCAGGAAATTCTGTCCACGGCGTTTCTGCGGCCGGATGCCGTGAGCCCGCAGCAGATCGGATTGGCTGCGCGGACGGCCGCCGCGATCCCCGTCGCGGTTCATCGGCTCCTCCCCCGGCGCAGGCGGTCGAAATTCCCGGTGGTCGTCGCGGCCAGCTCCTCGATACCGACGCCGTAGATCTCGGCCACCTTGGCCGCGGTCAGCGCCAGATGGGCAGGCTCGTTGCGGCGGCCGCGATGCGGCGCCGGCGGCAGCCAGGGAGCGTCGGTCTCGATCACCAGGTCGCGCGGCGATAACTCCGCCAGCACCTCGGGCAGACGCGAATTCCTGTACGTCACCGGGCCGCCGATCCCCAGCAGGAAGCCGTGCGCCACGCCCCAGGCCGCGGCCGCCGCGTCGCCGGCGAAGGCGTGCATGATCCCCCCGCGCGGGGGAACGCCCTCGGCCTCGAGCAGCGCCAGGGTTTGGGGATAGGCGTCGCGGATATGCAGCACCACCGGCAGATCGAGATCGCGGGCCAGGGCCAGCTGGGCGGCGAAGGCGGCCTTCTGGGCGGGCCGCGGCGAGAGATCGCGGTAGAAATCGAGGCCGATCTCGCCCAGGGCGACCACGTTCGGATCGGCCGTCATCGCGGCCAGCTTCTCCAGCGCGACCTCGCCGTCCGGCGTGACGTTGCCTTCGGCGTCGGCGATCAGCAGAGCGTCGTGCGGATGGATTCCGACCGCGGCCAGGATCCGCGGGTCCGACCGGGCCAGTTCGACCGACCGGGCCGAGCTCTCCAGATCGTAGCCCACGTTCATGAAGCGGGTCACGCCGGCGGCCGCGGCCCGTTCCAGGACGGCCCCGGTCTCGCCGTTGAATTCCTCGCGGTTCAGATGCAGATGGGTATCGACGAACAATGTTGCCTTCCTCGGCGGCTTCGACGGCGGTCCGCGGTCAGTTCCGGCGGCGGGAACGGGCCCCGCGGCGGGAGCGCGACCGGCTCCGCGGCAATTCCTGATTCGCGTCCCAGGAGAGGTTCTCGGCCGGACGCACGACCACGTCGTCGCCGTCGTCCTCGATCCCGACGGTCACCATCCCCCGCAGAAGATCGATCTTGCGCACCACGCCCCGGCGGCCCTCGACCTCGACCCGGGCCCCGACCCGCGGCATCTTCTCCAGCAGCCTGCGGTAGCCCTCGTGCTCGTACGAGAGGCAGCAACGGAGCCGGCCGCAGAGGCCCGAGAGCTTGTTCGGGCTCAGGGGCAACTGCTGGGCCTTGGCCATCTTCAGGGTCACCGGCGAGAAATCGTGCAGGAAGGTGCTGCAGCATAGCTCGCGGCCGCAGATCCCGATGCCGCCCTTCATCTTGGCCTCGTCGCGCACCCCGATCTGGCGCAGCTCGATGCGCGTGCGGAAGACGCCGGCCAGATCCTTCACCAGCTGCCGGAAATCGACCCGGTTCTCGGCCGTGAAGAAGAAGGTGATCTTGTTGCGGTCGAACTGGCGCTCGACGGTCACCAGGTTCATCTGCAGGCTGCGCTCCTGGATCTTCTCCAGGCAGATGTCGTAGTACTCCCACTCGTCGGCGCGATTCTCGTGCAGGCGCTGCAGGTCCTCGGCCTCGGCGCGGGCCAGCAGGCCCTGATGACGCGCCTCCCGCCACCACTTCTCGCGTCCGGGGCCGACGTAGCAGATGCGGCCCATGTCGCGGCCGCGGTCGGCCTCGACCATGCAGTAGTCGCCGACGACGGCCGTCACGCCCCGCCGGTTGTGGTAGTAGCCCTTGCGATGGCCCTTGAACTGGACCATGACGATGTTCTCGGCGGCAAGATCTGCGGGCGGCTCGACCGACCGGTCGGGCTGCGGCGGCGCGTGCCGCCCTCTATCCCTGCGGCCGGGTCCCGGGCGCGGTCCCTGCCTGTGCCTCATGCCACATCAACTCCTGGAACAACACCGCCATCGTCAGGCCGATGTTGTGATTGCGGTCGATGCCCAGGCGGGCGCGTTCGACCGCATCGATATCGTGCAACAGGCCGCGGGCGTGGCGCCGGGCGGCGAGGTCGCGGATCATTTCGGCGTCGCCATCGAGGCGGGGACGCCATTGCTCGCCCCGTTCGCGGCAAGCGAGAACATCACAGTAGTAGAGATTGAGCATCTCGCATAGCTGAATCGCCCGTTCGCGGCGATCCGGCAGGCCCTCGGCCGTTTTCTCCCGATTGGTCAGACCCGAATCGGCGGCCAGATCCTCGGGCAGCCTGCCCTTGTGCAGCAGGTCGGCCGCGGCCTGGGCCGATCCGCCCCGGCCGGCGGCGAGTTCGACCAGCAGCCCCCGGGCCCAGCGGCGCAGGATCCGCGGCACCGGGCGCCTCAGCGATGCGGCGCAGCGGGCGTTGCCGCCGGACAGACGGGCCAGGGCGGCGGCCTCGGACGGGGCGAGCGGCTCGATCGCGGCTCCCCGGGGCCCGGTCAGCCCGGCGACCCCCACGGGCCCGTAGATCTTCATCAGCACCTCGGCCAGCTCTTCCTCGGCGAAGGGCTCGAAGGGCACCTGCTGGCATCGCGACAGGATGGTCGGCAGCACGGCGCTGCGGACCGATGTCGTCATCAGGATCAGCGCTTCGTCGGGCGGCTCCTCGAGGGTCTTGAGGAAGGCGTTCGCGGCCTCGGCGCGCAGGCGGTGGGCGTCGGAGATGATGGCGATCCGGTGCCGCCCCTGGAACGGCCGCAGCCGCAAAAATTGCAGCAGCGAGCGCACGGTCAGCGGCCCCGGATGATCGGGATCGCCGATGGTGATCTCGCTGCTCGCCGCGAAGGCGGGCTGATGCAGGGGATCGAGCTGCTTGTCGGCCAGCAGTTGGACGACCTCGGGCTCCTTGATCGTCGCAGGAGCCGGTCCGATCCACTGGATGTCCGGATGCTGGAAGGTCAGGGCCTTGCGGCAGCTCTCGCAGAAATCGGGGCCTTCGCAGGGCTCGTCGCCGGGGCACTGGATCATCCGCGCCACGTCCAGCGCGGTCAGGTCCTTGCCGCTGCCCTCGGGGCCGGTGAAGAGATAGCTCTGTCCCAGGGCGCCGGATTCGAGCATCGAACGGAACCGCCCGACGATGCGGGCGCGGCCGGCGTATCTTTTCACGGTCAAGGAGCCTCCGTCCATACCCGTGCGGCAGGAGGCCGCGCTCATTCCTTGATGTCGACGACGAACTGTTCGCGCAGGCCCGCGATGTACTCGGTCATCCTGGCTTCCATCTTCTCGGATTCGACCATGCGGCGCAGGGTCTCCTTCACCTCTTCGTAGGAGAGGCGTCCGCCGTAGGTCCGGTCCTTCACCTTGAAGATGTAGAAACCCGAAGGGGTCAGGAAGGGCTCGACCAGATCCCCGGGAGCGGCTTCGGCCAGTGCCTCCTGGATCGTCGGCGAAAGCGCGTCGAGGGCGAAGGTGCCGAGATCGCCGCCCTTCTCGGCCGAGATCGGATCGGCGCTCTCGGACAGGGCGATCGAAGCGAAGGGTTCGCCGCCGACGATCCGGGCGTGGACCGCCTCGGCCCGGGCGCGGGCCCGCTCGACGTCGTCCTTGGTGACCTCCAGAGGGAAGAAGATCTGGCTGATCTCGCGGCCGGCGTCGGACACCTTGTCCAGATGCACCAGGTGGATGCCGCGTTCGGTCACAATCGGCGGACTGGTCTCGCCCGGCTGGAGCGCGAAGACGGCACGGTCGAGGTCGCTGCTGAACAGGTCGCCCTGGCTGACGACGCCGATCCGCCCTCCCCTCTCGGCGTTGGGACCCTGCGAATGCGCGCGGGCGACGTCGGCGAAGGGATCGCCGGCCGCCAGGGCCTGCAGGGCGGCGCCGAGACGCTGCTGCACCCGGCGCTGCGCCTCCTCGTCCGGCTGGATGGGAATCAGGATGTCCGCCAGCATCAGGCTGTCCGGGGTCGACGGCAGCTCGGTCTCGTGTTCCTTGTAGAAGCTTTCGATCTCGTCCTCGCGCACCTCGATGCCGGGACGGATGAACCGGTTGATCACCGCCCGCATGTACTGCTGGTCGCGGAGCTGGGCCGCGGCCCGGGAGCGGTAGTCGTTCATCGTCATGCCGTTGCGGCCGAGCTCGATCTCCAGCTTGGCCCGCGAACCGTAGTAGCGGATCAACTGGTTGATGTTCTCCTCGACGCCCTTGGCGATCGTCTCGTCCTCGATGCTGATCTCGGCCTGCCGCGCCGCGGCGATCACCAGCTTGCTCTCGATCAACCGCCCGAGGACCTCGGCGCGCACCTCCTCGCGCGTCTGCTCGATCTCCTGCCCGGCGTTGCGGGCCTCGAGGAAATAGATCGCGACTTCGCGATCGACGTCGCTCTGCAGGACCGCCTCCTCGTCGACGATCACCAGGATGCGGTCGATGAGCTCGGGCGCGCCCGGGTCGGCGGCGCCGGTCCCGGGAGCGGCGTCCAGCGCGGCGGCCGCGGAATCCGCGACCGCGGGAACGGCCGCGGTATCGGGCGCGGCGGCGCCCTGCGTCTGGCCGCACGCGACGGCCGGCAGCAACCCGAGGCACAGCAGGCCGGCGGCGAAGCCGGCCGCAACGATCACTCGCTTCGGCATGGACAAGTATCCTTTCGACCGGCGGCGGCCCGTGGTCCGGACCGCCGGCGGTGAAGATCGGTCGGCTATTCGGCGGCGGTCAGCTCCTCCCAGGAGCGAACCTTGGCCAGGTTCTTCTCGTTGACGACCACGGGGAATTCCTGGCGCCACTCGTCGAGCAGTTCGTTCAGGGCGGCGTCCTTGCGCTGACGGCGGATCCGCTCGGCCACGCCTTCGCGCACCTCGCTCAGTTCCTTCATGCGCTCGGGCGTGATCTCGTCGAGGCGGACCACGGCGAAGCCGGAGTCCAGCGCCACCGGGTCGGAAACGTCGCCGACCGCGGCGAGCGAGAAGAACGCGTCGCGGACCTGGCCCGTGGCATGGGCCGGAAGCGGCTCAACGACGCCCTCGTTCGCGATGTTCTGCTTGTTCTGGCCGTAGGACGCGAGCAGTTCCTTCCACGAGGATCCGGAACGGGCGGCCGCGGCGGCCTCGGCTGCGACGCTCTGATCGGCGCAGTAGATGATCCGGCCCGAGCGGGTCTCGGAAACCTTGTACTCCTCGCGGTGCTCGTCCCAGAAGGCGCTCAGCTGCTCGGGCGTGACGAATTCCTCGATCTTCACGACCTCGTCGTGCAGCCGCGTGATCATCGCCTGTTCGCTGCGCTGACGGCCCTGGGCAATCACCCGGGGGTCATCCAGATAGCCACGCTCGCGGGCCTCGGAGACCAGCAGCCGGCGGTCGACCATATCGGTTTCGATCTTGTTGCGGACGCCGCCGAGATTCGTGTTCTTCTTCGGCCGCTGGAAGGTGTTCATGTCGTCGAAGAGGTTCTTGTAGTCGCCGATCGTCCAGGACTCCGGCTCCTTGTCGAGATCCAGCCGGCAGCTCATGAAGAACCGGTTGAGATCCTTGCGGTCGATCTTCAACGGCTCGAGCAGGCTCTGGTCCACGGGGTCCTTGGTCTCCGGATCGAGGTAGAGCTCGTCCACGGGCAGGCCATCGTAGATGATCCGCAGGGATTCCTCGTCCATCTTGTACTCGTGGCGTTCACGGCTCTCGGCGACGAACTTCTGACGGGCCAGGTTGATGCGCCGGCCCCTGATGGTGCTCTCGATCCGCGTCCGGTAATCGTCGGTCAGCTCGGGCACGTCGATGTCGCGGACGGCCTCCACCCGCAGGATCCAGAATCCGTAGATCGTCTTGACCGGCTGGCTGACCTCGCCCACCTCGAGACCGAAGACGGCCTCCTCGAAATCGTCGGAGGTCTGGCCGTAGTGGACCACGAAGGAGTAGTCGCCCGCGGGTCCCTTCGAACCGGTGTTGAACTCGTCGGCGACTTCCTTCCAGGGATCGCCGGCGAGGATCCTTTCCCGGGCCGCCAGGGCGTCCTGCTCCATGTCGCAGATCATGAACATCAGGCGGCGCTCCTGGCGCGACATCTCGTAGTAGTCCAGGACATCCTGCTCGGTCACTTTCGCGGTGGGCGTTTCGATCAGGTCCAGGTGCATCAGCTTGCCGCCCTCGACCTCGCGCACCGCGTTGTTGATGCCCATGACGCTTTCGCTCGACCCGTAGCCCAGATCGACGGCCTTGGCCGCCATCAGTTCCTTGTTGGTGATCACGTCGAGGAAGGCCTTCTTGCCGGCCATGGTCGCGGTGTCGACCGTCTCGCCGTTCTCGTCGACGGGAAGCTCCTCGCGGGCCAGCTTGCCGAGCTTCAGCTCGTAATAGGCCGCGGTCACCTCGCGATCGCCCACGGTCAGGATGACGGAATCGCCGTCCGCGTCTCCGCCGCCGCATCCGGCCAGCAGGACCGGCAGCAGGAAGGCGGCGCAGAGCAGGGACAACAAGGCGAGGCCGGCGGGTCGTGCCGACCGCTGAATGCGGCTGGGGGTCATGACATCTCCTTGGATCAGATCTTTCCCGTTTTTCCGGGGGCGGCGGCCGGATCGGCGGCGCCGCTCCGCAGGCGCTCCAGCAGATCGAGCACGGCATGAGCCGCAGCCGGAGCTTCCTCCCGCGCGACGGGGACCTGCATGATGAATTGATCGACGGCCTTGAACATCAGGCCCCGGGGACCGGTTCCCATCAAACCCCGTATTATAGGGGGGCGGGGTTCGCGCCCGCCAGCGAAAAAGAAAGACAGGTTCTTCCGTCCGGCGCGGACCTCCTCCACGCCGTTGCAGGCGGCGAGCAGGCGGATCCGGTAGGTGGTCACCAGGTTGTTCACCGCATCGGGCAAGGGACCGTATCGGTCCTGGATCTCCTCCTCGAGCCGGCCGAAATCGCGGGGATCGCGGACGCGGGCCAGCCGCTGGTAGAGCTCCATCTTCTGTTCCGGGTCGCCGATGTAGTCGTCCGGCAGGAACGCGGGCAGATGCAGATCGACCTTCACGTCGATCGGAGCCGCGCCGACGCCGCCCTTCAGCTCGGCCGCCGCCTCCTCCAGCAGGCGGCAGTAGAGATCGAATCCGATCGCCTCCATGTGGCCGTGCTGCTCGTCGCCCAGCAGGTTGCCGGCGCCGCGGATCTCGAGGTCGCGCATGGCGATGTGGTAGCCCGAGCCCAGCGCCTGGAACTCCTGCAGCGCCGCCAGCCGCCGCCGCGCGTCGATGGTCAGCCGCTCGCCGGGCGGGGTCATCAGGTAGGCGAAGGCCCGCTGGTTCGACCGCCCCACGCGGCCGCGCAACTGGTAGAGCTGGGCCAGTCCGAAGCGATCGGCGCGGTCGATGATGATGGTGTTGACCCGCGGCATGTCCAGCCCGGACTCGATGATCGTGGTGGTCACCAGCACGTCGTATTCGTAGGCCAGAAACGCGGTCATCACCTTCTCGAGCTCGGCCTCCTTCATCCGGCCGTGGGCCACGCAGATCCGCGCCTCGGGCAGCAGCTTGCCGATGGTGGCCGCCATCCCCTGGATGGTCTCGATGCGGTTGTGGACGAAGAACACCTGCCCGCCGCGGTGCATCTCGCGCAGGATCCCCTCGCTCAGCACCCCCTCGTCGAAGGCGCAGAGCTCGGTCTGGATCGGCAGGCGATCCCGCGGCGGGGTGTTGATCAGGGACATGTCCCGCGCGCCCATCAGGGCCAGATAGAGGGTGCGCGGGATGGGCGTCGCGGTCAGCGTCAGCACGTCGATCTGCCTGCGCAGCTCCTTGATGCGCTCCTTGTGGCGGACGCCGAACCGGTGCTCCTCGTCGATCACCAGCAGCCCCAGATCGGCGAAGCGCACGTCGCGCGAGAGCAGCCGGTGGGTGCCGACCAGGACGTCCAGCTTCCCCTCGCGGGCGCGGGCCAGCAGCTCCTTCTGCTCCCGGGAGTTCTGCAGCCGGCTCAGGACGCCGACCTTCACCGGGAAATCGCGGAACCGCTCGGCGAAGGTGATGCCGTGCTGGTTCGCCAGCAGGGTCGTCGGACAGAGCACCGCGACCTGGCGTCCGGCGGCGACGGCCTTGAAGGCGGCCCGCATCGCGACCTCGGTCTTGCCGTAGCCGACATCACCGCAGACCAGGCGGTCCATGGGCCGTTTCGATTCCAGATCGTTCCGGACGTCCTCGATGGCGCGGTACTGGTCGCGGGTCTCCTCGAACAGGAAGGATTCGCTCAGGGCCCGGTGCAGGGGGCCGTCGGGCGGATAGGCGTGGCCGGGACGGGACTGGCGCGAGGCGTAGAGCTCGATGAGCTCGGCGGCCATGGCCCGGATCGCCTTGCGCGCCTTCTTCGTCACCCGCGCCCAGGAGGCCGAGCCCAGCTTGCTCAGCGGCGGATCGGCGTCCTTGTCCGAACTGTAGCGCTCGACCTGGTCGATCTTCTCGACCGGCACGTAGACCTTGTCGTCGCCCGCGTATTCCAGCAGCAGGCACTCGCGCTCGGTGCCCTCGACCGAGATCCGCCGCAGGCCGCGGTAGCGGGAAATGCCGTACTCGAGATGGACCACGAACTCGCCGGGCTGCAGGGTGCCGGAATCCTTCACCACGCCCGAGCCGCGGAACCGGGCCCGCGCCCGCTTGCGGTAGCGCTCGAAGAACTCGTGGTCGGTGATGCAGACCAGGCCCGCGTCCTCCCAGACGAAGCCGCCGCTGATCGGCCCCGCGGTCGGCGTCGCGAAGGGCGCGGGTTCGCCCTGTTCGGCCAACAGGTCGGTCAGGCGGTCGGCCTGACCTCTGTTGGCGCAGAGAACGAAGGTGCCGCGGCCCTCGGCCTCGTGTCCGACCAGCGCCTCGCGCAGGGCGGCCACGTCGCCGCCCTTGATCCCGGGATCGCGGGTGCGGAAGGCCGCCGCGGGCTCGGGGCTGCGGCCGAGCCAGGCTCCGGCCTCGTCGCCGGCGATCCACGACTCCGCCAGCAGCAGCGTCGGATTTTCGACCGCGGCCAGATCCGGTTTCCCGGCAACGAGTTCCCCGATCTCCGGCAGCCAGGGATCCGATTCCAGCCGGGCCTGCCTGACCCTTTCGATCTCGCCGTCCTGCAACCGGGCCTGCTCCCCTTGCCGCACGGGATCGATCCAGAACACGGGGCAGGATTCCGGCAGGTGGTCGAAGAGCAGGGCGGTCTCGCCGAAGAGCGGCAGAAAGGTTTCGAGGCCGGCGCTGTGGACCCTTTCCTCGATCCGCTCGTCGAGGTCGGCGCGGGCGTCGTCGTCCATCTCGCCGGCCAGGGCCGCGATCTCGACCTTCAAGCGGGCCGCCATCTCGGCGTCGTCGTCGCGGAGCAGATCGCTGCCCGGCAGGATCCGCCCCGAGTCGAAGGTCTCGCGGGAACGCTGGGTCTCGGGATCGAAGCTGCGCACCGAGACGATCTCGTCGTCGAAGAATTCGATCCGCAGGGGGTCGCCGCCGGGGGCGAAGACGTCGATCAGCCCGCCGCGGCGGGCGTAATCGCCGATCCGGGTGACCATACCGGTCGGCGCGTAGCCCCGCTCGTCGAGGGCCCGGCAGAAATCGTCGCGATCACGGCGGCCGCCGACTTCCAGATCCAGGATCGCGGCGGCCAAGCGATCCGGCGCGATCACCCGCTGGCGAACCCCGAAGAGCGAGGTGACGGCCAGGCAGGGACGTTCGCCGGCCAGACGGTCCAGGCCGGCGAGGAAGGCCCCGACCAGCTCCGGCGCCGGGGAGTTGCGGTCGAAGGCCAGAACCTCCTGCTGCGGCAGGTAGACCACGTCTTCGGGGCCGAGCCAGGTCTCGAGGTCGTCCGCCAGGTCGAGGGCCGCGTCGCGGGTGGGAGCCACGAGCAGGACCGGCCGCGAGGTCTCGCGGAACCAGGCGGCGAGCAGCAGCGAGGCGGAGGAACCGACCAGGCCGGAAATCAG
>CAYLMM010000001.1:124987-170091 GCA_964384825.1 uncultured Fibrobacteraceae bacterium
AAACGGGGGGGGGGAAGAAGGGGGGGGGGAGGCCCACACGGGCCGGAAAGGGGGGGCGGGGGGGGGGGAATCGGCCGCGCGCAGGGCGGACTCCACCGCCGCGACGCCCTCGACGAGGGCCTCGCGCGGGACGGGCCGGCCGAGCAGGCCGTTCAAAACGTCTGCCTCTCCTTGCCGAAGGGCGTGATCGACCGCAGGCGCTCCACGATGCGGGGCATGACGGCGGCCACGTAATCGGCTTCCTCGACGGTGTTGTAGCGGCTCAGCGAGAACCGGATCGAGCCGTGGGCCGAGATGAACGGGATGCCCATGGCCTTCAGCACGTGCGACGGCTCCAGGCTGCCCGAGGTGCAGGCCGAGCCGCTCGAGGCGGCGATGCCGGCGTGATCCATCAGCAGCAGGATCCCCTCGCCCTCGATGTAGTCGAAGCTGATGTTGGTGGTGTTCGGCAGCCGGTTGTCGGGATCGCCGTTGATCCGGCAATCCGGCACCGCCGGCAGGATCGCCTGTTCGAGCCGGTCGCGCATCCCGCGCACCACGGTGTTCTCGTGTTCGATGTTAGCCAGCGCCAGCTCGCAGGCCCGCCCCAGGCCGACCAGGCCCGGCATGTTCTCGGTTCCGGCGCGGCGCCCGCGCTCCTGGTGGCCGCCGACGATCAGCGGCCGCAGCCGCACGCCGCGGCGGGCGTAGAGGGCGCCCACCCCCTTGGGCGAATGCAGCTTGTGGCCCGAGATCGACAGCAGATCGATCGTCGAGGCGCTCATGTCCAGCGGCAGCTTGCCGGCCGCCTGGACCGCGTCCACGTGGTAGACCGCGCCGCTGTGCTCCTTGACGATGCGGCCGATCTCCTCGGTCGGGAAGATCACGCCGGTCTCGTTGTTGGCGGCCATGACGCTGACCACCGCGGTGTCGGGGCGCAGGGCCGCCTTCAGCTCGTCGAGATCGAGCCGGCCCATGCCGTCGACGCCGAGATAGGTCACCTCGCAGTTGTCGCGCATCTTCTCGAGCTCGCGGCAGAGGCCCAGCACGGCGGGGTGTTCCACGACCGTGGTGATCACGTGCCTTTTTTCGGGATGGGCCCGCAGGGTGCCCATGATCGCCAGGTTGTCGCCCTCGGATCCGCCGGCGGTGAAGATGATCTCGCCGGGCGAGGCGGCGCCGACCAGGGCGGCCACGCTTCCGCGGGCGGCCTCGAGGGCCTTTCCCGCCTGGGCGCCGAAACCGTGCATGCTCGAGGGGTTGCCGTACATCTCGGTCAGGTAGGGCAGCATCGCCTCGACGACCTCGGGCGCGACCCGGGTCGTGGCGTTGTTGTCCATGTAGACTCCGCCGTCGGGGGCCTCGGCCCGTCCTGCCGGCAGATCGCTTCCGCGTGGGGTCATATCGGTCATCAGCGTGTCACCTCGATCACGACCAGATTCTCGTCGATGTGCTCTCTGAGCGGAGCCTCGATCACGTCCTTGATGGTGACCTTCGACGCCGGGCAGCTGGCGCAGGCGCCGACCAGCCGCACGTGGACATCGTTTCCGTCCACCTTGACCAGTTCGATGTCGCCGCCGTCGAGACGCAGCGACCGGGCGATGTCGCGCTCGAGATAATCGCGGATTTTGGCCTCCCGCGGATCTTCCGGGGCCGCGTCGGGCTCGTCGGCCTGTTCCGCGCCCTCGGCGCGGCATTCCTCGATCAGGGCCTCGATTTCGGGATGGCAGCTCGTGCAGCCGCCGCCGGCCTTGGTGTAGGCGGTGACGTCCTCGACGGTCTCGAGGCCGTTGCGCAGGATCGCGTCCTTGATGGTGGAGCGCCGGACCTGGTAGCAGTGGCAGATCTCGACATCCTGGTCGATCAGGGTGCAGGGCACGCCCTTGCCCTGCCGCTTGTAGTAGTCCAGCATCGCCGCCTCGAGGGCCTCGCGGCCCATCACCGAGCAGTGCATCTTGGCCCGGGGCAGCCCGCCGAGCATCTCGGCGATGTCCTGGTTGGTGATCTTGCCCGCCTCCTCGAGGGTTTTGCCCACGAGCATCTCGGTCAGGATCGAGGAAGAGGCGATGGCGCTGCCGCAGCCGAAGGTCTGGAACTTGGCCTCGGCGATGCGCTGCTGGTCGTCGAGCCGGAAGGTCAGGCGCAGGGCGTCGCCGCAGGCCATCGATCCGACCTCGCCCACCCCGTCGGGGTTCTCGACCTCGCCCACGTTGCGCGGATTCATGAAGTGGTCAAGGACCTTGTCGGTGTAATCCCACATCCGGGAACCTCCCGTGGATTCGCTGGATAGGCGTCCCGCCCCGCGGCGGATCGCGAAACCGGTCCTCCCCCCCGCGGAGGAGTCCGAAAAAGAAGAGTCAACGGCTCTCGACTGGTAAGGTTATATCATTCCTCGCCTTCATCAAGCCGGGGGCGTGATTTTCCCGGTTCCGCGGGCCAGTTTGACCTCGGCCAGCAGCAGCAGGAAAGCCAGCGCGAAGAACCACGATGCGATTTCCCTGCCCGCCAGGGCCTCGGCCAGGCCTTCGGCGGGGATGCCGCCCAGATCCAAGGGGCGCTCCCAGCCGGCGTCCTCGAGCAGGGCCGAGAATTCGGCGACGGCGAGCAGGCGGCTCTCGCCCTCGGCCGCGGGGGTGGCGGCGGCTGCGGTTCCGAGGGTGTCCCCGCCGGCGACGAAGGTGAAGAAACCGCTGCGGCGGGCCGGGGCGGCGGTGAGCCAGGGCACGCCGCGGATCCACTCCAGACCGGCGGCGTGGACCTCGCCCCGGTCGTCGACGGCCTCGGCCGCGGCGAAGGCCTCGCGATTGCCGTCCGGGGAGAGCCGCACCCGGGGGCGCTGCCCCACCGTCCCGTTGCCGACCGCGCCGCCGCCGGCCGCCAGATAGGCGACCAGCCGGCGGGCCAGCGGCGGGAACATCGGATTGAGGGCCAGATCGGTATCTCCCGGCGAGAGATGGAAGGGCAACACCACGCACATCCCCTCCCCGACCGGAACCTCGACCAGGGCCGGATCCCCCCCGTCGAACACCAGCGCGGCGGGCAGGGAATCGGGCTCGGCCACCGCCAGGTAACGGCGCCAGCGGGCCTCGCCCAGAATGCCCAGGGCGTCGGCGGGCAGATCTGACAGCACGGGATGGGACAGGATCCTCGCGGCGATCCCCTCGGCGCCGGCCTCGCTGCGGACACGGGGCGTCGCCTCGCCGGCCAGGCCCAGCGCCGGCAGCAGGACGTCCGCGTAGTGATCGGAACGGCCGGGGTCGCCGGCCAGCACGGCGGCCCTTCCGCCGCGGTCCAGCCAAGCGAGCAGACCGTCGGTGAAACGGCGTCCGAAGGGGCCGGGATCCACGAAGACCGCGACGGCGACATCTTCCAGATCGCCGGGCTGCAGGCCCGCCGCGGCGACCTCGCGCACGTCGAACAGGCCGCCGGCGGCCCCGGGATCCAGCGCCGCCTTCAGATACCTCCAGCCGCCGCGCCCGGCCGCGCCGCCGCCCGGCTCGTGGACCAGAAGGACCGGGATATCCTCGCGGACCGTGAAGATGAAGGGCAGCGCGTCGTCGGCTGCGAAGCGGTCGGAGTCGGTCAACACCCGCCCGCGGTGGACTCCCGCGTCCGGGGCGGTCAGGAAGAACGCGATCCTCTCGGTTTCGGCCCTGGATTCCGCGGCGTCGGACCCTTCGCCGTCGGGCTCGGCCCGCGGCCCGGTCGCGGCCGCCTCGGCCACGCGCCGCCCGTCGATCTCCAGATGGAAGGGCTGGCCGGGGCGGGTCGCAGCGACCAGGGCGTCGATCCGCATCGGCTCGCCCGGGCTGAGGGCCCGCAGCGGGAGTCCGATTTCCTTGACTCCGCCGTTGGGCGTCGGCTCGCCGGCCCGCCGCACGAGGATCCTTTCGGCCCCGGCCGCCTCCAAAGCCTCCCCCGCCGCCCGCAGCGCTTCCGGATCGATCCCTGTCGCCTGGAGATCCGAAACCAGGGTCACCGTCGCCGGGGTCCGCCGCGCCGCGCCGATCCAGGTCGCGGCCTCGGCCAGGGCGGCCGGCAGATCGCAGCTGCCGCCGTCGGGACCGATGTCCGCCAGCACCGCGGCGAGATCCGAACCGGCGGGAATCCAGTCGGAGAACAGGGCGCGCGGCGCGTCGCCGGCCAGCACGACCTGGATCGCGGTGTCGGGATCGAGGCCCGCCGCCGTCTCGGCCACCATCTTCTTCGCGGCGTCGAAACGATCCCCCTCGCCGGTCTGGACGCCCATGCTCGCGCTGCCGTCGAGCACGAAGAGCATCGATCCCGCCGCACCTCCCCCGGCGACGCCGTCGAGGCGGGGCCGGGCCGCGGCGGCCGCCAGCAGGATCAGGATCAGCATCCGCAGGATCAGCAGCAGGGTCCGTCGCAGGCCCAGCGACCGGGATTGGCGGACCTGGACCTCCTCGAGCAACCGCAGATCGCTGAAGGCGACACGGCGGGCGCGCCGGCGGCGCCACAGATGCAGCAGCAGCGGCACCGCGGCGGACAGGGCGCCCAGCAGAAGTGCGGGATTCAGGAAGGTGATCGGCACGGACGTCTCCTCACCGTATCCGGCGGCGCTTGTTCAGGTAGGCCAACAGGGCCCGGTGGAACGGCGTCTCGGTGGTCAGCTCGATCATGTCGATGCGATGGCCGCGGATGGCGCGCCGCAGCCGGCCGCGCCACCGTTCGCAGCGCTCGCGGTAGGCGGCGCGCACGTGGGCCGGCTCGGTCCGCAGGCTGCGGCCGGGCCGTTCGAGATCGGTGAATTCGGTCTCGCCCCGGAAATCGAGATCGATCTCCCGCGGATCCAGGATGTGGAAGACCAGCACCTCGTGGCCCCGGTGGCGGAAATGCTTCAGGCCCGAGACGACGGCGTCGGGATCGTCCATCAGATCGGAGAACAGCAGCACCAGGCCCCGACGCTTCACCCGCTCGGCGACCGTGTGCAGCACCGGCCCCAGCCGGGTGCCGCGCCCGTCGGGCAGGTGGTCGAGGCGCTTGAGGATCTGGAAGAACTGCCGCGGCACCGACCGGGCGGGGACGCTCGCCAGGGGCGCCTGGTCGAAGAGCTCCAGGCCGACCGCATCGTTCTGATGCAGGAGCAGATAGGACAGCGACGCCGCCAGCAGCCGGGCGTAGGCCTTCTTGGTCGTTCCGCCCTCGCGGGAGACGAAATCCATGCTGGCCGAGCAATCCACCAGCAGGGTCGCGCGCAGGTTGGTCTCCTCGGCGAAGATCTTCTGGTAGTGGCGATCGGTCCGGGCGTAGACCCGCCAGTCGATGCCGGCGGCCGGTTCGCCCGGGGTGTGGCGCCGGTACTCGGCGAATTCCACCGAGAAACCGTGGTAGGGGCTGCGGTGCAGGCCGACCAGGAAACCCTCGACCACCCGCCGGGCGATCAGGTCCAGGCCGCCGATGCGGTGCAGCAGTTCCGGCGCCAGCTCCTCGGCCGTCACTCGGGAACCTCCTCGAGCAGCAGGTCGATGATCCGATCCTTGCCCACCTCCTCGGCCTCGGCGTGGAAATTGGTCACCAGGCGGTGGCGCAGGACCGGATGCGCCAGGGCCCGCACGTCGTCCGGGGACGGGGTCGGACGGCCGTCGAGCAGGGCGCGGGTCTTGGCTCCGAGCAACAGGTACTGGGCGGCCCGGGGGCCGGCGCCCCAGGACAGGAATTCGCGCGCGGCGGCCCCGGCGTCGGGCGTGCCGACGCGGGTGGCCCGGGCCAGAGCGACCGCGTAGCGGGTCACGTTCTCGGCCGTCGGAACGCCGCGCACCAGATCCTGGCCGTCGAGCACCCCCGCCGCATCGAGCACCGGGACGGGCTGCTCGCCTCCGGAGCCGGTGGTCCCCTCGACGATCGCGATCTCCTGGTCGAGCTCCGGATAGTCGATCAGCACGTTGAACATGAAGCGGTCGAGCTGGGCCTCGGGCAGCGGGTAGGTCCCCTCCTGCTCGATCGGGTTCTGGGTCGCCAGCACGAAGAACGGCGAGGGCAGCTCATGGGTCTGGCCGGCGGCCGTGACCTGGCGCTCCTGCATCGCCTGCAGCAGCGCGGCCTGGGTCTTCGGCGGGGTGCGGTTGATCTCGTCGGCCAGCACGACATTGGCGAAGACCGGCCCCTTGACGAAGCGGAACGAGCGCCGGCGTTCGGCGGGATCCTCGTCGAGGATCTCCGAACCGGTGATGTCGGCGGGCATCAGATCGGGCGTGAACTGGATGCGGGAGAAGGACAGGTCCAGAACCCGGGCCAAGGTGCTGATCAGCAGCGTCTTGGCCAGACCGGGAACCCCCTCGAGCAGCACGTGGCCGCCGGAGAACAGGGCGATGAGCATCTCGTCGACGACCCGCTGCTGGCCGACGATGACCTTGCCGATCTGCTGCGCCATCTCACGGGCGGTCCGCTGCAGCGTGTCGATCCTGAGGCTGTCTTGCACTTCTTCCTCCCCGAAACTGGAACATCTCGCGCGACGATCGCGGCCGGCTTTCGCAATGTACCCGAGACCGGGCTCCGGGACAACGCCGGCCCGCCGCCGCCGTCCTTCAACGCCGCCGGCGCCTTTGGAGTTGCAGTGCGGCGATTCTCCATCCATCCTATGGGCGGCCGCCACCCGGGAAACAGGCAAGAGGAGCCCTCGTGTACAAGAAGTTCTACCGCGATATCGAGCAGCTGCTGCGCGATATCGACAGTTCCAAGAGCAACGACCAGATGCTGCGCACGACCCTCGAACGGATCGTCGACACCTGCGCCGAGGAGCACGGCATCGAAAGCGGCCGGCTTTACCGCGAGCGGGCCACGTTCTTCGAGCTGATCGCCAGCGTGGGCGAATACGGCGAGAGCATCACCGGCAAGGCGGTGCCCAAGGATTACTCCATCATCGGGGAACTGCAGCGCGAGCACCTGGTGATGATCACGCCCGACACTCCGGGCTTCGACCCCGAGATCGAGTACCAGTTCACCCACTTCGACTACGCCGCGATCCTGGTCGGGCAGTCCCCCTCGTACATGCTGAGCTTCGGCGTCCGCAAGCGCGACGACGAGGGGCATCTGCACTTCCTGCTCGAGACCATCCGCACCGCGGTGGACCTTAAGCTGCGCAAGAACGCCCTGGAGGGCCAGATGCGGCAGGCCAGCGACATCCAGCAGAGCCTGCTGCCGCCGCACCTGCCCGAGCTGCCGGGCTTCGAGTTCGGGGCCGTGTCGCTGCCCGCCGAGGAGGTCGGCGGCGACATCTACGACGCCCAGGAGGTCGACGACGGGGTGGTCGGGATCACCGTCGCCGACGCCAGCGGCCACGGCCTGCCCGCGGCGCTGCAGGCCCGCGACGCGATGACCGGCCTGCGGATGGGGATCGCCAACAACCGCAAGATCAACGTGACGATCGAGAACCTCAACACCGTCATCCACCAGAGCGGCCTGACCAGCCGCTTCGTCTCGCTCTTCTACGGCGAGCTGGAGGAATCGGGCAATCTCGTGTTCGTCAACTGCGGCCATTGCCCGCCGCTGCTGCTGAGCGCCGGCGACCGGAGGGTCTACGAGCTGCCCAGCAGCGGCCCGGTGCTCGGCCCCCTGCCCGAGGCCCGCTACCGGCGCAGCTTCGCGCGGCTGAACCCGGGCGACGTGCTGGTGATGTTCAGCGACGGCCTGATCGAACGCAAACGGGGGGACGACGACGATGGCGAGGCGGAGCAGTTCGGCGTCGAGAGGCTGATCGAAACGGTCCGCGGCCTGAGCGACAGGCCGGCTCCGGAGATCGTGGCCGCGACCCTGGCGAAGGTCCGGGACTTCGGCGAGGACGCCCCCTGGGAAGACGACGTCACCCTGTTCATCATCAAGCGGCTCGCCGGGAACGACGCGGACGAAGCGCAAGCCGAGGGCATGGAATCGGCGCCGGTCAATCCCCATCTGCCGGAGCAGGATCCCCCGGATCGGGCGTGACCTCGTAGAGCGCGTAGGTCCACGGCTGCGGTTCGCGCAGGCCGATCCCTGCGACGACGCAGCTGTCGATCAGGTCGAAGCGGACGCCGTGCCAACGGCGGCCGTCCCATCGCGGAGCGCCGGCCGTGCGGTCGTAGACGTAGTCGGGCCGCGCCGCTTCCAGCCAGACCCCATCGGCGACCATCCTCTCGAAACCCATCTCCCGGCCCAGCTCGAGGATCTCGGGGCTCACCAGGCCCGCCAGATCGAGGATCCGCCTTTCCGAAGCCCAGCCCAGCGCGCCGATGTCCAGGGCCGCCACGACCGTCCCGGCCGGGGTGTTGGCCCTCAGCCAGTTCCCGGTGCCGATGAAGCATTCCTGCACGCCGCGGGAGAAATCGCGGGCGTGGTCGCGCACCGGCCCCGCGGTGAACCAGAGATTCCAGCCGATTGTCGCCGCCACGGCGGCCGCGAGGACCAGATCGGCCGCCCGCAGACGCCTGCCGCCCGCCGTGGCCAGCCTTTCGCGCATCATGACGGCGAGCCGGGCGGCGGCCAGCAGCAGGGCCGGCAGCAGGGGCGAGACGTAGCGCGAGATCACCCAGACCTGCTTGACCGCGTAGCCTCCGGCCAGCAGCAGCGCCCACGTCACGGGAATCCCGATCAGCGCCACGTGCCCGACGTCGTCGGCGAAGCGGCGTCCGGCCGGAGCGGAAGCGCCGCGGCCGCGCACGGTCAGGGCCAGCACCGCGACAACCAGCAAGGCAACCCAGAGCATCCCCTGGACCGTGCCCAACTGCCCGGCGATCCGGACCAGCGAAGCCAGCAGGGCCCCGGGCGCGATCGTCGGCGCGAAACTCTTGGCGGCGGCCGTTTCGGGGGTCAAACGTCCGAAGGCGTGCGAGGCGTAGGCCAGCCAGGGTCCCAGCACGAGCGCCAGGCCGGCGGCCATCGCGACCGCGGCCGCGACGGTGCCGTGGGCGAAGCGGCGGCGATGGGCCCACAGCAGCCACGGCGCGGCGGCGACGGCCAGCAGCAGGAATTCCGGACGGGTCAGGGTCGCCAGGCCCGCCGCGGCGCCCCAGGCCAGCCAGGGCCGCGCCCCCTCCGAGGGCTCGTGCCAGGCGACGGCCGGCCGCAGCAGGGCCAGCAGCAGGGCGCCCGCCAGGGGAGTTTCCATGCCCGACATCCCCCAGCGCAGGAACCAGGCGTCGGCGGCGATCAGCAGCAGCAGGGTGGTCGGCCAGCCGGCGGGCAGGCGCATCCGCTCGATCAGACGCCAGGCGATCAGCAGGGTCAGCGCCGCGGAGAACAGCCCCAGGCCCCGGATCGCCGCCAGCGGCGCGAGCCCCGCCTTCAGCAGGGCGACCAGGCCCATGATCCACAGGGGGGACGAGGCGCCGTAGGTCGCTTCGCCGGGGTTGAAGGAGAACTCGCCCAGCTCCAGCACGTGCCGCGCGTAGCGCAGATGGATGTAGGTGTCGTCGGTGACGTAGCCGCGCAGCAGGATCGCGCCGAGGACCAGCACCAGCAGGGCCGGCAGCAGGCGCAGGGAACGGAACGAGGAGGGCATGGCGTCCTTCCGGTCGGCTCGCGCGGCAACGGCGCCGGCGCGGCCCCGCATCCCTGCGGGACGGAATCGAGTCTAACGCCCGGCCGCGGCCGCGGCACGGGGAAAATCGCGCTTCAGCGCAGGAACATCGGCAGATCCAGCACGTTCTCGATGCGCGACCGGTATTCGTCGACGTCGTAGAAGCGGCCGACCTCGACCCGCTTGACGCCGCCGACGACCGAGTTCAGGCCGACGGTCGCGTACTTTCCCTCGCGCAGCGCCACCATCAGGCCCGAGGCGCCGTCCAGCAGCATGTCCATCGCCAGGTTGCCGAAGTTCATCGCCACCATGCGGTCCAGGGCGTCGGGCGCGCCGCAGCGCATCATGTAGCCCAGGGCCTGGTAGGTGACGTGCTCGCCGGTCATCTCCTTGAGCATCTCGGCCATCCGCTGCCCGACCCCGCCGAGCTTCTTGTGGCCGTAGGCGTCCTCCTCGCCCGACTCGAACACGTCGCCGCCGGCGAAGGTCGCCCCCTCGCTGACGGTGCAGATGGCGTAGTTGCTGGGATTGCGGTGCTTGTCCAGCACCAGCAGATCGGCCAGCCGCTGCATGTCGAAGGGCACCTCGGAGATCAGCGAGCGATCGACGCTGGCCAGGTAGCTGGCGATCAGCGCGGTCTCGCCGCTGTTGCGGCCGAAAAGCTCGATCACGCCGATGCGCTCGTGGCTGCCGACCGGCGTGCGCAGCTGCGTGATCGCCTCGACCGAACGGGTGACCGCCGTGCTGAAGCCGATGCAGTAGTCGGTGCCGTAGACGTCGTTGTCCATGGTCTTGGGGATGGCGATCAGCGGGAAGCCGGTCTTGTTCAGATGCGCGGCGTAGCTCAGGGTGTCGTCGCCGCCGATCGGGATCAGCGCCTCGACCTCCAGATCCTGCAGGCTGGCCAGGACGCGGTCGGTCATGTCGACCGGATACTCCATACCCTCGCGCTTGAGCGCCGGCGGCATGTCGCTTTCGCGCACCTTGGCCGGATTGACCCGCGCGGTGTGCAGGAAGGTGCCGCCGGAGCGGTCGATCGTGCGCACGTCCGGCCAGGTCAACGGCCAGATGCGCAGGCTGTTCATGTCGTCGTCGCCGGGCTCGTAGGTCAGCAGCCCCTCCCAGCCGCGGCGTACGCCGATCACGTCGTAGCCGTTCTCCAGGGCCCGGCCGACCACCTGCTTGATGCACGAGTTCAGGCCCGGGACGTCGCCGCCGCCGGTCAGGATCGCGATCTTCTTCCTGCGCGCCATCGTTCCTCCCCCGGCCGGCCTTCCGGAAAGGCCGGCCCGATCTTCATCCCCGCCTGTCGCCGACGAATGTCGCGGCCGCGGCGGTGGCGGCCAGTTCGCGGATCTCGGTCTCGCCGAAACCGAAAAGATCCATCGCCAGTTCGTATTCGCGGCTCAGGGTCGTGGCCGAAACCGTCGGGTTGTCCGTGCAGATGGCGCAGCGGACGCCCGCGTCGAGCAGGCGCGGCAGCGGATGGTCCTTCAGGTCGGCCACCGCCCCGGTCTGCAGGTTCGACGAGAGGCAGATCTCCAGCACGGTGCCGTCGCGCGCCAGCCGCTTCATCAGTTCGGGATCGCGGCCCGCGGCCACGCCGTGCCCGATCCTCTCGGCGCCCAGGCTCTCGATGGCGTCCCACACCCGCTCGGGCCCGCAGCTCTCGCCGGCGTGGACGGTGGTGTGCAGGCCCATCTTCTTAGCCAGCCCGTAGGCCTCGGTGAAGAGCACCGGCGGAAAGGGCGCCTCGTTGCCTGCAATGTCGAAGCCCACCACGCCGACGCCCGAATGGAACTCTTCCTTCTCGCCCAGGATCTCGCGCAACAGGATCCGGGCCATGTTCCCGCCGTGGCCGCGCATGGCGATCACGATGATGCCGGCGCGGAAATCCTCGTGCTCGCGGGCGAACTTCACCAGGCCCTTGCGCGTGGCGTGCAGCACCTGGCGGCTGGTCAGTCCCGCCCGGCGGTGGATCAGCGGGTTGATCCGCACCTCCAGCGTCCGCACCCCGTCGGCGTAGGCGTCGGCGGCGATCTCGCTGGCGATGGTCTTGATGTTGTCGTAGAACTGCGTGTACTGCAGGGGCACGTCGAACTTGCCCAGGTAGTCCATCAGGGTGCGGTCCTGCGCGTCGTCCCACTGCAGATAGTGGCGGAAGGCCTCGTAATCCAATCCGGGCACGGCCGAATAATACTTCTCCGACAGCTCCCAAAGGGTTGCCGGGCGGATGGAACCGTCGAAATGGCGGTGGAGATCGGTCAGAGGCAGGGTGCGCAGGAACGCGCGGCGGTCTTCCGGGGTCATGGATTCTCCCTCATGGAGCAAGATTCGGCGTCGCCGGGTCATCTTGCGCGAATAGGATAGGGCCGATGGGACCCGCTGTCCACCGTCCGCGGCGCGAATTCCCACAAAAATGGGGCCCCGGCGCATTGCCGGGGCCCCGAACGGGCGGGATTTCCCCCCTCGTTCTTCATCACTTCATCAAGGCCATCTTCCTCGACTGCGTCGCGCCCTCGGTCGTCAGCCGCGCGAAGTACACGCCCGAGGCCAGCGGCCGGCCTCCATCGCCGCATCCGTTCCACTCGATCTCGGTGCGGCCGGCGCAGCAGCGGCCCGACAGCAGGGTCCGCACCTTGCGGCCCGACACGTCGTAGACCGCCAGCTCGGCCTGCTGCTCGCGGTCGAGGGTGAAGCTCAGCTTGGTCGAAGGGTTGAAGGGGTTGGGCACGGGGGCTTCAAGGGCCACCTGCAGGGACGGCAGCTCGAGCGAGCGCTCGCCCAGCAACTCCCAGCCCTCAGCGCCGGTGCGGTACAAGGCGTAGGTCACCGTTTCGCCCGCGGCCGCGGCCGGATCGGTCGCGGTGAACGAGCCGTCCGGCGCCAGGGCGAAAGGCACCGCGCGGTCGGGCGCGCCGGGGACGCGGGCGACCAGACGGAAGTCGGCGGCCACGGCGTCGGCGGCCACGCGCCAGGTCAGGTGCGCGCCGTCGGGGGCGACGGCTGCGGTGAACTGCGAGAGGTAGAGCGGGACGGCGTCGATGTCGAGGATGTCGCGCTCGGACGCCCAGATTTCCGTCAAGTTATCGTACGAACCCATCAGCCACAGATCGTCATCCACGCAGTGGACGGCGGTGGCGTAGTACCTGTTGTCGATCCCCTTCAAGACAGGAGACTCGTGATTCCGGATGTCGATGACGTTGACGCCCCAGTCGTCCACCACGTACGCGGCCCCCTCGCCCACGTCCAGATGGCGGGCGCCGGGAATTTTCACGCGGATCGCCGCGCCCGGCTGCGACGGATCAGCGAGGTCGACGGCGAAGAAGAAGTCGCCGTCCAGACCGCAGACCAGGCTCTCGGCGGAACGGATGATCGAGCCGCCAACCTGCGGGTTATGCCCGAGTTCCGCCGGGTGCAAGGGGTCGGAGACGTCGAAGACGTGCAATCCGTCGTCCATCAGGGCCGACAGGATGTCGCCGTGAACGTCCATGTGGCCGGCGGTGGGCATCGCGACCGTAGCGACCTGCTCCGGCGCCGCGGGGTCGGAGAGATCCCAGATCAGACAGCCGGCATCGTTCCTGGTCGAAATCAGCAGGTGATCGCCGCATCCGGCCATGGCGCTCGGCACGACATATCCGCCGGTCAGATCGGAGTACAGATATATACTCGTGGCTGGAATCGACGTCGTCGATTTGGATGTCGGGTCCACGACGCCGAATCTATCGCTTCCGTCGATGTAGAATATCCGGTCGCCCCGGGTGCAGACGGATTTCCAGGACCAGATGCAATCCACATACACGCCCCCGCCGATCTTGCCGGCATCCAGGGAGTTCGCGTCGACGTCCTTGAGGTAGGTTCTGCTGCTGAATTGATCATACCAGGAGTGTTTGAGGTAATAGACGTGATCCCCGATCCGCGCATAGAAGGGGCAGACCTTGTCGTCCGGACAGACGGCATTGACGCCCAACCGGGCGAGGTCGCCGATCCGGCTCGTATGCAGGATCGTGTCCGGGCAGTTCACGACCGTCGATCCCGCGAGATCGACATCGCCGGAATACCACCACATGTTTCCGTACCTGACCGCCTGATCGCCGTCGAGACCGATCGCGATCGGCGTGGTTCCGTTGAAGTGCACGTAGATCCAGTCGCCCATACCCCGGGCCCCGCCGAACACGACATCCGCGGACCGGAGGAACAGGCCGTCGCCCGACGGGACCGGATTCGCGGGATCGGCGATATCGTAGACATCCACCGCGAAGTTACCCGTCCCGGTGTACCAATTCGTCACATAGGCTTTGAATACCCAGACCTTGTCCCGCCAGTACATGCCGCGAAGCATCCTCGCCCCGCTATCGAGCTGGAACAGGTTCGGCGCCCAGAGAACCGACGGCGAAGAGGGATCGCCGACATCGAAGACGATCAGGTTCGGCTTCGGCTCGACACGATCGTCCATCCAGGCCATGAGCCTGCCGCCCCGGCGCGACAGATCGCTGAAACCCGCCTCTGCCGGATCCAACTCGAATTCGTACACGGCGGCCAGCGACGGCGACGCGGGATCGCTCGCGTCCAGACGGAACAGGAACTGGCCGGCTTCGACCCGGGACAACGCGAAGAAATTTCCGGCGGCCGATCCCAGTTTCACCGAGGATTCCAGAGGCACCGACCCGAGCACCGCCGGATCCTCATCCCCGACCGCCCCGATCAGGATCAATCCCTGGAGGGCATCGGCGACGACCAGCAGATCGCCGTCGCCGAGGATGTCGTAGATGTTCTTGTAATTCCAGATCGTCGAGGCCCGCCGCGGCGACTCCGGATCGGCAAGATCCCAGATCTGCATATAGGTCGTCGCGCCGCCGTCGCAGGTCTGCACCACGGCCGCGTAGCGATCGCCGAACGCCTCGGTCTGCAGGCTGTGCCCCGACAATTGGGCTTCCCCCAGCGGGCAGTTGTCGAGGTTGAAATCGTAGTAGGACAGGGCCGCGGCCGGCGCGCAGACCAGCAGCAGCAGACAGACATTCAGTACGAGCCGGCAGCGATCGATCATGGCGGACCTCCCTGAGCAGGCACCGAATAGGGAGTCGGCATATGACCTTGCGGATATTGCAAACAGAATATCATATTCACGCCCGCGCTTCAACTAGCCGTCGACAGCCGCGACCTTCGCCAGTACCCTTGATCCCTGCTGAAGTACCATGGCCGCCCAAAAGAAAGAGCACCCCATGTTCGACAAGAACGTCCTGAAACTCGCCGGCCCCGACGCCGACGCCGCGGTCGAACGCATCACGACCCGCCTGCGCGAACTGGTGGGCCGCACCATGCTGCGCCGCGGCGCGGTGGTGGGCATGAGCGGCGGGATCGACAGCAGCGTGACCGCGGCGCTGGCCGTGCGCGCGCTGGGCCCGAAGAAGGTCTTCGGCCTGCTGATGCCCGAGCGCGATTCGGGATCCGAAAGCGTGCGCCTGGCGACCCTGCTGGCCGAACATCTGGGCATCGAATACGTGGTCGAGGACATCGCGCCCACGCTCGAGGCCATCGGCTGCTACCGCCGCCGCGACGCGGCCTTCGCCTCGGTCTTCCCCGATTACGGCGAGGGATGGCGCAGCAAGATCGTCCTGCCCGGCCTGCTCGAGGGCGAGAGGATGAACGTCTTCCGGCTGGTGGCCGAGAATCCGCAGGGCGAGCGCTTCGAGAAGAGGATGCCGGTGGCCGCCTATCTCGAGGTCGTGGCCGCCACCAACTTCAAGCAGCGCATCCGCAAGACCCTGGAATACTTCCACGCCGACCGGCTGAACTACGCGGTGCTCGGCACGCCCAACCGGCTGGAATACGACCAGGGCTTCTTCGTGAAGAACGGCGACGGCGCGGCCGACATCAAACCCATCGCCCACCTCTACAAGTCGCAGGTCTACGACCTGGCCCGGCACCTAGGGCTGCCCGGCGACATCTGCTCGACCACGCCGACCACCGACACCTACAGCCTGCCCCAGGGCCAGGACGAATTCTACTTCGCCCTGCCCTACCGGCTGATGGACCCGATCCTCTGGGCCCTGAACCACGAAATACCGGCGGCTGTCTGCGCCGCGGAACTGGGGCTGGAAACCGACCAGGTCAAAAGGGTTTACAAGGACATCGCCCGCAAGAGGGCCACGACCCTGCCGCTGCATCTGCCCCCGCTGCTCATCGAAAACGTGCATGAGATCCAAAAACATGGTATTTTACCGGATGATCGAAGTGAAAGCCGGTAGGTTAACGCTTGTTCCTTTGTTAACAGCGTTTATTTTTGAAGTCAGATGATTGCATGCTGCGGGGTTTTTTAGAGAAACGTGGAGTGCCAGATAATGAAGATCACGACCAAGGTCCGTTACGGGCTACGCGCTCTGCTCGAGATCGCCGTGACCTCCAAAGGCGAACCTGTTCCCCTGAGCACCATCGCCCAGTCCCAGGACATCAGCCGCAAGTATCTCGAACAGCTGGTGACCTCGATGCGCAAGTGCGACTTCGTCGCCAGCCGCAAGGGAGTCCGGGGCGGTTATTATCTCGCGCGCAAGCCCGAGGAGATCTCGCTCTGGGATGTCTTCTGCTGCCTCGAGGGCCACACGCCGCTGGTCGAATGCATCCATTATCCGGATACCTGTCCCCGTTCCGACAACTGCACCACCCGGGACATCTGGACGCTGCTGGACACCAAGCTGCGCAATTTCTGGGAAGGATTCACCCTTCAGGACCTGGTGAATCACTTCAACGAGATCGAGGAAGCCAAGCGCGAGGCCCGCACCGCTTCGCCTTCGGCCTGACGATCCGATAGTTTCCAACGCCGTCCCTTCCGGGAGACGGCGTTCTTTTTTCGCCTGATTACCCTGGTTGACCAGTAGGACATCGCTGCCCGGAACCCTCCCCAATTATTTGACATCTGTTTTCCAGCATCCCAACATTGCCCCATACCGCCGCCAACACGTTCCCGCACGACAGAACCGCAGCGAGAGAGAAGGTCTTCCCATGGAATTCACCAGACGATTGCGCGAATCGGCGGCCCGGATCCAGCGCACCATCGTACTGCCCGAGAGCGGCGACGAACGCACCCTGCGCGCCGCGGCGACGGTTCGCGACGAGGGCTTCGCCAAGGTCGTCCTGCTCGGCGATCCGGCCGAGGTTTCGGCCCGATTCGCCTCTTTCGGTCTCGACCCCGACGGCGTCGGGATCGTCGACCCCGCGGTCCACCCCGACCGCGAAGCCTTCATCGAGGCCTTCCAGAAGAAGCGCGCGCACAAGGGGCTGACCCGCGACGGCGCCGAGACGGCCATGAACGATCCGCTGTTCTTCGGCTGCATGATGATCGAGAACGGCCTGGCCGACGGGATGGTCGCCGGCGCGGTCAACGCCACCGCCGACGTCCTGCGCGCCGGCTTCCAGGTCATCGGCACCGCCCCGGGCTGCTCGATCGTCTCGAGCTGCTTCGTGATGGTCAAGCCCGAGTGGACCTACGGCGAGAACGGGATGATCACCGTCGCCGACTGCGCGGTGAACCCCGATCCGGACGGCGCGCAGCTGGCCGACATCGCGGCCGCCACCGCCGAGACCGCCCGCGCCCTCTGCGGCTACGAGCCCAGGGTCGCCATGCTGAGCTACTCCACCAAGGGCAGCGGTTCGGGGCCGCAGGTCGAGAAGGTGGAAGAAGCCGTGCGGATCCTGAAGGAGAAGGCGCCCGCGCTGGCGGTCGACGGACCGCTGCAGGCCGACGCCGCGCTGGTGCCGCAGATCGGCGAGCGCAAAGCTCCCGGCAGCGCCGTGGCCGGCAAGGCCAACGTGCTGGTCTTCCCCTCGCTCGAAGCCGGAAACATCGGCTACAAGCTCATCCAGCGCCTGGCCGACGCCGAGGCCGTGGGCCCGGTCATGCAGGGCATGGCCAAGCCCATCAACGACCTCTCGCGCGGCTGCTGCGCCGAGGACATCGTCAACGTCGTCGCCATCACGGCTCTCCAGTGCGGGAAGGCGGATCAGTGAAGAACATCCTGGTGATCAATTGCGGCAGCAGCTCGCTGAAGTACCAGCTGCTGGAGATGGAGAAGGAAACGCTGCTGGCCAAGGGGCTGGTCGAGCGCATCGGCATGGACGAGGGCCACCACGTCTACAAGCGCCCCGGGGCCGAGGATGTCGACCAGGTGCTGCCGATCCCCGACCACGAGGCCGGCATCAAGCTGGTGATGAAGGCGTTGACCGACCCCGAGACGGGCGTCATCGCGAACTACGACGAGATCGCGGCGGTCGGCCACCGCGTGGTCCACGCGGGCGAGAAGTACGCCGGCAGCGTGATGATCACCGACGACGTGGTCGCGGCCCTGCAGGAATGCATCCCGCTGGCGCCGCTGCACAACCCGCCGAACATCGTCGGCATCGGCGCGGCCAAGGCCGTGCTGCCGGACGTGCCGATGGTCGGGGTCTTCGACACCGCCTTCCATCAGACCATGGCCGACTGGGCGTACATCTACCCCCTGCCCTACGAGATGTACACCGAGCACAAGATCCGCCGCTACGGCTTCCACGGCACCAGCCACCGCTACGTGACCCTGCGCGCGTCCGAGCTGCTCGAAAAACCGATCGACGAGGTGAACCTGATCACCTGCCACCTGGGCAACGGCGCCTCGGTGGCCGCGGTGCGCAACGGCAAGTCGATCGACACCTCGATGGGCTTCACCCCGCTCGAAGGCCTGATGATGGGCACCCGCAGCGGCGACATCGATCCGGCCATCTCCGGCTACCTGGAGCGCAACCTGAAGTTCGGCCTCGACGAGGTCGACCAGCTGCTGAACAAGCGCAGCGGGATGCTGGGGATCTCGGGCGTGAGCAGCGACCTGCGCGACGTCGAGCGCGAATACGCCAACGGCAACGACCGGGCCCGTCTCGCGCTGGAGGTTTACTGCTACCACATCCGCAAGTACATTGGGGCGTACGCCGTGTCCCTGGGACGCGTCGACGGCATCGTGTTCACCGCCGGAGTCGGAGAGAACGACTCGCTGGTGCGCGAGTGGTCGTGCCGCGGCCTGAAGATCATCGGCGCCGAGCTCGACACGTTCAAGAACGCGACACGTCGCGACGAGGCGGTCATCAGCACCCCCGCGTCGAAGGTGTCGATCATGATCATCCCGACCAACGAGGAGCTCATGATCGCCAGGGACACCATGGCCCTGGCCTTCCGAGATGAGACGACCAAGGTCTGATTCCATCCGACTCGGCGCCGCCGCACGGCGGGCCGTTCTCGTGCTGCTCCTGGCCGCCCTGTTCTGCGGCGGCCGGGAGCTTTTCTTCATGCCCCGCGCCTTCGCCCGTCCCGCCGAGACCCCTTCCGCGCAGCATCGCATCGAGCTGCTGCGCGAGTTCGCGGCCCGGATGCGCGACGACGATCCCTACGGCGCGCTGGAGATAGCCCGCCGCTTCCGGTCGCTGTTCCCCGGCGAGCCCGCGATGACCTACAACGAGGCCTGCCTCGACTGCCGGCTCGGCGATCTCGAGGGCGCGATGGACGATCTGGCCGCAGCCTTCGAACTCGGCTACGACGATGTCCGCCAGGCCGCCGTCGATCCCGACCTGGAGCCCCTGCACGGCGATGAAGCCTTCCGCGAACTTCTCGACCGGACCGTCGAGCGCCTCGGGGCCGCGGCGGCCGCGCGCCGCATCGAGGTCGCCGACGGCCGCTGGAGCCCGCCGCTGACCGCGGCCCCCGACCGCAGCGGCTCGCCGGAGATGGCCGTGCGCGTGATGTTCACCGCCGAAGGCATGCGCATCGAATCGAAGCTGACCTTCCCGTCGGGCGGCAGCTGGCGCGACGGCGACGTCCTGCTGGTGACCGCGGCGCCCCTGCCCGACGCCGGCGGCTTCGACTCCCCCCGCCCGTTCCGTTTCGCCTGCGGCCGCGCCGGCGAAGTGGATTACGCCCGATTCGAATCGCGCCCCGGCCGGGTGATCCGCGAACCGGTCGCCGAGCTGACCGCCCGCATCGATTCCGCCGGCGACGGAGCCGCCGTCTGCATTCTGGACGTGCCCTGGTCCCTGATGAAGCCCTTCGCGCCGCCGGTCGACCTGCACTGGGGCGTGAACGCCGCCTGGATGCCCGTCCGCGGCGCCGCGGGTCCGCGTCTGGCTGCCGACCCCGCCGGCGATTCGCTCACGGCCCGGTGGGTGCGGATCGCTCCGGTATCGCTGCTGCTGGGCCCCGATTCCCCCGAGCGCTTCGGAGGCCGTCCCGACGATGTCGTCGTCGGCCGCGAACCGGTCCTGATGACCCTCGAGGCCTGGACCTCGCAGTCGGGAACGGGCAAACTCGAAACCAACATCTACGACATCAAGGACCAGCCCCTGGTCAGAGGGGAAGCGGCCGAATCGGAGGTCGAGATCGAGCCCGGGCTGAACCGCTGGATGCGGCCGGCCGACCTCTCCCAGCTTCCCGACGGCCCCTTCCGCTTCTTCTCGCGCCTGACCCTGCCCGACGGCCGGACCGCCGAATGGGAAACCCCGCTGCTGCGGTTCGGCGGCCGCTGGCTGCCGGCGGCGCGCGACCGGCTCAAGACCGTCGATCCGCTGGACGTCCCCTCGGTGAATTACCGGCTGGGATTGATCGAGGAGGCCCTGGCGATGCGCGATCCGCGCGGAGATCCCTCGGCGCTGGCCACGACCATCAACGAGGTCGACAACCTGCTGCTGCGCGACAGCCGCACCGGCAGCATCCTGCCCGACGGCACCGATTTCGTGGCGGCGATCGATCCGGGCGACGGCGGCGCGCTGCCCTGCAGCCTGCATCTGCCGGTGGGCTGGGACCGGGAGAAGGCCCATCCGGTGCTGCTGATCCTGGCCGGCGACGGGAATCGGGCGCAGGCCGTCTGGGACGCCCTGGCCGCCGGGCTCGACGCCGACGATCCGGATCCGAACGGCTTCGTGCTGGCCCAGCCCCGGCTGCGGCCCCCGGCGCGCGGCCCCTGGCCCGATTCCGGACGCCAGGATCTCATCGCGGCCGCGGAATGGCTCCGGGCCCGCTTCCCGGGCCGTCCCCTGCGGATCGCCGCCCTCGAGAACAGCGCGGCGACGGGCCTGGACCTGGCGCTGGACTATCCCGGCCTCGCCGGCGCCCTGTTCCTGGCGCCCGACGAGTCCGCCCGGCCCTGGCCGGCCGCAGCGTCCGACCGGTTCACCGGCCGCGGCGCGGGCGCGCCCGTCACCCTGGCCCTGGCCCGATCGCCGTCGAGGACGACCGTCGCGGTCCACGACGCGCTGGCCCGCGGCGGGGTCCGCATCGTTCCGCGCAACCTGGTCGACGACAAGCCCGCCACCCTCGCCGCGGCCCTGCTCGAATGGCTGGCCCTTCCGGTCGAGTGATCCTTTTCATCCGCGCTCCGTTGGGGTAGCTTGACCGGGTGGGCATCCACCCTTTTTCGTCTTGCCCGTTCAACAAGCCATCGGAGAAGAATCATGACCAATAGTGCAATGCCGATATCGTCCCCGCACCGGCGCGTCCGTTTCCTGCTGCCCCTGGCGGCGGCCCTGCTCATGATCGCGGCAGCCGGGCCCGTCTCCGCGGACGCCGACGTTCCGACCGTCGAGAACGGCGCCGATCCGGCCGGCGGCGAAACCGTCCTGCGACTCGAGGAAATCTGGCGCGCCGGCGGCCTGGACGACGAGGAGAACCTCTTCGGGGTGATCGCCCAGGTGCTGGTCGATCCCGAGAACCGGCTGCTGCTGCTCGACGGACAGCTTTCGCAGGTCCACGTCTTCACGCCCGAGGGCGAAGCGCTCGACCCGCTGAGCCGCCAGGGCGAGGGTCCCGGCGAGGTCACCCGCCCGAACGACATGTTCCTGCTGCCCGACGGATCGCTCGGCCTGCTGCAGATCTTCCCCGGCCGGATCGTGAAGGTGAATCTCGACGGATCGCCTGCAGGCACCTTCGACTACGATACCGGCGGCGGCGAGGGCGCGGCCGGGGGCGCGGGATTCGCGGTGCTGGTCCAGGGCATGCGCAAAGGCGACGATCTGCTGCTCTGCGGCATGAACCAGGCCTTCGCCCAGGGCATGCTGACGCAGAACCGTTTCCTGTATTCATTCAATCCCGACGGAACCCGCAAGTCGGTCTTCGCGGAAAGCTCCGTGACCGTGGACTTCGCCCGGCCGGAGATCGACGAGGTCGCCTCGGACTTCTGCTGGGGCCGATTCGCCCAGGCGCCCGACGGACGCGTCGCCCTGGCCCCCGCGCGCGACGCCTACAGCATCGAGATCCGCGGTTCCGACGGAGCCCTGCAGCGCGTGGTCACCCGCACCTACGAGCATCGCGACCGCGACGAGCTGGACATGTCCCGGACCCGGGCCACGTACGAGGCCCAGGGCCGTTTCTACCCCGTGCCGCCGGCGATCTCGATCTCGGACTTCGATCCCGACGTGATGGGGATGTTCTTCATGGACGACGAGTTGTGGGTGCTGCCCTCGCAGGGCCGCCGGGTCCAGGCCGAGGGCGTGATGCTCGCCTACGACGTCTTCGACCGCGAGGGCCGCTACGCGCGGCGGGTCGCGATGTCCTGCCCCGGCGACGGCGTCGCCGACGCGCTCTTCCCCGCCGGCGAAGGCCGCTGGGTGCTGGTGCGCAACCAGTTGTCGGCCGCGCTCTCGTCGATGGGAGCCGAAAGCGCGGGCGAGACCGAGGAACCCGAGCCGATGGAGATCATCGTCTACCGCGAAGCGGATTGATCCCGGAAGCGGCGCAACATTCCAGTGTCCCCTGCGTTTCAAGGCGGGTGGCGGGACGTCCCGCCCCTCCCGCGACAAGAACGATCGCAGCAAACCGCAGTCCCGTAACGGTCCGGCGCCGCATCGCCGAGAAGGCACAGGATACCCATGAAGAACGCCATCACGATTCTGTCGTTCCTGCTGCTGACCGCCGCTCTGGCGGTCTGCGGCTGCGCCAACGGGGAAGGCGACGCGGCCGGAGCCGACTCCACCGCCGCCGCCGACTCGGCCCAGGTCGAGAAACCCCGCAAGGAGAAGGCGATCAAGGTCGACCAGGCGCCCGTCCACAGGGGCGATCTGGTGCAGTCGGTCTTCGCCGACGGCGTCGTCCGCACCCCCCGTGCGGTCGAGATCAAGGCCAAGGTGGCAGGCGAATACCTGCAGGTGCTGGTCCGCGACGGCGACGTGGTGCGCAAGAACCAGGTCCTGGCCCGCATCGACCCGCGCGAATACGCCCTGGCCCTCGAGGAGGCGCGCTTCCGGCACATGCAGGCCCTGTCGCAGATCGCCGCCGAAGGCGACGACATCTCAGGCAACCCCGAGGTCGAGAAGGCCTTCGCCGACGACAAGGCCGCCCTGGACAAGATGCTCTCGCGCGGCGAGGTGACCCGCGCCGAATACCAGGACCGGCTGCTGTCGATGGAGCTCGATGCGATCAACGCCGGCGCCTTCCGCCAGGACGTCTTCGCCCAGCGCACCGGTCTGGCCGAGGCCCGCGTGGCCGAGGAACGGGCCAGCCTGAACCTGGAATACACCGCCATCCGCGCCCCGAGCGCCGGCGTGGTCTGCGACCTGCAGATCGTCGCCGGCGAGCAGGCCGCGGCCGGGCAGATCGTCTGCTCGATCTACGACAACTCCCGCCTCGAGGCCGTGGTCAACGTGCTCGAGGCCGACCTGGTCGATCTGCGCCAGGGACGGCCGGTCCTGCTGGCGGTGCCGGCGGTCGAGGAAACGCTGCAGGCCAAGGTCGACGTCGTCAGCCCCCGGCTCGACGAGGCCTCGCGCACCTGCGAGGTGCTGGTGCGCTTCGACAATCCCGAACAGCGCTTCCGGCCCGGCATGTTCGTGCGCGCCGAGATCGCGGCCCGGGTCCATCACGACAAGCTGATGGTGCCGCGCAACGCCGTGCTCAGCCGCGACAACCGCACCCTGGTGTTCAAGGTCATCCCCGAGAACCGCGCCCAGTGGCTGTACGTCGACACCGGCCTGGAGAACGGCGACTGGATCGAGATCCTGAAGGTGCACAGCGGGGGTTCGCTCGCCCCGGGCGACCAGGTGGTCGTCAGCAACCATCTCACCCTGGCGCACGAGGCCAAGCTGAAGATCGGCGATACCATGCCGCCGGCCGACCGCTGGTCGGGGATGTTCGCCGCCGCGGAGTCGAACCGATGATCCGCGCGGCGGTCGACCGCCCGGTGGCGGTGATCATGGCCTTCACCGGCCTGGTGCTGATCGGGGTCCTTTCGTTCGGGCGCCTGCCGGTGGACCTGTTGCCGGCGATCAACTATCCCAACCTGACGGTCATCACCAGCTACACCGAGGTCCCGGCCGACGATCTGGCCCGCCTGGTGACCCAGCCCCTCGAGGAGCGGATCACCGGCCTGGCGGGCGTGCGGCGCGTCGTCTCGCGCACCCGCGAGGGCGTCAGCACCATCACCGTGCAGTACGACTGGGGCACGGAGATGAACTTCGCGAACCTGCACCTGCGCGAGGCGGTGGACCAGGTCTCGTACCGCGACGATTTCCCCGAGAACGCCGAGCGGCCCCTGATCCTGCGCTGGGACCCGAGCGCCCGGCCGGTCGCCATCCTCTCGCTCGAGGGGCACGACGACCTGCCGCGGATGACCGAGTTCTGCCGTGAGGTCGCCAAGCCGGCCCTGGAGCAGGTCGAGGGCCTGAGCCAGGCCGAGGTCATCGGCGGCCTGGACCGCGAGATCCGCGTCGAGCCCGATTTCTCCAAGCTGCGCCTCTACGGACTGACGATGGACGACGTCAGCCGCGCGCTCACGATCGCCAACGTCAGTTTCCCGGGCGGACGCGTGCGCCGCGGCCCCCTGCATCTGCCCCTGCGGATCCTGGGCGAGTTCGAGAGCCTCGACGACATCCGCAGCACCGAGATCCCCGTCGCGGGCGCCGGCATGATCACCGTCGGCGACGTCGCCGAGGTGCTGGACACGACCAAGGAGCCCGAGGGCGTCACCCTGACCGACGAGGTGCCGGTCGTCTCGGCCCTGCTCTACAAGGAGGTCGGGGCCAACACGATCCAGGTCACCCGCGAGGTCGACCGCGTGCTCGGAATCCTCAAGAGCGAGTACCCCGATTTCGGTTTCCGCTTCATCTACCGCGACGCCGATTTCGTGCAGGAGTCGTTCCGCGGACTGCGCGATTCGCTGCTCTACGGCGCCGCGCTGGCCTTCCTGGTGCTGTTCTTCTTCCTGCGGGAATGGCGCAGCCCGATCGTGGTCTGCCTCTCGATCCCGATCAGCATCTGCACCACCTTCGCGTTCATGTACTTCGCCGACGTGAACATCAACCTGATGTCCCTCGGCGGGCTCTCGCTCGCGGCGGGTATGCTGGTCGACAACGCCATCGTGGTGCTCGAGAACATCAAGCGGCATCTGGCCGAACGGCCCGAGGGCACGACGGCGGCCATCTCCGCCCGCGCCGCCCGCGAGGTCGCGGCCCCGGTGGTGACCTCGACCCTGACCACCGTCGCGGTCTTCTTCCCGGTGATCTACGTGCCCGGCATCGCCGGCGAGTTCTTCCGCGACCAGGCCCTGACGGTCACCATCTCGCTGCTGGTCTCGGTGACCACGGCGCTGCTGCTGCAGCCGATGCTCTCGTCGCGGATCCTGTCGGTCGGCGAGCAGAAATCGCGCGGCCCCTTCCGCCTGGCCGACCTGTTCTTCTCCCGCCTGCACAACGTCTACCACCGGGGGCTGGTGCGGGTGCTCGACCACAAGCTGATGCTGCTGGCCGCGATGATCGTCGCGCTGGGCCTGGCCGGCTGGGAAGCCTCCTCGATGCGCAAGTCGTTCATGCCCGACCGCAACAGCGGCGACTTCACCCTGTCGCTCGAGCTGCCCAACGGAACGCCGCTGGAAGGCACCGAGGCGGTGGCTTCGGACCTGGCGGCCGAGATGGCCCGGCTGCCCGAGGTCGACACCGTCTTCACCCAGGTCGGCGAGACCGAACGCACCCTGGCGGCCCTGAAGGAATACACGGCCGCCAACACCGCGCGGATCCGCGTGATGCTGCATCCGGTCCGCGACGGGGCCGAGCGCCTGGCCCGGGTCAAGGCCGCCCTGCTGCGCCGCGTCGAGGAGCTGGACGGCGCCTCGTGGACCTTCCGCGACGAGGGCATCGGCCTGGGCGAGATCCTCTCGAGCGGCGAGGCGGCCTTCAACCTGGGCGTGGTCGCGGAGAATCCCGACGACGCCACCGCGACCGCCTTCGGTCTCCTGCCGCACCTGCGCGAGATCCCCGGCCTGGCCGACGTGCAGATGGACCGCGTGCTCGGCAACCCCACCGTCGAGGCCAACATCGACCGCGAGGAGGTGCTGCGCCACGGGCTCGAGCCCGACGTGCTGGCCCGCGAACTGCAGGCCCGCGTGCAGGGCGTGGTGGCGACCACCTACAACGAGATCGAGCAGCGCATCGACATCGCGGTGCGCCTGCCGCTGGAGAAGCGCCGCGATCTCGACGCCGTGCTGGCCTCGCCGGTCACCATCGGCGAGGGCCGCACCGTCCCGCTGGGCCGTTTCGTCTCCCTCGACGAGGACCGTCCGGTGCGCGAGGTGATCCGCCGCGACCAGCGCCGCCAGATCACCCTGAGCAGCGACGTGACCGACCGGCGCATCGGCGACGTCTGGCGCGACGTGGACCGGGTGATCGCCGAAAGCGACCTGCCCGAGGGCGTGAACTTCGTCGCCGGCGGCGAGCAGGACGAGATCAACAGCTCCTTCCGCGACCTCGGCTGGGCCCTGATGCTGTCGGCCCTGCTGGTCTACATGATCCTGGCCGCGCAGTTCGAGTCGTTCCTCGACCCGCTGATCATCACCGCCGTGCTGCCGGTCGGCGTGATGGGCGGCATCTTCACCCTGGCGCTGGCGTCGCAGTCGATCAACATCATCTCGCTGATCGGCATGGTGGCGCTGCTGGGAATCTCGGTGAACGACGCCATCGTGAAGGTCTCGACCATCCGGCGCCTGCGCCTGGAGGGGATGCCCGGCCGCGAGGCGATCCTCGAGGCCAGCCGCCTGCGCTTCCGCCCGATCCTGATGACCACCCTGTCGACCGTCCTGGCGATGGTGCCGATGGCGATCGGCATCGGCACCGGCGAGCAGATGCAGCGGCCGCTGGCGATCACCATCCTCGGCGGATTGACGATGGCCACCGCGCTGACGCTGTTCCTGACGCCGTGCATCTACGAATTCCTGCACCGCCGGCTGGACAGGAACTACGCCGGAGGCGAGCAACGATGATCCGCGCCTGCGTCGACCATCCCGTCGCCACCTGGATGCTGTTCACCGCCCTTGTGATCATGGGGATCTACGCGATGCCCCGGCTCGAGGTCGAGGCGATGCCCGAGACCGAGCTGCCCTCGCTGTCGGTGACCACGCGCTGGAACGGGGCCTCGCCGGCCGCGGTCCAGCGCTCGATCACCATCCCGGTCGAGGAGGCGGCGCGGCAGGTGCACGGCGTGGAGAAGATCGAATCGCGCTCGCGGCCCGGCCGCAGCCAGGTCGAGGTCTCGTTCCGCCGCGACGTGAACATGGACTTCGCCCAGCTCGATCTGGCCGAACAGCTCGGCGCGGTGCGCTCGCAGATGCCCGCCACCTCGGCCCAGCCCCAGGTCGTGCCCTACGTGCCGGAGGAGTTCCGCACCGGCGACTTCCTGACCATCAGCCTGATCTCGCCGCTGAGCGCCAACGAGCTGCGCGACAAGGCCGAATCGTGGCTGCTGCCCCGCCTGCTGTCGATCGAGGGCGTGGCCGACGTCGAGCTGCAGGGCGGCGCGCTGCCCCTGCTGCGGGTGAAGCTGGACTTCCCCCTGCTCGAGCGCTACGGCATCACCGCCGACCAGGTCTACGCCCGTCTGGCAGCCCTGGACGACATCCTGCCCGCCGGCGCGGTGCGGCGCAACGGCCGCGAGCTGGCGGTCAGCGTCCAGGATTCGGTCACCACCGCGATGCTGCGCGGCACGGTGGTCGCCAGCCGCGGCGGCCAGCCGATCACCCTGGACCGCATCGCCAACCTCGATCCGGGCTACGACGACCCCTACTACTTCGTGCGCATCAACGGCGAGAACGTGATCCAGGCCAGCGTGGCCAAGCGCAGCGGAACCAACGCGGTCAGCGTCAGCCGCCGGATCCGCGCCGCGCTGCCCGACCTGCGCGAGGACCTGCCGTTCCCGGTCACCTTCGACATCGACACCGACCAGGGGCAGGAGCTCGAGGACAAGCTCGAGGAGCTGGTCTACCGCTCGCTGGCGATCCTGGGTCTGCTGTTCATCCTGCTGGCCCTGGCCCTGCGCCGCGTCCAGCTGACCGCCATCGTCATCAGCTCGATCCTGCTGGCGATCGTGATCTGCCTGTCGCTGTTCTACTTCCTGGACATCTCGATCAACTTCATCACCATCAGCGGGCTGACCGTCTGCTTCGGGATGCTGCTGGACAACAGCATCCTGGTACTCGACGCCATCCACCGGCGTTTCGTCCGCCGCAAACACGACGACGCGCGCCGCGCCCTGATCAACGGCACCCGCGAAGTGGCCTTCCCGATCACCGCGACCACCATGACCACCGTGGTCGCGTTCCTGTCGTTCATCTTCCTTTCGGGCCGCCTGGCGCTGTACTACGTGCCGCTGGCCGTCAGCGTAGGGATCGCCATGCTGGCCTCGATCTTCGTGGCCTTCGGCTTCATCCCGGTGGCCCTGCGCCGCACCGCCGACAACGAGATGGCGCGCCCGGCGCCGGCCGCCGACGAGGCCGAGGGTCCGGTCGGGTTGGCGCTGCTGAAGCGCTGGTCGGCCGCCGTGCTGATCCTGGCCGTGATCGCCTTCGCGGCCATGGCGCTGATCGTCGGCCGCCGCGAGGCCGTCGACTTCTGGCCGTGGCTGGCTGGTTCGGCCGCCCTGGTCCTGGGCGTCGGCGTGTTCGTGGCCTACGTCTCCCGCATCACCGCCTTCAACGTGCGTTTCTGGTTCCTGCCGGTGGTCGGCTTCTTCGCCGTCGCCGCCGGCGCGGTGTGGGTCTACCAGAACGAGATCGACAAGGGCGGTTTCTGGCGCCAGCAGGACCGCGAGACGCTGGTCTGCTACCTGGAGCGTCCGGTCGGCACCGACGTGCTGCTCTCGACCGAGACCATGAAGAAGTTCGAGCAGGAGCTGCTGCCGGTGCCCGAGGGCGTCGAGATGAAATCGTGGAGCGCCGAGAACCGCGCCTACATGACCGTGAACTTCGAAGAGGAGATGCTGCGCACCGAATATCCCGAACTCTTCCGCAACAAGCTGATCCTGCGGGCCGAGGAACTGGGCGGGATGTTCATCTGGATCAACGGCTTCGGCGATCCCTACATGAAGGGCGGCCGGGGCGGCGGCATGAGCAACTCGCTGCTGAAGATCACCGGCTACAACAGCAAGGTCCTCGACGGCATCTGCCAGACGACCATGGCGCGGCTCGACCGCAACCGCCGCGTGCGCAACGTGCGGCTGACCGGCGGCGACCGCTTCGACCGCGCCGGCACCGACGAATCGGTCATCGTCATCGACCGCGACGCCATCGCCTCGCATCACATGTCGGTGATGGAGGTCGTTTCCTACCTGCGGCGCCTGCTGGGCGTGGAGTTCCCCTGGCAGATGATGCTCGACGGCGAGAACAAGCGCCTGCAGATGGCCTTCAGCAGCGCCGAGACCATCCAGTACGACCAGATCGCCTCCCACACGATGACCACCGCCACCGGCGCGAAGGTGCGGCTGGCGGATCTGGTGGCCCTCGAGCAGCGCCCGGTGATCACCACGATCAACCGCGAGGACCAGCGCTACAAGATGCAGATCAACTGGGAGTACATCGGCACCGACAAGATGCGCCAGCGCTTCCTGCAGGACGTCATCGCCGGCATCGAGCTGCCCTACGGCTACACCGCCGAGGACGTCTCGGGCGAGCAGTTCAGCGAGGAGGAGGAGGAGGAGATGAACACGGTGCTGTGGCTGACCGCGGCGTTCATCTTCATGACCCTCGCGGCCCTGTTCGAGAGCTTCGAGCTGCCGATCCTGGTGCTGATGTCGCTGCCGATGGCGCTGGTCGGGGTGATCGGCATCTTCTGGGCCACCGACACCACCTTCGATTCTTCGGCGCGCATCGGCCTGGTGCTGCTGTTCGGGATCGTGGTGAACAACGCCATCCTGCTGGTCAACCGCTTCCGGCTGCAGGTGCGCGAGGCGGTGGCCGAGCGCGGCTACGGCGCCGACACGGTGCCGGGCAAGGACCGCATCGGCGGCGTCGACCTGTGGCGCCTGCCGGGCGACGTGCGCAAGGAGTTGCTCAAGGACGCGATCTGCACCGGCACCCGGATCCAGATGCGTTCGATCCTGCTGACCAGCGGCACCACCATCGCCGGCATGCTGCCGCTGCTGATCAAGCTGACCGAGGTCGAGGGACGCGACATCTGGGAGAACCTGGCGCTGTCGTCGATCGGCGGACTGGCCTCGAGCACGGTGCTGATCCTCAGCGCGATTCCGGCGCTGTACTGGATCTGCGTGCGGATCGGCTGGTTCGGCGCGCGCCGCCTGCGCGGCCGCGGCAGGGCCATCGACGCGCCCGAGGCCCCGCCCCCGGTGCCGATCGAACCGCCGGTCGGACCGGCCGAGGCCTGACCCGCGGCGGGCGATCGGCCGCCGGCGCCAACTCGAACTTGCGATACGGCCGCGTCGGGTCCTATTCTGGGCGGATCGACGACGCGGCCGCCGCGTATCCATCTCCGGAGCCGGCTCCGGAATTTCCTACGGAGTGTTGAAGCCATGTCCAAGCACATCGATATCCTGCTGCTGACCGCCCTGCCCGCGTCCGGCAAATCCGAGGTTCGCAAGTATCTGGCCGGACTCACGCCCGCCGAATGCGAGGAGCAGTTCGGCATCGGCCACACCGTCCAGCTCGACGACTATCCCTACGTGCACATGATGCGCCGGGTGAGCCAGGAGATGAGGGCCCTCGGCGAGCAGGGCGTCTTCTTCGACGACGACAGCCTGCCGATGAAGAACCCCCTGGACTGGGGCACCCTGATGGAGCTGCTGAACGAGGATTACCACGACATGACGGCCGGCCGGCGGCCCGCGCCCGCGCAGGCCGCGCCCTGGCTGCTGGACCGCTACGACGCGGCGCGGGCGAAGGTCGGCGCCGAGCCCGTCTTCGGATCGCTGGACCCGGCCAGGCGCGCGGCGCTGGAAGCCGCCATCGAGGACGATGCCGCCCAGCTGCTGCGCGACAAGGTCGCCGAGGTGCCCGATTCGCTCGAGGGCAAGACCGTCGTGGTCGAGTTCGCCCGCGGCGGCAAGGACGGCTCCGACATGCCCCTGCCCGATCCCTGGGGCTACCAGTACTCGCTGCGCATGCTCTGCCCCGAGATGCTGGAGAAGGCGTCGGTGCTGTACATCTGGGTCACGCCGGAGGAGTCCCGGCGCAAGAACGACGCGCGGGCCGATCCGAACGATCCCGGCTCCATCCTGCACCACGGCGTGCCGATCGAAGTGATGATGAACGACTACGGCTGCGACGACATGGCGCATCTGCTGGAGACGTCGCAGAAGCCGGGCGCGGTGACGGTCGAGGCCCACGGCAAGACCTTTCATCTGCCCGTCGGCCGCTTCGACAACCGCGTCGACCGCACGACCTTCATCCGCGGCGACCGTTCGCAGTGGACGACGGAGCAGGTCGCGAAGCTGCAGGCCGGGATGCGCGAGGCCTTCGACCAGATCTTCGCCAACCTGGACTGACCGCGAACCGGCCGCACGAAGCGGACACGACGAGGGGCGGGAGCCTGCGGGCCCCCGCCCCTTTGCCATCGTCATATGCCGCCGCTATCGGCCCTGACCCGCCCCGGATCAGTCGGCCGGCAGCCACTTCCCGAGCGTCGCGCGCAGCATGTCCAGGGTCAGCGGCTTGGCCAGGTAGTCGTTCATGCCCGCCTTCAGGCAAGTCTCGCGGTTGCCGGTCAGGGCGTGGGCGGTCAGGGCGATGACCGGCAGTTCTGTCCACCCGATCTCGCGCAGGCGGCGGGTGGTGTCCAGGCCGTCGAGCACCGGCATCTGCACGTCCAGCAGCACCGCGGCGATCGGATCGTCCGGGGCGTCGGCGGCCGGCGCGGCTGCCGGTGGATCGCCCAGGATGTCCAGGGCCTCCTTGCCGTTGCCGGCCTCGACCGCTTCGTGCCCCAGCTTCTCGAGCATCCGCGCGATGAGCATGCGGTTGGGTTCGTAGTCCTCGACGAGCAGGATCCTGGCCACCTCAGTCCTCCCTCTCCGACGGCGGGCCGGCGGCCCGCGTCAGATTCACAACCGCCGGCAGTCGGGCCGGCGCCAGACAGATCGCGTCGTCGCAGGCCTGCGCCTCGAACTCAAGGTCCAGCCGCAGCGGCAGATCGGCGTCCGCGGCCAGCCGTCCCGAAATCTCGACTCTCCCCGCTCCGGCCAGCAGCCGCACCTTCTCGCCGAAGAAGACGCCGGGCCCGCCCTCGGGGTAGATCACGATCATAGAGTCCAGCGGCGCCTTGTCCAGTCCCTTCAGGTCGATGCCGATGAACACGCTGTCGCCGTGGGCGTAGAGATGCCAGCCCGGATCGATCTCGTAGGCCACCGCGAAGACGACGCGCCCGCCCGGCGCGGCCTCCTGCGACGCCGGCAACGCGCGCACGCGCACGACTCCGGCCGAATCGGCGGGAGGTTCGCCGCCCGGCGCCCGCGAACGCGGCGAAGATGGCGGCCCGGCGACCGCCGCCGCGGCGAGGCAGAAGGTCGCCAGCAGGATGACTCGCGCCACGATCCGCATCACGGCCTTCTCCCCCTGCCGCCGAATCCCCCGTCGGGCCGGGCGGCGTCGCCGTACCGTTCGGTCAGCAGCGACTGGGCCGTCCGGCGCAGCACCCGCAGCAGCCGTTCGATGTCGCTTGTGTCCATGTTCCGGTTCTCCACGTTCATCCGCAGCGCCACGCGCCCCTTCAGGATGGTGTGGCTGAACCAGGAATCGCCGTTGCTCTCGATGCGGGCCTGCAGCGAACGGTTCAGGTCGTCGATGTCCTCGGGCGTCAGGGCCGGCTCGCCGTCGGGCACCCGCGGGACCCAGCGCACCGTGCAGATGCCCAGGGTGTTCGGGCCGAGCAGCTCGAAGCTCGGATCCCGCCGCAGCAGCCCCGAAAGCGACCGCGCCAGCTCGATGTCCTTCTCGATCCATTCGGCGTAGGCCCGGCGGCCGGTCATCTTCAAGGTCAGCCAGAACTTCAGCGCGTTGAACCGCCGGCTGCCCTGGATCCCGTACTGGAAGAAGTTGACCTTGTCGCCCTTGTGGAAGCCGCGGCGGTCCTCGTACGAGTCGGGCAGGCCGTCCTCGGCCATCCGCGCCTGCTCCATGTAGTACTCGGGCCGCACGAGGAAGCTGTGGCGCAGGAAATCGCCGTCGCGCACCAGGATGCCGCCCGCCTCGAAGGGCACGTAGAACCACTTGTGCGGATCGACGGTGATCGAATCGGCCCGCTCGACGCCGCGCAGCATGTGCCGGTACTTGTCCGAGAGGATGACCGCGCCGCCGTAGGCCGCGTCGACGTGGAACCAGCAGCCGTGGCGCTCGGCGATCTCGGCCAGCCGGTCGAGCTTGTCGATGCTGCCGGAGTTCGTGGTGCCGGCGATGCCGATCACGCAGCACGGCTCCAGCCCCGCGGCGGCGTCGCTGCGGATGGCGTCCTCGAGCTTGTCGAGATCCACGCGGAACAGGTCGTCCTCGGGGATCTTGCGCAGCTGTCCGAGGCCGAGACCGAGCAGGTCGGCGGCCTTGTCGAAGCTGTAGTGGGCCTGGGCGGAAACGTAGAAGGTCAGCCGCGAGAGGTCGGGCCCGACCGGGTCCTCGCTGCCGTCGAAGCGCGTCATCGAACGGCCGAGCTTGCGGTTGATCGCCAGCTTAAGGCCGGTGATGTTCGCCATCGAACCGCCCGGGGTCAGGGTGCCGAAGGACTCCGTTCCCAGGCCGAAGAGGCCGCACAGCCAGCGGATGACGCGCTTCTCGACCGCCGTCGCCGCCGGGGCGTGGCGCCACGACGCGACGTTCTGGTTCATTGCCGCGCAGAGGCCGTCGGCGAAGATCGCGACCGGCAAGGGGGCGGGATTCATCATCCCGAAATAGCGCCGGCTGCCGATGGCCATCGAGTTGGGGAAGACCTTGCTGCGACATTCCTGCAGCAGGTCGTCAAAAGGCTGGCCGTCCTCGGGGAATTCCTCGTCGAAGAGATCGTCCAGGCCGGCCGGCGAGACCGGGCCGTAGACCCGTCGTCCCTCCAGGCCGTGCATGTACTCCACCATCAGGTCGATGAAGGCGTAGCCCATGCGCCGGAACTCCTCCTCCTGCGGAAAGGCCAGCGGACCGCCGTCGCTGCGGTCGGGATAGTGGCTGTCGAACATCGTTCCTCCCGAGCGCCGGAGCGCTCATGCAAGGTCGGACGGGAAGATCCCGTCGGCTATCTCCTCGAGAATCACCGCCGCGCCGTGGTCGGCCACGTGCGGGGCGACGCGCGCCGCGGCCCGGCGGACCTCGGCCGGCGCGTTGCCCATCGCGACCGGCCAGCCGGCGGCGGCGAACATGTCCAGATCGTTGTAGTTGTCGCCGATCGCGACGATACGCTCGCGCCGGAAGCCGAGTTCCGCGGCCAGGACCTTCACCCCGCTGCCCTTGTCGCAGTCGCGGTGGTAGACCTCCATCCACAGGTAAGACTCGTCGGCCAGCAGCGAGCGCGTGTTGATCACGCGCACCAGGTCGCCCATCTCCGCCCGGATCGCCTCGGAGGCGGCCAGGATCGGCTCGTCCCGGTCGATGGTGCCCAGTTCCAGCGAAGCGGCGGGCAGAACCGCGGCCAGGTCGTCGACGGTCACGATGCCGCCCACCGTCTGCCGCCGGCGCGAGAGATAGCGCCCGAGCACCGCGTTGATCGCCATGTCCTCGTGGGTCACCACGCCGCCCTTGTCGTCGCTGTCGAAGAGCATCGGCGCCAGGCGGAAGCGGCGGAAGACATCCACCAGCCGGCGCACGACGTCCCGCGGCATCGTGGCGTGGCGCAGACGGCGCTGCGGATCGCCGCAGAGCACGACCGCCCCGTTGAGCAGCACCAGGGGCCCGCCGTCGAGAGCGCCCTCGGCCGAGGCGACGATCCGGGCGGCGGAAAGCTCGTTGCGGCCGGTGCAGAGGGCGACCTCGTGGCCCGCGGCGCGCACGGCCCGGACCGCCGCGATCTCGCGCGGACGCAGCCCGTCGTCGTATTCGGTATTGATCAGGGTGCCGTCGACATCGATCGAGATCAGGAACCGGTCCGCGGCCTTCCGCGATTCGCCGCGCACCCGCGCTTCATGTCGGTTCATGCCTGCTCTTCCTGCGCGAATCGCGCGCCGCGGAGCCTGTTGAGCGCCGCCGCGAATTCGTAGCGACGCGGCCGGGCCAGATCGGGTTCGGGGCGTCCCCGCACGGCATCGAGCCCCGAGGCGTCCAGCATCCGCTCGGCCCTGTCCAGCAGGGTCGCCAGCGATGCCGGGCACCGCTCGGCCTCGGCCTTCAGCCAGGCCAGCAGCCAGCCGATCGCCCGCGTCTGGCTGGGGTCCACCAGCTGCGCGACCGACCCGAGATCGATCTCGCGGTCGCCCAGCACGAGACGGTCGCGGGCGCGGACGGCCACCTTCACCTCGCGCCGGCCCTTGCGGGTGTTGATCCCCGCGGCGATGGGCCTTCGGCGGCGCGGACGAAGAAGCGGCTCCAGCCCCGAGCGGTCGCGGGCGCAGCCGGTGGCCGCGGCGATGCGCAGCGCGTCGGCCGTCCCGTCGCGCGGCAGCCACCGCTCCATCACCAGCACCGTATCGGCCACCTCAAAATAATCTCCAGCGCCCCCCATGACCAGGATGGTGGAGACCCCGTGCGCATCGTAGAGCTCGCGCACCCGGTCCAGAAACGGGATGATCGGCTCGCGATCGCGGCGGACCAGGGCCTGCATCCGGGCGTCGCGGATCATGAAGTTGGTCGCGCAGGTGTCCTCGTCCATCAGCAGGCAGTCCGCGCCGGCCTCGACGGCCTCGCAGATGGCCGCCGCCTGGCTGGTCGAACCGCTGGCGTCGGGGCTGCTGAAATCGGTCGTCGCGATGCCGCCCGGCAGGTCGCGGATGAAGCCCGAGATGTCGACCCCGGCCACCGAGCGCCCGTCCTCGGCCCTGATCTTCACCGCGCCCGGGACGGTCACCACGCGATGCCGCCCGTCGCCGGGCACGTGATCGTAGACGCCGCGTTCGAGGGCCGAGAGCAGGGTCGACTTGCCGTGGAAACCGCCGCCGCAGATCAGGGTCACCCCGCGGGGGATCCCCATCCCCGCCATCTGACCCGCGTTGGGCGCCTCCAGTTCGACCCGCAATTCCGGCGGCGCGACGAAGACCTCGGCCAGTTCCGCGGGCAGAGGTCCATCGTCGATGCCGCTGAGGCGGGGCAGGATCGAGCCGTCGGCCACGAACGCCACCAGACCCCGCTTCGCCAGCTGGGCGCGCAGGGCATGCTGATCCTCGACGCAGGCCACCATCGCGTGCATCTGATCCTGCGGCAGCTTGGCGCAGCACAGCGAATCGGCCGCCACCACCGGCAGTTCCTCGCAGAGCACGCGCACCGCGTCGCCGCCGGCCACCCGGCGGCCGAAGGACGGCAGCGACACGGTGAACCGCACCTCCGCCCCGCCGTCCGGCGCGATCGCCAGGGCCGAACGCTCGATCACCTCCTGGCCGCCGCAATCGATCCGCACCATCCCGCCCAGCACGCCGCCGCGGCGTCCCGCGCAACGGCGTTTGATCGCGCCGGCGAAGGCCCGGATCAGGAAATCGGCCAGGGCCAACCTGCGGACAGGATCGCGGCGCAGGGCCTCGGGCAGTTCGATCCGGCTGGCCGCCACCTGCAGGCGGATCCGGCTGGGCGCGGCGTAGGGATCGGGCTGGACGTGATCGATCCGGAGCGTCCCGCAGGGCAGTTGCCACGAGCCGCGGCAATCGGCGTACGCCTTGTAGCCGCGGCCGTCGATGCGCAGCAGCAGGGTGCGGAGATCTTCGCAGGTGCGGGTGGGAGGCATGACGCTCCTCGCGGGGGCGAAGAGAAAGGCCGACCGGTCAGCGGATCAGCCGGAAATCCGGGAAATCCTCAATGCGGCCGCCCCATTCGACGTCCACCGCGTCGACGCGGGACGCCGGCGGGCCCTCGGCCGCCTTGTTGATCAACCGCACCAAGGCGTCGCGACGGCCCTCGGCCACGATGCGGACCGTGCCGTCGATCCTGTTCTCGACGGTGCCGACCACCCCCAGCCAGCGCGTCTCCTGGAGGATGAACCAGCGGAATCCGACTCCTTGGACGCGGCCGCCCACGTTGATCAGAACCCGTTCCTGCCGTCGACGGGAGTCCATGCACCCACATTACCACCGCCGCAAGGCCCGAGCAACGCCGCCGGGCCGGTTTTCGGTTCCGAACATGGGAAGACATCAAGGGAAAACATCGCGTGAAACGGCCCGGATGGAAGGTCAGCGGTCCCAGGACCAGGGACGGCTGGGGGAATCGGCCGGGATGCGGGTGAAGGGCCGGCAGACGCGCACCAGCGCCTTCTCGCGATCGTCGCCGTGGGGCTTGACCTTGTCCGAAGCGAAATCGAAGGCGCCGTAAAGCCTCCGCCCGCGCCGGCCGCGCCCCAGCCCCAGCCCCACCCAGCCGTCGTCGCAGCGGGCGACGGCGAATCCCGTGGTCCAGGTGTCGTCCAGCCCCTTGCCCAGCAGCTCGTCCAGCCAGGCGTCGACATCCAGCACGATGTGGCCGCTTTCGAGCCGCAGCACCACCGTGTCGGCCATGAAGTAGCGCGCGCGGTCGTCCCCTTCGCCGGCCACCAGGTCCAGATCCCCGAGCCGCCACTCGGAAACCTCGATCACTTCGGAAACCACCAGGCTGCCGGGATGGTAGCCGAGGATCGAATAGGGCATCGGGAAGTCGTGCTCGCCGTCGAGGGTCAGGATCCAGATCCGCTCCGAGATCAGGCCGCGCAGGCGAAGCGCGCGGTCCGCCGGGGCGGCGCGGCGCTCGAGCGACACCAGGCGGTCCAGCGGCAGCAGCGATTCGCGCCCGAGGCTTTGCAAGTGCCGATCGATGTCGCCGGCCAGCCAGATCCCCAGCGAATCGGCGGCCATCATGTTCAGCACGAAGTCGAAGAGGGGTTCGCGGATCTCGGCGGAATCCGGCGGGGCGAAGCGGGGCAGTCGTTCGGACCCGGCCTGAACTGCAGCCTGCGCCGCCGCCTGCGCCTCCCCCTGCGCCTCGACGACGGCCGGCAACGCGATCGCGGCGAAGACCGCCGCGGCGATCACCGGGACGGAACGGAATACGGCCGAGCGGACAGGGCGCAGCATCATCGATTCTCCGGGTGCGTGGTCACCGGTCCGCGGGCGCGGGCCGCCGGCGGGATCGGGCCCATTATGGCAGCCTCCCCCCCGGCGGCGCAAGCGGCGGGCGCGGGGAAAATCGATTCCGGGCCGCCGGTTTGACGAATCCCGGAGTGATCATTACCGTGAGCTTCGAGGCCCCCCGCACGGACGCCTCGGATACAACCCCAAAAGGAGCGGATCATGGCGCAGGATCGCAACGGACACGGCTCGGCCATCTCATCCCTGGGTTTCTTTCTGGCGGTCGGCATGATCGTCGGCGCGCTGCTGCTCGGCCGCTCGTTCGAAAAGGCCCGCTCCGGCGCCCAGACGATCACCGTCAAGGGCTACGCCGAACGGCAGATCACCTCGGACGCCGCCTCCTGGAGCGGATCGGTCGCCGCGGAGGGCTCGCAGCTGACCGCCGCCTACGCCGAGGTCGAACGCAGCCTCGAGGTCGTGCTGACCTGGCTGGAGGGCAACGGCGTCCCGCGCGCGAACGTCCAGGTGGCCCCGGTCCAGACCGACCCCCAGTACCGCTTCACCGACAAGGGCATGCGCACCGGCGAAATTTTGGGCTACAACCTGATGCAGCGGATCAGCCTGGAGTCGGACGACGTGGCGCTGGTGCAGAAGCTGGCCCGCGAATCGGGCGCCCTGATCAAGAAGGGCGTCGATTTCCGCAGCTGGGAGCCCAGCTTCTTCTTCTCGAAGATCGACGACCTGAAGATCGAGATGCTCGGCGCCGCCACCCGCAACGCCCGCGAACGGGCCGAGCAGCTGGCCGTGAATTCCGGCAGCGAGGTCGGCTCGCTGCGCTCGGCCAGCCAGGGCGTGTTCCAGATCACGCCGGTGAACTCGACGATGGTCTCGGATTACGGGACCTATGATACTCGGACGGTGGAGAAGGTTGTTAAGGCGGTGGTGACAGTGAAGTACGCGATCGACTAGGGCCGCGCGGTCTGGCGAACGACGCACGAAATACGCGGGAAACCGAACTGAATCGGTTTCCCGCTACAGTATTTGTTGCATTCGGCTATCTTTTTTGAACTGAGCCCGATACGAGATAGGTCGATCATTGACCGCCATCGCACACTATCATAAAATCCCACCAATTCTTGTAATGCAGTCCCTTTAGCGACATACGGCATTCATATGGAACACAACCTTTTATTCTCCGACGATTATCTTCACTCGCGCTGGGAACCCGATTTCAGGCAATATCTCGAATCAGGCGAGGATGATCGTCTCCTCGATCGCCTCCGCAAATGGAATGAGCGGGATAAAACCCGTACGGAGGCACAGCTTGAGGCCCAATTCGACCACATCTTCTTCAGGGAAATCTGGAATTACTGGGGAACCGGAGAACAAGGCGAGGATTCAGGATACTGCCTGAACCCCCAGTTCGCAGTACCCGGCGCTGGACAAACCGGTGGAACCGGAGCCGCCGACCTGGCCCTCGGCTGGTGGGACAAGGATGGAGTCCCAGCCATCCCCCAGGTTCTTTGCGAGTTCAAGGACATCCGGTCCGGACTCGACACCCCCCAAAAACGCAAGGACAACGATCGTTCTCCCGTCAAGCAGTGTTTCGACTACCTGAAATACGCTTTCGACGCGACCGACAGCCACTCCACGCTGACTCCGAATTGGGGAATCGTTACCGACATGAACGAATTCCGCCTCTATCTGAGGCGTGTCGGCGATTCCCATTACCAGCGATTCTTCATCAAGTCGCCCGCAGGATGCGACATTTCGCTGATCGATGACGGAGAGGAACCCGCATTTCAGCGCTTCCTGTTCTGGAAAATTTTTCAATGCGAGATGATGCTGGCCAATTTCGGCAAAAGCGGACTTGAGAAGATTATCGAAGATCAGTGGGTTCATGAGAAGGAACTCGAAAAAGGATTCTACAAGGAATATCAGAGCTATCGCGAGTCCGTATATCAGGCCATAATCGCCGCAAACCCGAATTTCGATGGAACACGCGGCACCCTGGTGAAGCTGACGCAGCGCTTCCTTGATCGCTGCATCTTCATCCTTTTCTGCGAGGATATGGGGAAAGCCCTCGACTTCCCGAACGACCTCCTTCGGGACATGCTGGCCCGCGAGAGCACTAGCCCCAATTACTCACCTGATTTCTCGAACATCTGGGACATGGTAAAACAGTTGTTCCGCGCCATGCGCGACGGTGGACCGTTCCCCCCCGACCATAAGATCAATCGATTCAACGGCGGACTATTTGAGGAACTGCCCGAACTGGAAGCCATTTGTATTCCCAATCATGTCTTCTGCGCCAAAGGCCAAGGCGAGTCTGCGGAGACATTGGCAACCGACAAGAATACCCTCCTCTACTTGTCGGCGAACTACAACTTCGGAACCCACGGCGCCGACCACCAGCGCACTATCACGCTCTATGCCCTCGGCCGTATCTTCGAGCAATCGATCACCGATCTCGAATACATGGAAGCCGAAGCGGACGGCAAGGAAACACTGGCGACCGTCAACAAGCGGAAACGCGACGGCGTCTATTACACCCCCGAATGGGTGACCGGCTACATCGTCAAGGAGACCGTTGGTGCCCGATTGGCCGACATACGCGCCGAGATCGGTATAGAGTTGGGTGAAATGCTTCCTGAGAAAGATATCAATGACTATCGTCGTTTTTTGACCTCGAAACGTCGAAAACGTATACCAGACAACAAAGCCACCCATCTGATCCATGCATTAGACAAGTATGAGAAGGAGCTCAATAATGTGAAAGTGTTAGACCCCGCATGCGGCTCCGGAGCATTTCTTATCCAGGCTCTCCAATTTCTTCTGATGGAACGGCGCACAATTGCGGATGAAAGAGCACGCATCGAAGGAACTGAAAGCTTATTCGACAACGATGCCAATATTCGCTCCATACTGTCGAATAATCTCTACGGAGTTGACATAAACCCCGAGTCCGTCGAAATAACCCAGCTTGCGCTTTGGCTCAACACGGCCCTCCCCGGAAAACCGTTGAGCAACCTTGACTCACACATCCGCTGCGGCAACAGCCTGGTCGGCCCTGACTTCAATGATTTCTACAATCGCAAACATCCGGATACCCTTTTTAATGATCTCGGTGCACAAGTTCAGGAAAGCGTAAATGTGTTCGACTGGATCGAAGCTTTTCCCGAAGCCCTAGGTTTGGACATCCCGGTATCCGAGCGAGGATTTGATTGCGTGATCGGAAATCCACCGTATGTAAAACTTCAAAATTTCCGGAAAATGAAAAAGGACGAGAGCGATTATTATATCGAAGCCAAGGCATCTGACGGGGAATCCAGATACGAAAGCACCCAGACCGGTAATTTCGATCTATATCTGCCTTTCATCGAAATGGGTATCTCACTTCTCAGCCCCAAGGGACGCATGGGATATATCGCGCCGAGCCTGTGGCTCAAAAACGAGTACGGTATCGGGTTGCGACAGAAGATCATGCGCCTACACAGCCTCGATCGTTTGATTGACTTCAAAAGCTATCAGGTATTTAAGGAAGCAATTACATACACTGCATTACAGTTTTTTTCAGGCAGCCCTAACGATACTGTGCGCTTTTATCTTGCTCCGGATGGTGATATCTCCCATGTTGATTGGCAGAAAAGTGTAGAAATTGCATCCTATTCAACATTCGATAAATGCTCTTCATGGAATATGGTTCCGCATGATTCGATGCAACTAATTAATAGACTAAGCAATACATTTCCAAAACTTTGCGACGCAAAAGTAACTTGTGCAATATACCAAGGGATAAAGACCGGGTGTGACGAGGCGTTTGTTGTCAATATTCAAGATTGTGGACAAAATTTTGGCAACGGATCGATTGTGGTTCCACTTGCTTCAGGTGCACTTGTCAAACGGTATTGTGCAATTGCACCCAAGGAGTGCTTACTATTCCCTTACGATGTTTCATGTTCTGGACCTAATCTAATATCTGACGTGACCATGGAATCGTCTTTTCCGGCAGTTTTTAAACATCTAAAAGAGCATAAAAAAGTTCTTACATCACGGGAGCATGGCAGATTCGACGATGAATGTTGGTATTGCTTCAGTCGCCCTCAGAATTTAGAGCGTATGCGCAAACCTAAGCTCCTGATCGCTGGAACTGCACCTGGGTTACGTGTGTCATGTGATGAATCCGGATCGTTAACATTCTTAGGTGGGCGTGTTTATGGAATTGAACCCGCAAATCCAGATAATCTTTTATATCTATATGGCTTGCTGAATTCGCCACTCTTGAACCATATATTCAAGGAACTGGCACGTCCAAAGGTTGGCGGCTTCTACGATATCGAGACACAATTCCTAGCTCCGCTCCCGATCCCCAATGCTTCCAGTAAAATTCGGAAAGAAATTGGTTCCATGGCTCGTCATCTGGAAGTACTACATACAGAACATCGCGACAAGATTGTATTCGTTCAACGCCGCCTGAATGCAGAACAATGCTCGGACAATATTCAGACTGAAGATTGTCTATGGGCCGATGTGAAATCCATGGCCGAATGGAAAACCGAAGCTCCGAACATGCTCTCCGCTCGTGAAAAGACTTCATGGGCCAAAGATAAACGTGAACATTATCTCACCTTGAGGCTTGATAAGATTGAGGCAGTACTCAAACCAGGCATTTCTTTATCTGTTGAAGATAATGCGGGAGAAGTGTGTCTTATTGGTGCTGGTTTTACTCTTGCCTCAATCGTCACCGACGAGAATGAGGCGCCGTTCATCGCCGCGCAGTGGCGGCATATCACCCGTTCAACGAACATTACCGAAAGATTCAAGGCCAAGAAACTTGTCAAGGCCTTGCTCTCACTTCGACGTTCCGACAACGCCGCCCTGCGGAAACAAGTGATCAAACTTGACTCGGAAATCCTTGATCTGGACTCCAAGATCGCTGATGCGGAAGCTGAAATGAATGCTCTGGTTTATCGGCTTTACAAGTTGACCGATGATGAAATCAGACTTGTAGAGGCAGGGTGATGTCGATTATCGAATTCTCATAATCTTATCACGTCAAGATGCAGTTCTGTGAGCTAGCTGTTTGACTGCTCAGTCAGTAAGCTGGTCACAATATGACCTCAATTCCCCCAAATGGCGAGCACTGGGATATCGAAACATTCGCTCTATCGGTGCTTCCAACCTCTTTTTCTGCAGCCCCGTCATTTCGATGAACGCGCCACCAATCTCTAAAGGTGCGCTCCATAATGCGACACCGTCCCCGTTTGCATCGTACCAGATCCCTTGCAATTGCACTCTATCTGACAGCGCGACAACCTGTAGTGCAACACGACCTGAAGAATCCAGCACTTCAAGCGCCGTTTCGGAATAATTCCGATCATACGATGATCCCGTGTTAATCTGCCACTCGTTGTCATGAATTTCCGCCACAACCGCACCGCTCTGGTCTCGAATGGTCGTGGACACCTTCAGCTCACCACCTACACGGCTAATCATCAGTTCGCAATCTTTGAGAATGCGTAAAAATGGTAGACTTGGATCTCCGGCTAATACGAATACTGTTCCCGAATTACCAATCTCGATCTTTGGAAAATCGCTATCTTCGGCAGTGGCTTCCTTAGAACGCAGCAGCCCTGTTTGCGCTGACAGAGCATATTCGTTCTCTTGATTGCGGTACTCAAAGAACGCAGCAATCACTATTAGAATAATCGCAAACATCCGCACATATCTTGGGGGAGTGGACCAGATCCAACCTAATCCTCCGACCAATACCCCTATCAAAATCAGCATTAGAGACATGTTCATCAATCTCCGCCTAACACTGACATGAAATTCACCCTCCCAATACCCCCATCAACCCCGGATTCACAAACAACTTCTCCCTCCCCACCAGCCTCTCCTCCAACACCCCGATCTCAACCAGCTTCTGCAGATAGCTCGACGCGGCCTGTCGCTTCACGATGCCGGCTTCGACAACGTTCGCGATCCTGCAATAGGGCTGCACGAAAAGCAATTCCACCAGTTCCCGGCTGTAGATCTTCGGCGCCCCCTCGCGCACCATTTCCACCGTTCGTTCCAGCAGCTCGCGGATCGCGGCGATCTTGCCGATCGTCCAGTTCGAGGTTTCTTCTACGGCCTGCAGCATGTAGAGAATCCAGGGCTCCCAGGCATCGTCGCGGGTCACGTCCAGCAACAGCCGATAGTACTCTTCCTTGTGGGCGATGATGTACCGGCTCAGGTACAGAATCGGCAGGGTCAGCAATCCCTCCTGCATCAAAAACAGGCTGTTCAGAACCCGGCCGGTGCGGCCGTTGCCGTCGGTGAACGGATGGATGGCCTCGAACTGGTAGTGCCCGACCGCCAGGCGGATCAGCGGATCCAGGTGTTCGGCGCCGTTGAGGAAGACCGCCCAATCGGCCAGTTTTTCCCGGATCAGCGCCTCGCCCTCAGGCGGCGAGTACACGATGCGCCCCGTCCCCTCGTTCAGGAGCTTCACGCCGGGCACCTTCCGCACTCGCATCTCGACGCCGCGGATCATGGTGCAGATCTTCTCCGCGGTCCGCGTTCCCAAGGGCCGGTCGAGCATCCGTCCGCCCTCGCTCAGGGCCATCCGGTAGCGCAGGGCTTCCTTGGTGGCCGGATCCGCGCTGCCGGCGGCGTTCAGATGCCGGAACAGGTTGTCGGTGGTGGTGATGATGTTCTCGACTGCGGAACTGTCGCGGGCCTCGAGCACGGGCAGGGTGTTGATCAGCATCGCCTGGTTCGGGATCAATTCGGCGGCCTGTTTCAGTTCGGCCAGCGCCGCGCGCGCACCGATGCATCGGCGCAATATGGATTTGGTTTCCAGATCGCAATCCGGCGGCAATTCCGGCAGTGAATCGTACGGCTTTTCCGGAATCCATCCCGAAACAGACATGTTCGAATTCCCTCCGTTTTCCGACACGTTTTCAGGATATGACGCCCGCGTCGACACGTCAATAGAATATGTCGAAAATATCTAATTTTGTCGACATATTATTCCGAATTGGCTACCGAATTCAGCTAATTGGATAATCAACCCCCGAAAATATCCCATAAAACAGGAAAAAGGCCCCGCTTGGGGGCCTTTGTCACCAAATATTGGAAGCGTCGAATCAAGTCCCTACCCCCAAAACCCCCTCCAAAACCCCTTCCCAGCCTCCGGATGAAACGTCA
>CAYLMM010000002.1:0-116841 GCA_964384825.1 uncultured Fibrobacteraceae bacterium
CAAAAAGAGTTTATGAAAACCGAAAAAGAAAGATTACAACATCGAAACTTAATGACGTTGACCAGCTCGGTGGCCAGCACGTCCGCGCTGATGGCGCCCACGGTCACCGCGCTGTCGTTGAACAGCGCTTCCGCGGCCTCGGCCATCGCCGAGAACTGGGGCGTCGGGCCGCTGCCGACCTCCAGCGGGTACTCGTTGGTCGTGCCGTTCCACACGTGCGCGGAAAGCTCGTCGTGGAACAGGGCGTTCGAGCCGAACTTCAGGCTCAGGGCCTCATAGCCCAGAATGTTCAGGTAGGCCGTGATCTGGCTCGAGTGCTGGCCCGTCCAGCAGTACACCACCACCGGCATGTCGGTCGGGATGTTCTCGAGCATCTGGTCCAGGCCCAGACTGGCGTAGGGCGTGAACTGGTAGGCCCCGGGGATATGGCCCGGCGTTCCGGCGGTGCCGGTGCCGAGGTAATCCTCTTCCCCGAAGTAGTTGATGATGAAGTAGTTATCCAGGCCCTCGAGCACCATGTCGGAATACGAGATGCCCTTGAACCCGCCGGCCAGCATCTCCTCGACGCGCTCCTCGACCACCGTCGCGGCGCTGTAGCCTTCGAGGGTCGGGAAGGAGTGCGCGGTCAGATCGCCGTTGTTGTTGGCCGTCTCGGCCGACGCCAGCAGGTTGTCGATGTTGTTGTCCCACGAGCCCGACAGGGCCGTGTTCCAGTTGCTCATGCCGAACAGCAGGGTCTTCGCGTCGTAGCCCATCAGCCGCAGCGCGACGACCGCATGGCCGGCGCTCTGGCCGCTGTAGCAGGCCACCACGAATTCCTTGTCGGTCGGAATCGTCGAACCCACGTCGTCCAGCAGCGTGCCCAGCGAGCTGTGGTAGGCGCCCGGGATGTGACCGGCGTTGTAGGCGTCCAGGCTGCGGATGTCGATCACCGTGTAGGTTTCGTTGACCAGTTCGGTGGCCAGCACGTCCGCGCTGATAGCGCCCACGGTCACCGCGCTGTCGTTGAACAGCGCTTCCGCGGCCTCGGCCATCGCCGAGAACTGGGGCGTCGGGCCGCTGCCGACCTCCAGCGGGTACTCGTTGGTCGTGCCGTTCCACACGTGCGCGGAAAGCTCGTCGTGGAACAGGGCGTTCGAGCCGAACTTCAGGCTCAGGGCCTCATAGCCCATGACGTTCAGGAACGCGGTGACCTGGCTCGAATGCTGACCGGTCCAGCAGTAGACCACGATGGTCTTGTCGGTCGGCAGGTTCGAGAGCATCGCATCGCGGTCCAGGCTGGCGTAGGGCGTGAACTGGTAGGCGCCGGGGATGTGGCCAGGAACGCCGGCGGTGCCGGTGCCGAGGTAATCCGCTTCCCCGAAGTAGTTGACGATGAAGTAGTTGTCCAGTCCGTTGGTGACCATCTCGGAGTAGCTGATGCCCTGGAAACCGTTATCGAGCATCTCCTGCACGCGCGCCGCGACACAGGTCTGCGTGTCGTAATCCCGCAGTTCGGGATAGGCGTGCACGGTCAGGCCGCCGTTGTTGTTGGTCGTCTCGGCCGACGCCAGCAGGTTGTCGATGCTGTTGTCCCACGAGCCCGACAGGCTGGTGTGCCAGCTGCTCATGCCGAAGAGCAGGGTCTTCGCGTCGTAGCCCATCAGCTTCAGCGCGACCACGGCGTGGCCGGCGCTCTGGCCGCTGTAGCAGGCCACCACGAATTCCTTGTCGACGGGGATCGTCGTGCCCACGTCGCTCAGCAGCGAGCCCAGCGAGCTGTGGTAGGCGCCCGGAACGTGCCCGGCGTTGTAGGCGTCCAGGCTGCGGATGTCGATCACCGTGTAGGTCTCGTTGACCAGTTCGGTGGCCAGCACGTCGGCGCTGATCGCGCCCACGGTCAACGCGCTGTCGTTCATCACGGCCTCGACGGCGTCGGCGACGGTCGGGAAGACATCGCTCACGATGTAATCGTCGTCCTTGTCGGAACAACCGACAACAGCCAGCAGGGCGATCAACAACAACGCCCAGCGGATTCCTCGCATTTTCATGAATTCACTCCTCGTCCTTCTCGGCTTCGGAAAACCACGTCGAGTTGAACACGAACTGGTCGGATGGATGGTCGATAGAATCCGGCCCGGGCGAGAAGCCCGGGCCGGGACGTTGCATTACTTGCCTTCGGGAATGACGAAAGGCTGGTTCACGGCCTCGTCGTACTCTCCGGCGATATCCGCAGCTCGCAGATAATATTCCGAGTTGTGGCAGCTCGCCCCGCAGGACTGGCCCTCACTCACGGTTGTCTGCGGCGTCTCGAGGATCACGTTGTGCGGCGAAGCGTACTTCCAGGTCGGCTCGTCGCCGGCCTCGAAGGTCGCGGAAAGGCCCCACAACGAGTAGGTCTCGCCGTCCACCGGCACGTGGCGCACGAGCACGTAATCGTACTCGGGCCGCGTATCGGTGCGCGGGTTCCTGGCGATCTTCAGCATGCCCTCGCTGGTGATCGCCTCTTCGTCGTAGCCGCCGCCCACGCCGTTGGAGTGGCAGCTCTGGCAGTTCTTGTAGGGCTGCGAGTGGCACACGTTGCACTGCAGGGTCGGCAGCGGATACTCGATCGTCAGCGCATAGCCCGCGCCATGGCAGGTATTGCAGTCGAGTTCGTTGGCCGCGCCGTTGCCGTGGCAGGCGTGGCAGTCGGCTTCGCCGCCGTTGTGGTGGACGTGGTACTGCCCGGTCGACACGTCCGACGCGTGGCATTCGGCGCTGTCGCAACGGGGCATCGACTCCACCTGGTAGCGGTGGGTGTAATGGCCCTCGGGCCGCGCGTCGCCGCCGCCGTCGCCGTGCATCTCGGTCGAAGAGTGGCAGCTGGTGCACTGCATCAGCTTGCTCCAGTGGACGTCCCGCACGTTGCCGGGCAGGCCGCCGCCGTCGCCCAGAGCGCCGGATTCGCCGAAGTAGTCCACGGCGATGCGGCTGCCGTGGCAGGCGGTGCACTGGTTTGTCATGTGGGGCTTGCCGAACTTGTGCCCCTTGACCAGGCCGCCGCCGACGCTCGCCGGACGGCTGACGTGGCACTGGCCGCAGGTCGTGTGACAGGTGTTGCAGCTGTCCTCGAAGGGGGCGTCGTAGCTGCCGGGAGCCGCGCCGGTGCGGTGCTCGATCAGCTCCTTGTAGCCCCAGGCGTTGGTGTGCAGGCTGTTCGCCGAGGAGGCGACGACCGCGCCGTGGCAACCGTCGCAGACGCCCAGCCCCGGAGCGCTGGGATCGACGACCATGCCCTCGTGGGCCTGTTCCATGGTTTCGAAGCGGTAATCGTCCGCGCCGCCGTGACAGGCCTGGCAACCCAGCTGTCCGTGATCGGAGGCGAGGAAGGCGTCGGCGTCGCGACCGGAAATGATGACCTTTTCCCAAGCTTCCAGCTCGGGTACGGAGCCGCCTCAGCCGTCGTCCTTGGCCTTCTTGACCAGATCGACGCTCTTCTCGCTGAGGTTGGCCTTCAGCATGTCCTCGCTCGAATGGCAGTCGAGGCAGGTCATTTCGCCGATGATGACCGGGCCGTTGTCGGGCAGCTCGGTCGAAGTGTCGTTGTCGCAACCGTAAAGACCGATCCCCAGGACCAGCAGCACGGCGGCGATGCTTAGGACTCTCGTCATGGGTGTCCCCCTGGCAGTAGGGTGAACGCCCGCTCCCGGCTAGGCGTCGGGAAGCAGGCCGCGGGCAAAAATTGGCACGTTGTTGCAGATCACGTTCTCGGCCGAGAACTCCTTGTTCTCGAGCTCCTTCCATGTCGTCACGTTCAGGGCGCAGTCCATCACCATGCCGACGAAGCAGCGCGCGGTGATGTACGGATCGATGGCGCGGATCTCCTTCTTCTCGATCCGCTCGGCCAGTTCCGCACGCAGGAACTGGATATAGGGGAAACGCAGTTCCCGGAAGAGGACGACGCTGACGCGGAAGCCCTCCAGGGAATTGAAGAACATCAATCTCACGAGTTCGGGATCGGTGGCGGAAATGCTCAGGATATGTTCGGCGACCGTCTGCAGGACGTCCTCGACGCTGCCCCGGCCCCGATTCTGATCGAGGTGGCCGCGGATGTCGAACTCCCCGGCCTTGTGGCGGATGACTTCCTCGTAGAGATGGAGCTTGGAATCGAAATGTCGGTAGATGGCGGCTTCGGTGATCCCGCAGGTGCGGGCGATCTGCCGGATGGCCGTACCCTCGTAACCGTGCGCCGCGAAAAGATGCCCGGACTTCAGCAGGATATCCAGCCGCCGATTCGGAACTCTGGCCGGGGTCGCCATGGGTCTCCTTCAACTACCTGAAAAATTTGTCAACACACGTTCACTTACTTCTCGAATCTACTCCACGTTAGAAAATTGTCAAGTCCCGCAGAAACAAAAACGTACGATACCGATCCTGGTTTTCATCCCCGAAATACCCATGTATTCCAGGGAGTTGCCGATTTCCGGAAAGCATCTCCCATGTCGAAGCGGGACTTTCCGGAATCATCGCCGGGGAACACCCGATCCGGCGGGCGTCCCCCGGCCTCGGACCTAGAAGCGCTGAGTGAACGACAGCGCGTACAGATCGGTGATCGTGTCGTCCCAGCGGTTCTCGTCGAACTCGTAGCGACGGTAGCTGGCCGTCAGGCACGTCTTTTCGGTCGAACGCCAGTTGGCCCGGAAATACCAGCGATCGTAATCGCCGTCGACCGAGTCCCGCTGCCGCACGCCTTCGTAATGCCCCTCGACGCTCACGTCGTCCATCGGCCGCATGACCACGCCCGGGCTGAACCGGTAGGTCGTGCCCTCGTACTCGGCGGGCAGCGCGCCGTCGTAGCCGTCGATGGCGTAGTCTTCCTTGCCCATCGAGAACGAGCCGAGCACCGTGATCCGGTCGTTGGCCAGCCAGGAGGCCGTGGCGTAGACGCGGTCGGAATCCCAGGTCGTCTCGACATCCTCGACGTCGTCGCGTTCGAAGGTCTGCCGGATCATCTCATAGCCGGCGTCCAGACGCACGTCGCGGGCCGGCACCAGGGCCAGCGAGGCCCGGCCGCGGAACCTGTTCTCCGACCGGTCGCCCTGCCAATAGCGCAGCTGGTCGCCGGTCACCGTCTCCTCGATGTCCTCGGAGCGGTAGGTGGCGCGCAGGCGCACCGAAGCCTTCCTCGAGAGACGGGTCCGGCCCTTGAAGACGAACTCGCCGGAATTCTTCTGCTGGTCGGTGACCTGGCTCACGACCGCGGCGCCGAGATCGGCCAGATCGCGGACCGCCAGGACCTCGTCCTTCTCCCGCGACCCGTAGCGGTACGAGGCGTAGAGCTTGGTCCGGTCCAGGCCGGAGTAGTTCAGGTCCAGGCGGTATTGCCGGCTGGTCTGCTCGATGTCGGTGACGCTGTTGTCCCCGGCGTCGGAACCGCCGTCGGCGGCGGCGTCGGTGTCGCGATTCTGGAAGCGGCCCGAGAGCTTGACGTTCAGGTCGGGCGTCGCGCGCCAGATCAGGCCCAGCACGCCGGTCTGCGAGCTGATCTCGTTGTCCAGCCTGAAGATCGTCTCGCCGTCGACGTCGTAGGGCTCGCCGCTGCGGTTGTAGGTGCCGCCGCTGGCGAGCAGGCGCAGGCGGGGGCTGGCGTCGTAGCGGGCGCCGACCCGGACACTCCAGTCGGTGGCGTCGATGTCGAAGCGGTGCTCATCGTAGATCCCGGGAGCGCCGCGGTCGCGGTCGCCGTCCTGGACCTGCAGATCGCCGCTCCAGTCGGCGGCCAGCTTGCCGGCCGATCCCGATCCCGCCAGCCAGAAGCGCAGGAAGTCGGTGGTGCGCTGCTCGATGACGGGCAGGCCGCCGCTGCGCGTCAGCAGGGCCTTCTCGCCGTCCTGCGAAACGTATTCGTAGCCGGCGTTCATGCGCAGGGCGTAGGGGCCGCCCAGGTACTTCTTCATCTCGACCACGGCCTGGTTGCGCCGCATCGTGGGCAGGATGTCCAGCTCGGCCGGCGGCACCTCCATCGGATACGGATCCTCGGTGCTGCGGTCGTAGTAGTGGTCGAATCCCTTGTAGGCGGCCGCGACGGCCCAGTCGCCGGTCTTGCCGGCCTGCATGCCGATCCAGCCGCCGCCGCTCTCGCCGCCGTTGTCGCCGGCGGCGCGGACGGTGAAGAAGCCGCCCTCTTTCTGCTGATGGTAGGTGAACAGGCCGCCGAAGACGATGTCGTCGACGATCTGCCAGTCCTCGGCGGTCTTGGCGGGCGAGCCCAGGGCGTCGCGCACCTCGACCGTCTGGGTGAACTGGTTCCGCAGTCCGACCTGCTCGCCGGGCTCGGCCCAGACGCGGCCGATCTCGGGGCCGGTCTCACCCGCAGCCAGCGGCGCCGCGGCCGCCAGGACCGCGAAGAGCACCAGCAGGGTGATCGTGCGATTCTTGTTCATGGCCGCGCTCCTTTACTCCGTGAAATCCGGGTCGATGTTCGAACCGTGAACCATGGCGTGGCAGTCGTAGCAGCGGTTGGTCCCGCTGAGGAAGCCCTGGTGGTTGACCTCGCCGATGGTCGGGAATCCCGGCTCGTAATGGCACTGCAGGCACAGGGAGTTGTTGTCCTGGGTCAGCAGCTTGTCGTTGATCGAACCGTGCGGACGGTGGCAGGCGGTGCATTCCTCGCCCTGGACGGCGTCGTGCTCGAAGACGAAGGGGCCGGCCACCTGCTCGTGGCAACGCAGGCAGGGCTGGTTCGGATCGGCGAAGTCGGTCGCGCCGGTCGTCTCGCCGTGGGGCGAATGGCATTCGGTGCATCCCATCTGCCCCTCGAGGACGCGATGGCGGAACGGCATCCGGAAGTCGGAGGCCTGTTCCTGATGGCACTGCAGGCAGAACTCGCCCTCGATCCGGTACATCCCGCGGGGCGTGACGCCGCCGTCCACGTGCACCTGGTCGGAATGGCAGTCCATGCAGGAAGTCGCGGTGCCCGCGTGCGGGCTGTCGGGCCAGGCGCGGTCCATGCCGGTATGGCACTGGAGGCACATCATCGCCCGGTCCTGCGCCTTCAGACCGGCGAAGAAATCGGCTCCCCAGATGGGACCCTCGCCGCCTTCGTCGACATGCAGCCCGCCGGGTCCGTGGCACGCCTCGCAGCTCGAGACCTCGGCGCCCGGAACCATCAGGCCACGCGCGGGATCGTGGGCCGAATGGGCGTAGAACTCCGCCACGTCGTCGTGGCATTCCGCGCAGGCTTCGGAGCCGACATACGATGCCCCCGCCGGCAGATCGAAGTGATCGGGGAAAGCCGTTCCACCCGCGAACACGGCGGCGGGAAGAAACAGGACGGCCCCGACCGCAAGGGTCAGAAGTCGCTTCATGGGATTCCTCCAGAAGGTCCAGGGCAGACGGCGCCCGGCACCGTCAAATCATCCGGAACTGCTGGGAGAATAGTACCGCGCATATTCAATAACAAGCCCAAAGTAAACAGATACTAACCGGATCTTAATTGTTTATTTGACCTGCGGGAATAGCCGGATATCTTGCGAAGGTTCTTCAATCATCCGGAAGGTTGTTCCATGGATTTCTACGGTTTCGTCCTGCTGTCGCTGTCCTCGATGTTCGCGGTCATCGATCCGCTGGGCTGCATCCCCTTCTTCAGCGGCCTGACCGCCGGCAAGAGCGACCGCGTCAAGCGCAACATCCTGATCAAGGCGCTGCTGATCTCGGCGGCCGTCCTGCTGGTCTTCGCCTACGTCGGCAGCTACGTGCTGGCGGCGTTCGGGATCACCATCTCGGCCTTCCGCATCGCCGGCGGCGTGATCTTCTTCGGCATCGGCCTGGATATGCTGCAGTCCCAGCCCCGGCGCTGGCGCACCGGCCTGAACCGGGCGATGGCCGCCGACCATGGCGATCCCGATCAGGAGGACGAGGACGAGGATCCTTCGGTCACCCCCCTGGCGATCCCGATGCTCGCCGGCCCCGGCTCGATCACCACGGTGATGGTCCTGCGGGCCGAGGCCCAGCATCCGGCCTCGATCATCGCGATCGGCGCGGTGATCATCGCCATCCTGGTGCTGACCGGGATCATCCTGATCGGCGCCGACACCGTCCTGCGCCGCCTGGGCCAGACCGGCATGCGCATCGTCGAGAAGCTGATGGGACTGCTGGTGACGGTCATCGCCGTCCAGCTGATCATGAACGGGTTGAAGCCCTATCTCGGCTCGCTGCTCGGAGGCTGACCTCCGGATCGGACGACCCCTCGCGGACTTTGACACCTACGGCCATGACGGCTAGCTTCCAATGATTATGATTCGGGAGTATCTTCGGAGCCGCGCTCCGAGCGATCGCCCACCTCAAGCCGGGAGAGGACATTGAATCACGGAACATCCCTTCGGATTCCTGTCGCCGCGACGGCCATGGCCGCGCTGGCCCTCGTCGCGATGATCGCGTGGTCGCCCGCCGCGGCCCAGGACCACGCGGTCGCCGACACCGCCGCGATCCACGGTTCGACCACCGCGGACCATGTCGAGGAACACGCGGCCGCCGGACACGGCGCCGCCCTGGACGAAAACCACCAGGGCCAGCACGCGGAAGGCCGTCACGGCCCCGCCCTCGGCACGCGCCTGCCCCTGTGGAGCGCCCTGCCCTTCGTGGGCATCCTTCTCTCGATCGCGCTCTTCCCGCTGGTGGCCCCGCACTTCTGGCATCGGCATTTCCCGAAGATCTCGGCCATGTGGGCGCTGATTTTCGCGATCCCCTTCGTGATCGCCTTCAAGGGGGAGGCGGTCCAGGAGATCCTGCACATCTACCTGATCGACTACATCCCGTTCATCGTCCTGCTCTGGGCGCTGTTCACCGTGGCGGGAGGAATCTTCGTGGGCGGATCGCTGCGCGGATCACCCCGGGTCAACCTGCTGCTGCTGCTGATCGGCACCGCCCTGGCGTCGTGGATCGGCACCACGGGCGCGGCGATGGTGATGATCCGACCGCTGATGCGGGCCAATTCCTGGCGCCGCCACAAGGTCCACCTGATCGTCTTCTTCATCTTCCTGGTGGCCAACATCGGCGGCTCGCTCACCCCGCTGGGCGATCCCCCGCTGTTCTTGGGCTTCCTCCACGGCGTGCCCTTCTTCTGGGTCACCACCGGCATCCTGACCGAGATGCTGCTGGTCTCGGGCATCCTGCTGGCGGTGTTCTTCCTGATCGATTCCTTCTTCTTCCGCAGGGAGAAGGACTCCGCTCCGGACGACGGCCAGGGCGGAGGCATCCACATCCAGGGCCTGCACAACATCCTGTTCCTGCTGGGCATCATGGCCGGCGTGATCTTCTCCGGTTCGGTGAAGATGGCCGAAATCCCGATCTTCGGCCACGTCCACGTCGAGCTGCAGAACGAGCTGAAGGACGCCTGGCTGATCCTGATGGGCGTGCTCTCGCTGGTCACGACCCGCAAGTCGATCCGCGAGAACAACCAGTTCTCGTGGTTCCCGATCCAGGAAGTTGCCTACCTCTTCGCGGGCATCTTCATGACGATCATCCCCGCGCTGGCCATCCTGCGCGTCGGCGGCGAAGGCGCCCTGGCGGGCCTGATCCAGTTCGTCGACTCGCCGGCCCGGTACTTCTGGGTCACCGGCCTGCTGTCGAGCTTCCTGGACAACGCGCCGACATACCTGACCTTCTTCAACACCGCGCTGGGCAGCTTCGGCCTGCCCGAATCGGCGGTGCCCGATCTGCTGGGCTACGGCGCCGAGGCGCTGCGCAACCCGCACTTCATCCACGACCTGAAGGCCATCTCCTCCGGCGCGGTCTTCATGGGCGCGGTGACATACATCGGCAACGCACCGAACTTCATGGTGAAGTCGATGGCCGAGGAGCAGGGCATCCGCATGCCGAGCTTCTTCGGTTACATGATCAAGTATTCGCTGCCGATCCTGATGCCGACGTTCATCGTCGCGACACTGGTGTTCTTCCTGTAAGGGGGACCGAAGATGGCTGACCGGAACACGGACCGAAACAACAGGCAGACGTTCTACGAGATCGTGCTCGCCGGACCGCTGGACGTGATCCACGGCTACCTGGCGGGTCTGGTTGTCGGGTCGGGCGAAAAGGGCCCGCTATACTTCAGCCTCGACGAGAAGATCACCGGCCCGCGGATCTCCAACCGGGTCAAGGAATTCATCCACATCCGCCCGCGCGAATGCCACCTGGTGGCCGAAAGCTCCATGCGTTCCCTGATCAAGAAGCGGGCGAAGGCCATGACCGAGTCCTGCGGCGTGGAGCTCGTTTCCGAGCAGCGCATCCGCACGGCCCGTTTCGCCTTCGAGTACCGGGCCTACGCCCGGCGCTACGGTCGCGAGATCCAGGACCTGATCTCGGGCCTGCCGCAAACCCTGAAGATCCTCGATCACGAGTTCGAAGAGAAGTTCGACCCCGATGCCAAGGGAGCCGAAGGCTACGCGCCGGCCCACGACTACGAGATCTGCGGCAAGGGTTCGGTCGTCGGCCGCATCGACCGGGTCATCAAGGCCCGGCGGCTGCTCGACGATCATCCCCTGGTCGTGCCCGACGCCATCATGCTGGAACTGGCCTGACCGGACATCGGACCCGAGACGGAACAAAGGGGCCCGGTCCTGCGACCGGGCCCCTTTTCGTCGTGTCGCCGGCGCCGCGCGGAATCAGCCTTCCGAACCCTTGACCTTCAGCTTCAGGGCGATCAGTTCCCGGTGCCTCAGATCGAGCAGGCGCGCCAGCTTGTGCATCAGGGCGTCCTCGTGCGCCTCGAGCATGCCGTCGCTGTAGACGACGCGCCAGAGGGACTCCACGATCGCCAGCTTCCGCGTCCGGTCCATCCGCTCCCCGACCAGGCGGGTGAACTGGAAGAGGTCGGTGCTCTCCAGCCGCTCGTTCTCGGCCAGGGCGATCAGTTCGGTCGACTCGGCCTCGGTCAGCCCGAAACGATCCCGCACCAGGCCGGCCACCATCTCCCGCTCCCCGGCGGAGAAATCGTCGTCGGCGTGCGCGGCCTCCAGCAGCAGGGCGCAGGTGGCGATCTGCAGCCGCTTGGGGTCGGGAGAGCCGCCGGCCGTCGCGGGCTCGGTGACCTTTTCGCGGAAGAAACGCTTGATGGAGTCGATCATGATGCTCTCCGGCCGCGGGAAGCGGCGCTGTTCCGCCTCAGACCGCAACCCGCCGCCAGGCGGATCCGGGCAGGGTCAGGACTTCGTAGGGGATCGTTCCGAGCCAGCCCGCGATCTGCTCCGCGGAAACCGTCTCGTCGCCCTGGCTGCCGAGCAGGACGACCTCGTCGCCCGCCGCGGCACCGGGCACGTGGCTCACGTCGACCATGCACAGGTTCATGCAGATGCGGCCCACGACCGGCGCCCGGCGCCCCCGGACCAGCACGTGGGCCCGCCCCGAAAGCCCCCGCGGGTAGCCTTCGGAGTATCCCACCGGCAGAACCGCGATGCGGCTGTCGGCAGGAGCCTTCCAGGCGCGCCCGTAGCCGACCGTCTCGCCCGCCGGCACGCGCCGCACCTGGGCGATCGCCGTCTTCCAGGCCATCGCCGGGCGCAGGTCGATGGCGTCGCGTCCGGCGGCCCGCGAAGAGACGAGCGTCTCGCGCGAGGGCCAGACCCCGTAGGCCGAAACGCCGACCCGGACCATGCCGCAATCGCCGTTCTCCCAGAGGATCGCCGCCGCGCTGCAGCTCATGTGCCGCTTCAGGCCGGCATGGCCGCGGGCGGCGAACAGGCGGCCGAAGGCCGCGAAGCGTTCGGACTGGGAGCGGGCGAAGCCGTGGTCGGTTGTGTCCTCGATATCGGCGAAATGGCTGGAAAGCCCGACGATCTCGACGCCGTCGGAACCAGCGAGGATCTCCAGCAGCGGCCCGACCTCCCCTTCGACGATCCCCTGCCGGTTCACGCCGGTCTCGACCTTCACGTGCACCCGCAGGGGGCGCTGCGGTCCGGCGGCCGCGGCCGCCGCGGCGCCGGCGTCCAGCGAGGCGACCGTGACCTCGACGTCCAGGTCGGCGGCCAGGCGGAACCCGGCCGCGGTAAGGGGTCCCAGCACCATGATCGGGGCCTCCACCCCTCCTGCGCGCAGGGCGTGCGCCTCCTCGATGGAATGCACCCCGAGACGATCGGCCCCGCCGGCCAGGAATTCCCTCGCCGCGAGCAGAAGCCCGTGGCCGTAGGCGTTCGCCTTGACCACCACCAGCAGTTCGGCTGCGGCGGGAATCAGGCGGCGGAAGAGTTCCGCGTTGTGGCGCAGGGCCGCCGCGTCGACCTCGATCCGCAGCCATCCCGCCGCGGCGGCGACGGCGGCCTCGTCAGGCGACTTTGATGGCGAAGATCTCACGGGCCACCTCGTTTTCGATCGCCACTTCGGTCGCGCCGATGCGCAGCACGAAGGTGGGCTGCTTCTGATGGAGCTGGACTTCCGCGCCGGGCAGGATCCCGAAGGAATTCAGACGATCCAGCCGATGGTGGAACTTCGGCGAGAGGAAAACGATCCGCGCCGTGCTGCCGGGGGCGAATTCGCTCAGCGGCTTGACGACCGGGCGGACGGCCTGGGCCGCGCGCTGGCAGCAGCGTCCGGGGGGGATGCGCCGACCGTGCGGGCAGGTCGGCGGATGACCCAGCAGGGTGCAGACCGAGTCGGTGACCTCGTCGTTCAGGATGTGCTCGAAGCGGCAGGCGAAGGACGAACCCTTCTCCTCGCGCCCCTGGAGCAGATCGCAGTAGAGCCGCTCGGCCAGGCGCAGGCGGCGGACGATGTTCGCGGCCTTCTGGTCACCCGCCTCGGTCAGCTCGACGTTCCCGCCGTGGCGGGTGATCAGTCCTTCGGCGGCCAGGTCGGAAAGCAGCTGGTCCTCGGGGATCCCGTTGAAAGACGTCTCCTTCGGGCCGCAGACGAACTCCTTGTCCTCTTCGCGGCTGGTCCAGAGCCGGCGCAGCAGGTTCTCCATCGCTTCGCGGCGGCACTTGTCCATCGAATCCTCCCGGGAGCGTTCAAAGGCCGAAGGCGGTCAGCGAGAGAACGCCGTTGAGGGCCCCGCCCACCGTCAGAGCGATGGCGATGATGACCGCGACCATCGCCAGGGCCGTCTTCACGCCGCGCTCCTTGATCATGACGAAGAAATTGGCGATGCACGGCACGAACAGGGTGATGATCACCAGGCTCACCACCACCTGCCGCGGATCCATCATGCCCTGGCGCTGCAGGTCCAGCAGCCCGGCGGCGCCGTAGTCGCGGCGCAGGAAGCCCACCATGAAGGCCTCGGTGGCTTCGACCGGCAGGCCCAGAAAATCCCGCACCAGGGGCGCGGACACGTCGTGGATCGCAACCAGGACATCAAGGCGGTCCAGGGTGAACAGCACGATCGTGCCCAGCACGAACAGCGGCACGGCCTCCTTAAGATACCACTCCATGCGGGCCGCCGTCTTGACCAGGATGTTCTTCAGCCCGGGCAGGCGCATCGGCGGCAGCTCGAGGATGAAGTCGCTCCCCTGGCCCGGCATCACCTTCGCGGCGACCGAACCGACGGTCAGCATCACGGCCGTGACCACTCCCAGCCAGATCAGCAGCCCCCAGAACGAGACCGAGCCCAGCATGCCGAAGATGACCGCCAACTGGGCCGAACAGGGCACGCCCAGGGCCAGCAGCAGGGTCACCTGCATGCGTTCCTTGCGGGTGTCGAGGATGCGCGTGGTGAGCGTCGCCATCGTGTCGCAGCCCAGGCCCAGGATCATCGGCAGGATCGCCTTGCCGTTCAGGCCGAGCCGCCGGAAGAAGCGGTTGGCCATCACCGCCAGGCGCGGCATGTAGCCGGAATCCTCGAGTATGCCGAAGACCAGGAAGAAGGTGCCGACGACTGGCAGGATGATCGCCAGGCTGTAGGTCAGGGCCATCGTCACCACGCCGTAATCGCCGACCAGGAAATCCCTCACTCCGGCTATCGGCAGCAGGCTGTCGGCCAGCGAGATCACCGCCGGATTGATGATCCTGGCGAACAGGCCCTCCTCCATCAGGCCGACCAGGGTCCCGGCTCCGAAGACGCCGACGAACTCGTAGGTCAGCAGCAGGACGACCACGGCGATGAACATGCCCCATACCGGATGGGTGGACAGGCGCCCCAGACGCTCCGAGGTGCCGCCGGGGCGGCGCCCGCCGGAATAGTTCATGCGGCTCAGAAGAGAGGAGATGCCCTCGTGACGGTAGCTCGAGAACGCGGATCCCAGCGAGACGTCGAAGCCGCGGCGGACGTGCGAGATGCGCTTGCCGACGCGGTTCATCCCCTCCTTGCCGATCCTCTTGACCATCGGCTTGGGCAGGGAATGGGACTCGATCAGCAGGCCCTGGGCCAGAAAACGCGCCACATGCTCCGGCAGGTCCTCGGGAAGCCCCGAGACCACCTCGTCGACCAGCTCGGTGATGTCCTCGGGCAGGACGGCTGCGAACCCGCCCGGCGACGCCTCGTCCAGGGACGCCGTCAGCTCCTTGAGCCCCTTGCCGGTCGTGGCCACCGTCGGCATCACCGGCACGCCCAGGGCCTCGGAGAGGGCCTCGACGTCGATGTTGAAGCGTTGTCCGAGAGCCTCGTCCATCATGTTCAGGGCCACGCTGTAGGAGACCTTCAACTCGCAGAGCTGCTGGGCCAGCACCAAGCCCCGCTGCAGGTTCTTGGCGTCGAGCACGAGCACGACGCTGGCCTCGGGATGCTGCAGCAGCAGATCCCGGGTCACGATCTCGTCCTCGGACCTGGGCATCAGGGAATAGACGCCCGGCGTGTCGATCACCTCGGCGTCGCGCCCGCCCCTGCGCATGCGCCCCTTGGTGATATCGACGGTGGTGCCGGGATAATTCGAGACGATGACGTACTTGCCGGTCAGTCGGCTGAACAGGGCGCTCTTGCCCACGTTGGGATTGCCTACCAGCAGGATGACGTCAGGGGCGGACCGACGACTGACTTCCATGTGAGACGCTTCTCTCCACTGAACCGACGGGGCCGGTGTCAGTCGCCGATGCGGCCGCCGGAATTGTTCTTGCGGCTTTCGCAGGCTTCCTTGTCCTGGCAAACGCCGTAGAGTTCCAGGCGGTGGCGGTAGATCGTGAAGTTGTTTTCCGCAGCCAGCCTTTCCTGCAGCTTTTCGAGTTCGGGATTGTAGAACTCGAAGATCTTGCCGCAGTTCAGACAGATCATATGATCGTGATGCTCGACCTCGGAGTGGCCCTCGTAGCGCGAGAGCCCGTCGCCGAAGCGCCGCTCCGCGACCAGCTCGCTCTTGACCAGCAGGTGCAGGGTCCGGTAGACGGTGGCGTAGCCGATCTTCGGATTGACCTTCTTGACTTCCCGCAACAACTCCTCGACCGAGATGTGTCCACGCATCCCGAAGAACACGTTGACGATCGTATTGCGCTGCTTGGTCGTCTTCAAGCCTTCCTTCTGAATGAACTTCGAGAAGGCGATTTCCTTCTCCCGCACGACTTCGGGAGAAACCTCGTTCTTGACTGTCACACCAATCAACCCTTCGTTCCTGGGAAAATCAAGCCCGTCCCTGAAATTGAAATTCAGAGTAAATGGATAGGAACAGGAAGCGGAACTGTCAAGGGCAGCGCATCCGATTTCCGTTCCGGCAAGTCCGGTGATGGGACAGGTTATTCGAAGACGGCGCGAACCGCCTGTGAACCGGGAGGAAGAACGAACCAGAAATGGTTTCCGTCCCAGGCCAGGGGAACGTCCGCGCCGCGGAAGGACCAATCCTCCAATGCGACGACCCCGTTCCAGGTTCCGGTATTGCGCGACAGGCGGTAGAGCCGGCCGGTGCCGGCGTCGCTGATCCAGAACCGGTCTCCGTCGAAGGCCAGACCGGAGGGAGAGAATCCGGGGGTGGTCACCGAGCGCGTGATCTCCTCGAGTTCGACGTCGAAGCGATCGAAGCGGGCGCTGTCGCGATCCACCATCCAGACGTAGGTCCCGTCCCAGGCCACGCCGCAGGGACGATGACCGCGGGTGGGAAAGGCGGCTTCCACGTTCAGGGTGTCGGCGTCGATCTTGTAGAGCAGGCTCTCGCCCCCCTCGCCGTCGCCGCAACTCCAGAGGAACTCCCCGTCGAAGGCCAGGCCCCGGGCCAAGGTGCCCGTGAAATCGATTTCGTTTTCGGCCTCGCCGCCGGGGCCGTGCCAGACCAGGCGCGAGGACACCGGCGGCAGGCCCGCCGCCGTGTCGGGCAGCACCTGGAGGGTCACGAAGCGCTCCTCGTCCAGCCAGGCCATGCCGCGCACGACGACCTCGCCGAAGTCCACGGTGTCGACCGGGGCGATCCTGAGATCGGGGCCGTGGGGCGCTGCCCCGGCCGGGGCCGCGGCGACCAGAACGATCAGGCTGCAGATCAACGCGGCGACGTGGCCGGCTCCGAGCCGTTCCCGGGTTCGCATGTCCTCTCCCCTCCCCTTCTACCTGTTCGGAACTTCTGCGGACGGCTGAGCCTGCGGATCCGGGGCCGGCGCGGACAGGATGGTCCAGGCCACCGAGATCCGCGTTCCCCAGGCCCTCTGTCCGGCATCGGCGAACTCGCGCGCGGCAGCGACCGTGAAGCGTCCCCGCCCGCCGGAAGGCATCGTCCAGGACATGCCCACGGCCTGCGATTCCGCGCCGCCGCCGTCGAGCAGATCGGCCCTGACCGCCAGCCGGCGGCCGTCGTTTCCCCGCCAACCTATGCTTCCACCCCATGCCGTCAAGCCCGGAAAAGCATCTCCGGACAGCGCGTCGCCCGGAGAACCGCCGCCGAGCACGATTCCGGCCCCGAAATCCGCGCCCCATTCACCGGGCAGGTCGACCGTCTTGCGCAGATGGATCTGAACCGGGATGCTGCGGCCGCCGAAGGGGTACAGCTCGTCCTTGCCCAGGGGCATGTCGAGCGACAGGGCGAAGAGCCCCCGGCCCAGCAGGGGCAAGTCCGCCGCGGAGACGACGCCGACTCCCGGCTGGCTCCAGCCCGAGACCCGGCTCTCGCCGGGCCACCGGTCGCCGGCCTCCTCGCCAGCCAGATCGGGCCAGCGCTCCAGGGCGTACAGCCCCTCCGACGAGAACGAGGCGAAGCCGAAACGCAGGAAGAAACGGGCCGCCGTTCCGGCGCGGCGAACCAGTCGCATGCCGATGCGGTCGGCGCTCCAGCCGGAATCCCCGTCGTCGAAACGCTCGACGGTGAACGAGAAGCTGTCGGGGGAATCGGCCGCATCCCAGGGGATCGGCTCCAGGACAGGAATCCTCGCGGCCGCTGCCGCGGGAATCATCAGGAATGTCGCCAGCAGGGGGATCAGGATCCGGGCGGGGGCGGAAGAACCGGAGGAACCGACGCGATTCACGGCCGGCTCCCATCCTGTTCGATCAGATGGACGGTGCCGCCCTCGGAGAAATGGACCTTGACGACGAAACGACCGCCCGGCAGCACCTCCTTGGCCAGGACCACGCCGTAATCGTCCCAGGCCAGATGCTTGACGAACTCGCCGACGTCGTAGGATTCCCAGGACCGGTAGGGACGGGCCTGCGCGGGATCGAGTCCGGCGAGCATCTCCCGGGCCCGTCTTTGCTCCTCGGCTTCCTCGCGAGCCTTCTGCGCGGCCTTGCGGCTCTCCTCGGCGGCCTTCTCGGCCTTCTCGGCCCGGCGCCGGGGTTCGTCGCCGGTGGCGGCGATCGAGGTCTCCCCGGAGGGCGGATCGGCGGGCTCGGGGGCGCGGGCCGGAACGGGAGATCCGGAGCGGTCCGGAGATTCGGGAACGGATTCGGCCGCGGCGGCCGCGGCGCCGGCATCCCCCGCGGCGGGATCATCCCCGGCGGCGGAAGCTTCGACCGCGCCGGCGTCGCCGGACTCGGCGCCGTCTGCGCCCGCGGCTCCTGGCTCGAGTTCGAGGCTGCTGCGGATCTTGGGCAGGAAACCCTTGCAGTTCGGGCACTGCAGCCACACGACACCATCGTCGTCACCGTCGGCGGTGGGAACGACTTCCATGTCATACTCCGTCTTACAGACGGAACAATACTGCAGGATCTTCATCGCAGCCGACGGGTCCCTCGTGAAAAGGTATGATTGATTGGGTCGCTAAGGGAGAATCTTGCAGCAGTTTTCGGCTTCTTCCTTGGTGGAATACCGCATTCCGCAAACAAGACACTTACAGGCGCCGTCGATACGTCCTTCGGCCTCGGCCTTGGCAAGCAACCGATCGAACTTCACGAAACTCTTGTCCCTGAGCAGGACTCCTCCCTCTTCCCTGATACGCTGCATATGCTCCTCCTTGATCCGCGGGGAACGGGCGTTCCCCCACGCATATCAGCATCCTCCGCCAACCATCTCACGCTGCGGATACTACAACACGACCTCGGCGGCGTCAATACGCCGTCCCGAGGTTCCCGCGATTCATCGAGAAAACGGTTTCAACCGGTGGCGTGGGCCGCGAGGGCATCGCCGTCATCGCCCCGTTCGGCCCGGTCCGCGATCAGTTCCCGCAGCCGGTAGAGATCGGCCAGGGTTTCCGCCCCGAGCTCGACGGCCAGTTCCAGTTCGCGGAACAGGACTCCGGCGGTGGCCAGCGCGTCGTCTCCGGCGCGGTGGGGATGATCGAGGCCGACCTCGAAGCGGGCGGCGAGATCCTTGAGGCGCCAACCGGACAGATCCGGCCAGAGGGTCCTGGCGAGCCGCAGGGAGCAGAGGGCGGGCATGACCGGCGGCTTCCGGTCGAGGCGCTTGAGCTCCCAGCGCAGGAAGGCGAGATCGAACCAGACATCGTGGGCCACGAAGACGTCGGCGCGCGACAGGAAATCCGACACCTCGACGGCCACCTCGGGAAAGGTCGGCGCCGCCTCGAGAGCCTGGGACGAGATCCCGGTCAGACGCCGCACGTGCGACGGAATCGGGCGCGAACATTTGACCAGGGAACTGAGCCGGTCGACGACTTCGCCGCCGCGGCAGAGAGCCATGCCGACCTCGATGATCTTGTCCACACCGATCAGGCTGCCGGTGGCTTCGAGATCGACGACCACGAAAACGGCCTCGTCGATGCTCCCGGCAAGGGAAGCGGACGCCGTCGTCGACCAGCATCCGTCGTGGGTCTGCAGAAAACCCGGCTCGCCGTCGAGCAGCTTGCGGACCACGAGCTGGGCCACGGGATCCTCGTGACGGCGCGGTCCGAAAAGCTGGCGTGCGACAGACTGCGCGGAACAGGGCGTGTTGGAGGCCTCGAGGTATCTCAGAGCCTCGGCCCGGAGGGAGTTCAATTCACTTGAAAGCATAACTTATTGTACCATAGAGGGGTTTCTCGGGTCAACCCCCTCGGCCTCGGAGCCGTCTTCGCCGCCGAAACCGATCAATTCCATGATCTCGACGCCGATTTCCGGGGGCGGGCAGCGGCGCCCGCCCTCGGGGACGATGCTCGACCGGGTCTCTTCGCGTTCGGCGGCGTAGACGATCCCCAGGAAAGGAACCGACCGGTGCACGGCCGCGGTCACGACCCGGCCATGGACCTGCACGAGCTCGCCTTTCGGCATGGCGATGCGGGTCGTGTCGGCGGAGGCGAGCTCCAGCTGGCCGCAGGCCAGCTCGGCGCCGGCCACAACGCGCACCGTCCCGTCCAGGGTGTCGACCCGGTCCGGAACGAAGCCCGCCTTCAGCGACGAACGGACCAGGGGATCCTCGCGCCATTCGGCCGAAGGCAGCTCCCGGTAGGCGCCGTCGCGGATCTGCTCGACCTTCAGCACGTGATCGGCCAGGTCGCCCTCGCGCGAGGCCAGGGCGCGCGAGATCTCCAGCCGCAGGCCGCGGCCGGGATCGGGATCCAGGACGCCGCCGGCGGATTCGGTCAGCGGCCGGAGCTCCAGCGTCCAGGCGGCGGCGTCCGCGGCCAGGCAGCGGATGCGGACCAGGTCGGTGCTCCGGCGGCCGGCAGCCATCTCCTGGGTGCGGTAGTCGGCCCAGTCGCCCGGTTCGATTTTCAGGGGGACCTCGGGACGGCTCCAGAGCGTGAAGACGTCGAGGGCGGCCGCGGGCGCGGCTGCGAGCAGGGCCAGCACGCAGACGGCCGGAGCCGTCAGGCCCCAGCCGCCGCGCGCGGAGATCGTTTTCGTTCTAGTGTTCAATTTTCTTCCAATAGGTCGCGTAATCGAAATCGGGGCTGTTCTGCTCGTCGTGGCAGAAGGTGCAGGATTCCCGGGCCTCGGCCCCCCATTTCCCGTCGCGGGCATGGCGGCTGCCGTAACCGTGGCATGCCTCGCACTGGACGTTCCCCAGGCGGTTCGCCGGCGGCTTGTCGTCGTAGCCGCCCTTGTAGAGATAGCCGGTCGTATGGCAGACGAGACATTCCGGATTCTGCGCCTGCCCCTTGGCGGCCAGGGTCTGCATCGTGCGGCGGTGGGGCGTCTTGCGCAGCTGCTCGTAGATCGCGGAATGGCACTTGCGGCATTCCATGTTCGTGACGAAATGCTCCTTCTCCGATCCGAGGGTCGGCTTGAAGCGGCCGCGGACCGAGAGACGCACCTCCTCGATGCGCTGTTTCAACTCCTGGAGACGTTCGACCAGCAGCGGCTCTTCGGCGATGTCGGTGGTCAGCGACGTCACCTGCACCTGGAAGGCCTGCACCTTGCCCTGGTCGTCGATGTCGGCGTCGAGCCGGCCGACGACCCGGCCCTCGAAAGAGCCGGCCAGCAGGACCGAGCCCTGGAAGACGCGCGGCGTGCTGTACGACCGGTGGGTATGCCCCACCAGGCAGACGTCCACGCCGGCGACCTCGCGCAGGACCGCCTCGGTGCCGGTGTCGCCGAGGTGGCTCAGCAGGATGATGGTCTCGGCGCCGGCGCGCCGCATCTCCGGCAGCACCTCGCGCAGCGTGGTCACCGGATCGTCGACGCGCAGGGCGTCGTCCCGGGCCGACATCGAGATGATCTTGTACTGCGACCCCAGCACCGAGACGATCCCGAAGCGGACGCCGCCGCGCTCGATCATCAGATAGCGGGGCAGCAGGGGCTCGCCCGCCTGGTCGAAGACGTTGGCGCTGGTGTAGGGCAGGTCGTAGGTGTCGATCATCTCGCGCAGGAAATCCACGCCGTAGTTCAGGTCGGATTCGCCGAGCCCGATGGCGTCGTACCCGAACTCCGAGGTGACCTCGCAGAGGAAACGGCTCTGTTCGCGCTCGACCTTGGTGCGCTTGCCCATCAGGTCACCGGCGTCGATCAGCAGCAGGGGCTCGCCCTCGTTGAACAACTCGTCAAGATATGTGGCCCGCCGGGCCACTCCTCCCCTGAGAGCGGAGCGTCAGCCGCAGGGCTCGACCTTCCCCCCCACGTCGGAATTGTAGATGACAGTGACCTGGCGCCACTGCTCGACGGCGCGGGCGGCGGAAGGAAGAACGACCGAAACCGCTGCGACCAGCAGAACCAGCATCAGCGATACGGCGAAGAAAGGCGCGGGCCGCGAGGGCTGGGACCGGACCATGGATACTACCTCTTCGGAATGGAACCCTGGAATCGCGGGTCGTAACCGTGTTCATCCGTCGATCGATGGAAACAACCGCCGCCCGGGATCGGTTCCTGATGAATGCGGCGATCGACCTTCGTCGAGAAAGTATACCGATCATCATCCTGACGGGCAAGGCGGCCGGGGAGAAGAAAAAGGGGGGCGCCGGTCGCCCCCCCTCTCGCGAAGTCGTTTCGCGGAACGTCTAGCGCTTCTTGCCGACCCTGTCCTTCAGCGATTTGCCGGCGGAAAAGGCGGGATACTTGCCGGCGGGGATCACGATCGGATCGCCCGTCTGCGGGTTGCGCGCCATGCGTTTCTTGCGCTTGCGGCTCTCGAAAGTACCGAATCCCGTGATCTGGATCCGCTGTCCCTTCGAGATCTCCGTGGCGATGATGCCCTCGCGGGGCACCGTGGAGAAGATGGCGTTGACGGCCGTACGCGCATCCTTCAGCGAAAGACCCGTCTGCTTCGCGACTTTCTCGATCAACTCCGTTTTGTTCATCGAAATCACCTCCTGATCGCGATGTAACCTCGGCACTCCCGCCGGTGTCAACGGAAAAAACGCGTTTTTTCAGTCCTGGAGCGGGATTCCGGAATCAGAAGATGCCGCCGCTGAGGCTGCTGCCCATGTTGACCAGGTCCTCCTTGCCTCGGGTCAGCTTGATCGCGGGGATCTGCTTGAGGGCGATGACGAAGCCGAACTGAGAGTCGACCGAACTGATCTGCCGCGAGAACTCCATCTTCCAGCAATGCAGATCCTTGCTCAGGCGCCACCTCTGGCTGGTGAGCATGCCGCTGTCGAAATCGTAGCCGGCGGTGTAGTTCAGCCCCCAGGTCCGCGTCAGCGTGAGGTTGAGGTTCAGGTTCGCGCGGGCGCTGACGGTGCCCGTATCGTGATTGCGCGAGTAGGAGAGGTTGGTGTTCATGCGCCACGGGATCAGACGCCCGCCCTCGGTGGGATCCTTCTGGTCGCTTCCCTCGCGGATCCGGTCGAAGCCGGCAAACTCGTCGGAGAAATCGTCGTCCTCGTCGTCGAAATCCGGGAAATCCCCGTCGCCGCCGAAATCCCCGGCCGGTCGGGACTCCTGCGCGACGGCGGTGCTGTCGGGATCGACGCCGAGGATCCCCAGGGCCCGGTTGCGCTCCTGCTCGACCACGCTTCCGCCGCCGCCGGTGTCGACCTCGCCCGACAGGCTCAGCCCGTAGTTCACGCTCGTGCGCATCACGTGGAAGTCCATCGCGCTGATGGTGTTGCTCATCTTCAGCCGCAGGTTCGAGCTGGACCCCGGCTTGATCTGCAGCGAGCTCGAGATGTCGTCCCACTTGTCCGAAGCTCTTTCCGGGTTGTAGCCGGTGCTCAGACGCCAGTCGAGCACGCCGTCGAGCTTCTTCTCGCCGCGGGTCGTGTCGTCGGCAGCGCCCCCTCCGAGGTACTTCACGTCCAGACGGTTGGAGAGCGAGAATCCGTAACGCTCGCTTCGGGTCTGCTTGCCCCGGATCGCCGGCGAGAGGGAGTGGGACATGCTCATCCCCAGCGTATGGCGCAGGCCCGACAGCCGCCCGATGCGGGGCCGGAAGACGCCGTAGAGGGTTGTGCCGACGCTGGAATTGATCGACATGCTGGTGGTCGACTTGTCGGCCCGTTGGTAGAGGCTCTCGTACATCCCGACGGTGACCAGCGAATCGGGATCGCCCGGCAGGGGCTCCTCGAACTCGGTGTAGGTCCGGCCTTCGGTCGTGGTCCGCTGCCAGCTGTAGCCGCCGCTGACGCCGGTGCTGACGTTGAAGATCCAGACCTTGGGCGGCTTGAGGCTGAGGCTCGCGCTGCCGGATGCGCTGTCGACCGTGCGGTCGGTCAGCTCGTAGGCGTCGGCGACGCGGCCGTAGCGGTAGCTCTGCGACAGGTAGGTGTTGCGCAGCAGGTCGCCGAGGAAGGATCCGTCCTGGCCGCGCTTGAGCGACGGCAGCAGCGACATGCTCTTGAAGGATACCGAGAGCTGCGGGAACGACTGGCTCGACAGCCGGTTGTTCGTGTTGGGATCGTCGTCTTCCTTGTTCACGAACTCGTCGCGCTTGAAGTTCAGCGAGCTGTTGAACAGCCCGAAGTTCCGCTTAAGGTACATCGTCGAGGTCTGCTGGCCGTTGATCTGATCCACGCCGCCCAGGTCGTTCAGCAGGTCGCTGCGGGAGATGGTGCTGCTGGACATCTTGAACTTGGCGTTGAACTGGTAGTCGTCGAACAGCGCGGGCTGGCTGTGGGTCCAGTTGAACTGCCACTCCCTGACCTTGTCGCCCTCGCCGAGTGTCGTGCGCCGCGAGTAGCTGACGTCTCCGTCGAAGGAGTAGCGTTTCTTGTAGCGGTTGTCGATCCGCCAGGTCAGCTCGCGGCGCTCGTTGTAGTCGCCGCGGAAGGTGAAGTCGGTGTAGTCGTTGGTGGCCCAGTAGTAGCCCCAGTCGCGGATGTAGCGCCCGGTCCGCTGCGACCATCCGAAGTTGAAGCTGGGAAACAGGATGCCCGAGCGACGGCCGGATTTCAGCGACTTGAAGTAGAAGGGCAGGGCGAAGACCGGCACCTCGCCGACCTTCATCACCACCGGCATCGCCACGACCTTGTCGTCCGGCTTGATCTTCATCCGGTTGGACCAGAAGTGGTAGTGGGGATGTTCGAGATCGCACGAGGTCATCCGGCCGGAGCGGATCTTCAGCTCGCCGTCGTCGAAGCGCTTGATGTTCTCGCCCACGTAGTAGAACTCGTCCATGGTGGTCACGGCCTGGCCCATGACCCCGGTCTTGTGCTCGAAGTTGTAGGCCATCCGGCGGCCGGCGATCTTCTGGCTCTTGTCCTCGAGCAGGGGATCCTCCGAAGCGTGCAGCTCGCGGGTGGTCGTGTTCATCCGGATGCGGCCGGCGGTCAGCGCCATGGTCCCGTAGTCGAGGCTGCCCTTGCCCGTGATCTCGATCTCGCGTTCGCGCAGCCTGAATTCCACGCGGTCGCCGGCGTAGTCAACGGTCTCGCGGTGGGTGGTGAAATCCATCGCCGTGGCGACGAAGGGCGAGGCGCCGGCGACGGTGTCGGGCGCCGCGGAGTCGGCCAGGGCCAGGCCGACGTCGGCGGCCATCTCCGATACCTTGGCGAAGCTGTAGACGCCCTCCATCTTCCCGCGGACGTCGACCTCGGCGACCTTCCCCCGGTCGAAATCGATGACGATGGTGTCGCCGGAGACGTCGTTGAACGAGATCTCGTCGTCGACGTCGGTCGGGATGTAGACGCTGTGCGCATCGCCCACGACCACCGAGCGCCGGGCCTCGCCGCCCTCGAAATGCAGGGTGATGGTGTCGCCCTCGATGACGTTGATCGCGGGCAGGCCCCGATAGACGGCCGCCAGGCTGTCGGGGTCGGTGTCCTCGACCCGCGCCGAGCCGCGCAGGTGGACGGTCTTCATCTCGCCGCCGCGATAGGTGAACTCCATCTCGTCGCCGACGAAGGTGCTGCCCTGGCCGTCGTCGAGCCGCGGCGAGCCCCGCAGGATCAGCCGCTGGCGCCCGAGGATCCGGGCGGTGTCCGCGGTGGCCAGGCTGGCCCCCTGGCGGATGCGCACGCTGTCGACCATCACCACCCGGTCGTCGTCTTGGAAAGTCATGACGCCGGACCGGGCGTTCAGCTCGTCGCTGCCCTGCTCCCGGCTGACCAGAACCGGATCGCGGTCGACGACGGCCTCGCCCCCCTCGCGGGAGAAGATCGCGTGTTCACCGGTCACCAGGGTCTGGGCTCCGGGATCGACGAAACGCACCGAACCCGCAGCCTCGCCCCTGCCGTCCTGGTAGCGCAGGATGGTGTCGGCCCAGACGACGTACTCGGGAGCCACCAGGCGAGCCGACCCGATCAGGCGCATCAGATCGCCTGCCCGGCGCATCTCGGCGCGGTCGCCGGTGCCGATCGTCTCGCCTTCCTCGATGCGGACATCGCCCCGGAAATCGGCGTTTTCCGCGGCCTGGTCGTAGGTGCCGCGCAGGCAGGTCAGGACCGCGCCCGGCCGGATCAGCCGCACCGAGCCGCGCACGTCGAAGAAGTCCCGGTCGCGGTAGTAGAGCGCCGAATCGCCCTCGACCGTCAGGGTGTCGCGGACGATCTTCACGTTGCCCAGCAGATAGGAGACCGGACGGCCGTTCTCGGTCACGTCGCGGAACAGGTCGGCTTCGTAGCGGGTCACGACCCCGTCCTGCCGCTCGTCGGCGCGATGCTCGTCGGGAGGAGCGGCGCCGACGGCCAGCACGATCAGGGCCGCCGCCAGGATCGGGCGGAGCCGGGCGGGGATCGGGATTCCGGAGAGCGGGAGCCTCACGGCGCGGACTCCAGGTCGCGGGCCATCAGGGCGGCCCCCACCGCGGCGGCCCGTGAACCGAGGGCGGCACGCACGATCCCGGCCGAGCGGCTGGCGGGCGACATCACTATGCTGCGGGCGCGCGCGCGGCACGGCGCCAGGATCAGATCCCCGGCCGCCGACACCCCGCCGCCGATGATCACCAGCGGCGGATCGAGCACGTTGATCAGGTTGCCGACCGCGATGCCCAGCATGTCGCCGGCGAGGCGCCAGATCTCCCCTGCGTCCTCGTCCCCGGCCTCGGCCAGCGCCCGCAGGTCGTCGGGGCTGAGGGCGTCGCCGCGCTCGCGCACGACCCGCCCCAGATCGGGACCGGCCTCGCCGTCGGCGACTTTTTTCCGCGCGGCACGGATCAGGGCCTTCGCCCCGCAGAAGGCCTCGAGGCAGCCGCGGTTGCCGCAGCAGCATTCGGGGCCCGCAGGGTCGACGATCATGTGGCCGATCTCGCCCGCGCCGTCGCTGGCTCCGGTCACCAGTTCGCCCCGCACCATCACGCCGCCGCCGACGCCGGTGCCCAGGGCCAGCATCACCAGGTCGTCGAACCCCCGGCCGGCCCCCTGGCGCCATTCGCCGTAGAGGGCTCCGTTGACGTCGTTGGCGACGATCGACGGCGCCCTCGCGGCCGCGGACATGGTCGCCCGCAGGTCGATCCCCTCCCAGCGCGGCAGATTGGGCGCCCGGCCCAGCAGGCCGGTCCGCGGGGAGACGATGCCGGCGCAGGCCAGCCCGGCCGCGCGGAACTCTCCGCCCGCGGCGGCGGGTTCGGCCGCGGCTGCGCCGACGACCCGCGCCAGGGCGTTCCGGGGATCCTCGATGTCGGTGGGAACGCGGCCGGAGGCGACGATGTCGCCGCCGGCCGCGGCGACGGCGTATTTGACATCCGTCCCGCCCACATCGGCCCCGAGATACAGCTCGCGCGTCACTCGCCGCCTCCTTCCCTTTCCCCGGAGTCCGCGCCGGCCAGGGCGGCGAACGCCCGGCCCGCGTCCCGCGGAAGACGGGTCTGTTCCAGATCCCGGAAACCGAGCCGGTACAGGACCTCGCCGACCATGTAGCAGGATCCGGAGGCCAGCACGACGTCCTGCGGACCGAGTTCGGCGGCCAGATCCCGCAGGGCCTCGCCCACGTCGGCCGCGACACGGACCCGCGTCGCGGCGGCGACGCCCCACTCCCGCATCAACGCCTCGAGTTCGTCCCGGTTCCGCGAACGCGGCAGGGAAACCGGCGCGCAGACGACCAGATCGGCCTTGGCCAGCGCCGCCCCGACATCCGCGCCGATGTTCTTGTCGTGCATCCCGCCGAACAGCACCACCCGGCGGCCTGGCCCCTTGCGACTCGTGAAATGCCCCAGGGCGCCGGTCAGCGCCTGATCGTTGTGGGCCGTGTCGACGATCCAGTCGGGCCCGGTCAGGACCCGTTGGTAACGCCCCGGCAGGAAAACGTCAGACAGCACGGCCGCCGGATCGTCCGGCATCGAGAAATACCCGTCCCGGGAGAGCTCGTCCAGGGCCAGCAGGGCCAGCGCCGCGCTGCGGACCATCGGCGGCGCGGGCAGCGGCGGCAGGTCGGCGAACACGGCCTCGCGGGTGATCAGGCTCCAGGATCCGGGGTTCGTCTCGATCCGGGCCAGCTCGTCCAGGAAATGGCAGGGCGCCCCCGCTGCGACGGCGGCGGCGAAGGCCTGTCCGCGCAGCTCTTCGGGCAGCGCGGCGAAGAGCGGGACGCCCGGCTTGAGCAGTCCCAGCTTCTCGGCGGCGATCTCGGGCAGCGTCGCGCCCAGGATATGCTGATGATCCAGCGCGATGCCGGTCAGCAGGACGGCCGAGCAGGGCAGCGCGTTGCTGGCGTCCAGCCTGCCGCCCAACCCCGTCTCGCAGCAGAAGACCTCGACCCCCGCCTCCCGCGCGATCTCCAGGGACACCGCGGTCAGGGTCTCGAACCAGCTCGCCTCGTGCTTCTCGGTCAGGGGGCGGACGCGTTTCACGGCGTCGGCGAAGACGTCCTTGTCGACCGGCTCGCCGCCGATGGTCAGCCGCTCGTAGACCCGCAGCAGATGGGGGCTGGTGAAGCAGGCGGTGCGCCGTCCGGCCGCGCCCACCAGATCGGCCAGGACCCGCGTGGCGGTGCCCTTGCCGTTGGTCCCGGCCACGACCAGGCTCCGGAACGCCTTTTCGGGATGGTCCAGATCCTCCAGCAGGCCCCTGACCCTCTTCAGGCCCGGCCGGATCCCCATCCGGTTCAGGGCGAAGAGCCAGCGGGTCTGCTCGTCCTCGGCCGCGAAGGGCGGGACGGCGTGGGGGTCTATACCGGCTTCGCCGGGGATCGGAGGATGCGATCGGGAATCGGGAGTCGCCGCTGTCATGCCGCCCCTCAACCGCGGAAGGGCTGCCGGATGGAGATGTCCCGCCCGTCCACGAACCAGTTGAGGATCCCGGCCAGGACGGCCTTCAGATCCTTGCGATCGGTGATGGCGTCCAGCATGCCGTGCTCGAGCAGGAATTCGGACGACTGGAAACCTTCGGGCAGTTCGCTGTTGATCGTCTGCTGGATCACCCGCGGGCCCGCGAAGCCGATCAGCGCGCCCGGCTCGGCCAGGTTGACGTCGCCGAGCATCGCGAAGCTTGCCGTCACCCCGCCGGTGGTGGGGTTGGTCAGGATCGAGATGAAGGGGACGCCGGCCTCGCGCAACCGCGCCAGCACGGCGCTGGTCTTGGCCATCTGCATCAGCGAGAGCAGCGATTCCTGCATCCTGGCGCCGCCGGACCGCGAGATCACCACCGCGGCCTCGCGCCGGCGCAGGGCGTCGCCGAGGGCGCGGGCCAGCTTCTCGCCGACCACCGATCCCATGCTGCCGCCCATGAAGTCGAAATCGAGCACCGAAAGCGAGATCGGAATCCCCTCGACCTCGCCGCGGCCGGTGACCACGGCGTCGTCGCGGCCGGTCTTCTTGATGCTCGCCTTGATCCGGTCGCGGTAGCGCTTCGAGTCCTTGAAGTCCAGCGGATCGCGCGAGGTGATGCCGCGGTTGGTCTCGTCCCAGGAACCCTCGTCGATCAGCAGGCGGATGTAGGCGTCCGTCCCGATGCGCAGATGGTGGTTGCAGTTCCCGCACACCCACAAGCTGCGCTCCAACTCGCGGCGGTACAGGACGTCGCCGCAGCCGGGGCACTTGCTCCAGAGATTGTCGGGAACCTCATGCTTGCGGGTCAGGGCCTTGATGCCCTTCGCCGCCTGGGTCAGCCAGGACACCGGAACCTCCTCGCCCTTCTCGGGACGCATCGGGCAGTCGACGGGGGAATCCGCGGCGCTGATCGCGCCGTACGCCTTACGGTAGCCTTTTCCCCGCCGGGGGACAACCAGAATCCCCCCGCCGGACGACGGTGACGAAACCGCCGCCGGATCAGAGGGGCAGGGTCATGATCAGGGCGTCCTCGCGGGGATTGCGATAGTAGTTGGGGCGCACCCCCAGCAGGTCGAAGCCGTTCTTGCGATAGAAGATGCACGCCGATTCGTTGCTGCGCCGGACCTCGAGGGTCGCCAGGCTGCAACCCCTGCTCCGGGCCTCTTCGCAGACGGCCCGCAGCAGGATCGTCCCGACGCCGCGGCGCCGCTCGCCCCCCCGCGTCGCCAGATTGATGATGTGCAATTCGTCGGCGACCACCCAGGCCATGACGTAGCCGACCAGTTCGCCGTTCCGCTCGGCCGCCAGCGGCACGCGCATCGCATCGGGGCGCAGTTCGCTGCGCAGGGAGCTCCGGGGCCAGGGATCCACGAAGCTGGCCGCCTCGATCGCCTCGACCACCGGCAGATCGTCCGGGGAAGCGGGGCGAAGCACCAGATCCCCGCCGGCGTTCAAGGCCGGTCCCCCTGGCCGTCGCCGTCGCCCCCGGAATCCCCCAGCCGCGATTCGACATCCTCGGCGGGGGTCAACGGAGTCAGATCGAGGCCCCGCTTGACCTCGGCCTCCGAGGCCCGCAGGTACATCGGAACCAGGGCGAAGGGGCTGACCGGCCGCAGGCCGGATTCCGGATCCGCCGCCGCGAGAGCCAGCGCCTTCGCGGTCTCGGGATGGGTCGTGGTCCAGCTGCGCCGGGTCGGTTCGCCCCGGGCGCTGAGCTCGGGCCGCAGATCCTTGCCGCCGCCAAGCAGGAGGCTCGCGCCGCTGCCCGCGTAGGCGGGCGCCTCGGGATCGGGGCAGATCTCCAGGACGCGCGCCCACCAGTCGTCGGCCGACGCCGCGGCCGGAGCCCCGACCGCTTCGACCCAGGCGCCCCGCCGGCGGTAGATCCCGGCGAAGACCTCCCTGCGCCGGGCGTCCATCACCGGCACCGCCCACTCGCGCTCGGGATGGGCCGCGAACAGGGCCGCCGCCATGACGTCGAGGGTCGAGACGGCGTAGAGCGGCGCGCCGAGCCCCCAGGCCAGGCCCTTGGCCGTGGCCACGCCGATGCGCAGGCCGGTGAAGCTGCCCGGACCGTGCACTACCGCGATCCGTTCGAGATCGCCGACCACGAGGCCCGCGTCCTCCAGCATCCCGCCGATGACCGGCAGCAGGGCGTCGGCGTAGGAACCGGTCACGTTGACGGGACGGTAGTCGATCAGACGGTCCCCGTCGGCCAGCGCGAATCGTCCCCAGGAGGTCGCGGTGTCGAAGGCCAGGGTCAGCAACGTTCTTCTCCTCCGGTCAGCCAGTCTCGCCACGCCGCGGGAACGTCGGGCCGGCCGCGCAGATGCCAGATGCGATCGTCGGGACCTGAGCCGGGCAGGACCAGCAGTTCCAGCCGCTCGTCGAGCTGCGGCAGCAGAGGCTCGGGCCATTCGGCCACGACCACGGCCGTACCGGCGGCCGCATCGTCCAGGATGGCGTCGATGCCGATGTCGTGCAGATCGTCCCGCGGCCCGATCCGGTAGAAGTCCAGATGGTGCAGGACGGGTTCGCCCCGGTAGCGGTTCGCCAGCGTGAATGTGGGCGAGACGACCTCGTCCCCGATGCCCAGGCCCCGGGCCAGCCCCTGGACGAACAGCGTCTTGCCGGCGCCCAGCGGTCCCCACAGCAGCAGGATCTCTCCGCCGCGCAGCAGCGGCGCCGCGGCGCTTCCGAGCGCGAACGTCTCCTCGGGCGAGCGGACCTCGCGGCGCCAGGGGAAACCGGCGGGATCGGGAATCGGATGCTCGGGCATCGGGACCTCCGGAGCCTAACGCGGCCGCAGGACCGCGAACGGGATCAGCATCTCCTCGAGGGAGATCCCGCCGTGCTGGAAGCTGTCGCGGTACAGCCGCTCGTAGTCGTGGAAGTTCGTCGGATAGACCAGGTAGTAGTTCTCGGTGGCCACGGCGTAGTTCTCGATGGCGCCCTGGCGCGGCAGCATGTACCGCTCGGGATCCTTCATCAGGAAGACGTCCTTGGCCGAGACGCCCAGGTTGTCGCCGTACTTGTAGCGCACGTTGGTGCTCGTGTCGCGGTTGCCCTTGACCATCGTCGAGCGGTTGCAATAGGCCGATCCGTGGTCGGTGGTCATCACCACGGTGACGTCGCGCCGGGCCAGGATCTTCAGCACCTCGAACAGGCTCGAGTGCTCGAACCAGCTGCGCATCAGCGAGCGGAAGGCGGGCACGTCGGGAGCCAGCTCCTTGAGGATCTGCGACTGCGACCGTCCGTGGGCCATGATGTCGAGAAAGTTGTAGACCCCGGCCACCAGCGGCGTATCGCCCAGCGACCCCACCTGCTTGCGCAGATCGTCGGTGTCGCGCGCGTCGAAGACCTTGTAGTACTTGTACGAGTCGGCCGCCCGCGATCCCGTCCGCTTCAGCAGCTCGCCCAGCAGCTCCTTCTCGAAGGCGTTCTTGGAATGCTGCTGACGGCTCGATCCCTTCCACCAGTCCGGATAGCGCGCGGCGATCTCGCTGGGGTAGAGGCCGCTGAACATCGCGTTGCGGGCGAAGGGCGTGGCGGTCGGCAAGATCGCCCAGTAATGCCGCCGGTCCAGATGGTACAGGGGCTCGAGCAGCGATTCCACGAACCGCCACTGGTCCAGCCGCATGCAGTCGATGACGATCCAGTAGACCGGGCGGCCCGCGTCGATTTCCGGGGCGATCCAGGTCTCGAAGAGCTTCGGACTGAACAGCGGCGCGTCGGCGTCCTCGCCGCGGACCCAGGCGCCGTAGTGGTCGCGCACGTAGCGCCCGAAGATGCGGTTGCATTCGGCCAGCTGCTCGCTGTGGGTCTCGAGCAGTCCGTGATCGCTGTACGAGAAGAGGTCGAGGCTCCACTGGACCAGATCCGAGTAGAGCGATTCCCAGTCGGCGGGCGAGGCGGCGGTCTGCGCCCTGTGCGGCACCTCGCCGAAGTGGGACAGGTAGTCGCGGGTCACCTGCTCGCCGCGGATGCGCCTGCCCTCGAGCAACCGCTTGAGCGCCGAGACGATCTGCAGCGGCGAGACCGGCTTGACGAGGTAATCGTCGATGCGCTTGCCGATGGCCCGCGTCATCAGGTCCTCTTCCTCGCTCTTGGTGATCATCACCACCGGCACGTTCTCGCGGATCTTCTTGATCTCCTCGAGAGTCTCGAGCCCGCCCAGGCCGGGCATCATCTCGTCGAGCAGGACGGCGTCGTAGGATGTATCGCGCAGCATCTCCAGGGCGTCGCGGCCGTTGGTCGCGCTGGCGACCTCGTACCCCTTCTCGGCGAGATAGACGATATGGGAACGCAGGTTCTCGATCTGGTCGTCGACCCAGAGGATGCGGAAAGACAATGGCCTACTCCTCGCCCGGGAGGGTGATTGCGAAAGTGGTTCCCGACGGGCCGGTCGTCCGGACCTGGATGCGGCCGCCGTGGTACTGCTCGATGATCCGCTGGACCAGGGCCAGCCCCATGCCCCAGCCGCGCTTCTTGGTCGTGAACCCGGGATCGAAGATCCGGTTCCGCGCCTGCGACGGGATGCCGCCGCCGGTGTCGGCGATCAGGATCCGCACCGAGGAACCAGGGCCGTCATCGATCGTGATCCGGATGGCGCCCTTCTCCCCCTTCAGGGCGTCGATCCCGTTCTTGATCATGTTCTCCAGGACCCACTGCATCAGGCCGCGATTGAAGCGGCAGCGGCGGGTCGTTTCGCAGGAGAACTTCAGATCGACCTCGCCGCCCAGATGCGGCAGGCGGCGCGAGAAGTATTCCAGCGTCGCGTCGACCACCTGCGAGAGATCCCCCTCCGAAAGCCGGGGCAGCGAGCCGATCTGGCTGAACCGCTCCGAGACCATCCCCAGGCGCTTGACGTCCTCGGCCAGTTCCTCGACCACCGCGTCGGGCTCGGGACGGCGCTCGCGCAGGACCTCGAGCCAGCCCATGATCGAGGTGATGGGCGTGCCGAGCTGGTGGGCCGTCTCCTTGGCCATGCCGGCGAAGAGGCGCTGCTGGTCTCCGCGCCGCTTGACGCCCAGGGCCCAGACGATCAGCAGGAAGAACACCGCCAGCAGGACCATCTCGACCCAGGGCAGCCACCGGACCGACCGGCCCAGCGACGAGGACCCGTAATGGAGCGACCCGATGCGCTGGCCGGCCTGGGGGCTGATGATCGCGAAGGGCTCGTGCTGGGCGTCGAATTTCTTGACCAGCGCCAGGATCTCGTCGATTTCCGGATCGTTGCCGCCGGCGGGATCGATCGCCTGCAGCTCGAGCCAGCGCTTCGGCATCGGGATGCCGATCACAGGCTCGTTCCACAGGATGGGCCGGCCGATGTTGTCGGTGACCACGAACGGCACTTCGATGTCGTCGATGCGACGGATCAGTTCCTGCAGCGCGTCGGTCGTCCCGACGCCGATGTTCCGGCTGGTGTAATGGGACAGCAGCCAGGTCGTGTGCTGGTTCTGCTCCTCGATCCGCTGGGTCAGGCGGAAAGTGAAGAAGCTGATCGCCAGGAAGATCGCCGCGCCGCCCGCCAACAGGTAGACGGTGAACAGGCTGCGCTTCGCGAAACGCAGCCGGGGAAGCCGCCGGATCATGATCCCCCCGTTTCGTCAGCCAATATACTCCAGCCCCCCCATGTAGCCACGCAGGGCCTCGGGCACGCGGATGCGGCCGGTGGCCGTCTGGTTGTTCTCGATCAGGGCCACCATCAGCCGCGGCAGCGCCACTCCCGAACCGTTGAGCGTGTGCAGGAAGCCCGACCCGCCCCCGTCGGCGGGCCTGTAGCGGATGCCGGAGCGACGGGCCTGGAAATCCTCGAAATTGCTGCACGACGAGACCTCGAGCCACTGCCCGACGCCGCCCGCCCAGATCTCGATGTCGTAGCACTTGGCGGCCGCGAAGCTGAGATCGCCGGTGGCCAGGGTCACCACGCGATAAGGCAGCTCCAGCCGGCGCAGGACCTCCTCGGCGTCGCGGACCAGCGACTCCAGTTCGTCGTACGACGACTCCGGCCGCACCATCTTGACCATCTCGACCTTGTGGAACTGGTGGACGCGCAGCAGGCCGCGGGTGTCCTTGCCGGCCGCCCCGGCCTCGCGCCGGAAGCAGGGCGAGAAGGCGACGTAGCGCCGCGGCAGATCGGCGGCGTCCAGGGTCTGCCTGCGGTGGATGTTGGTCACAGGCACCTCGGCGGTCGGGATCAGGAACAGGTCGTCGACCGGGCAGTGGTACATGTCGTCGGCCAGCTTCGGCAGCTGGCCGGTGCCGGTCATCGCGTCGCGGTTGACCAGGTAGGGGGCGTTGACCTCCTGGTAGCCCTGCTCGACGTGGAGATCGATCATGAAGTTGATCAGGGCCCGTTCCAGGCGCGCGCCCGCGCCCTTGAGCAGCGTGAACCCCGAACCGCTCATCGCCGCGGCGGCGTCGAGATCCATCATCCCCAGTGCCGTACCGATCTCCCAGTGGGGCTTCAGCGGGAAGCCCGGATCCTGCGGCTCGCCATGCGAACGCACCAGGACGTTGTCCTCCTCGCCCCCCTCGGGCACCGAATCGTGCGGGATGTTCGGGATCGCCAGGTACAGCTTCTCGACCTCGGCCTCGGCGTCCTTGGCCTCGGCCTTCAGCCGTTTGATGTCCGCGGCGATCGCCTTCATCGCGGCGATTTCGTCGGCGGTATCCTGGCCGGCCTTGCGGCGGGCCGCGATCTCCTTGTTGGCGCGATTGGCCTCGGCCTGGAGGGTCTCGACCTTCAACAGGGCCGCCCGGCGCAGGGCGTCCTTCTCGTAATAGCCTTCGATGTCCACGGATTCGCGCTTCGCGGCCACGGCGCGGACGACGCGCTCGCGGTTGTCCCGCAGGAACTTCCTGTCCAACACGACGGGCCTCCAGGAGCCGGGATGGGGGAGTTTTCGTTGCATTCGGCGGTTTCGATTGCTAGAAGGGTATAAACAATCGGCCCCGGCCGGGCAAGGCAAATCGCCCCTCTCGGCGCGGCTCCCCCGCGCAGGAATCCGACATGGAAAGATCCGAACTGATCGCCTCGCTCCGCGGCAGACCGCCGCGGGACCGCATCATCACCGCCCTGGACGTGCCCTCGGCCGAAGCGGCGCGCACCCTCGCCGCGGCTCTCGGCCCCGAAGGGCGCTTCGTCAAGGTGGGCATGGAGCTGTTCACCGCCGCAGGCCCCGCCGTCGTGCACGAGCTGGCCGATGCCGGCAAGGAGATCTTCCTCGACCTCAAGTACATGGACATCCCCAACACCGTCGCCGGCGCCGTCCGCAGCGCCGCGACCCTGGGCGTCTCGCTGCTGACCCTGCACGCCCACGGCGGACGGCGGATGCTCGAGGCCGCCGCGGCCGCGGCCCGCGAAACGCCTCCCGGTCCGCTGGGCCGCAGGCCGGCCTTGCTGGCGGTGACCGTGCTGACCAGTTTTTCCCCCGCGGAATACGCCGAGGTCGTACCCGGAGCCGACCTCTCCGCCCGCATCGTTGATCTGGCCCGCCTGGCCCGCGATTCCGGCTGCGACGGCGTGGTCTGTTCGCCGGCCGACCTGCCGGCGCTGCGCGAAGCTGTCGGAGACGAGATCCTGGCCGTCACCCCCGGCGTGCGCCCCGCGGCCGCCGGCGCCGACGACCAGCGCCGCACCGCGACCCCCGCCGCCGCGATGGCCGCCGGATCCGATTTCCTGGTGATCGGACGCCCCATCACCCGCGCTCCCGACCCGGGGACCGCCCTCCTGGATATCCGCAAGGAGTTGACCGACTCATGAACCAGTCAGAAGTCCTGAACCTCTTCACCGAACTCGGCGCCAGGCGCGAAGGACACTTCCTGCTGAGCAGCGGGCTGCACAGCGACACCTACTTCCAGTGCGCCCAGGTGCTGCAGTTCCCCGATCTGGCGATGGAACTGGGCGCGCTGGTCGCGGCCGACCGCGATCCGCTGAAGTTCGACCTGGTGGTCTCGCCCGCCCTGGGCGCGGTCCTGCTGGGCCACGAGGTGGCCCGGGCCCTGGGCCGCCGCTTCGTCTTCACCGAACGCGTCGACGGGAGGATGACCCTGCGCCGCGGCTTCACCATCGAGAAGAACGAGCGGGCCCTGATCGTCGAGGACGTGGTCACCCGCGGCACCTCCACCCGCGAGGTCGCGGCCCTGGTCGAGCAGGCCGGCGGAGTCGTCGGCGGCGTGGCCTGCCTGGTCGACCGCACCGGCGGCGACGTCGAGCTGCCCGCCCCTCTCTCGTCCCTGGCCAAGGTCGAGGTGGTCGCCTGGGCCCCCGAGGAATGCCCCCTCTGCGCCGCGGGCGGCGAAGCGATCAAACCGGGCAGCCGGACGGGCGGATGAACCGGCTGCGGGCAAGCGCATCCCTGACTGCCCTGGTCTGGACGGTCCTGTTGCTGCTCCTCTGGGCGGCCCTGGTTCCCGTCGCTCCGCCCCTGCCCACGAGCGATCTCTACACCCACCTCTCGGTGGCCCGGCATCTGATCGAAGGGGACGGCTTCGTCAACGACGTGGCCGTCCCGGTCTCCTTCGCCTTCCCCTTCGCGGCGCGGCTGCCGCAGCCCCTGATCCATCGCCCTCCCGGATTCCCCCTGCTGCTGGCCCTGCCGGTGGCCGCCGCCGGCGACGATCCCGCCCGCGCCGAGGCGATGGTGCGCATCCTGATGCTGGTCCTGCTGGCGCTGCTGGCGTGGACCGGAGCCCGGGCGGCCCACCAGCGCGGCCGGGGAGCGGCCGTCGCGCCGTGGTTGGCCCTGCTGCTGGGCAGCCCCCTGCTGGCGATGACCGTCGGGTGGGGGCAGGTGGAGACGCCGGTCGCGCTTCTGCTGATGGTCCTCTGGATCCGCCTGGGCCGGGACGAGCGGGCGGGCGCAGCCTCGCCCATGCGCGCGGCGGCCATCGACGCCCTGCTGGCCGCGGCCGTGGCCCTGCTGCGCATGGACCTGTTCTGGCTGCCGGTGCTTTGGATCCTTGCCCGCTCCCGCCCGTGCGGTCGACGACTGGCGGTCGGCCTCGGAATCTGGGCGGCCGTCCTGGCGCCCTGGGCGATCCGGAACCTGCTGCTGACGGGACATCCGTTCTTCACTCTGCAGGCCTTCGCCGAGCATCTGAAGCAGACGGCCGATTGGCCGGACTACGACATCTACCGCTCGCTATCCCCCGAGCCCTTCCTCGAAACCCTCGCGCGCGACCCGCATCTGGTGCTGTCCAAGTTCCGCCTCGGCCTGGCCTATTACATCTCCCGGGTCGACGAATGGCTGCCCTGGCCGCTGTGGGCGGTCGCCGCGGTGTCGCTGCTGCGGCGCCTGCCGGGACGGTCGCGGCTGCGCCCGGTGGCGTGGCTGCTGGTCTCGTTCGCGCTGATGACGCTGGAATACGCGCCCCTGTCGCATACGCTGCGCTACATGGCGGTGCTGCTGCCCGTCCTGGGATGGGAGATCTGGATGGAGATGGACGAACGCCTGGCGACGCTCCGGCCAGGCCTGGGCGCGACGGCCCGGGGAGCGGTGCTCCTCGGCTGCGCCGTCGCGATCCTGGCGCTGACTCCGCCGCGGCTGGGCGGGTGGGACGCCGGGCGGACCGAGGCGCTCGAGGCTCGGGCCGCGCTGCCGGCGGCGGTGGCCGCGGCGAAAGCCCTGCCGCCCGGACCGATCTTCACCGACAGCCCGGCCGTGCTCTGGCACGCGCGCCGCTGCGGCGTCTGGTCGCCCCTCGATCGCCAGGTCGAGAAAAAATTGCGGGAAACGGCGCCGTGCCTCGCGGACGCGCCGGTCATCCTTCAGGAAGCCGAGACGATCACCCGGTGAAGAGCAGCACCAGGCCGCCCACCAGGCAGAGCGGCAGGGCGACCAGCACCAGCACCAGCGGCAGCGCGGACGCGAGAAAGGCGCCGGCCAGGATCAGCAACGGGATGCCCACCACCAGCAGCAGCAATCCCTTGGTCAGCACCAGCAGCAGCTTGAACGGCAGCACCACCACGGCGAACACGACCTTCAACAAGAACAGCGCCACCGACAGCAGCACCATCAGAGCCAGAAGTCCGATGATCCATTCCATGAACATTTCCTTCCTCCATCCTTCGGCATCTTGCGGAATACCGGTCACTCCCGGGAAATACGGAAGGAGCGGGCCGGAGTTGCCAACAACTTTTTCTTGTTTTTGAAAGTATTCTTTTATATTTAGCGCACAGATTGATATTTTATGATATCATTATAACGAAGATTCAAAAAGAAGCTGCTCACATTGGTGACTCCCCGGGATTCGGCAAGGCCAGCGCACCCTACGAGGGCCCGGGTGACCATGTAGCGGCTTCTTTGTATCTGGGAAAGAATCTCCGCATACGGAACGAATCCCCTGCCCTTGCCGAGGCGGAAATCTTCCTCCGGGATGAAATGGAAACGGGCTCCGCGGATGCGGAGCCCGTTCTCTTTTGCGCTGCGCCGTCCCTTCGTACCTAGGGCTTGGCGAAGATCGCGGGATCGATGGCGGGATCCGCTTCGAAGCCGTCGATGCTTCCCTTCGCGAATTCCTTGCCGTCGTGGTTGATCACCAGGGTCGACGGCAGATTCATGCCGCCGATGTTCCCGTACTGGCCGTAGACGGTCCTGGCGACCACCGGGCCGCCGGTGACCGGATCCTTGCTCGGGGTCTGCTCGGCCATCGGATAGCCGGTCTCGGCGTCGATGAACAGCATCACGTAGTCGTCCTTGGCGCCGGTGACGTAGACGCGCTCGCAGGGACGGCCCTCGATCTGCTCGGGGCCCAGCGCCTGGCAGGTCAGGCCGGCGTGGTCGCGAAGCATCGTGACCAGATCGCCCCTCAACTCGCCGCGCAACGATTCCAGATCATCGCCGGTCACGTCCTGGACGCCGGCCGGGCCCTTGGCCCAGCCGCCCTCGGCGGTCACGACCTGAGCCATCTCGCCGAAGGGGGTCTTCTGCACCATGTGCAGCCGGTCGGGATAGGACACCGTCTTGACCATGTCGAAATGCAGGGCCATGCCCTGGATCTCCAGGTCGAGACCCATCTTCTGGCGGAAACCCTTGATCGCGGACAGCTTGCCGCCGCCGACGGCCTGGGCCGCCTTGTCCAGCAGCTGCTGCCCGAGAGCCAGGGACTCCTCTGTCGCAGCCGGGACCTCGAGAGCGGTCACGGGCTCGGGGATGGTGATGTCGATGTCGTTGACCGCGCCGAACTTGCTCAGGTCGCCGTCGAAATCGGCGGGGTTGCCCACCACCAGGATCGACAGGTTGTCGGGCTGCCAGACGGCCTGGCAGGCCTCGAGCACCTTCTGCGGATCCAGTTCACGAACGGCCTCGCGGTAGTTCGCCAGGAAGTCGGCCGGGTAGCCGTACATCTCGAAGAGCACCTGGCGGTCGAGGACCTCGCGCTTGGTGTCGTAGTTGAAGACGTCGCTGTTCAGGACGCCGTCGACCGCGATGCGCAGCTCGTCCTCGGAGACGGGCTCGGTCGTCATCAGGGTGATCTGCTCGAGGATGACGTCGATGGCCTGCTCGGTCGATCCGCTCTTGGTGCCGGCGAAAGCGGCGAAGACGCCGGGGAAACGCCAGCCGGTGCCGGGCATGCTGCCGGTCGAGTAGGCCAGCCCGCGGTCGCTGCGGACCTCGACGAACAGGCGCGAGGCGAAACCGCCGCCCAGGATCCGGTTGGCGATCTCGATGGCGGCGTAGTTGGGATCGTCCTTGCGGATGCCGACGTGGCCCAGCAGGACGGTGGACTGGGTGAGATCCTCCTTGACGGCCACGTTGACCGTCCGCGGCAGGAGATCCAGGGCCGGGTCTTCGGGCAGCGGCTGCACGGCCTTCTCCCAGCCCGCGAAGGCGTTGCGGATGGCGTCGACCATCTCCGAGGAATCGAAGTCGCCGATCACGACCAGCCACATGCGGTCCGGACCGAAGAAGGCCTTGTGGAAGGCGACCAGGTCGTCGCGGGTGATCGCGCCGATGGTGTCGTATTCCTCGACCCGGGCCAGCGGATGCTCGGGGCCGAAGACCACGCGCGAGAATTCGCGCCGGGCGATGTTCATCGGCTCGTCGTTGCGCCGGGCGATGCCCGCCTTGTGCTGGGTCTTGGCCAGATCGATCTTGTCCTCGTCGAAACGGGGATGCATCAGGATCTCGGCCAGGATCTTCAGGGCCTGGTCGGCGTCCTCGGTCAGGGCCGAGAGGTAGGCGCCGCCGGTGGCCTGGCCGACCCAGGTCTCGACGTCCACGCCCATCGCCTCGACCATCTCGTCGATCTCGTCCCCGCTCCAGCTCAGGGTGCCGCCGGTGCGCAGGACCTGGCCGGCGATCGAGGCCAGACCGGTCTTGTCGGCGGGCTCGTAGATCGCTCCGGCCTGGATGGTGGCCGACAGCTCGACCAGGGGCAGCTCGTGATCCTCGGCCAGATAGAGCACCATGCCGTTGTCCAGCTCCACCCGTTCGTACTCGGGCATCCGGATATCGCCCAGTTCGGGATAGTCGAACTTCTCCCAGGGCTTGTTGCGGGCCGACGCGTCGGGCGCGACGACGATCAAAACGACCGCCGTCAGCAACAGGACGGCCGTGAAATTACGCAGGAATCGGGTCATGATTCATCCTTTCTTCGCCGCATGGGCGGCGATGATCCGTCCTATTCCTCGACCGTATCGATGTAGACGACCGTCCGGTTGTTGGGCGTGAAGGTCTCCTTCGCCACCCGCTGCACGTCCTCGACGGTGACCGCATCGATGGCGTCGAGCTGACGGAACATCAGCTTCCAGTCCCCGCGTTTTCCCTGGTAGTAGCTCAGCTGGCGGGCCAGACCGAGGTTGCCCTCCAGCGAACGGATGAAGTTCGCCTTCGCCCGGCGCTTGACGCCGGCGAGTTCCTCGTCGGTGATCCCCGTCTCGACCAGCTTGTCGACCTCGGTGAAGATCGCCTCTTCCATGTCCAGGCCGGTGACGTCCTTCGAGGGGACGGCCAGCACGGCGAGGCTGGTGGGGTACTTGTTGTCGGGGAAGCCCGCGAAGCTCATGACCTGGGCCGCGGTCTTGCTCTCCTTGACCATGCTCTTGTACAGACGGCTGGTACGGCCCTGGCCCAGGATCTCGGCGAGGGCCTCGTAGGCCGGATAGTCCGGATCCTCGATGCCGCCGATGTGCCAGCCGCACATGTAGAAGGGCTGCGAGCTGTGCTCGATGACGATCCGGCGCTCGCCGCGCTGGGCGGGCTCGGAGGTCTCGACGACCGGGGGCTCGGCGCCGGAGATGTCGCCGAAGTACTTCTCGGCCAGCTTCTTCACATCGTCGAATTCCACGTCGCCCACCACGGCCACGGTCATGTTGTGGCCGACGTACAGCGTCTCGAAGAAGTCGCGGCAGTCCTGGCGGGTGATGGTGTTGATGTCGCTCATCCACCCGATGGTCGAGTGGTGGTAGGGATGCGCCATGAAGGCCAGGCTCTGGAACTGCTCGATCAGCATGCCGATGGGACTGTTGTCGGTCCGCATCCGCCGCTCTTCGGTGACCGGCCCGTCCTTCTCGGTGTAGAACTCGCGGAACGAGGGGCGGCTCATCCGGGAGCCCTCGAGATACGCCCACAGCTGCAGCCGGTTTGCGGGCAGGCTGTAGAAGTAGTTGGTGGCGTCGGTCCAGGTGCCGGCGTTCAGGCCGCGGCCGCCGTTGTTCTCGACGATCTGGCCGAACTCGTTGCTCACGACGTAGGAGCGCGCCTCGTCGCGGGCCTCGGCGAAGGCCTCCTCGAGGGCCGCCAGGCGGTCGGGATCCGCGGCGTCGCCCTTGAGCTTCTCCTTCTTCAGCGCGACGTAGGCCGCGTCCTCGGCCTCGATCGCCTTCTTCTCCTTCTTCCAGTCCTTCGAGCCGATCTCGTCGGTGCCCTTGAAGGCCATGTGCTCGAGGATGTGGGCGATGCCGGTGATCCCGGTGACCTCGTCCGAGCTGCCCACGTTCATGTAGGTGTTGAACGAGAAGACCGGCACGTCGTGCCGCTCGATCACCAGGAAATGGATGCCGTTGTCCAGGGTGAACTCCTGGACGTCGTCGGCCAACGACATGTAATCGCCGCCGCCCGCGCCGGCGACCGCCGCGGCCAGCAGGACCAGCGTCAGCGCCGGGAGAACGAGATGGAAACGCATACTTCTGGGCATGAATGCCTCCAGGGATTGACCCGGGAGCCGAACCGATGCGGCGGAGCGGACTCGGGTTTGCCAATATTCCGGCGCGGGCACGAAGCGGCGCGCCGATTCTCGAAAACGGGCGGGGTTGAAACCGTCGGATCACGGTCGCAGGGCACGTTATCAACACGCCGGTCCGATGTCAAACCCGGTCGAGGGCCGGGACGTCAACGAACCGAAACACAAGGATTTCCGGATTCGATCAGGCGGAAAGGCGCGTCCTTCGCCCCGCGGACTCCGATCCGGGGCGTAGCGACGATCCGCCGGGGATCGCGATCGCCGGCGTGGATCCGCAGATCGGGTCCGCGCAGGGAAAGACCGTTGTGAGACATATCGATCCCGAAGGCGCGGCAGAGCTTTCCGGGACCGTTGCAGAGACCCTGCGGCGGCAGATCGCGACCGCGGCGCCGGGCCATCAGATCCAGGCCCGCCAGGGGCTCGACCGCCCTGATCAGGACCGCGCCGGCGGTCCCCTCGGCCTCGGTGACGGCGTTCAGGCAATGATGCATGCCGTAGATGAAGTAGACGTAGGCGCGGCCGGGAGGCCCGTACATGATCGCGCTGCGGGGCGTGGGGCCGTTGGCGGCGTGGGATGCTGCGTCGTCGCGTCCGAGATAGGCCTCGACCTCGACGATGCGGCCCGAAACCAGCGACTCGCCGGATCCGTGCGACAGCACCGCGCCGAGCAGGCCGCGGGCCGCGTCCAGGGTCGGACGGGCGTAGAAGGAGATGGGCAACGGCTGGGACATGGCTCTACCGGAACAGTTCCTTGCGCCGCAGGAACCAGACGCCCAGCAGGATGCTGACCGCCAGCACGCCCGCCAGGATCAGCACCGAATGCCAGGTCGGAGGCGGCGTCTCGTGCAGCAGGGCGCGCTTGAGCTCCATCAGCATCCCGGGCAGATCGCCGGTCATCGGCGCCGATTCGGGGGCCTTGATCAGATTGCGCAGGTGGAAGACCACCGTCAGCTGCTGCAGCTTCTGGGGCGCGCCGGTGCCGATCGACTCCCACAGCACGGCGTAGATCAGGGCCGGCAGCATCGGCTTGCGCAGGGCGGTGCCGATCATCGAGAACAGGGCGGTGTAGACCACGGCGCCCAGGATGATCACCAGGCAGGTCTCGAGATAGGCGCGCAGGAAATCCAGGGTCAGCACGCCGAAATTGCCGGCCACCATCACCACGAAGCAGACCGCCATCGAGGCCGCCAGCAGGACGGCCGAGACCGTCTGGGCCGCCCAGAGCCGGCCGAGGTAGATGGCCATGCGGGTCAGCGGACGCGTCCAGTAGTAGACGATGGTGCCCTCGTCGATGGGTTCGCCGAGTGCCGAGATCCCCACGGCCAGCGAGACGATCGCGGCCAGGAAATGCACGTAGACCACTCCGCTGAGGATGGCCAGAAGCTGGCGCGCCGGCACCACGCCCTCGGTGTCGAGCAGGCGCCAGGCCAGGACCAGGGCCACCGGCAGCAGCAGCACCAGCCCCACCATGAAGACCCGCTTGCGGCGGATCATCTCGCGGAACGAGAAAAGGCCGATCCAGAACGAGGATGTCAGCAGTCCGAGCGGACGGTCGGCGGCGGCGGCGTCGTGCATCGTTCAGCTCCCCACCAGATAGTCGAAGACCGCCTGCAGGCTGTCGTCGAGGGTCTCGAATTCATCCACCTGCAGCCCGTTCTGCAGCAGCCAGCCGGGCAGTGCGCGATAGAAATCGATGGCGTGGTCGGTGCGCGCCACGACCCTGTCCAGATCGTCGATCTCGACGCCCTTGACCAGTTCGCGGCCGGCCAGGAACGAGGCCAGCCCGCGCGGGTCCGGACCGGTCAGGGCCACGATGGTCGGCTGGTCGTGGATCGTGTCGCGGATCTCGGTGATGTCGCCCTCGGCCAGCAGCTTGCCGCGGTGGATCAGGGCGATCGACCGGGTCATGGTCTCGATCTCGGGCAGGATGTGGCTCGAGACGACCACCGCCCGGCCCTCGGCGCCGAGCCGGCCCACCAGGTCGATGATCTCGTGGCGCGAGACCGGGTCCATGCCGTTGAGCGGTTCGTCGAGGAAGATGATGTCCGGATCGTGGGCCAGGGCCTGGGCCATCTTGATCTTCTGGCGCATGCCCTTGGAGTAGGCGCCGATCCGCTTGGTCGCGGCGTCGCTCATCCGCACCAGCTCCAGGGAGCGTTCGCAGCGGCGGGCCACCTCGGGGCCGTCGTAGCCCATGAGCCTCAGCATCAGCGACAGGAACTCGCGGCCGGTCAGCCAGTCGAAGAGCGCGTCGCTCTCGGGACAAAACCCGACCCGGCGGAAGACGCCGACGTCGCGGCGCAGATGCTGCCCCGAAACGAGGATCTCGCCCTGGCTGGGCGTGATCAGGCCGGCCATCAACTTGAACAGGGTGGTCTTGCCGGCGCCGTTGAGGCCCAGCAGGCCGGTGACGCCCGGACCGATGGTCAGGGTGCAGTCGTTGACCGCGATCACCTCGCCGAACCACTTGCTGACCCGCTGGGCGTGCATGAAGATGCCGCCGGTACCGTCGCTCATCAGGCCACCTCCACCGGACGGATGCGGCGACGCAGGATCAGGACCGCCAGCAGCGTATATCCGATCACCAGGGCCAGGCTCGACAGCGGCGAGACCCCGTCGAGCCGGGCGACCCCGAACAGCGGGGCGCCGGCGTTGAGGTACTGCTCGGCGAAGTCCACGATCTTCAGCCAGGGCCGGAACTGGCCCATGATTTCGGCGATGGTCTCCGAGCCGGCGACCAGCAGGATCCACCACAGCGCCACGAAGACGGTGCGGCGCCCCATCGCCGAAAGCGCCAGCAGCACCAGGGCCATGCTGATCGCCGAGAGACTGCAGAACAGCAACCCCCGCAGGGGGATCCAGACCAGCAGATCCGAGCCGGTGGCCTCGTGGGTCACCGCGTAGCCGAAGAGGCTCAGGACGACCAGGGGGAACAGGGTGACCGCCCAGTGGAAGAAGATGATGATCGCCGCCTTGCCCGCGATGTAGTCGCGCAGGGTCAGCGGCCGCGAGAAGTACAGGGCCAGGCCGTTCTCCTCGCGGTCGCGGGTGATCAGGCCCGAGCCCACCACCGCGGTCACGATCAGCACGAAGGGCGATTGCCAGACCAGGAACTCCAGGAATCCGGCCGGGGTGACGTCGCTCCAGGACGTGCCCAGCAGCCGCGTGACGTCGGAGAAGTAGATGAAGCCGCCCTTGACCACCGCCGGCACCCAGGCCGCGGCCAGCAGCAGCAGGAAACCGCGTTTCTTCAGATGAGAGGTGATCCCGCGGCGGGCCATCGCCCACCAGGCCGGCGTCGGACGGTTCCCGGATCTCTCCCATCGCCGGTAGCCGCGTTCGTAGACGGGCATGATCAACTCACCTCCCGGCCGAGGATCTTGAAGAAGAGATCCTCGAGCGTCTCTTCGCGGCGGCGCATCCGGCGCAATCCGAAATTCTCCTGGTGGGCGGCCTGGAGGATCAGCCGGGGCTCCGCATCGGCCGGCAGGGTCACCCGCAGCAGGCGTTTCTCCTCGGCGACCTCGGCTCCCGCGGCTGTCAGACGCCGGCGGAAGGCTTCAGCGTCGCCCACGCCCTCGACCAGGAATTCGGGGGCGGCTTCCGTCCCGTTCTCCCCCACCACCGCGTGATCCAGCAGACGGCCCTCGCGCAGCACCAGGATCTCCGAACAGACGGCCTTGACGTCGGCCAGCAGATGGGTCGAGAGCAGCACCCCGAAGCCCTTGTCCGCGGCCAGGTCGGCCACCAGCTCGAGCATGTGGATCCGGCCCGAGGGATCCAGCCCGCTGGTGGGCTCGTCCAGGAACAACCAGTCCGGATCGTGGACCAGGGCCTGGGCCAGCTTCAGGCGCTGCCGCATGCCCTGGCTGTAGGTGTCGGCCAGCCGGTAGCGCTCGTCCGAAAGCCCGACGTAGTTCAGGGCCTCGTGCGCCCGCTGCAACGCGTCGGTCGGCGGCATCCCCCCGAGCTCGCCGAGGTAGGCCACCATCGCCACGCCGCTCATTCCGGGCAGGATGCCGCCGCGTTCGGGCATCCACCCCACGTGGCGGCGGGCCGAGCGGGGCGAACGGGCCATGTCCTCGTCCATCACCTTGACCATACCGGACACGGCGGGCAGGTGGCCGAGCAGCACGCGCAGCAGCGTGGTCTTGCCCGATCCGTTGGGGCCCAGCAGGCCCACGGCGCGCTTCTCGAGCCGGAAATCGACGCCCTGGAGCACGATCTTCGAACCGTAGCCGGCGCTCAGATCCTGCATCCGGATCGTCGACCGGTCGCTGTTGACTTTATCCATCGAGGTGTCCATTATGAATCCTGACAATGATTTAACCGGATCGGCACATCGTCGGGGGCTCTACGCCCAAGCGGGGTGATTGTTTCAGAGCCCGTATTTATTTCAAGTCATTTCCGCCGCCCAGCGGAGGGGAGGTCCGATGAACAGCAACAGGATCCTGTCGGCAGAATCGGTGACCGCCGGCCACGCCGACAAGCTCTGCGACCTGATCGCCGACTCCATCCTCGACGCCGTCCTGGCCGAGGACCGTTTCGCCCGCGTGTCCTGCGAGGTCATGGTGACCACCGGCATGGTCGTGGTCGCCGGACAGATCACCACCAAGTGCTACATCGACATCAGTTCGGTCGTCCGGACCACCATCCGCGAGATCGGCTACGACGACCCCTCCCTCGGATTCGATTTCCAGAGCTGCGCCGTGATCGTGATGCTCGAGGAGCAGGCCGCCGACGTGGCCGCCGGCGTGGACCGCAAGGGCGCCGGCGACACCGGCGTGGCGATCGGCTACGCGACCGACGAGGGGGCCAGGCTGCCGGTCGACGTCGACTTCATGCCGGTCCCCCAGTTCCTGGCCAACCGCCTGACCGACAGGCTGACCGAGGTCCAGCGCTCGGACAAGCTGCCCTACCTCTATCCCGACGGCAAGAGCCACGTCGTGGTGTCGTACGACGCCGCCGGCCGGCCCCGGCGCCTGGAGCAGGTCGTGCTCGCCGCCCACCATCACGCCTCGATCGATACGGCCAAGCTGCGCCGCGACCTGAAGCGGCTGGTGATCAAGCCGGTGCTCGACCCGACCGGCCTGCTGGACGCGAAGACCGAGATCGTGGTCAACCCCATCGGCCCGTTCATCGAGGGCGGCCCCCGGGGCGATTCGGGCGTCACCGGGCGCAAGACCGGCGTCGACTGCTACGGCACGGCCTGCCCGCACGGCGGATCGGCCTTCGCCGGCAAGGATCCCACCCAGCCCGACCGCACCGGCTGCTTCGGCGCCCGCTGGGCCGCCAAGCACCTCGTGGCGGCGGGCCTGGCGCGCGAATGCATCGTCGAGACGTCGTACCTGATCGGCCGCGCGGAACCGTTCTACGTCCAGGTGGACACCCGGGGCACGGGGCTGCTGCCCGACGACAAGCTGGCCGCCATCGTCACCGGACATTTCGACATGAGCCTGGCCGGCATCATCGAGGCCCTGGACCTGCGCCGTCCCCTCTACGCTGCCACCGCCGTCGGCGGCAGCTTCGGCCGCGCCGGCGACGACCGTCCCTGGGAATCCCTGCCGCTGCTCGACACCTTCAAGGCCCTCAAACCCCGCCGGGCGGCCCAGAGTCGCCGGGCCCGGAGGTGATGACGATGGCGAACGACCGGAAATGGGGATTCAGCACGCTCTGCGTCCACGGCAAGAAGCACACCGACAAGCACGACGACGGCCGCCCCATCCGCGCGGTCTCGACTCCCATCTTCCAGAGCTCGACCTTCGCCTTCGAGAACGCCGACCACGGCGCGGCGATCTTCGCGGGCGAGGATCCCGGCTACGTCTACACGCGGCTGGGCAATCCGACCCAGGCGGCCCTGGAAACCGAGATCGCGAACCTCGAGAACGGAGAGGCGGCCCTGGCGCTGGCCAGTGGCATGGCGGCGGCCACCACCGCGGTGCTGACCTGCTGCCGCAACGGCGAACACGTCGTCTCGGGCGACACGCTCTACGGCGGCACCCATCAGCTCTTCACCCAGACGCTGCCGCGGATGGGCATCGAGGTGACCGAGGTCGACGCCCGCGATCCGCGGAACTTCGCCGAGGCGATCACCGACAAGACGAGGCTGGTCTACATCGAGACGCCGGCCAACCCGACGCTCGTGCTGACCGACATCGCCGCGGTCGCGGAGATCGCCCACGCCAAGGGCATCCCTCTGCTGGTGGACAACACCTTCTGCACGCCCTACCTGCAGAACCCCCTGGATCTCGGCGCCGACATCGTGCTGCACAGCGCCACCAAATACATCGGGGGCCACGGCGACACGGTGGCCGGCATCCTGGTCGGCTCCCTCGACTGGATCATGAAGGCGCGGATGGAAACCCTGCGCGACGTGGGCGGCTGCATCTCGCCGTTCAACGCCTGGCTGCTGCTGCGAGGGCTGAAGACCCTGCCGGTGCGCATGGACCGGCACATGGAAAGCGCGATGGAGATCGCGCAGTTCCTCAGCTACCACCCGAAGGTGAAGGAAGTCATCTACCCCGGCCTGTCGACCCATCCCCAGCATGAGCTGGCGCGGCGGCAGCAGCGGGGCTTCGGCGGCATGATCAGCTTCATGGTCGAGGGCGGCCGCGAGGCGGGCAAGGTCGTGCTCGACAGCTGCGAGCTCTGCACCCTGGCGGTCAGCCTCGGCGATGTCGACACCCTGATCGAGCATCCCGGCAGCATGACCCACTCCACCTACAGCGACGTCGAGCTGAAGAAGGTGGGCATCGATCCGGCCATGATCCGGCTCTCGGTCGGCCTGGAGGAAGTCCGCGACATCGTCGAGGATCTCCGTCAGGCTCTGGCCCGGATCTGATCCCGCGGCCGCCGCGGCCGTGACAACGGGTTCCGGGTCCGGACCGGAGATGGAAAAGGGGGCGGCGCCCGCAGGCGCCGCCCCCGTCTTCGTATGCGCTCCGACGGCCGCTAGTGCAGCTTCTCGGTCTCGGCCACGGAATCCTCGGCCTTGGTCAGCTGCTCGGCGTTCCATTCCTGGGCCAGGGCCAGCAGCCGATCCAGGGTCGGCGCCTGGTCGAAGAGGTCGAGCGTGTGTTCGAGCTGCTCGTCCTTCTCGATCGCGACCTCGTAGGCGGCCTGGGGCCCGAATTCCCGGCGCATGATCTCGCGCCGGACGCCCCAGCGGATGTAGTCGTCGTTGGCCGTCAGCAGGGAATCGGAAAGCGAAAGCTCGTAGAACCCGAGGTACTCCTCGATGTTCTCGCGCCCCCGCAGGAACTCGTGGAACGAGGCCACCACCGCGTCGTCGGCCCGGAAGGCCTCGTCGACCGCGTTGCGGGCGGCGTACCAGCTGGCGAAGCTGAACAGGGCGCCGTCGCGCTCGAGCGCCACCTCGAAATCGGAAAGGTAGGGCTGCTCGATCTCGATGTCGGGCGTCACGCCGCCTCCGCCGTAGACCACCCGCCCGTTGTCGGTCAGGAAGCGGGCCTTCTCCTCGCGGGGAACCTCGGCCGCGGCCGTCGCGGAATCGGCCTCGGCCATCGTCAGGTCGATGTCCGAGTCGTCGCGATGCCGGTCCTTGTGGATCGAACGGCCCGAGGGCGTGTAGTACTTGGCGGTGGTCAGTTTGAGCGCCGAATCCTCGGTCAGCCGGTAGACGGTCTGGACCGAGCCCTTGCCGAAGCTGGTCTTGCCGACCACCAGGGCGTGGTCGTGGTCCTGCAGGGCGGCGGCCAGGATCTCGCTGGCCGAAGCCGACGAGCCGTTGACCATCACCACGATCGGCACGCCGGTCACGAGCCGCCCGCCGTTCTCGGCGTGGTACGAACGGTTCTGCGACTGCAGCCGTCCCTTGGTGTAGACGATCAGCTGCCCCTGCTCGAGGAAGAGCTCGCTGACCTCGTAGGCCGCGTCCAGCAGCCCCCCCGGATTCCAGCGCAGGTCCAGGACCAGACCCTTCATCCCCTGCCGATCGAGATCCTTGATCTTCGCGACCAGCTCGTCGCGGGTCGTGCGGGAGAAGTTCTGGATCCGGACGTAGCCGATGCCGTCGATCATGAACGCGTAGGGCACGCTCTCGACCTTGATCACGTCGCGGGTGATCGTCAGGGGGAAGGGCTCGGGAAAGCCCTCCCGCGCGATCGAGATGGTGACCTTGGTGCCGGGGTCGCCGCGCAGCAGCTTCACCGCGTCGTCGCTGGTGAAGTCGTAGGTCGATTCGCCCTCGATCTCGACGATCTGGTCGCCGCCCTGGACCCCCATGAAGAACGCCGGCGTGCCCTCGATGGGCGAGACCACCGTCGGATAATGGTCGCGGACGTTGATGGTGATGCCCAATCCGCCGAATTCGCCTTCGGTGGACATCATCAGATCCTCGTAGCTCTTGGGCGTGAGGTACTGCGAATGGGCGTCGAGATGTTCCAGCATGCCCTGGATGCCGGATTCGAGAAGTTCCTGGGCCTCCACGTCGTCGACGTAGCTGTAGTAGATCCGTTCGTAGACGGATCCCAGCACCTGCATGCTGTTGAGCAGCTGCTGCCGCTTGGACACCTGCCGCCCGGTTTCGGCGGCGGATGTGGTCGAAATGCCGGCGACGATCGCGACGGCGAACGTCAGCAACAGCAGACGGGTCAGCAAGCCGCTGCGGCGGAATCGGACCGGATGGAACATGACGTCAACTTTCTGGCTGTGGAGACAGGGGCGCGAAACCGAAACACAGGAATAGATCATTATAGGTCATTCAGCAATTCGTGTTCCAGAAGACGCAGACGGGCCATCGCGCCGGCCAGGACGGCTTCCGGTGCCGCGCCGGCGTCCAGGACGTGGAAGCGGCCCTCGCCGGACTCCCCCATCCCGCGATAAGCGTCGTAGACGCGGGCGTGGAAACCATCCGGCTCCCGCTCGAGCCGGTCGCGGTCGCGGCCGCCCATGCGGGCCCGGCCGACCTCCGGCGGCAGCAGGCAGAGGAAGGTCAGATCCGGAGTCGTTCCCGCGACGGCCAGGTTGTTCAGGTCGTGCACCGTCGAGTACGGCAGCCCGCGGCCTCCGCCCTGATAGGCGACCGAGGCGTCGGCGTAGCGGTCGCAGAGCACCAGGCGGCCGGCGGCCAGGGCCGGCCGGATCCTCTCGCGGACCAGCTGGGCCCGGCTGGCGACCATCAGCATCAGCTCGGTCTCGGGCAGCAGCTCGGGCAGCCCGGGATCCAGCAGGATGTCGCGGATGCGTTCGCCGACGGGGCTGCCCCCGGGTTCGCGCAGCAGGAGCGGCTCGATCCCGGTCGCGGCCAGCGCATCGGCCAGGCCGCGGATCAGGGTGGACTTGCCGCTGCCCTCGGGACCCTCGAAGGTCACCAGCAGACCGGGCAGGCCGTGCGGGACGGCGCGGCGGACGGGACCTTCGCTCACGACGACGTGCCTCCCCCGGATGCCTCCTCCTCGGCCAGGCGCCGGGCCGTGCCGACGATCCGCTGCAGGGTTGTCAGGACGGCCGCGACCGCCAGCACCGCCAGCACGACCTTCAGGACCGGCCCGCCGAGCAGCATGCCGAAGATGACCAGGACCATCCGCTCCGGACGCTGGAGCCAGCCGCCGAAGCAGGTGCTGCCGAGGCCCTCGGCCCGGGCCCGAGCGTAGCTGGTGGTCAGCGAGCCGGCCAAGGCCACGATGATCATCAGCACCGTGGTCTGGTTCGATCCGCCGGCGACGTCGAGGAAGTACCAGGCCAGGCCGGCGAAGAGGGCGGATTCGGAGAGCCGGTCGAAGTTGGAGTCGATGAACGCCCCCTGGCGGCTGACGCGGCCCTGCAGACGGGCGAGATCCCCGTCCAGCATGTCGAAGATCGAACCGGCGACCAGCACAAGCGCGCCGAGCAGCAGACCGCCCTTGGCGACGATCCAGGCCGCCACGAAGGTGACCAGCAGCCCGATCACCGAAACGGTGGTGGGAGTCAGCCCCATGCGGTCGAGAGCCAGCACCAGCGGCCGGACCTTCGCCCGGGCCTGCTCCTTGATCTTCTTCCTGTCCATCCTGGTCGTTCCTTCCCGGTCCCGGCGCGGCGCGGCGCCGCGGGGAACCTCATTCAATCCTCGTCGGGCCGGCCCCGCATCAGCAGGACCAGTTCACCCTTCAGGCGGGGTCCGGTCATCAGCCCGATCAGTTCGGCGGCCGTGCCCCTGAGAACCTCTTCATGCAGTTTCGTGATCTCGCGCGCCACGCAGAGCTCCCGGCCGGGCGCCAGCTCCCCGATCGCCGCCAGGGTCTTGGGAATCCGATGGCAGGACTCCAGCATGATGACCGATCCGCGCTCGGCGAGCAACTCGGTCAGGGCGTCGCGCAGACGGCCGGGCTTGCGGGGCGGATAGCCGGCGAACAGGAAGCGGTCGGTGGGAAATCCCGACAGCACCAGCGCCGCCAACACGCTCGAAGGCCCCGGGATCACCGACCACGTCAGGCCGGCGGCGCGCAGTTCGCGCAGCAGGGCGTAGCCGGGATCTGAGATCGCCGGCATCCCCGCGTCGCTGACCACGGCCACCTTCCCGCCCTCGCGCAGGCGCTCGATGATGCGCGGCACCGCCACGGCCTTGTTGTGCTCGTGGTAGCTCTCCAGCCGCGAACGGACCCCGAAACGCGCCAACAGGCGGCCGGTGCGGCGGGTGTCCTCGGCGAACACGACGTCGGCGGCCGCCAGATGCGCCAGCCCCCGCGGCGACATGTCGTCCATGTTCCCGATCGGGGTCGCCACGAACACGCAGCTTCCCTCGGGAAAATCGATGTCGGGCAGGAGCAGATCGTTCATCCTTCGCTCCGCGGATCGGGAGAAGGCCGCCCCGGGAAGAAGGCGGTCGGCGGCAGCGACCGCTTGAAGGCCATCGCGGCCACCCGCTTCCGCACCTTCTCGACAAGCGGAGGCGCAAAGCCCAGCGCCGCGAGCTGCCGGTCGCCGAGCCGATCGTCGACCATGTGATGGAGCAGCCGGTCCGCCTCGGCGTACGTGAAGCCGAGCTCGTCCTCGTCGGTCTGCCCCTCCCAGAGGTCGGCGCTCGGAGCTTTGGTCCGCACCGCCTCGGGCAACCCCAGGTGTTCGGCCAGCAGCCGCACCTCGGTCTTGTAGAGATTCCCCAGGGGATTCAGGGCGCAGGCGTTGTCGCCGTAGACGGTGGTGTAGCCCAGCAGGTCCTCGGTCCGGTTCCCGGTGCCCAGGACCAGCGAGCCGTCGCGGGCCGAGATGTCGTAGAGGATGATCATCCGGCAACGGGCCATGACGTTGCCCGGCCGGATGCGGCCCTCGACCCCCAGCTCGTCGATGAAGGCGTCGGCCATCGGGGTGATCTCGCGCAGCTCGGCGTCGACGCCCAGCGCCGCGGCCACTTCCCGGGCATGGGCCAGGGAATCCGGATTGCTCGAACGGTAGGGCATGAACACGCCCCGGACCCGTTCGGGACCGAGGGCCTCGACAGCCAGCGCCGCCGAGACGGCGGAATCGATGCCGCCGGAAAGGCCGACCACCAGGCCGGCCGCGCCCGCTTCGGCGACCTTCCCGCGCAGGAATTCGCCGGTGATCCGAACCGCCTCCCCGGGCGCGAGGGCCCAGTCGGGCGTCGGGTTGTCGGTCATGTCGTCATCCTCCTCGCCGCGGCGCGGAACGGACCGGTCAGGTCCGCCGCCAGATGCCGGGCATCAGCAGAACCAGGACGGTGTAGATCTCCAGGCGGCCGACCAGCATCAGCCAGACCAGCAGCCATTTCTCGAACGGCGCCAGGAAGGCGAAGTTGCACGAGGGACCGACCAGCCCCAGACCCGGGCCGATATTGCCCAGGGTGGCCGCGGTGGCCCCGACCGCGGTGACAATATCGCGCCCGCAGAGCGTCAGCACCAGTATCCCGCCCACGAACACCATGATGAACAGCAGGAAGAACCCCAGCACGTTGGTCGCCAGGGTGGGCGAGACCGAGCGCTCGTTGAACCAGATCGTGTAGACGCCCCGGGGATGCAGCATCTTCTTCATCTCGACGTGGGCGTGCTTGAGCAGGATCTGGACGCGGACCATCTTCACCCCGCCGCCGGTCGATCCGGCGCAGCCGCCCAGCATCATCAGCAGCAGCAGCAGGAAATGGGTCAGCGGCGGCCAGAGCATGTAGTCGGCGGAACCGTAGCCGGTGGTGGTGCAGATCGAGACGACCTGGAAGGCCGAGGCCCGCAGCGAATCGCCGAAGTCCGGAAAGACCGCGGCCGGCAGCAGGACGGCCATGATCAGCGCCGTCGCCGCAAGCAGCACCTTCAGGTAGAAGCGGAACTCGTCATCCTTCCAGTAGGATCCGACCCGGCCCTTCAGGGCCATGTAGTGCAGGCTGAAGTTGGCGCCGGCCATGAACATGAAGAAGGTGATGATCCATTCCACCGCAGGCGATCCGAAGCCGCCCACGCTGGCGTCGCGGGTCGAGAATCCGCCGGTGGCCATGGTGGTCAGGGCGTGACAGACGGCGTCGAAGGAGCCCATGCCGCCCACCAGGACCAGCAGCAGGATCTCGGCCCCGGTGATCAGGACGTAGACCCCCCACAGCAGACGCGCCGTCTCGCGGATGCGCGGCGTGAGGCGGTCGGGAGACGGTCCGGGGGCTTCGGCCCGGAACAGCTGCATGCCGCCGACCCCGAGCAGGGGCAGGATCGCCAGGGCCAGCACCACGATCCCCATCCCGCCGAGCCACTGGGTCAGCGAGCGCCAGAACAGCACGCCGTGATGCCCGGCGCCGATCTCCTCGATGGCGGTCATCACGGTCGAACCGGTGGTGGTGAAGCCGGAAACGGATTCGAAAACGGCGTCGGTGAACGCCGGGATGGTGCCGGTCAGCATGAACGGCAGGGCCCCGAGCAGGCCGACGAAGAACCAGCCGAAGGTCACGATCGCGAAGCCCTCGCGGTTGCGCAGATCGTTCGCGCCGCGGCCCAGCAACATCAGCGCCCCGCCCGCGGCCGCGCCGATCGCCGCCGAGACCAGGAACCAGGGCCAGTCGCCCTCCCGGTAGTACAGGTCGAGCAGCGCCGGCAACAGCAGGAACGCCGACGCCACCATCAGCAGGAATCCGAGGACACGGCTGACACCGCGCAGGTTCATCCCGTCACTCCACGGAGAAGAAGTTTTCGACCGCCGCAACGCCCGAGGGCAGGGCGAAGATGACCGCCTCGTCCCCCGCTTCCAGGACCGTGTCCCCGCCCGGGGTGATCACGCGGCCCCGCTTGATGATCGCGCCGATCACCGCGTCGCGCGGGAATTCGACCTCGGCCAGGGTGCGCCCGACGCAACGGCAGCCGGGATCCACCTGCACCTGCAGGATCTCCGATCCGCTGAAACCGACGCTGTGGGTGCTGATCACGCCGCCGCGCTTGACGAAGCGGGCGATGGCGTCGGCGGTCGCCAGCCGCGGCGAGACCGCGGCGTCGACCCCCAGGATCGGCAGCAGGGGCACGTAGTCCGACCGGTCCACCAGGCAGACCGTCTTGGCGGCGCCGTGATGATGGGCCAGCAGGCAGGCCATGATGTTGTTCTCCTCGTCGCCCGCCACCGAGACGAAGCCGTCCATCTCCGAGACGCCCTCGCTCTGCAGCAGCTCGACGTCGGTCCCGTCGCCGTGCAGCACCAGCACGTGGTGCAGATTCTCGGCCGCGACCCGGCATTTCTCCTCGCTGCGGTCGATGAGCTTGACCTTCACCCCCATCGCGTCGAGATCGCGGGCCAGCCCCACGCCCATCGGGTTGGCCCCGACGATCATCACCCTGCCGAGCCTGTCGCCCGGCGCGTGGACATAGGACAGCGCCCGGTCCACGGCCACGCGCGGTCCGGCCAGGTAGATCCTGTCGCCGGGCTGGATCAGGGTGTCGCCGCGCGGGATCAGGGTCTGGTCGCCGCGCTGGACGGTGATCACCAGCGCCCATCGCGACTCGACGTCCTTCTCGATGTCGGCCAGGGTGCGTCCGGCGATCAGGGCGTTCTGGTCGACCTTCGCCCCGACGACCCGCACCCGCCCGTCCGCGAATTCGTGCACGTCCGAGGCGGCGGTCTGCCAGAGGATGCGGGCGATCGAGCGGATCGCCTCGAGATCGGGATTGATGGCCAGGTTGATGCCGTCGAGACCGAGCATCCCTTCGCGGTAGAAGGAATCGCTGCGGACCCGGGCCACCCGCACGCTCGCCCCCAGCCGCCGGGCGGTCAGGCAGGAGATGATGTTGGTCTCGTCGCTGTCGGTCACCGCGGCGAAGAGGCCGCAGTCGCCCATGCCGATCTCGTCGAGAACCGTCGGACTGACCCCGTCGCCGGCCACGGCCCGGCAATCGAGCTGCGAGAGGATCTTCTCCATGCGGTCGGTGTTGCGCTCGACCACGACGACGTCGTGCTCGCGCCTGCTGACGGCGCGGGCGAGGTCGAAACCGACGGCCCCGGCGCCGACGATGACGATCTTCAATGGGTTCTCCCCCCGAAGGCGTTCAGGGCCGCCAGAGCCCGGTCGATCTCCCCGGATCCCACCATCAGGTTGGTGACCATCCTGACCCCGCCGGCGCCGAAGGGAACCGCCAGGACGCCGTTCGCGGCCAAGTGTTCCAGCAGGGCCGGCGCGGCGGCGGCGGGCCGGACCGAGAAGATCACGATGTTCGTGTCGACAGGATGGTCGACCGACAGGGCCGGATTGTCCAGACCTTCGGCCAGGCGCCGGGCGTGGGCATGATCCTCGGCCATCCGATCGAGATTGTGATCGAGAGCGTAAATGCATGCGGCGGCGAGAATTCCGGCCTGCCGCATGCCGCCGCCGAAGATCTTGCGCACCCGCCGGGCGCGCTCGATGACCTCGCGGTCGCCGGCCAGCGCCGACCCGACCGGCGCTCCGAGCCCCTTGGAGAAGCAGACCGAGACCGTGTCCGCCGGCGCGGCCAATTCGGCCAGAGGCAATCCCGAGGCCACATGGGCGTTCCAGAGCCGGGCCCCGTCCAGGTGGACGCTCAGGCCGCGGTCGCGGGCCTTCCCGGCGACATCGGCCACCGCGGCCTGGGGCAGGATGCGCCCTCCGGCCCGGTTATGCGTGTTCTCGAGGCAGAGCAGACGCGGCGGGGCGCTGTGGATGTCGTCGGGGTTCAGGGCCGCCGCCAGGCCCGGCCAGGAAGGCATCCCTCCGTCGCCCTCGACCCGCGTCACGAGCAGGCCCGAAAGGATCGCCGGCCCGCCGGCCTCGTAATGGTAGACGTGGGCGTCGCTCTCGCAGATCAGCTGGTCGCCGGGAACGGTCAGCACGCGCAGGGCGATCTGGTTGGCCATCGTGCCGCTCGGGACGAAGAGGGCCGCCTCCTTGCCCAGCATGCCGGCCACGCGCTCCTGCAGCCTGTTGATCGTAGGATCGTCGCCGAAGACGTCGTCGCCGACCTCGGCCTCGGCCAGCGCCCGCCGCATGCCGGCGTCGGGCTCGGTGATGGTGTCGCTTCTCAGATCGATGGGGCGCATCGGGATGATCCTCTCGGGGTGACAGAGCACCGGCCCCTCCCTGGCAACGAGGGAAAGGCCGGTAGGGATCGCATTTCCGGACGGGCGGGCACGTGAAACCCGGGGTCAGGACGACAGGGCGACCCTGTCCTTCAACATCTTCGACACCTTGAAAACCGGAACCCGGCGTGCGGGAACGGGCACCGTGTCGCCGGTTCGGGGGTTGCGGGCCATGCGGGCCTTGCGCTCCTTCACCTTGAAGGTGCCGAATCCCCGGATCTCCAGATGCCTGCCGTCCGCGAGCAGATCGCCGACCTTCTGCAGGAACAGATCGACGGTCTCTCCGACTTCCTTCTTCGTCAGACCCGTGCGTTGTGCCACATCTTCGACGATATCTGCCTTGGTCATCTCTTCCCTCCCTGTGGTCATCGCCACTCCAGTCCGTCGGCAACGGCCCCATATTCTAGGATAACTGCATGTCCGTCAAGGAGATTATGGATTCTCCGACCTCCCGGCCGGGCCGGGTGTTGCATTCTACAATCCTTGGGAACTCGCCACGAGGCAGGACGAGGCGTTTCGATCCCCGATCGGGAACCGGAAGGAACCCCGAGGAATGTCCGATCCGGAATCAGGCGGCCGCAAATCCAATCAGGACTTCGCGATAAGGGTTTGGCCCCCGTCCCGGGCGGTTCATGGCACCGCCATTGCTGTTGATGCCGCGGAGGTCGCCGGTGGGGGGACCCGGACACGTCGCGGCATCGTCGATGGCGCGCATGATGGAGCATTTCAAGGAGGAGCACCCGTGACTGCCAAGAAGATGACCGCGATCCTGTTGGCCCTGCTGGCCTGCGGACTCGTACTGACCGGCTGCAGCGACGACTCCGAATCGCCCCTGGCCGTCGACACCGCGCCGCCCGCTGTTCCGACCGGCCTGACCGCCAGCGAGTATTCCCGCGGGGTCACGGTGCGCTGGGAGCCCAACACCATGGACGCCGACTTCCTCGGCTTCAAGGTCTACATGACCTGCGGCGCCAATACCGTGTCCCTGGTCGCCGATCCCCAGCCGAACAACTGGTTCGTCCACTCCGATCCGGTCGCCGGCTACATGAACACGTTCCTGGTCACCTCGGTGGATTATTCGGGCAACGAGAGCGCGCCGGCGCGGCTCGACTTCTACGTCGACGCCGACCGCGAGTTCACCGTCGATTATTAGGCGCAGGTGCGCCAGGCCGCGGCCCATACCGGGATCGCGGCGCACGGGACGAGGCCCCCGCGGCGGCGGGGGCTTCGTCGCGTCCGGCACCGGGGCGCCGATTCAGGTCAGGAGATGCAGAACACCGTTGGCCAGGGAGAGATAGAGCCCCGCGACGATCCCGATGGCCCGCCCCAGGACCCCGCCCAGCCCCGACCACAGCAAGGCCAACAGGATCAGGAAGCCGAAGGGCCTTAGTCGCGCGTACTGGGCGGCCGCCTCGCCGCGCAGCATCGAGAACAGGACCCAGCTGCCGTCCAGCGGCGGGATGGGGATCAGGTTGAACAGCGCCAGCAGGACGTTCAGCTGGATGCCGGTGATCAGCAGCAGATGGAGGAACTCGAGCAGGGGGCCGCCCTGTCCTCCCGAGATCAGGCGGGAATACTCGCCGGCGGCGACGATTCCCAGCAGGATCGAACAGGCGGCCGCGAGCAGCAGATTGCTGGCCGGCCCCGCCACCGCGACCAGGGCCTGGTCCTGGACCGGGCGACGGAAGTTGCGGGCGTTCACGGGCACCGGCTTGGCCCAGCCGAAGAGCAGTCGGCCCGGCATGATCGCCATGACCAGCGGGATGATGATCGTTCCCATCAGATCGATGTGCGGCAGGGGGTTGAGCGTCAGCCGCCCCATCCGGTGCGCGGTGTCGTCGCCCAGCCGGCGGGCGGCCAGTCCGTGGGCGCATTCGTGGATGATGACCGAGAACAGCAGCACGACGGCCATGACGGGGATCTGCATCTCATTCCTTCCCGGCGGCGGGCCCGGCGGCCCCCGCGGAGTCCCGGCGAACCGGCTCCAGGCCGCTCCAGCCCGCCCAGACATCGTCGGTCGACAGCTTGGCGAGGTCGCCCCCCTCGCCGCGGAGGCAGGACATGGCCGGGTTCCCGGGCAGCCAGAGGCCGGGATCGGTCGGCCCGAACAGGGCCAATGTAGGCACGCCCACCGCGCCGGCAACATGCATCAGGCCGGTGTCGTTGCAGAGGAAACGCTCGGCGGCCTCGAGCAGGGCCACGCAGGTGCCCACAGTCAGGGGCGGAGCCAAAGTCACTCCCGGCGGCGTCCGGCCGCCTGCGGCGTCGCGCAGCGCCGTCTCGAAATCGGCCACGACCGCGCCGTCGGCCGGCCCGTGCAGGATCAGCACGCGCGCGCCCCGGGCCGCGGCCCTGGCCGCGACGGCCGCGAACCGCCCGGCGGGCCAGAGATTGGCGACCTTGCCGGCGCCCGGATGCAGGATCCACAGCGGCCCCTCGCCCGGAATCCCGGCCAGGACCCCGGCCGCGGCCCGGCGATCCCCGGGCGAGGCCGAGACCTCGGTGAAACGTTCGGCCGGAACGATCCCGATCGCCTCGAGCGGCAGCAGGCAATGATCGACTGCGTGGCGGTCGACCGCCGGAGCCGACGGCATCTCCAGCGAGAAGGCGTGCCGGCTGATGTCGTAGCCGAAGGAACGGCTTTCGCCCCCGATGATCATCGCGGCCCCCGAGGCCGCGGCCAGGGCGGCGCTGGTGACCGAGAACGAGACGCTGTTGAGCACGAAGGCCAGGTCGGGCCGGAAGGCGCGCAGCCGCCGCAGGAAGTCCATCAGTCCCCGCGGCGTGCGGCAGGCGGCCTTGTCGAACAGGAAGATGCTGTCGAGATGCGGATTGTTCCGCACGACGCCCTGGTTGACCGGCGCGCAGACCAGCGCGATGCGGGCCTTCGGAAAAGCCTCGCGGATGGCACGCAGCGTCGGCGTAGCGCAGACCATGTCCCCCATCTGATTATGCTGGCGCACGATCAGGATGCGTTGCGGATCGCGATCGCGCACCTGGTCGATCGTCAGCTTCTCGCGCCGCCAGAGACGGGCCACGAGGCCCGACGCCCCCCTTTTGACACCTTTTCGGAACGAACCCGACATCGAGCGCCCTCCTGGCACCTCCGTTGCAAACCATTGCCGCAGTGGAGGTTCAAACCATGCGGTTCATGCAGAATGCGATTCTGGTCGTGAGTTTCCTGGCCTTCGCGGCCATGCTCAACTACGAAACCGTGGCGAAATCGCCCCAGATCTTCGGTTCTCCGTTGCCCGGGTGGGTCCAGGCCCGCCTTATCGACCGCCAGGTATCGTTTCGCCACGCCACGCGGATCGTGATCGTCGATCGTCTGCTCCACGAGACCGAGGAGGCGGTGGCCTTCTATCGCCGCCTCGTGTCCTGACGTCCCCCCCGGTCGGCCCTCTCCTCCAGATCGCGCAACAGATCGAGATAGGCCTTGTGGCGCCAGGCGGGGATCTCCCCGGCGGCCACCGCGCGCTTCACTCCGCAGTCGGGTTCGTCCCGGTGCAGGCAGGTCGAGAAGCGGCAGGCGGTGCCCGGTTCGAGGAGATCGGGGAAGAAATGCCGCAGGTCCGTCGGGGCGACATCCCAGGGATCGAAGCCCCTGATCCCCGGTGAATCGGCAATGAAACCGCCTTCGTCAAGCGGGAAGAGCTCGGTGCGGGTGGTGATGTGCCGGCCGAGGCCGGTCTTGTCGGTCACCTCGCCGGTGCGCAGGCTCAAACCGGGCTGCATCCTCTGGAGCAGGGAGCTCTTGCCGACGCCCGACGCCCCCATCAGCAGCGAGATGCGGCCGCGAAGAGCTTCCCGCAGTCCGTCGACGCCCTCGCCGGTCTCGGCCGAGGTGCGGATCACGCGGTAGCCGATTTCGGAGTAGTAGTCCCAGCGGGGCTCGGCGGCCGCTTCGGGGTCGAGATCGCATTTGTTCAGGCACAGGACGCCCGCGACCTCGAAGCGCTCGGCGGCGGCCAGCAGGCGGTCGACGAAACCGGCCGCCGGGGCGGGACGGCTGATCGACTGCACGGCGACCACCTGGTCCAGATTCGCCATCAGGACCTGCTCCATGCGCCCCCCCGTGCGGCGTGCTGAGAATCGGGAGATCTTGTTGCGGCGGGGCAGGACCTCTTCGACGACGCCGGCGGACTGGCTGGTGTCGGCGGCCGGAGCGCTGCGAAAACGGACCCGGTCGCCGGCCACGGCCACGGTCCGGGACTCCTGCCGTCCTTTCTTCAGGCGGCCCCGCACACGGCAGTGGTGAAGTCCTCCCGCATCCGCCCGGACCAGGCAATGCCCGCTCTGGGAGCGGAGAACCACGCCTTCGACCAATCCGTTCCTTTCCCTGATGTCCGCGATATCGTTTCCCCCTTCCGCGGCCCCCGGCCGGGGACGCGCCAATTCCAACCTTGAGGATCGGTGGGTGATTGCTTAGTTTTCGAGTGTTCAGGTGTTAGCACAATTCCCGCGCGTTCTCAAGGCGGTCTCCCCCATGGACATGCAGAAAGTCCTGCAGCTCACCTCGCCCGAGCTCTTCATCTCCGAACTCTCAGCAACCGACAAGGAAGGCGCCTTGGCGGAGATGGTGGAAGTGCTGGTCACCGGCTCTCCCATCCAGGACAAGGAAACCCTGTTGCAGATGCTGATCAACCGCGAGGCTCTCGGCAGCACCGCCGTAGGTCCCGGAGTGGCGTTCCCGCACGGCCGCACCCTGGCCACCCAGGATCTGGTCATCGTCGCCGCCCGTTCGCGCAAGGGCATCCCCTTCGATTCGATCGACGGCGAGCCCACCCACCTTCTGTTCATGCTCGTGGCTCCTCCCCAGGATTCGGGCAACCAGTACATCCAGTCGCTCGCCGTCCTGACCGACAAGCTCCAGGACGAGGTCCTGCGGAAAGCGGCGATCGAAGCCGACGACTACGACAACTTCTGCCAGGTCTTGATGGAGGGACAGGAATGAATCAGCAGGTGCAGCAGCTCGTCGCGCTCCAGGATCTCGACCGGATGATCCGCGACGCGGAAGACGAAGCGAAGGCCAAGGAAGAACAGGATCTGGGCTTCGAGATGCCCGGCCTGGAGAACCTGAAGAACGCCCGCGAGGATCTGGCCGGCAAGATCGACCCGCGGGTCCGCGGCTACTACCGCCGGCTGGCCGGCCGCTACGACCAGGCAGTGGTGCCGGTCATCAACAATTTCTGCACCGGATGCTTCGCCAACATCCCCTTCTCGTTCACCTCGGCGGTCAACGAGAACAAGGTCCTGCACTGCGAGAGCTGCGGCCGGATCCTCTACTGGCCCTAGGCCCGCGGAACACCGGCGACCGGAATGATGCGAGGGACGACGCACGCGGCGCCGTCCCTCGCGGCGTTCCGGGGGGAACGCGGATCATGACCGGGTTCAGTCGACGCCGGCGCCGCTGAAGGCGTCGGCCGCCGCCACCACCTTCCGGACCTCCTCGACGATCTTCTCCTTCTCGCCGCCGTCGTCCTTGACGCCCAGGTCGGTGCGCGCCCAGCGCCCGCCGGGAACCGGCAGCGGATCGGCGCCGAGAGGCTCGTCATCCCAGGCTCGGCTGGCCTCGTTCAGGAAGACGAATTCGTCGCCGCGGTGATCGACCATCACCAGGTCGCCCCGCCGGATCTGGCCGGAGCAGATGTAGTGGGCCACCGGCGTGACGATGCGGTTCTCGATCACGCGCTTCAGCGGACGCGCGCCGTATTCGGGATCGGTGCCCTCGCGCACGAGCTCGCTCTTGGCCTTCGCCGAGATCTCCAGCAGGAAGGGCTCGGAACAGCGCAGGGAGCGGTGGTGGATCCGCGAGATCTGGTTGTCGAGGATCCGGTACAGATGCTCCTCGCGAAGGGTATGGTAGGTGATCAGGTCGTCGAAGCGGTTCAGGAACTCCATCGGGAAGATCTTCTTCGCCTCGCGCATCACGGCGCCGCCGATGTCCCGGTCCAGCTGGGCGGAATCGGTGCCTGCCGAAAACCCGATCCGGTTGTTGGCCAGGTGCTCGTTCATGACCTTGCTGCCGACGTTGGTGGTCAGCACGATCACCGAGTTGGTGAAGTCGACCTCCTCGTTGTTCGCCAGCACCAGGCGCCCGTCCTCGATGATCCCCAGCAGGGTGTTCCACATCTTGGGATGGGCCTTCTCGATCTCGTCGAAGAGGATGATCGAGAGCCGGCGGTCGGACTCGGCGGGGAAGAGCGAGGAGAGGCGGCTGCCCGGCTCGCTGATCATGCCGCTGCGTTCCGACAGCGCCTGGTTGTGGTGCTTCTCGAGGTTCTCCTGGGCCAGCAGGGGGCGGATCTCGCCGCCAACGTAGCCCGGCGGCGAGCCGAGAAGCTTGGAGATGTTGTAGTGGGCCGAATATTCCTGGCAGTCGATGCGCGTGAACGCGCGGCGGCTGCCGAAGATCGACTCGGCGAGGCAGCAGACCGTCTCGGTCTTGCCGACGCCGGTCGGTCCCAGGAACATCATGGTCAACAAGGGGCGTTCCGGGTCATGGATCCCGGCCACGAGCCTGCCGAAGCTGTCGGAAATGCGATGGATGGCCGACGGCTGCCCCACGACCATCTCGTTCATCCTCTGGCTGAGTCTCTGCAGTTGCTCGTGGGTTCGCCCGGGCGTGAGCTGGATCACCGTCTGCTCCTTCGGCTGGCATGCCCGGCGGTCGGCCGCCGCGCTGTTTCGGCTTCCTTGCCGGCAGGCCGAAGCCCGCCACGAACCTAGATTTCGGCAGGTCCGCAACGGGCTTGAGGGAAATGGGACGGCGATTTCGGACGCGTTGTCAGGGAATGGCCCTCGCCTTCAGATACGGCTGCTGCTCGGCCGTGGGATCCTCCACCCAGCGGTTGTCGATCCGCGGCCGGACCGGGCTGTTCAGGCTGAGGTAACGCTCCAGCGACTCGGCGGTGGTGATCTGGGTCCGCTCGATGTCCTGGCTCGGGATCTTGGTCAGGAAATCGAGACCGCTGTTGCCCTCGAGCAGGAAGTTGGTGCAGACCGCGCGGTAGATCCTGTCCTCGTCCAGGGGTTCGCCGCCGACCAGGAAGCTGCAGACGCGGTCCATGTCGGGCCGGTTCTTGTTGAAGACGACCTCGATGCCCGAGACGCAGATGCCGCCCGAGGATCCGCGCACCTTCCGCTCGACGATCTGACGCATCATCGAACCCTTCATCTTCACCACGACCAGCTCGTTGCCGAAGGGCAGGACGCCGAAGACGTCGCGGGCGGTGATGTCGCCGCTGGGGATGTCGGCCCGCAGCCCGCCGAGGTTCTGGAACGAGAAATCGGCGTCGAAGTACTCGCGCATGGCGTCGGTGACCATGTTGCCCACGAGGTTGCTGCCGGGGCCGCCGCGGGTGAGGTTCACCTTGGCGCTGCCGACGACCTTGTTCATCTCGGCGTCGGTCATCTCGATGTGGGGCCGGATGACCTCGGTCATCTCCGCATCGGGCCAGAGCTCGTCCTCGAAGAGGGTCACGATCGTGCCGCGGTCGTGGGGAGCCTCGTAGCCGATGATCTGCTTGGTCGCGCGGTCGATCTCCAGCACGCAGTGGCCGACGCTCGAGCCGTTGCCGAAGGTCTCGAAGCAGAGCGTGTGGTTCACCGGGTCGATCCAGGGCTCCTGGTAGCCGCGGTGGGTGTGGCCGCCGACGGCGAAATCGATGCCCGGCACCTCGTGGACCAGCTCCATCAGGTTCATCGAACCGCCGGTGACCTGGCCGTAGGCGCCGGTGAATTCCTGGCGCGACGCGTCGTCTCCGGTCTCCTCGGACTTGGCGATCTCGCGCCATCCCGCCTTGGGATCGAAGGGCAGGCCCTCGTGGATCAGAAGCATGATCAGGTCGGCGCCCTGCTCCGTCAGCTCGTCGCGATAGCGCTCGATCACCGGGGCCATCGGATCGAAGATCAGGCCCTCGATGTTGTCGGGAAAGGCCATCGCGACGGTGCCCGGGGTGATGATGCCGATCACGCCGATCTTCAGTCCGCCCTTCTCGATCATCATCGTCGGGCGGCACCAGTCGACGATCTCGCCGGTGCTCTCGTCGCGCAGGTTGGCGCAGACCCAGGGGGTCTTCATCAGGCGGGACAGGCGTTCGGCGTTTTCGCGGCCCAGATCGAAATCGTGGTTGCCGGGCACCAGCGCGTCGTAACCCAGGCCGTCGAAGAAATCGACCATGGCGGTGCCGCGGGTCTTGGTGCCCACCGGCGCTCCCTGGAAGATATCCCCGGCGTCGACCAGCAGGATGTCCTCGCCGGCGGCCTCGGCCTCGGCCCTGACCTTCTTGACGTAGGCCGCCATCGAGGCGCCCCCGCCGAGGGGCGGCGGGAAGTTGGGATTCATGAACCGGGCGGGCTCGGGAGCGATGTGCCCGTGGATATCGTTGGTCCAGATCAGGTGCAGACGCACCGGATCCTCGTCGGCCGCGCGGGCCGGGGCCGTGACAGCTGCCGACGCGGCCAGCAGCGCCAGGACGGCCGCCACCGACGCGGCGTTGCGAAGGGCGTTGCGCATCTTCATGTCCCATCTCCTCGAGACTTCCCGGGCGGGGGCTTGTCGACCAGGCCCCAGACCGAGGGTTCGGTGCGGATCTCGTAGCTTGCCCCGTCGGTGACGAGGGTCGTGTGCCAGAACGTGCCGTGGTCCGCGGTCCCATCCAGCGGCGAAGCGTCGTCGAACCGGAAGACGTCCGTTCCCAGGGCGGCGAAACGCTCCAGGACCGGGGCCGTCGCGGCCGCGCCGGCCGCCGCACCCTCACGATACGCGACGAAGGCGACCGTCACCAGGGCCGCACGCGGATCCAGGGCGGCCAGGAAAGGCTCGCTGCCGGCGTCGGAGCGGCCGTGATGGCCGGCCTTCAGGACCTCGACGCCGGCCAGATCCCCGGGAAAGCGCTGCAAGATCAGAGCTTCGCCTTCCCGCTCGCAATCGCCGCCGGTCACGAAATCGACGTCGCGGTAGCCGACGCGCAGGACCAGCGAATCGTTGTTCAGGTCGTTCCAGAGCGGTTCGGCGCCGCCGTGCAGCACCTTCACGTCCAGGGCCGGATCCCAGCCCAGCCGGTCCGGATCGGAAACGGCCGTCATCCCCGGCGAGATCACGAGCCGGGGCACGCCGGCCGCATCGAGCCGGGCCTGCAGCTCCTTCAGATCGGGGCGCGACCCCGAATGGGCCGGCAGATCGAGAAAAATCCCGATCGGATACCGGTCGAAAACACCCGGTCCGCCGGCGCCGTCCCTCACGAATCCCCCCGCGTGGTCGCGATGGGCGTGGGTGACCGCCGCGAAGGCGAAGCGGTCGATGCGGTGGTCGTCCAGCCAGCGCATCAGGTGGCTCGGCGCCGTCTCGCCCTTGCGGCCCTCCAGGGGGTCGCCGGCGTCGATCAGGACCGTCGCGCCGCCCGGGCAGCGCAGGACCAGAGCGTCTCCGAACTGCACGTCCACCGAGGTGAACCGCAGCAGGGCCGGGCGCGAAGGCGCCGCGGCGAAGATCAGAGTCTCCTCGGGCGCCGCGAAAGGCCCTCCCCCCGGCTCGACGTTCACCCTCCGGATGAAGACGGAGCGGCCGCGGGGGACCTCCAGCAGCGGCACTGCGTGATCCGTGGCCGCGGCCTTGTCCCCTCCACCGGCGGCGGCGGGATAGGCCAGCCGGTCATAGCGTCCGGAGACGAAACCGTACCGGACGCTCGCGCGAGCCGGGCGATCGGTCGTCCAGCGGACGACCGCACCGGCCGTATCGCCGAGCGGCGACTGGCGGATCGCCGCGGGCGCCGTCGGATCCCCGGAACAGCCGAGGACCAGGATCATCGTCGCGGCGGCCGAGACCGCCGCGGCCCATGCGCGGCGGCTTCCGCCGCGCGTTCCGGTCGGGGGCATAAGGCCCCCCTTCCGGGAGGTGGAACCGGCCGCCCGCGCGGAAGCGCGGGCGGCCATCGATCAGAAGTTCACGACGTAGCCGGCGCCGAAGCGGAAGAACGTCTCCTCGACCTTGGCGATCGGGGCCGAGACGAACCCGGCGGGATAATCGAACCAGTGTCCCTGGTCGAAGGTCGTCTTGCCCAGCTCGACCGAGAAATCGATCATCCCGGCGGCCAGGGGCTTGCCGATGCCCGCGGAGAAGGTCGTGCGGGCGGCCTCGGAATCGGCGTAGCTGTCCACGTGGCGGAAGCCGAAACGCATCGGCACGCCGTTGTAGAAGATGTGCTGCAGGCCGATCCGGACATCGTAGGTGTCCTCGAGAACGGGATCGCTTTCGAAACGATCGTCCTCGATGTCGCTCCAGGCGGCGATCTCGAAATCGACGGTGAACAGCGTCCGCGGCTCGGTGCGCGGATAGTACGCCAGCCCGGCCCGGAAGCGGCTGGGGTACTTGACCTCGGCCTCGGATCCGGTGGTCGCGGGCAGGCCGTCGCCGGCGGTCAGGGTGGTGTCCATGTCGCCGTCGACGGTCAGCGGCGTCTCCCAGGCGAAGCCCAGGGTCAGCCTCTCGTCGACCTTCACGTCGACGCCCAGGGTGGCGTTGATCCCCGACATGTCGAAGTCGTACATCCGGTCGCTGCTGTTGGCGGTGTTCTGGAAATCGCGGCGCAGGTACTGCTCCTCGCGGGTGCCGAAGGCGTAATGCACGGCGGCGCCCAGCGAGATCCGTTCGGCGGGCTTCCAGGCCACGCCGAGCGAGAGATCGCGCAGCGTCCCGTCGACCGCGACCTTCCGTTCCTCGAGGATGCTGTCGCGGGGATCGGAGAAGGAATCCGGATCGCGGACATCCTCCTGGAAATCGTAGGCGAAGGTGTAGCGGTCGGTCAGCGAGAGCGCGCAGGAGATCGGCAGCCCGTAGCGGGCCATGTCGCCTGCGAACCCGAAACCGGTGCCGAAGTAGTGGTTCCGGTTCGAGGCGATCGCGGTGTCGGTCACGTAGCTCTCGAAGGTGTCGAACAGCGGCGTGAACCGGTCCTCGTGGCGCTGGCCGAGAGACATCCCGGCATCGAAGCGGAAGCCCTCGGCCTCGGTCAGCAGGGCCGGATTCAGGACGTTGGACATTCCGCCGCGGTAGACGGCCGCGCCGGTGCCGGCCATGGCGTTGATCTCGCCGCCGAGGAAGGTCTCGGGCTCGCCGTAGACGTAGTTCAGCGCCGAACCGGCCATCGCCGCCGCCGCGGGCAGGCAGAGAGCCGCCGCCAGGGCGAGGGCGGCCGCCAGCCGCCTCGCGTCGCGCTTGTGGGAACGTGTCAGCATATCTTCGGTCTCCCGGTCAGAAGGAATAATCGAGCTGCATCCGGAACGTGGTCCAGTCCTTCGGCGCGTAGCTGCTCTCCGGATCGGCCCCCGAGGGGTCGCCGTAGCGGCGCACGTCGATGTAGGTCAGCGGCAGGTTGTGGTCCCGCGTGACCTTGAGCTGGAACATCAGACGATCCGAAACCCGGCTCTGGATCTTGGCCCAGTTGCGGAAACCCCTGCCGTCGACCACCACGAACTCGTTCCCCTCGAAGTTCCAGAGGAACCCGTCGTACATCTCGGTGCTGAGCTGCAGCTTGATGTACGGCGTGAACTGGTGCTCGTACAGCGCCTGGAAAGCGTGCGCGGGGATGGCGGCGGTGCCGATCCCGCTGTCGCCGGCTCCGGCGACCGGGGTCCCGCTCAGACGCTGCCGGGGCGGGAACCACACGTTGCTGGTCATGTAGGTGAACTTCAGCCGGTTGTAGTTCGAGAGCATCGAGATCAGCTCCCACCGGCTCTCCCAGGACCGGAACCAGCGGACATCCGAGACGTCGCTCTCGGACCGACTGCTGAAACGGTGCCGCACGCGCAGCCGCAGGTTGAAGATGGGCTGGTACTCGGCCTTCAGGGTGTAGCGCCGCAGATCGGTTCCATCGGCCTGGCGCTTCCACTGGTCGAACTCCAGGCCGTTGATGATCAGGTTGCGGCTGATCCGGTAGCGGGTCTGCAGGAAGATGCCCTTCTCAGGCTTGGGCTGGGGATCGTTCAGCGAGATCCAGCTGTAGAAGGGGTCGTTCATGTAGTACGGCGAATCCAGCAGGGTCTGCTCGTACCGGTTGTCGTTGCCGAAGGCCCGGTTGTACGGGTTGTCGTACCCCAGGTCGTAGTCGCGGTAGATCGCCAGCAGGTGCAGATCGTCCCACTGGGCGTAGCTGTTCAGGACCAGGGCGTCCTTGTTGTCGCCGTGGAAGAGTCCCTCCCGCGGATCCTGCAGGACGCCGTATTCCCCCTGGAACGCGACGTTGTCGATGGTGACCTGGAACTCCGCGCCGTAGACGTCGCGGTACTTGTGCTCGGTTCGCTCGCCGGTGTCGGGATCGATTTCGACGCTGTTGTAGCCCGCCGCGATCTCGCTGTCGCGCGCGGTCAGGCGCTCCTTCTCGATCGAATCGGCCGAGACGAGGGTCTCGATGTCCGGCGAGAAGGCCTTGTCGTAGTCGGCGTGGTAGCCGGTGAACCCGATGTAGGAACCGGTCCCGAGCATCAGCTTCACGTTGCCGCCGTAGATGTTCTCCTCGAAGGCGTCGCGCTGCAGACCGGTCCCGTCGGCGGACAGCTCGTCCTCCTCGAAGCGCGGCTCCATCGTGACGTAGCGGTTGACCGTCCCGTCGGGATTGATCACGCCGTCCTTCTTCTCCCACGAGGCGAAGAACGTGGCGTGGACCGGGCCCGCCGCCCCCTCGACCGCCATTCCGGTCAGGGCGTATTCGTGGCTGCGGCTCAGGTCGCCGCGCACGCCCTGCGGCCGCTTGTTCCAGCCGTAGCCGGTCTTGCGGTACATGGCGAAGTCGGTGTTGTCCATGATCAGGCCCTGGCCGAAGGCGACCCGGTAGTTGCCCATGTAGAAGCGCTTGAGATGGACCGGACCGAGCTGCTTGTCGTCGAGGCCGGCGTAGCCCTTGAACGTCTCGTTCCAATCGGCCTCGCCGATGTTGCGGTGCGAGAGCGCCCCCGCCCGCAGCCCCCGGGTGAGATCGAGCGTGAGCTTGTGGGTCATGCTCGGATCCTGGGCCGCGGCCAGGGTGTTGGTGGTGTTGATCAGCTCCGAGGCGATGTCCTCGTCGTCGCCCGAGTAGGGCGTGTCGTAGTAGCGCACCTGGTAGTTGCCCCGGATCCGTTCATCCCCGGCGTCATCGTCGTAGGTCACGAAGTCGCGGATGTTGCGGTAGGCCCAGTAGCGCAGCCCGTCGCTGCGGCGCAGCTGCCGGGCGTCGTCGAAGCCGCCCAGGCGCTCCCGAGCCAGCAGGATGTTCTTCGCATCGACCGGCGAGACGTTCTGGAAGCTCTGCAGGTCGAAGAGATCCAGCCCGTTGACGTTCACCGGATCGCGCATCATGTCGAGGTACTCGTCGACCAGCCCCTCGCTGGCGCCCTCCTGGCTCAGGTAGCGGGCGGCCTGGCGGTAGCTCGCGGCGACGCGCGCCATGGCCGCGTCGCCCTCGTCCGGCGGCATCGTCGAGACCAGCGGCCGCAGGACCGCCAGATGCGCCGCGGTCATCCCCTCGACCTCCATCAGGTCGTAGAGGCTGCTGAAATACCTGACGTAGGTGCGGTAGTCGATGATCGCCCGCGCCAGCTCCACGGGGATCGGCAGAGCGGTCACCTCCTCCAGCGAGGCCCGGTTCAGGTCCAGCGGTTCGTGCCGCTCGATGTCGCCGGCGGACGCCGCGGCGGCGCCCAGCAACAGCATCGAGAATGCGGCGATCAGACAGGCTCTTCTCACGGGGCCTCACCGCCCCAGCGGAACGTCAGGCCGAACTGGTGGCTCGAATCGAGAGTCCCGCCACCTGTCGAGAATCCGTAATGGACGGCCAGACCTTCCATCTCGTAGCCGAAACCGGCGGCCAGTTTGTTCGGATTGGTGATCACGCCGCCGCGCAGGAACAGCGACTCCAGCATGGTCATCTCGACGCCGCCGTGGTACTGCAGCTCCCCGTCGAGGGTGTTCTCGAACTCGAAGGTCGTGGTGACGCCGTCGTAGGGGATGTAGCTGATCCCGGCGTTCAGGCGCTGGGTCAGCTCCTCGTTGTCGATGCCGATCTGGGGGTTGTTCAGGTTCTTGACCGCGACGCCCAGCCGGGTCCGCTCGTGCAGGGTGACCATCAGGCCGACATCGACGCCGACGGCCCAGTCGTCGCCCGGATCGAAGCCGTCGTCCGCGCCCACGCCCGAACCGATGGTCTCGCCGAACTCCAAGTGGTTGAAGTTCAGGTTGGCGCCGAAATCGATCGAGGAGTGCAGATCCTCGTAGACCCGGGTGCCGAAGGACCCTGTCAACGTGGTCTCGGTCGTCAGGTCGACGCCCTCGTACTCCACGGCGAAGCGGCGCAGGCCGATGCCGAAACCGCCGGGGCGCTGGCCGACGGGCATCACGGCCCCGAAGTAGACCTGGTCGACGAAGTCCAGTCCGTAGGGCTGGACGTAGCTCGTGGCCAGGGCCGGCGCCGCGGCCTGCGCGATGCCGGCGGGATTGAAGAACGGCGCGTAGGCGTCGTCGGCCACCGCGACTCCGGCGTCGCCCATGGCCCGGGCCCGGGGACTGACGTCCACGTTCTCGAAGGCCGCATGGGACGGCGATGCGGAGAGGCCGAAGGCCAGGACGGCGCAGAAAAACATCCATTTGCGTGTCATCTATTCCACCTCTCTCACTTGCCCAGCCGGGTGGCGACGACCGCCGGAGCGGTTTCGGTATCCTCATCGCCGTTATCGGGATTCCGCGCGGTCAGATGCACGATGTACATGCCGGCCTTCACGAGTTCGAATTCATCGCTGCGGCCGTTCCACTCCAGGGTCGAGGGCGCGGTCGGATCGTCCGAGTAGTCGCCGTCGAAGGAGCTGTGGTAGAGCGTGCGCACGACCCGGCCCTCGAGATCGAAGATCCGGACCACGACCTCGCGGTTCAGATCGGCCGAGAACGTGATCGGCAGGACCTCGCCCATCAGGGGCAGGAAGGTCCGCGGCGGGGTCCGCAGGGACACCCGGCTCGCTCCCTCGGGCAGCGGCGGGGCCTTCGGATCGACGTCGGCCAGAGCCCAGGTCGAAGCGAAATCCTCGCTGGTCTCGTCGCGGCCGAGAACGCCGTTGCCGCCGAAGCCCTGTCCGGTCTCGAAGTCGTCCTGGCGCTGGTACGATTCGCCGGCGGCCGGCGCGGCAAGGAAGGGAGACTGGTAGCCGTCCTCGTCGGCGTAGGTCGACGCGCCGACGACCACTCCGCCCTTGTCGGTGCGGTACGAGGCGTCGTCGCCCCAGACGAAGGCGTCGATGTCGACCGTCAGGTCGGATTCGCCGTCCCAGTAGTACAGGACCACGATCTCGCCCCCGTCGGCCGCCGGATCGAGACGCGGATCGGTCTGGTCGGCGATGCTGCCGGGGAAGACCTCGCGCATCGCGGTCGACTGGCCGTCGCCGTCGTCGTAGAGCTCGAAGGCGGGAAGCATCCCGTCGTGGACGTCGCCGAAGCCGTCGCTGCCGGCGATCGCAACGGTGATCGTCTCGCCGGAGCGCAGTGTCGCGTCGGCGGGGAAACGGGCGTTGAAATCGAAGTCGGCGCCGCCGCCGATCGTGGCGCGGTCGGCCCCGGACGCGATCAGCCAGTACCCCTGGGCGCCGTCGATCGCGTCGGTCAGGTAGTAGTCGCCGAGCTCGACGGGGTAGGTGTTCGGATTGAAGACCTCGACGAACTGGCCGCCGAGATCGCCGGTGAAGACCTCCGACAGCAGGAGCTTGGCCGCGCCCTCGGGAACCGGCGGCTCGGCCGGATCGACGATGCCGACGCCCCAGGTCGCGGGCAGATCCTCGCCCGTCTCGTCGCGTCCCTCGACGCCGTTGCTGCCCGAAGATGGCTGGTCGCCCTCGGTCTGGTCGATCCGCTGGTAGGACTCGCCGAACGCGTGATCGAGCATGAAGGGCTTGGTGTAGCCGTCCTCCTCCGCATAGGTGCTGCCGCCGACCGACAGACCGCCCTTGTCGTAGCGGTAACTGGTGCCGTCGCCCCAGGCGAAGGCGTCGATGTCGACGGTCAGCTCGCTGACCCCGTCCCAGAAGTACAGGATCACGATCTCGCCCTTGTTGTCGGCGATGTTGATGTTGGTCAGCGAGGGGATCGTGGATCCGTTGATGCTGCCGGGGAAGACCTCGCGCATGTCGGGCACGCCGTCGGCCGAGCCGCCGTCCTCGAAGAGCTCGTAGGAAGGCAGCATGCCGGCGTAGGCCGTCTGGAAACTGTTGCTGCCCGGAATCGAGACGGTGATGTCGCCGCCGGCGGGCAGGATCGCCCCCGCCGGGAACCGGGCGTTGAAATCGTAGAAATCGCCGCCGCCGATCGAGGTCTGGCTGGCGCCGCCCGCGATCTTGAAATAGCCCTGGTCGTAGTGGATGGCGTCGGTCAGGTAGTAGTCGCCCAGGACGACGTCGAAATCGTTGGGATTGTGGATCTCGACGAACTCGCCCTCCGAACCCTTGGTGCAGACCTCGGTCAGCAGCAATTTGGCCGGGCCCTCGCCGGGCTCGGGAGCCTCGGCGACGGTGTAGGTCTCGCTGAAGACGGGAGCCGCGACCGGCATGGTGGCCTCGCCGCCGCCCGCTCCGGACGCGGCGAGGTACCAGGAGACCTCGGCATCGACCGTCTGCGCCGGAATCACGGCCGACCAGAGGCCGCCGTCCTCGGAAGCCGGCACTTCGACGTAGTCGCCGCCGTCGACGCTGTACCAGAGCGACACCCCGGCCAGGCCGTCGTAGGCCATGACCTCGGAAGAGACGGTCACCGCGCGGCCGTCGACAGGCACCGCGGGCGTGACCTCGAAATCGGCGAAGATCGGCGCCGGAGCGCCTAGGGCCGCGGGAGCGGCTGCGGGATCCTGCTCGCCGCCGAGCTGGCTCCAGGTGGCCGCCATCGGCTCGGAGGTCTCGTCGTCGCCGGCTATCCCGTTGCCGCCGTCGGGCGCCTCGGCGCCCTCGTCGAACGAGATCCGCTGGTAGCTGTCGCCGAAGCGGAAGGTCGCCGTGCTGATCGGCTGCTGCGAGTTGATCTCGGTGTCGTCCGCGAACGTCGAGAGCTCGGTCCCGGCGTCGGGGCCGTCGACCGCGATGCCCGTCTTGTCGATGCGCACGGTCGTCAGAGCCCCCCAGAGAGCGTAATCGACATCCTGGACCAGATCCGCCTCGCCGTCCCAGCGGTAGAGCATCAGGGCGCCGTTCGCGTCGCCCAGCCACTGCTCGGAGCCGACGATGTTGGTGGACCCCGATCCCAGGCCCCAGCCGATGCTGCCCGGGAAGATCTCGACCATCTCCGGGATCGCGTCGGGCGCCAGGCCGTCCTCGAAGAGCTCGAAGTCGGGGCGATGGCCGTAGGAGGCCAGGAAGGCGTCGCTGCCCGCGACGGCGATCACCATGGTGTCGCCGGCCGCGATCGCGGCTCCCGCGGGAAAGCGGCAGTGGAAATCGCCGCCCGTGCCGCCGCCGCCGGCGCCGCCGCCGGAAACGACGTCGTAGTACTGGGTGGGCTGGCTGTTCCGCGTGGCGTCGGTGAGATAGTAATCCGAGAGATCGACCTCCGCGGCCGTCGGATTGGCGATCTCGATGAACTCGCAGCCGAGCGACGGAACGCCGCCCCGCTCGATGACCACGATCTCGCTGAACACCAGATGGTCGGCGTCGGCGGCGATCGCGGCGAAGGCCGGGAAGGCGACGACGACGGTCAGCATAGCGAGCCCGACAAGGCGACCGGCCCGCAGGGAAAGGATCGACATTCTGGGAGCTCCCTTCAGGAGAGAGGCAGATGATCCGGGGTTATAAAAGCACGGTTGTCCGCTAAAGCCTGGCCGCCTACAATAACCCAACCGCCAGCGGCGGGCAAGACCATGATATTCTTGAAAAAGGTCGTTTAAGAAGCGTCCAGGTCCGCGGCGAAAACGGCCATCATGGCCTCGGGATCGGCGGCGCGGCGCAGGGCGGACGGGAACTCGCCCTTCTTGACCAGGCGCGCCAGACGCGCCAGCACCCGCAGCAGGCCCCTGGTGCCGGCGGCGGGACTCGCGCTCAGGATCACGATGTCCACGGGCCGGCCGTCTGGCGTTTCGCATTCGATGGGATGGGCCAGGGTCGCGACGGCGACCGCGAGATCCTCGATATGCCGGGATCGGGCATGAGGCAGCACGATGCCGCCGCCGATGGTCGTGGCGGCTTCGTCTTCCCGTTTCTGGATATCGGCCACCAGCGCCTTCTGATCGATGACCCGCCCCCCGGAGGCCAGGGCTGCGACGAGACGGACCACGACATCCTGTCTGCTGCGACAGTCGATGCGGGGCAACATCCATTCCGGGTTCATGAAGCTCAACAGCGTCATGGCGACAACTCTAGGGAAGCAAAGCCCCGCTGTCCAGGCGGGCCGACCATTCGAGGACCATGAACCGAGATCCCTTCGCAGCAATCAACCGCCGCCGGCGCCTGAAGGCCCGGGCCTGGCGCTCGGCCGCAGCCCTGCGCGGCGTCTTCGGTCCCGGCCGCCCCGTCCCCCGCCGGAGCGGTCCGCCCAACCTCCTGTTGCTGGCGGTGGACACCCTGCGCATGGACCACACCGGCCCCGGAGGTTACGCGCGCCCGACCACGCCGCGGATCGACCGCCTGGCGGCCGGCGGGCTGGTCTGCGGGAACGTCCAGTCGCCCGCCCCGTGGACCCTGCCTTCGTTCGCCTCCGCGCTCACCGGCGCGATGCCGACCCTGCACGGCGCCGGCATGCGCGGCGGCATGCGCAACATGGCGGAAACGCCCCCGCGGCCCCTGGACCCGGCGGCCGTCCCCGTGCCGAGGATCCTGGCCGACCACGGCTACCGGACCGCCGCCTTCTATTCGAATCCATTCTTCCGCTTCGGCATCGCCGAGAGCTTCCGGGAGCACCGCTACCTGAACATCCAGGCCGACGACCTGGCTTTCTTCGCTCTCGACTGGATCCGCCGCCGCGGGGACCGCCCGTTCTGCTGCATGGTGCTTTTCAACGATCCGCACGAGCCGACCGTCCCGCCGCCGGCGGCGTTCAGCCGGTTCCTGGCCGACACGCGGGAAGCGGAGGATTTCGACGCCGCCCGCCTCCGCGGCCTGGCCCGCTGGGGGGATCCCGCCGCCCGGGTGGCCGATCTGGGGCGCCCCGGGGATCGCGATCCGGACCTGACGCGGGCCTCGCTGGCGGCCAAGACCGCCCTCTACGACGGAGCGATCGCGCATGTCGACGCGGCCATCGGACGGATCTGGGACCGTCTGGCGGCCTGGGGGCTGGACGACAACACCGTGGCCTGCGTCTTCTCCGACCACGGGGAGGAATTCCACGACCATCTCGCCGACGCCGTGGACCGGGATCACGATCCCCGGCAGGTGCGCGGGATCGGTCACGGGCATACGCTGTTCCAGGAATTGCTGCACGTCCCGCTGACCGCCTGGGGTCCCGGGATCCCGCCCGGGCGACGCCTGGACGAACCGGTTTCCCTCTGCGATCTGGCCCCTTCCTGCCTGGAATGGCTGGGCCTGCCCCCGGCGCCGGTCCCGGAAACCTCGTTCGCGCCCCTGATCGGGCGTCCCCTGCCCGCCGCGGACGCATCGACCGACGGACCGGCGAGGATCCTGGTCTCCGAGGACATCGCCTACGGCCCGGATCTGGTCTGCGTGCGCGAAGGGAACATGAAACTGATCGCCCGCCGCGGGGGCGAACCCCTGGCGCTCTACGATCTGGCCGCCGATCCCGCCGAGAAACGGGATCTGCAGGATGCGGAGCCGGAAACCACGGCCCGCCTGCGGGAGGCCCTGGCCGCGTGGCGGAAGGCCGCGGCGGCCGGCGGCGGCGGCGGCGATTGGCAAGACGTGAATGATCGCGTGCGGAGGCAGTTGGAGGAACTGGGCTACGCCTGATCCGGCGCGGGGCGGGACGCGAGCGCGATGCCGCAGATCAGCCAGAGCAGCGTGACGACCTCGGCGTCGCCGAAATTCCATTCGAAGAGTCCGGAGACCATGAAGCCCGTCCAGGCGCCGATCGCGCCCAGGGTCCAGGCGTCGCGCCCGGCCTTCGCGTTCGGAGAGCCGCCGCCCCCCGCTCCGGCGGCGCACAGACGCCATCGCCGCAGCAGGATCATCCCCAGTCCCAGCAGAAAAACCGTACAGAGCAGCAGCCCGGGCACGCCCCAGAGCACGGCGAACATCAGGAAGTTGTCGTGCAGATGGCCCCAGTCGATCGTGCCGCCGAGGGCCCGGTCCTCGAGGCCGGCGAGGTCGCGGTCCCCCACCCCGGTCCACGGATGGGCGCCGATCAGCTCCCAGCCCCGCTGCCACATCACGACGCGCTGGACGTTGCTTTCGACGGACGGGTCGATGATCGACCCGAAGCGCTCCTTCATCACGCCCGGCAGCAGGAAGTAGGCGACCGCGACCACGGCCGCCAACACGACGATCCCCCGCCGGAACCTCAGCTGGATGATCACCGCCGCGCCGGCCAGGAAGCCGAGCCAAGCGGAGCGCGTCATCGAGAACAGCAGGGTGGCCAGGACCAGCACCAGCGTCAGCGCAACGACCGCCCGCAACAGGCCGCGCGGCAGCGTCAGGATTCCGGCCAGCAGGACCAGGCCCGCCAGCATCATCAGGCCGGCCCCGGTCATGTAGCTCTGCAGGAGATGATTGCGGCCGACCATCACTCCGGCCTCGTCGACGCGCGGTCCGCCCCAGTGCAGCAGATGGATGAAACCGATGATCGTGGCCGCAAAGGCCGCCAGGGACAGCGCCGCCAGCAGGCGCCGGCGCCCGATCTCGCCCGGAGCGAGGCCGGATCCGACCCACAGGGCCGCCAGCAGATACCATCGGCGGGAGAAGACCAGGCTCTGGTGGACGTCGCCGGAGAGGGGAATCATCGCCATGGCCCAGAGGACCATGGCCAGGGCCGGCCACTCGATTCCGAGTCGCGCCGGCCCCCGGCCGCGTACCGACAGCCACGCCAGGATCAGCACCCCGACGCCCAGGGCGATCTGGCTGACGGCTATCGACAGCAGGCAGGACATCAGCAGGATCCCGAGCAGGAAGCGCCCGCCGTTCACCGCATCGATCCTGTGCCCGCCGTCGTTCATTCAGTCGCTTTCGATCGCGAGCGCCTCGGTCACCTTTCCGGCCAGGTCGAGGAACGCGTCGCGGGCTCCGCCCTCGCCCATCTCCACGACCGGTTCGCCCTGGTCGCCGCCGGCCCGGACGGCCGACTCGATGGGGATCGCGCCGAGCAGGGGCACGCCGAACTGGTCGGCGACCGCCGCGCCGCCGCCGCTGCCGAAGATGTCGTAGCGCTTGCCGTTGTCCGGGCAGAGGAAGTAGCTCATGTTCTCGACCACTCCCAGCACCGGAACGCGCACGTGGCCGAACATCTGGATGCCGCGGCGGACGTCGGCCAGGGCCAGCTCCTGCGGCGTGGTCACCATGACGACCCCGTCGACGGGCACCTGCTGCACCAGCGTCAGCTGAGCATCGCCGGTCCCGGGCGGCATGTCCACCACCAGATAGTCCAGATCGGTCCACTGCACGTCCTTGAGGAACTGGCGCACCGCGGCCATGACCATCGGGCCGCGCCAGACCAGGGCCTGGCCCGGGGGAACAAGCAGGCCCATCGAGATCACCTGCAGGCCGTGGGACATCACCGGGAGGATGGCCTTGTCGTCCAGGGCGTGGGGCTGCTGATCGGTGCCGAGCATCGTCGGCAGCGAGGGGCCGTAGACGTCGGCGTCCATCAGGCCGACCTTGTGGCCCTGCTCCTTCAGCGCGAGGGCCAGGTTCACCGCGACGGTCGACTTGCCGACCCCGCCCTTGCCGCTGGCCACGGCGATGATCTTCTTCACTCCGGACAGCGAGCAGCGCTCGGCCCAGGGGTCGTGCGAGGGCTTGGCCGCGGCGGCCTGGGGTTTCGAGACGACCACGTTCACGGCCTCGGCGCCGGGCAGTTCGCCGAGCCGGCGCTCGACCGCCTCGCGCACCGCGGCGATGGTCTCGTCCTTCTCGGTAGTGTGGACGATCTCGACGGTGACCGTGCCTCCGTCGACGGCGATCTTGCCCACCAGATTGATCTTGACGATGTCGACCTTCGTTCCCGGGCACATGATCCCGGACAACTCGGCCTTGACGACCTCGGGAGTCAACACATGCGCATCCGTCATGGGCGCACCTCCGGACTATGTATGAGGAATAGAAAATTCGGCAATCGGGCGGCTCTGTGTTACTGTGCGGCCGATTCGCGGGAATGAAGTCGCTTAGCAAGAGTCGCGGGAGAAACCTTGAGGAAAATAACGGCTTTCATGATCGTCCGCAACGAGGAAGTCCTGTTGCCGGCCTGCCTGGCCAGCCTGGCCGGAGTCGCGGACGAGCTGGTGATTCTCGACACCGGCAGCGAGGACGGGACGATCGCCCTGCTCGAAGCCGAATCGACCGCCGGACGCTTCGAACGCGTCCGCTGGCAACCGCATGAATTCCGTGATTTCGGCTCGGCCCGCCAGGCCTGCCTCGATCTGGTCGAAACCGAGTGGGCCCTGTGGATGGACGCCGACGAGACCCTGTCGCCCGCCCTGCGCGAAGCCCTGATGGATCTGCGCGGCGCGGGCCTGGAGGGCAGCGACGCCTGGGAGCTGCACCGCGTCAACCGGGTGCTCGGCAGGGTGATGAAGGGCCGCAACCTCACCGGGCAGTACGTCCTGCGCCTGTTCCGCAGCAAGCGAGGCCGGCTGACCGACTCGCTGGTCCACGAAGGCCTGGAACTCGACCCGGACTGCCTGATCGGCCGCATCGAGCCTCCCCTGTTCCACGACACGATGCCCAGCTGGCGGCCCTACCTCCGGAAGGTGGATCTCTACACGACCCTCGACGTCGCCGGCAGCGATCGCAGCTTCAGCCCCTTCCACATGATGTTCACGGGGATCTCGGCGTTCTGGCGCCAGTACATCGCCCGGACCGGCATCCGCGACGGCTGGCCGGGATTCGTGTGGGCGGCCACATCGGCCTGGTCGGCCACGCTGCGCGACTGGAAGCTGATGAAGCGGGCGATCGCCCGCAGGAGGGCGCGGATCAGAGGGTGAGCCGGCGGGTGATCATGATCTCGTCGAGGATCTCGTGGTGGTCGAAGGCCATCGTCGGCAGGGCGTCCAGGGGGAACCAGGCCGCCTCGGCCGCGTCGTCGCCGCCCCGGACCGGAGGCGCCGGGCAGGGGACCTCGCAGACATGGATCACCGAGACGGTATGGCCGCGGGGATCCCGGCGGGGATCCCCAAAGCTGCGGAACTGCTCGAAGACGAGGTCGGACAGCCCCGTCTCCTCCCGGACCTCGCGCCGGACGGCGGCGCCCAGATCCTCGCCGATCTCCACGAATCCACCCGGAAAGGCCCAATCGCCCTGGAAAGGCGGATTGGCGCGGCGGATCAGCAGGACGCCCCAGTTGGAACGCCCGGTCTCCGCCTCCGAACGGCAGAGAACCACGCCGTCGACCGCGACCGAGGGTGTGCGGATTCCATCGGCGATCATGTCGCTCATCACCGCTCCCGCGGGATCAGGACTGGTTGAAGGACGCCAGGGCGGCATCCTCGGTATCGAAGGTCTCGAAGACCAGCTTCAGCTGGGTGACGTTCAGGATGTTGTCGATCCGGTCGCTGACCGTGCAGATCTTCATCTGGCCGCCGTTCTTCTTCAGGGTGTGGTACCCGGAGACCAGGACTCCCAGGCCGGTCGAGTTGATCCAGTTGACCTTGGCCATGTTCAGCACGACGTCGACGAACCCCTCGCTGATCAACGTCTTGATTTCCGAATGAAAGAGATCGTGGTCGTCCCCGCCCATGATCTTGCCGGACAGGTTGAGGACCATCACGTCGTCTTGCGCTTTCTCGTTGATCTTCAAGACCGCTTCCTCCTGGAAGAGATATGGGACTCCGGACGTCGGGCTCCACCCTATTGAAACCAGAATATACCCGCCCGCGACGATTGCAAGCCCCGGCTCGCTCCCGGGCGCCGGGTCTATGACGCAGCGGGCGTTCCGGGGTTGCAATTCCCGCTCCTCGGACTGATTTTGGAGTCGTTGCCGGAGCCGCGACCCCGGCGGGGAGGCCGACGTGTCCGAAAGATCGCAAACCCCGGATATCCGCCCGTCCGTCCTGGCGGGAACCTGGTACCCAGGAACCCCCGGAGAGCTGTCCCGCTCGGTGGCGGGATACCTCGACGGCGCCGATCCCCGGACCTTCCCGGAACGCCCCGTCGCGATCGTCGCTCCCCACGCGGGCTACATCTACAGCGGACCGGTGGCCGGACGGATCTTCGGCCTGCTGCGCGGGCACCGCTACGACCGGGTCTTCATCCTCTCGCCAAGCCATCGCGCCCACCTCGACCGCGTCTCGCCGTCGCCGCACGCGGCCTACGCCACGCCCCTGGGCGAGGTTCCGGTGGACCGGGAGGTCGCCGACGCCCTGGCCGCCGGCCCCGCCTTCCGGGCCGTTCCCGAAGCCCACGAGGCCGAGCACGCCGAGGAGATCCAGGTGCCCTTCCTGCAGGAGACGCTCGGCGGCGATCTGCGGATCGTCCCGCTGCTGGTGCCGCCACTGACCCCGGAACTGCGCCGCGACGCGGCCGCCGCCCTGGCGCCCTGGTGCGACGGCGGCAGCCTGCTGGTCGTCTCGAGCGACTTCACCCACTACGGCGCCGCCTACGGCTACGTCCCGTTCGCCGACCGCGTACCGGAGAGATTGGCCGAGCTCGACGGCGGAGCGATCGGCCTGCTGCTGGACCGCGATCCCGAAGGCCTGCTGGCCTACGGCCGGCGGACCGGCATCACCATGTGCGGGATCGAAGCGGCGGCCCTGGCGCTTTCGGCCCCCCTGCCCGGCGGGTCGTCGGCGCAGATCGATTATCGCCGCAGCGCCGACCGGGACGGGGACTTCTCGTTTTCGGTCAGCTACGCGGCGCTGGTGCTGTCGACCGCCCCCCATCCCGAGGCCGCGGAGGAGAACCCATGACCCACGAGCACGACATGCCCGGCCTCGCGCCCGCCGAGGCCGGTTTCCTGCTGCGCCTGGCCCGGGCCGTGGTCACGGCGGCCGCCGAGCGCCGGACGACGCCCGATCCGGAGCGTTTCGCCGCGGAATCAGGATTCGATCCCACGCCCGCCCTGCGCGCCGAGCGGGGGGCTTTCGTCACGCTGACCCGTTCGGGTCGGCTCAGGGGATGCATCGGCACCATCGAGGGGATCATGCCCCTGATGGAGGCCGTGGCCGAAAACGCCCTGGCCGCGACCTGCCGGGATCCCCGTTTCCTGCCGGTGACCGCGGACGAACTCGACGGCCTGGGCATCGAAGTCTCGGTGCTCTCGCCGCTGCGTTCGGTCGGCGGCCCGGACGAGATCCGCATCGGACGGCACGGCATCCTGCTGACCATCCGCGGGGCCCGCGCCGTCTTCCTGCCCCAGGTCGCGACCGAGCAGGGATGGGATCTCGTCACCACGCTCGACAACCTCGCCCAAAAGGCCGGCCGCACGCCCGGCGCCTGGCGGGAGGAGGGAACGGAGTTCCAGGTCTTCACCGCGGAGATCCTGGAGGAACAGCTCGCCGAGTAGGACCCTCCTTGATGGGAACGTCCCGTCGGCGGAAAGGATCGGCATGAATTCCCTGCTTGTCGGAGCCGCCTTCCTGGCCTGGCTCGCCCTCGGCTCCCGCTTCTACGGCCGCCGCATCTCGAACCGCCTGATCGGTCCGAACGACGACAATCCCGTCCCGAGCGTCGCCCAGCGCGACGGGGTCGATTTCCAACCCACGCCCGCCCCGGTGCTCTTCGGCCACCATTTCTCCTCGATCGCCGGCGCCGGGCCGATCGTCGGCCCCCTGATCGGAGTCGCCGCCTTCGGCTGGCTGCCCTCGCTGCTGTGGATCGCCCTGGGCTCGGTTTTCATCGGCGCGGTCCACGACTACACGGCGCTGATGGCCTCGGTCCGCAACCGCGGGCACTCGGTGGGCGAGATCGCCGAGCAGACCCTCGGCCGCCGCGCCCGCGCGGTGCTCTCGATCTTCCTGTGGTGCGCCCTGGTGCTGGTGATCGCGGTCTTCGGCATCCTGACCGCCAAGACCTTCATCAGCCAGCCCTCGATCGTGCTGCCGACCTTCGGCCTGATCCTGCTGGCGGCGGTCTTCGGGCGGCTGGTCCTGCGCGGGGGCCTGCCGCTGCTGCCATCGACCCTGGCGGCGCTGCTGCTGCTGGGCCTGCTGATCTGGCTGGGCGAGATGCTCCCGCTGCAGTTGCCCGAGACGGTGCTGGGCGCCCCGGCGGTGACCGCCTGGTTCTGGATCCTGATGATCTACTGCGTGGCCGCTTCGGTGATGCCGGTCTGGCTGCTGCTGCAGCCGCGCGACTACATCAGCACCTGGATCCTCTATCTGGGTCTGGCCGGCGCCTTCCTGGGCCTGATCTTCGCCCATCCGGCGATCCACTCCCCGGCGGTGGCCTCCCTGAACACCGCCCGCGGCCCGATCTTCCCGATGCTGTTCGTGCTGATCGCCTGCGGGGCGATCTCGGGATTCCACGCCCTGGTCGGCAGCGGCACCAGCAGCAAGCAGCTGGCCCGCGAATCGGACGGGCTGAAGGTGGGCTACGGCGCGATGATCCTCGAGGCGGCGCTGGCCGGCCTGGTGGTGCTGATCGCCGCGGCCGCCCTGCCCTGGGACGCCGGCTCCGCCCCCGCCGCGGGCAGCCTGCAGCATCTGATGACATCCGGCGGCGGCGCGATCATGGCCTTCGCCACCGGACTCGGCGCCCTGGTCGACCGCGTTCCGCTGCTGACCGCCTCGGCCGGGCTGTTCTTCGGCATCCTGATGATCAACGCCTTCGTGATGACGACCCTCGACACCTCGACGCGGCTGGCGCGCTTCATCCTGCAGGAGATGGGATCGTCGACGCCGGTGCTGCGGGGACGCTGGCCGGCGACGGTGATCACCGTGCTGGCCGCCGGCTGGCTCGGCGCCAGCGGAAGCTACACCCAGATCTGGCCGATCTTCGGAGCCACCAACCAACTCGTTGCCGCCCTGGCGCTGATCGTGATCTCGAGCTGGCTGGTGGGAACGCGCCGGCCCCGCCGGTTCACCCTCGTGCCGGCCCTGTTCATGCTGGTCACATCGGTGACCGCCCTGCTGTGGCAGGTGCGCGGATTCCTGCGCGACGGGCGGACGGCCCTGGCGATCGTGGCGGCCGTGCTTGTGGTGCTCGCTATGTTCATCGCCTGGGAGGCGCGCGGCCTGCTGAAACCGGGACCGGCTTCCGAAACCGCGAAGTCCGGCCGAACGCCCTGAAATCACGTTTCCAAGGCCGATTGGGCGCCGGGACATTTTTCTGGCAGGCCCGGAAAAAGATTGGTACTGTTGCCCAAGGCGTCTATCTTGGCTGATTCAAGTCTTCGAATGTCTTCGCCTGGGCCGGCGGGTCCATACTCCGCCGCCGGGACGGTCCCACAACAGGATTAGCGATAAACATGGGCTTGCTCGACAAAGTCGCACAGTTCACCACGGCCAGGGATCTCCAGGCCGCGGGATTGTACCCATACTTCCGGGTCATCGAATCTTCACAGGAGAACACCGTGAAGATCGACGGCAAGGAAGTGATCATGCTCGGCAGCAACAACTACCTCGGCCTGACCAACCATCCCAAGGTCAAGGAGGCCGCGAAGGACGCCATCGACAAGTACGGTTCCGGCTGTACGGGTTCGCGGTTCCTGAACGGGACGCTCGACATCCACATCGAGCTCGAGGAGAAGCTGGCCGACCTGGTCGGCAAGGAGGCCGCGCTGGTCTTCACCGCCGGGTTCCTGGTCAACCAGGGGACCATCACCGCGCTGGTGGGCCGCAACGACTGCGTCATCGTCGACCGCACCGACCACGCCTCGATCCTCGACGGCGCGCGCCTGTGCTTCGGCGAGGTCAAGAAATACAAGCACAACGACATGGAGTCGCTGGACCATGTCCTGTCGACCTGCCCCGACAACGGCAAGCTGATCGTCGTCGACGGCGTGTTCTCGATGCACGGCGACATCGCCAACGTGCCCGAGATCGCCCGGCTGGCCCAGAAGCACGACGCCGTGCTGATGATCGACGACGCCCACGGGCTCGGAGTCCTCGGCGAGCAGGGACGCGGCACCGCCAACCACTTCGGCCTGACCGAGCAGACCCACCTGATCATGGGGACGTTCAGCAAGTCGCTGGCCGGGGTGGGCGGATTCATCGCGTCCGACGCCGACACCATCCACTACATCAAGCACATCGCCCGGGCGATGATGTTCGCAGCCAGCATGCCCCCCGCATCGTGCGCCTCGGTCTCCGCGGCCGTCGACGTGATGAAGGAGGAGACCTGGCGGCTGGAGCATCTCTGGCGCAACACGCGCGTCATGAACGAGCGCCTGCAGGCGGCCGGCTTCGACACCGGCATCTCCGAGACGCCGATCATTCCGGTGGTCATCGGCGAGGACGCCATGGCCTTCGAGATGTGCCGTCGGCTCGCCGCCGAAGGCGTGTTCGTCAATCCCGTCGTCTCGCCCGCCGTGGAGAAGGGCGGCGCCCTGATCCGTCTGAGCCTGATGGCGACCCACACCGAGGACGAGATCCACCGCGCCATGGACCTGATGGAGAAGGTCGGCCGCGAACTGGGTGTCGTGGCCCGCACAGCCTAGGCGCCCTTTCCGAGAGGCCGAAATGTCCCTGACCGTCACGCCCGTCGCGGGCAAGAAGGATCTGGAGCGGTTCCTGGCCGTTCCCGCCCGCATCTACGCCGACGATCCGAACTACGTCTTCCCCCTGCTCTCCGACCAGCGGGAATTCCTCGATGTCCGCAAGAACCCCTTCCACGAACACGCCGAGTACCAGCTCTGGCTGGCCCGCCGGGACGGCGAGATCGTCGGGCGCGTCGGCGCCTGCATCGACCGCTACCACATCGAGCACCACGACGAGCAGACCGGGTTCTTCGGGTTCTTCGAATGCGACGACGACGACGAGGCGGCCCGCGCCCTGCTCGACGCCGCGCGCGGCTGGCTGCGGGAACGCGGCATGGAGACCATGCGCGGCCCGCTGAACTTCACCACCAACCACGACGCGCCGGGCCTGCAGATCGACGGGGAGTTCTCGTCTCCGGTGACCGGCATGGCATACAACCCTCGCTACTATCCGCGCCTTCTGGAGGGCTTCGGCCTGGCCAAGGCCAAGGACCTGTGGGCGTGGCGGGTGGAATCCGACAGCATGGAGATCCCCGACCGGATCACCCGCAACATCGAAGCCATCAAGAAGCACGGCGACGTCAAGATCCGGCCGATCGACATGGGCCGGTTCAAGGAGGAAGTCGAGACCATCCGCCGGATCTACAACGAGTGCTGGTCGCGGAACTGGGGCTTCATCCCGATGGATCCCGAGGAGTTCTTCTTCTCGGCCAAGGAGATGAAGCGGATGGTCAACAAGCACTTCATCCCCATCGCCGAGCTGAACGGCGAACCGGTGGGCTTCTGCATGACGGTGCCCGACTTCAACGCGGCGCTGAAGAGCTGCCGCGGCAAGCTGTTCCCCTTCGGCATCTTCCGCTTCCTGGCCGACCGCAAGAAGATCAAGTACGCCCGCACCCTGCTGCTCGGCGTTCTGCCCGAGGCGCGCCACCGGGGACTGGACGTCCTGATGGTGTTCTACACCTTCAAGGCGGCGTTCACCGCGGGGATCACCGGCGGCGAATGCAGCTGGATCCTCGAGGACAACGACGCCATGAACCAGATCCTGAAGGGCCTCGGCGCCCGGGTCTGCAAGACCTACAGGATCTACGACCTGGCCCTGACATGATCGCCGGCAGGACCGACTCCCGGCCGCTCGTGGCGCTGACCGGCGCCACGGGATTTCTCGGCAGCCATGTCGCCGACCTCCTGCTCGAACGCGGCTGCCGCGTGCGGGCGTCGGTGCGTCCGACCAGCAACCTGCGCTGGATCGCCGGCAAGGGCGTGACGATGGTCACCGTCCCGCTCGCCGCCAGCCGCGGCGCGGATCCCGGCCCGGTCGCCGAGGGCCTGGACGCCTTCCTCGAAGGCGCCGACCACGTGATCCACTGCGCCGGCGCCATCTCCTCGCCCGACGAATCGGGCTTCCGCATCGCCAACGTCGAGAGCACCCGCGCCCTGCTGGCGGCCGCCGAACGTTCCGGAACCGTGAACTCGTTCGTGCTGGTCTCGAGCCTGGCCGCGGTCGGACCCCGCGCCCCGGAATCCCCCGCCGACGAACGATCCCCGCTGAACCCGATCAGCGCCTACGGCCGCTCGAAGCGCGACGCCGAAGCCCTGCTGGGCGAACGCGGCCGGCCGTTCCGCACCGCCGCCCTGCGCCCGCCGGCGTTGTTCGGCCCGCGCGACCCGGCTTTTCTGCCCCTGTTCCGGATGGCGCTGCGCGGATGGACCGCCTGGCCGAGCACACTGGGCGGGATCTCGCTGGTCGACGGCCGCACCGCCGCCCGGGCCGCCGCGGCCCTGGCCTTCGACGAGCGCGCCGCGGGCCCCTATTTCGTCGCCGGCGGGCCGCCGCTGCGGCGGCGCGACCTGACCGCGGCCCTGTCCGCGATCGCCGGCCGCCGCGTGCGCTCGCTGATGCTGCCGATGCCCCCCCTGCTGGCCGCCGGCCGCCTGATCGACCGGATGTTCGGCGGCCGGATCCCCTCGCTGAGCCGCGACAGGCTGGCCGACCTCGGCGCCCCCGGCTGGACGTGCCGAGACGACCGGCTGCGCCGCGAACTCGACTTCGAGCCGGAATCCGACATCGCCGCCGGATTCGCCGAGACGCTGGCCTTCTACCGCCGGGAGGGCTGGATCCGTGCGCAATAGGCTGGCGAAGCTCTCCCTCGCCCGGCTCGATCTCGATCGCTGGGCGGTGGTCTATCTGGTGGTCAGCGGATTCTACCCGCTGCTGCGCCCCGGCCTGAGCCCCGACCCGCTGGGCCACGTCGCCGGCCATCTGCTGCTCGCGGTGGCGATCTGGTTCCTGCCGCCGCTGATGCGCTGCTCCCGCTATTCGGTCGTGCGTCTGCTGGGCGAGATCTACCTGCCGTTCATCTTCCCGATGTTCTACGCCGAGATGAAGCTGCTGGGCGTGGTCTTCCACGGCTTCCACGATTCCTTCGATCCCTGGCTGATCAGCTTCGAGGAGAACCTCCTGGGCTGCCAGCCCAGCCTGGTCTGGTCGCGCCTCTGGCCCTGGCCCTGGTTCCACGAGCTGATGGAGTTCGCCTACTTCACCTACTACTTCTACACCCCGGTGCCCCTGCTGATGATCTTCCGGCTGCGCGGCGTGCCCGACGACCAGCGCTGGCCCGCCGCCCGCGCCTTCATCCGCGACATGGGCGCCACGATGCTGCTCTGCTACTCGATGTACACCTTCTTCCCCGCCTGGGGGCCGAAGTTCTTCCGCACCGGTCCGATCCCGGTCGAGGGCTGGATCTTCACCGACATCATGCACTCGGTCCACGCCAACGGCGCGATCCTCGGCGCGGCCTTCCCGTCGAGCCACGTGGCCGGTTCGATGATGGGCTGGTGGCACGTCTGGCGCTGGTTCCCGCGCCACAGATGGTGGGTCACGACGTTCTGGGTGCTGCTCTGCGCCTCGACGGTCTACTGCCGCTACCACTACGTGGTGGACGTGGTCGCCGGCCTGATGCTCGGATCGCTGGTGATCTGGCTGGGGCATTATTTCGGCGAGACCGGCAGCCTGTTCTCCGACCGCCTGCGCAACCGTCTGCCGACCTGGCGTCCCCGCCGCTGAAATCCCGGTTTCCGGGCAAGAAAAAGGGCGGCCGACCGGCCGCCCCGACGCTTCGGTCGTCTACGAGGCTCAGGTGAAGCCCCCGGCTCCGCAGCCGCCGCCGGCCAATCCGCCGCCGGAGCCGTCGCCGGAAGTGGCGAAGGACGACATCTGCTTCTCGGCCTTCTTCGCCCCGCATCGCGGGCACTCCACGCGGCCGGAATCGGCCTCGGCGCGGGAGCACAGCTCCTCGAAGGGCGCGCCGCATTCGCGGCAGACGAACTCGAACATCGGCATCGGCGTCACCTCCGGGCGCTCAGGACTTCTTCTTCTTCTTTTCGGATCCGGATGCGTCGCGGTCGCCGACCGCGCAGGATGCGGAAGCTCAGGTCGGCACTCCGAGACGGGGCAGGATCACGCCCGTCACCAGGAAATAGACGGCCACGATGGCGATGATTTCCAGCACTTCCGACCTCCGGCCTATATCCATTAAGTTTCGTACTTTATTGACAGGACCAATATAGTCGCTCCCTCAGCGGCGTCAAGGCGGCTAGAAGGTGCCGCGGGTCCAGCCCCCGTCGGACACGATGTTCTGGCCGGTGATGTAGCCCGCGCCCTCGGACATCAAAAACAGCACGAGCGAGGCCAGCTCCTGCGGCGCGCCGAGACGACCGGCCGGAATCTCCCCTTCCCATTCGCCCAGGACCGCGGACCGGGACGAGGCCGCCCCCTGTTCCAGCTTCTTGGCGATCAGCCGGTCGACGGCGCTGGTGTGATGGAATCCGGGCGCCACCGAGTTGAGCGTCACCCCGTCGGCGGCCGCCTCGCGGGCCAGATCGTGGATCAGGGCGTGGACCGCCGGCCGCAGGACGTTCGACAGCAGCAGGTTCTCGACCGGCTCGCGCACGGTGATCGAGGTGATCTGGACCACGCGCCCCCAGCCGCGGCGGCGCATTCCGGGCAGCACCAGCCGCAGCAGCCGCACCGAGCTCTCGAGCAGCGTCCGGTAGGCCGCCTCCCAGGCCGCCAGATCGATCTCGGCGAAGGAGCCCGCCGGCGGACCGCCCGCGTTCAGCAGCAGCAGGTCGATGGGCCCGAGTTCGCGCTCGACGTTCTCGACAAATCCGGTCACCGCGGCGCCGTCGGCGACATCGACCGTCCGGGCCAGCACCTCGCCGCCGCCCGCGGCCCTGACCGCCTCGGCCGCCGCGGCCAGATCCCGCTCGCCCCGGGCGCAGACCGCCACCTCGGCCCCCTCGGCCGCCAGCCCTTCGGCAATCGCCCGGCCGAATCCCCGCGAACCGGCCATCACCAGGGCGACCCTGCCGCTCAATCCGAGATCCATATCCGTCTCCTTTTCCGATCCGTTTTCCGGATCCGTCCCCGACCCCCGCCCGGCCCCTTTTCCGGAGCGGGCGAGCCCGGCCTTGCGGCCCCTCGGCATCATCGCTTAAGTTTGCCGCTGATTCCGATCCTGGCCACACATTTCCGGAGGCACCCCTTTGAGCGACTTCCAGAGGACGCTGGTGACGGCGGCCCTTCCCTACGCCAACGGCGACATCCATCTCGGCCACCTGGCCGGGGCCTATCTGCCCGCCGACATCTACGTCCGCTTCCTGCGCATGCGCGGCGACGACGTGCTGTTCATCTGCGGGACCGACGAATACGGCGTGCCGATCACCCTGACCGCCGAGAAGTTGGGCATCACGCCGAAGGAGCTGGTCGACCGGAACTACGCCTCGATCGAGAAGTCGTTCCGCGACTTCGGGATGTCCTTCGACAACTTCTCACAGACCAGCCGTCCGATCCACACCGAGACCAGCCAGGCCTTCTTCCTCGATCTGCACCGGCAGGGGCTGCTGCGCGAGAAGACGACCGAGCAGTTCTACAGCCCGGCGCAGAAGAGATTCCTGGCCGACCGCTACATCGAGGGCACCTGCCCCCGCTGCGGATCGGAATCGGCCCGGGGCGACCAGTGCGAAAGCTGCGGCGCCGATCTGAGCCCCGACGAGCTGGTCGACCCGCGCAGCGTGATCGACAACAGCCCGCTCGAGAAACGCGCCACCACCCACTGGTACCTGCCGCTGGACGAATGGCAGCCCGAGCTGGAGAAGTGGCTGGCCGGCAAGCCTCACTGGAAAGAGAACGTGAAGAACTACTGCCGGGGCTGGTTCGGCGACGGCCTGGCGCCGCGCGCCGCCACCCGCGACCTGCACTGGGGCGTGCCGGTGCCGCTCGAGGACCACGAAGGAAAGGTCTTCTACGTCTGGTTCGACGCGCCGATCGGCTACATCTCCGCGACGCGGGAATGGGCCGCCGAGCAGGGCGATCCCGATTCCTGGCGCACCTGGTGGCAGGACGAGGCCACCCGGCTGATCCACTTCATCGGCAAGGACAACATCGTCTTCCACGCGATCATGTTCCCCGGCATGCTGATGCACCATTCGGAGAACTGGGTGCTGCCGGACAACGTCCCGGCCAACGAGTTCCTGAATCTCGAGGGCAGCAAGCTGTCGACCAGCCGCGGCTACGCCGTCTGGCTGCCCGAATACCTCGAGAAGTTCCCGGCCGACACCCTGCGCTACGCCCTGGCCCGCAGCCTGCCCGAGACCAAGGACACCAACTTCTCCTGGGAAGGGCTGCAGGACCGCCACAACGGCGAGCTGGGCAACAACTTCGGCAACCTGGTCAACCGCGTCTTCACCTTCACGCACAAGTACTTCGAGGGCAAGGTTCCCGACTGGACCGACGCCGACCTGACCGATCTGGACCGCGCCTATCTGGACGAGGTCGCCGGCTGCCGCGAGAGCTACCTGCGCCACATGGAGAACTTCGAGATCAAGGCCGCGGTCGAGCAGGCGCTGCTCGCCGGCAAGGCGGGCAACCGCTACTTCGACGAGGCGGCGCCCTTCCGCACCCGCAAGACCGACATGGCCCGCTGCGGCGTCTCGCTGGCGGTGACCCTGCAGATCGTCCGGCAGACGATGCTGATGCTGGCCCCGATCACGCCGTTCAGCGCGGCCCGGGTCTGGGAATGGATGGGGATGGAGAGCGATCTGTGGCGCGGAGGCTGGGACGAGGGCATGCGACCCCTGCCGGCGGGAAGGCCGCTGGGCAGATCCGAGATCCTCTTCCCGCGGATCGAGGACGCCGACATCGAGGCCGAGGTGGAACGCCTGCGGAAGCTCTCGCCGCCGAAGTAGAAACGCCGGGCAAGTCCGGGGGCGCCGCGGATGGCCGCGATCCGCCCCCGGGCCGGCGCTCCCCGCCCGGCCATTTCCCCCGGCGCCGCTCCCCGTTCAGTCGTCCGCCAGGCGATCCGCCAGTTCCGTCCTCAGATCCTCTTCCACGAAGGCCGCCGCGAGAGCCGAACGCTGCATCGCCGCGATCCGCGCGTCGTCGAGGCCGAACAGGTCTTCGGCGCTTCGGTATTCCTCCCGCAGGGTCAGGCCGAAGACCGCCGGATCGTCGGTGTTCAGGGCGCAGGGGATTCCGGCCGCCAGGAAAGCGGGCAAGGGGTGATCGGCCGGATCGCCGAGGGCGCCGGTGGCGACGTTGCTCCCCGGACAGAGTTCGACGAAGGTCCCCCGCTCGGCCAGCATCGTCATCAGTTCCGGATCACGGGGCGCCGAGAGCCCGTGGCCGATGCGGTCGGCTCCGCAGACGAACACCGCCTCGCGCACGGCTTCGGGCCCGGCGAACTCGCCGGCGTGAAGCGCCAGGCCCAACCCCTCGGCGCGCGCGTCGGCGCAGTGCGGGGCGAAGTCGGCGGCCGGAGCGGCGGTCTCGTCGCCGCCGAGGCCGAAACCCACCACGCCCTGCGCACGGCCCGCGGCCGCGGCGGCCTCCAGGACCCGCCAAGCCGCGTCCGGACCGAAATGACGCACCGCGTCGGGCACCCAGCGCAGCACCAGACCGTGCCTCTGCCGGACCTCGTCCGCGGCTTCGGCCAGCGCCGCCTGGATGGGCCGGGGATCGCGCCCCAGCCGGATCAGGCCGCCGTAGGAAACGATCAGTTCCGCGTAGACCGTCCCCTCGGCCGCCATCTCGGCCGCGACCGCCTTGGCCGCCGCATGGAAATCGGCCGGCGTGACCAGCACGGCGCAAACGGCCTTAAACATCTCCAGGAATTCGCCGAAATCCTTAGCAGGAAGGTAGGAGTCTCCGGCCGGGGCCAGGCAGGCCCGCAGAACATCCGGCCGGCCGTGGCGTTCGGCCAGCGAACGCAGCAGAACGGGCCGGATGGAACCTTCGAGGTGCCGGTGCAGTTCCAGGGTGGCCGGTCGGCTCACGATCCCTCCTCGGGAAAGCGGGATGACGCCGGGATTCCGCGGGAGGATACCCCATCCCGACGTTACGAGAAATGTCTTGATTCGAGGCGGGGGGCGCTGTCATTTTTGACATCACACCGAATACCCGCGAAAGGATGTCGCGCTGAAACTCCCGAAATCCAATACGAACCGGCTATGGGCCGTCGCGGCCATCGCCGTGCTGCTGACCGTCGTGGCCGCGAGCTCCCGCCGGGGCGATTCCCCCGGCGGCGACGCAGCCCTGACCGATCACGCCTCGGTCCTGGATCGCGAGATCCCGGACAGCCTGCGTTCGCCCGCCGGCGGCCTGGTCCTGGCCGACGGAGACCAAGCGGGGCGTCCGTCAGCCCTTGCCGGCGGCCAGGTCGAGAGCGAGATCGTCGTCGGCCGCGACCAGTCCTTCTACGCCGCCTTCGCCGAGCGCGGCGCCGGGCACCTCGACATCATGGCCCTGGTGCGGGCCTGCAAGCCCTACAAGAACCTCGGCCGCGTCCGCAGCGGCGACCGTTTCCGCACCGTCATCGACACCGCCGGGACCGTGCACCGGGTCGCCTTCGACCTCCAGGACGGGGAATCGTACCTCGTCTTCGAGCGGCTGGACGACGGCCGCTACCAGGTTCACGAGCTGACCCATCCGGTCGAGCACCGTTTCTGCTCGGTCAGCGGGCGGGTCGACGTCTCGCTCTACGAGAGCCTGAGCCGCGCCGGCGCTCCCACCGCCCTTGCCTCGAAGATGAACGACATCCTCGGCTGGGACATCGATTTCCGGCGCGACGTGCGGCCGGGCGACACCTTCCGGATCCTCTACGACGAGGTCCGCCGCGACGGCGCCTTCGTGCGCACCGGCGCGATCCTGGGCCTGGAATACGTCAACAAGGGCCGGGCCTTCCGCGGCTTCCTCTACACCGACAAGGACGGCCGCCCCGGTTATTTCGACGCCGACGGACGCAACCTCGAGAAGCAGCTGATGCGGGCTCCGTTGGAGTATTCTCGCATCTCGAGCGGGTTCACCCACCGCCGGCTCCATCCGGTCCACAAGCGCTACATGCCTCACCTGGGCGTGGATTACGCGGCGCCGGTGGGCACGCCGGTCAGGGCCGCGGGCTCGGGCCGGGTCATCGAGAACGGCTACAACCGCAACAACGGACGCTACATCAAGATCCAGCACACCAACGGCTCGTACCAGACATACTATCTGCACCTCTCCCGTTTCGCGCGCGGGGTCCGCAAGGGAACCCAGGTCGCCCAGGGACAGGTTATCGGCTACGTCGGCGCCTCGGGCGTCGCGACCGGTCCGCATCTGGATTACCGGGTGAAGAAGGACGGGACGTTCGTCAACCCCCGCCGGCTGAAGCTGCCGGCCTCGGCCCCGGTGCCGCAGGAGCAGCGCGACACCTTCCTGGCGACGGTCGCCCTCTACAGCTACACGCTGGCCGCGCTGCCGGCCAGCTCGAAGCCTCAGCAGGTGGCCCTGCTGCGCCCCCTGCGCCCCACCTTCGACGCGGCGGCTCCGGTGCCGGTCGCGTTGGCGGCCTCGCTGCCGGCCGTCGGCGGGATCAGCGGCCCCGGTACCCCAGCGCCGTGAACAGGTTCCGCAGCGTCGAGAGGATCTCCTGCTCGGTCTGCGCAAGCTGACCGGTCCGCGGCCGCCAGAACATAGCGCGGCGCCGCGACCGGTCCACGCCCAGGACGAAGTCCACCCGCTCCGGAAAACCGGGACTCCCGTACCACAGGACGACCTCGAAGCGGTCGCGCTCGTCCAGGGGATCGGCCCCGGCCGCGGGAATCGGATCCACTCCCAGCATCCGCAGCCTCTGCAGACGCAGGATCATGTCGGCGGCGAGTTCCTTCGGTTCGGGCCCGCGGCCGTCCCAGGGGTGATCGCCGGCGGGAATCCACTGCTCGCCCGATCGCCGCAACAGGACCGGATCGAAACCGATCTGGCTGATGCGGACCGAATCCGCCGCCGCGACCGGGTCCGCAAGCACCGAGGTCTCCAGGTATTCCGCCAACGGAACGCGCGCGTAGTCGACGAGGCGTTTCAGGAGGTTGAAGGCGTAAGGCGTGTCGTTGCGGCGCGCCAGGACATCTTCGACTCCGACGTACCCGCCGAAATCCACTTTCTGGTCCCGCAGCCCGTCCGAGAAAGAGGCCCTGATCGACAAGCGGTCCGTCGGCCAGCGCATGGGATCGGTCAGGCCGTCGGTCGGATCGAAGCCGCGGATCTTGGCCTGCTCGATGTAGAAGATCAGGTTCGCGATGCGGGCGTCCGAGGCGCGCAGCCAGCTCGCGTCTCCGTCATCGCGCCGGCGGTCGTCGAGAACGGCGTTGTAGCTTCGGGCCAGGTCGCCGATCCGCTCGTAACCGTCGCGGGGCCGGCGCAGCCACCATCGGCCCACCGAATCGCGGGCGAAGACGTCCGGCGGCCCGTCCCCCGAGCGCAGGGACAGGGTTTCGACCTGCGAGGGATGGAATTCGGGCCAGAGGCGCCCCAGGCGCACCGAGCCGGGCAAGGAGGACAGGAGCTCGCCCAGTTCGGACTCGACGTAGAACAGGACGTCCCGGCCGGCCCCGGTGGCGTAGATCAGGTTCGTGGCGGGATTGACGTTGCCCAGCCGGATCTCGATGCGGCGGCCGGAATCCAGGACCAGCGCCGCCCGCCGGCTGCCGGCGCCCAGCCCGTAGCCGCCCGCCCCGCCGGCCGGAGAACCGGCGTCCAACGCGATCGAACCGCGCTGCCGCAGCAGTTTCTCCAGCAGGGTGTCGACGCCCTTCCCGTCGCAGAGATCGACGACCGTGCCGCCCAGGCGCCAACTCCCGCCGTCCCGCTCGATCCGCACCTCGCAGCCGGGACGCTCGTGCTCGATCGCGACCACCTCGGCGGCCTCGACGGGAAAGAGCAGCCCCGGCGCCTCGGCGCCGGGCCCGTCGCCGCGGTTGTCGACGATCAGCCAGATCACGGCCGCGGCCAGGACCGCCAGCAGGGGCCATACGCTGCGGGGAAGCATGCCGGAACTGCGGGACATGGAAGCCTCCGGATGGGAAGACGTGACCGGGAACGGACCGGCGATCAGCCGTGGCGGCGGCGGCGCAGGACGAAGACGGCGACGGCCGCCCCGACGAGCAGGGGCCAGCCCAGCACGCACCCCCAGCCGAGGAATCTGCGCTGCGCGGGGCCGAGCACCAGGGGCTCGCTGACCACCGACCGGGCGCGCGGGGCGATCAGCAGCTTCTCGCGGGCCAGCCAGCTCGCCATGTTCAGCAACAGGTCGCGGTTCCCGTAGAGATTGATGTTCTCGTTCGCGGCGAAGCCGGCGTCGCCGACGATCACCAGGCGGGAATCGCGGCTCACGTCGAAGACCGACGGCGGCAATCCCGTCCGCGGCGTATGGGCGTCGGTGATCATCCGCAGCGCGGGATCGTCCGGCAGTTCGCTTTCCTGCTCCACCGTCGCCGATTTCCCCGCCGAGCCGCCGTAGAAGGCTCCGCGGTCGATGTTCACGGCCACGCCGAAGGGGATGGGACCGAGCACGTCGGCCCCCTCGTCGAATTCCATCTCTCCGCGCGCCAGGGCCGCCAGATCGGTCTCGGCCCAGCTGCGTTCGCCGGTCATCAACAAGGTCCGGGCGCTCAGGCCGACCTTGGCCGCGCTCAGGGGGCGCAGCGACTGGGCGAAGGGGAAGAACGTGGCCAGGCCGTCCAGGCCGCGGGTGATCTCGTGGCGGCCGTACTCGAAGAGCACCAGCACGCGGTCATCGACGCCGAAGCGGGCCGACGTGCCGGAACGCGAGACGATCATGTCGTTGCCCGGCGCGATGTTGAACTGGGCCAGCCACGACTCGACCGCCGCGGGCGTTCCCGGATCGAGCATCGCCAGCATCGAGCCTCCCCGGGCCAGATAATCGTCGAGCGCCGCCATCTCCGCCGCCGAGGGATCGCGCTGCGGCGCGGCCAGGACGACCAGATCGGCGTCCGACGGCACCTCGGGTTCGTCGGGCGAGATCAGGGGACGCAGATGATAGCCCTGCTGCGCGAGCGCGTCGGCGAAGACGACGAATCCGCTGCGGGACTCGTCGTCGATGGCGGGCTCCCCGTGGCCGACCATGTAGTAGACGACGGGCTCCTCGCCCAGCACGGCCCGGTAAACGGCGTTGACGAGGGTCGATTCGTCGGGATCGAGCAGGTCGATCCGTCGGCCGGCCGCCTCGACCACCATCGAACGCACGGTGGTCACTCCGTCGTCGCGCACCTGGACCAGATCCCGGTCCGGATCCAGGACCCGGTAGCGGAACTCAGGGCAGTGGTCGGCGAAGGCGCCGAGCAGGACCTCGGCCCGCCGGCGGTTGGGATCGAGGCGCTGGTAGTAGGCCCTCACCTCGACATCGGTGTCCAGGCTGCCCAGCACCTGCTCGGTCTGCGGAGCGAGGCTGTAGCGCCGGTTGCTGGTCCAGTCGGCGGTCAGCGGGTAGCGCGCCGCCAGGATCGACAGCACGACCGCGATGACGGCCAGGATCAGCGTCGGGGCCCAGCGGGCCCATCTGCGGGCTCCGGCCAGGCGGCGTCCGGATAGCGAGGCTGTGGCCGCCGAAACGCCCAGCGCGGTCAGCAGGACGAAATACACGATGTCGCGGCTGTCGATCACGCCGCGGGAGAAGCGCACGAAGTGGGCCGGCACCGCGATGTGCTCGACCGCGCGGCCCAGGACGCCCGGCAGATAGGGCTCCAGAACGCCCACCATGTAGATCAGCAGCGAGAAGCCGAAGGCCAGGATGTAGCTAACGACCTGGTACTGCACCAGGGTCGAGAAGAAGACGCCCCAGGCGCAGAAGGCCGCGGTCACCATCATCAGCCCCAGCTGCACGGCGAAGAAGGGCCCCGCCTCGGGACGGCCCAGGACCGCGGCGATCCCGAAGAAGAACCACGACGACAGGATGATCGCCCCGCCGACGCCCCAGACCGAGAGGAATTTCCCGAGCACCCACTTCTGTTCGGAGACGGGATAGGTCATCACCAGGTCGTAGCGGCCGGAGCGGAATTCCTCGGAGAAGAGCCGCATCGTCACCGCGGGCAGCACGAAGACCAGAAACAGCGTCATGTTCACCGACAGCGGCTTGAAGATGCCGTCGGAGATGTTCAGGGCCGCCACCGCGGCCTTGCCCGAGCGCATCGAGGCCAGCGACGTGTCGCCGTAGGAGAACAGGATCTGGGTGAAGAAGAAACCGCAGAGCACCAGGAAGACCGTCAGCACGACCGGGGCCATGGCGCTGTGGAAGAAGGAGCCGAATTCCCGGCGGAGGATCGCGCGGACGCTGTTCATGACCGATCCTCCCGCGTCGGTTCGATGCCGTCGCCCTTGCCGGTCAGGCGCAGGAACAGCTCCTCGAGCGTGGCCTCGACGTCACGCATCTGCCGCAGGCGGCCGCCGGCGGCCATCACCGCCGCCGCCAGTTCCGGCCGCGGATCGGCGGCGTCGGCGGCCAGCGCGACCTCGGCCCCCTCCGGATCCGGAGTCACCGAAACGACGCCCGGCACCGCGGCCAGGACTTCGCGCACGGCCGCGCCCGGGCCCTCCCACTCCAACCGGACCCGGCGGCCTTCGGACCTGCCGCCGGCCAACGCGGCCGGATCGGCCTCGGCCCGCAACCGTCCGTGGTCGAGGATCAAGACCCTGCCGCAGATCAGGCTGATCTCGTTGAGGATGTGGCTGCTGAGCAGCACCGTCTTCTCGCCGCGGAAGCCGCGGATCAACTCGCGGATCTCGACGATCTGGTGGGGATCGAGTCCGACGGTGGGCTCGTCGAGGATCAGGATGTCGGGATCGCCCACCAGGGCCTGGGCCAGCCCGACCCGCTGGCGGTATCCCTTGGAGAGGTTGCCGATCAGCCGGCGGCGCACCCCGCCGATGCCGACGCGTTCCACGACGCCGTCGAGCATCGCCGCGCGGACATCGCCGGCGACGTTCTTGAGGTCGGCCACGAAGCGCAGCATCTCGTCGACCGTGAGATCGGGATACAGGGGAACGTTCTCGGGCATGAAGCCGATCCGCGAGCGCACGGCGTCGGGCTCGGACACCACGTCTCGACCGCCCACCGATGCGCGGCCCGACGTCGGCGGCAAGGTGCAGGTCAGGATGCGCATCGTCGTCGTCTTGCCGGCGCCGTTGGGACCGAGGAACCCGACGATCTCGCCGGGCTCCACTTGGAACGAGAGCCCGTCGAGCGCCCGCGTCGTCCCGAAATCACGCGTCAGTCCCGCCGCCTCGATCATGTTCCGCCTCCGCTCAGTCGATGGCCCAACGGATCAGGCCCGCGCCCCAGGTGAAGCCGGCGCCGAAGCTGGCGATCACGACCAGGTCGCCCTTCTTCAGGCGCCCCTCCTCGTAGGCCACGCGCATGGCCGAGGGAATGCTGGCGGACGTGGTGTTGCCGAAACGGTCGATGGTCACGGCCATCTGCTCGTCGCTCAGGCCTAGCCGCTTCTGGGTCCCGTCGATGATGCGGATGTTGGCCTGGTGCGGAATCAGCAGGCCGACGTCGGCCGACGTGTAGCCGTTGCGCTCGAGAACCGTCTTGGCCACGTCGACCATGCCCCGGACGGCGAACTTGAAGACCTCGCGCCCCTCCTGGTAGACGTAGTGCATCTTCTGGCGCACCGTCTCCTCGGAAGTGGGGTTGAGGCTGCCGCCGGCCTTCATGTGCAGGTGCTTGCCGCCCTTGCCGTCGATGTGGTGGACGTAGTCGATGATGCCGTCGAGCTCGGGCTCGACCTGCTCGACCACGATCGCGCCGGCGCCGTCGCCGAAGAGGATGCAGGTGTTGCGGTCGGTGTAGTCGAGGATCGAGGACATGATCTCGGTGCCGATCACCAGGACGCGGCGGCAGGCGCCGGTCTGGACCTGGGCCCGCGCGGCCTGGACGGCGAAGACGAAGCCGCTGCAGGCGGCGCTGATGTCGTAGCCCCAGGCCTTGGTGGCGCCGATCTTGTCCTGGATGACGCAGGCGGTCGCCGGGAACATCATGTCCGGAGTCACGGTCGGCACCAGGATCAGGTCGACGTCGTCGGGCGTCAGCCCGGCGTGCTCCAGGGCGGCCTGCGCGGCGAGGGCGCCGTGATGGGAAGCGGGCACGCCGCGCTCCACCAGGTGGCGCTCACGGATGCCGGTCCGTTCGACGATCCACTCGTCGTTGGTGTCGACCATCTTTTCGAAGTCTTTGTTGGTCACGATCTTTTCGGGGAAGCTCATGCCGACCCCGGTGATTCCCGCGGTGAGAAGGGTCTGTTCCGACATTGCGTCAATCCTTTTGCTTGCGGAGCCGGAAAAGGGCGACGGCTCATACCGTCGGAGCCTTGGGAACTACCGAACTCCGTCAATCCAAAGCCCTGCGATCGAGTCTGTCAACATGACACGCAAGAAAAACGGGCCTCCGCGAGGAGGCCCGTCAAGAGACTGCAGCTAGGCTACTTGTCTTCTTCGTCGTCCGCTTCGGCGGCCTGGCCTTCCTCGGCTTCCCCGGCCTCCGCCTCGGCGGCGGGCTCGGTCTCCGCCTCGGCCTCGGGCTCCTCCTGCGGCGCGGCGAGTTCCTCGACCGGGGCGGCGGCGGCGTCGGCGGCGACCGGATTCTCGGTCACGCGCTTGGAACCGGCGGAGCGGCCCTTGGTCTTCTCCCGCGAATCCGTCTGGCCGACGAGTTCGAGGATCGCCATCTCGGCGCAGTCGCCCTTGCGGACGCCGTCGATCTTCAGGATGCGGGTGTAGCCGCCGGCGCGATCGGCGTAACGGGGGCCGATCTCGTCGAAGAGAACCTTCAGGACGTCGGGATCGGTCAGCCGACGCGCGGCCTGGCGCCGCGAGTTGAGGTCTCCGGCCTTGGCGTAGGTGATCAGCCGCTCGGCCAAAGAGCGGGCCTCCTTGGCCTTGACCGTCGTCGTCCGGATGCGCCCGTGACGGAAGAGATCCGTCACCATGTTGCGGAACATCATCTTCCGGTGACTGGCGGTCCTATTGAGCTTACGCCCTTTGACGTTGTGACGCATGGTTTCCATCCTTTTGCACGTCCGGCCGTTGCCGGAGGTCTCGCCCGGGCCGGTCTGCGGCCCGCATGTCCGGTAACAGGCCGTCTATTCGGTGCCCGCGTTCGCCTTGATCCGATCGGTGACCTCGGGCTCGAAGGTCATGCCGAAGCCGAGATCCATGCCGTCGAGGATCTCCTGGATCTCGTTCAGGCTCTTGCGGCCGAAGTTGCGGAATTTGAGCATTTCCTGCTCGCTCTTGGTCACGAGATCGAACAGGGTGTCGATCTTGCCCGACTTCAGGCAGTTCGCCGAGCGGACCGAGAGTTCGAGCTCTTCGACGCTGCGCGACAGCAGCTCGATCTTGCGCTCCATGTCCTCGTCGACTTCCTCGTCCTGGGCGTCGATCGGGGCCTCGTCGAAGTTGATGAACAGCTGGCAGTGGTCCTTGAGGATCTTCGAGGCGAAGGCCACGGCGTCCTCGGGGCGCACCGAGCCGTCGGTCTCGACGCCCATCACCAGCTTGTCGTAGTCGGTGCGCTGGGCGACGCGGGTGTCCTCCACCCGGTAGCTCACCTTGCGGATGGGCGAGAAGTTCGCGTCCATCCGGATCACGCCGATCACCTCGTCGGGAATCTCGTGCATCTCGCGATCCACGTACCCGCGTCCCATGTCGATGTAGATCTTGGCGTTGAAATCGCCCTGCTCGGTCAAGGTGCAGATCACGTGGTCCGGGTTGACGATCTCGAGGTCGGGATGCCCCTGGATCATGCCCGCGGTGACCTCGCCGACCTCCGACGTCTCGATGGTGGCCCAGTGGGCGGGGACGTCGGAGAGTCCGAAGACGACCTGCTTCAGGTTGAGGACGATGTCGGTCACGTCTTCGAGAGCGTTGCTGACGGTGCCCAGCTCATGCTTCACGCCGTCGATCTGCACGGCCGTGATCGCATGGCCGTGGATCGAGGACAGCAGGGTTCGGCGCAGGGCGGTGCCCAGCGTATGGCCGAATCCCCGCTCCAGCGGAGCGATGACCAACTCCGAGAACGTGTCGGTCTGGGATTCCCTGACGACCTGCACGCCGTCAGGCATCATCATGTTGATCCATTTCATGGCCTGGAGTACCCCCTGCCACCTTCAAGAAATCACGCTTGGTCTGGCACGCACGGCTTTTCGACCCGCCGCTGCGCCTGCGAACTACATGCGACGGCGCTTGGTGGGCCGGCAGCCGTTGTGCGGAAGTCGGGTGACGTCCTTGATCCGCGTCACCTCGAGCCCTTCGGCCCGCAGCGTCCGGATGGCGGCCTCGCGGCCGGAACCGGGTCCGCGGACCCAGACCTCGACCTTGCGCATTCCACCGTTCATGACTTCCTGGGCGCAGAAACGCGCCGCCAACTGCGCGGCGAAGGCGGTCGACTTGCGACTGCCCTTGTAACGCCCCTGATGGCCTCCCGACGACCATGTGATCACGTTGCCGCCGTTGTCGGTCATCGTGATGATCGTGTTGTTGAAGCTGGACTTCACATGGGCGACGCCCATGATCTCGAGCTTCTTCTTGGCCTTCCGGGTCTTCCGCTTGTCCTTGGGACCTGCCACTCTCTAACCTCCTGAGGTCTACTTCTTCTTCCGGGCTCCGGGTCGGGCCTTCGGGCCCTTCCTGGTCCGGGCATTGTTCTTGGTGTTCTGACCCCGGCAGGGCAGCTTGCGGCGATGACGCAGCCCGCGATAGCAGCCGATGTCCATCAGCCGCTGCACGTTCAGGCTGGTCTCGGTGCGGAGCGTCCCCTCGACCTGGTATTCCTTGTCAATGATCCCGATGACCCGACGGCTCTCCTCCTCGGAGAGATCGCGGGTCTTCTTCTCGGGGTCGATCTTCGCGGTCTCGCAGATCTTGCGAGCACGGTCCGGTCCGATCCCGTAGATATAGGTCAGAGAAGTGCTGATCCGCTTCTCGTTCGGAATGTCAACACCTGCGATTCTGGCCACCTCGGCTCCTTTCGACTGACGGCGGACCGGGCTCCCGCGGAATGTGCGGGGCCGCGGCCGCGGATCTTAACCCTGGCGCTGGTTGTGTCGGCGGTTGACACAGATCACCCGCACGACACCCTTGCGCCGGATGATCTTGCACTTGTCGCAAATCTTCTTGACCGATGCGCGGACTTTCATCTCGTCTCCTTGCGCGCCCCCCGCGGGGCCGATCTCACTTGTACCTGTAGGTGATCCGACCACGGGTCAGATCGTACGGGGACAGCTCCACTGTCACCTTGTCGCCGGGCAGGATGCGGATGAAGTGCATCCTCATCTTGCCGGAGACGTGCGCCAGCACGACGTGCTGGTTTTCGAGTTCGACGCGGAACATCGCGTTCGGCAGGGCCTCGACGACCGTGCCTTCTACCGTGATTCCCTCTTCCTTGGCCATCTACTCGCTCCCGTCTGCGATCAACGCGACTCAGCGCGCCGTCAGAACCCGCGGTCCGTCCGCCGTGACGGCCACCGTATGCTCGAAATGTGCCGACAGGCTCCGGTCCGCCGTCCGGATCGTCCACTGGTCGCTCTCGGTGACGACCCGCTTGGCGCCGGCGTTGATCATCGGCTCGATCGCGATGACCAGCCCCTCGTCCATCCGCGGATCCGGCGTCGAGAAGCTGCGGTAGTTCGGCACCTGCGGATCCTCGTGCAGCGACCGGCCGATGCCGTGTCCGACCAGCGTCTCGACGACCGAGAAGCCGTTGCCGCGGGCGTGCTGCTCGACGGCCGCGCCGATGTCCGAGATCCGGCCGCCCACCGCGACCTTGGCGATCCCCCTGTCCAGGCACTCGCGAGTGACCCGGAGCAGCTTCTCGGCCTCGGGCGAGATGGCGCCGACGGCGAAGGTTTCCGCCGAATCGGAATGCCACCCTTCCTTGATCAGCCCGCAGTCCACGCCGACGATATCGCCCTCGTCCAGCCGCCGCGATCCCGGTATCCCGTGCACGACCTGCTCGTTGACCGAGATGCAGCACGCGTTGGGAAAACCGTTGTAGCCCTTGAAATTGGGCTTGCACCCCGCGTCGCGGATCATCTTCTCGGCCGCCGCATCCACCTCGGCCGTGGTGACCCCCGGCACGATCAGGTGCCGCAGCTCCCGGAACACATCCGCGAGGATCCCCGCGCTTGCGGCCATCTTCTCGATCTCGGCCGGCTTCTTCAGCTTGATGTCAATCCGCCAGGACACTTTGCACCCTCTGCCAGACTTCCTGCGGCGTCCCGGTGCCATCCACGACTCCCAGGGCGTAGCGCCCGGCGAGGATCTCGACCGCGGGCCGGGTCGTCTCGTTGAAGACCCGCAGGCGATTGCGCACCGTCTCGGGCCGGTCGTCGTCCCTGACCGCGAGTTCCTCGCCGCAGCGGGGACAGGCGTCGCCGATCTCCCTGTCGCCGCGGACGGTCACGAAGCCGCAGGCGGTGCAGGTCAACCGGGAACCCAGCCGGCCGACGATCACGTCGTCCGGCACCTCGAACGAGATCACCGCCGAGACGTCGTGACCGATCTCGGTCAGCATCCCGATCAGGCTCTCGGCCTGGGCCGCGGTGCGGGGAAAGCCGTCGAGCAGCCATCCCTCGCCCGGAGCGAAGGCCTCCAGGGTCCGGCGCATCATGTCGATCATCAGTTCGTCCGGCACCAATTCGCCGGCCTCGAGGATCGACGCCACCTTCTCGCCGAAATCGCCGCCCTCGCGGATGGCCGACCTCAGCATGTTTCCGGTCGAGACGTGAGCCAGTTTCCTGGCTTCGATCAACTTCTCGGCCTGGGTCCCCTTCCCGCATCCGGGAGGGCCCATCAGGATCAAGTTCACGACGAAGCTACCTTCGGGCGCGCAGGCGACCCTTTGTCATGAATCCGTCGTAATGCCGCATCACGAGATGGGACTCGATCTGCTGCAGGGTGTCCAGTCCGACTCCGACGACGATCAGCAGGCCGGTGCCGCCGAAGTAGAACGGCACGTTCAGGTAGTTGATCATCAGGTCGGGCAGCACGGCGATGGCGGCCAGGAAGAATGCTCCCGGCAGCGTGACGCGCGTCAGGACACGGTCGATATATTCCGCAGTCTTGCGACCCGGCCGGACGCCGGGAATGAACCCGCTGTTGCGCTTCATGTTGTCCGCCAGATCCACGGGGTTGAGGATCACGGCGGTGTAGAAGTACGTGAACAGGATGATCAGCGCCGAGTAGACCACGACGTAGACCACGTGCGGCGGACGGAACATGTTGGCCAGGGCCTCCATGAAGGCGATGTTCGGGAAGAACGCGCCCAGGGTGCCCGGGAACATGATGATCGACTGGGCGAAGATGATCGGGATCACGCCGGCGGTGTTGACCCGCAGCGGGATGTGCGTGTTGGCCCCGCCGTAGACGCGGCGGCCGACGATCTTCTTCGCGTATTGCACCGGTATGCGCCGCTGCCCCTGCGTGATGGCGATGATGCCGGCGATGACGCCCACCATGAACAGCAGGATGATGATGCCGACGAACCAGTTCAGCGAACCGGTGCGCAGGGCCTGCATCGTGTTCAGGATGTCGGTCGGGTAACGGGCGATGATGCCGATGAAGATGATCAGCGAGATCCCGTTGCCGATGCCGTGCTCGGTGATCTGCTCGCCGAGCCACATCACGAACATCGTACCGGTGGTCAGCGTCAGCACCGTCAGCAGCTTGAAGGCCATGCCCGGATGCTGCACCACGCCCATGCCCTCGAGCGCGAAGCTGATGCCGAACGACTGGACGATCGCCAGGGCGAGCGTTCCGTAACGCGTGTACTGGTTGATCTTCTTGCGCCCTTCCTCGCCTTCCTTGGCCAGCTTCTCGAAGTACGGCACGACCGCCTGGAGAAGCTGGAAGATGATCGAGGCGCTGATGTAGGGCATGATGCCCAGGGCGAAGATCGTCGCCTGCCGCAGGTTGCCGCCCGCGAACAGGTCGTAGAGTCCGACGAGGGTCCCCTGCTGTCCCTCGAAGAACTGTCGGATGGCGTCGAGATCAATGCCCGGGGTCGTGATGTGACCACCCAGCCGGTAGACAATCAGGATCAGAGCGGTGAAGATGATCCGTCTCTTCAGCTCGGGGATCCTGAACATGCTCTGGTAGCTGCCCGTGATGTTCAATGCGGCGCTTCCTTTTCGTCTACGTTGCCCTCGGTTACCACGTCAGTGCTCAGTCCGCGACGTTAACGGCGCCCCCCGCGCCTTCGACCGCGGCCACGGCGCTCTTGCTCGCCCGGTCCACCTTGACCTGCAGGGACTTGGCCGTCAACTCTCCGCGGCCGAGCAGCTTGATCGGCTTGTCGGCGTACTTGACCAGGCCCTTCTCGGCCAGGACGGCGGCGTCGACCGTCGCGCCCTCTTCGAAGCGGTTAAGCTGCTCCAGGTTCACGACCTGGTACACCTTCTTGAAGATGTTGGTGAATCCGCGCTTGGGCAGACGCCGGTTGATGGGCATCTGGCCGCCCTCGAACCAAGGCGGGATTCCGCCGCCGGAGCGGGCCTTCTGGCCCTTGTGCCCCCGGCCGGAGGTCTTGCCCGTGCCCGAGGCGGGACCGCGTCCGAGCCGCTTGCGCGACTTGGTGGCCCCCTTGGGGACACCGATGTTGTTCAGCTTCAGCATGCCTACTTCACCTCTTCCACGGAGACCAGATGGCGGACCTTGAACACCATGCCGCGGATGGCGGGGGTGTCGTTGTGGACGACCACGGCCTCGCGCCTGCGGAGGCCCAGCGCCGCGACGACCCGTCGCTGGTTCGCGGGGCGTCCGATCACGCTGCGCACCTGTGTGATCTTCAGCTTAGCCATTGTCGGTCGCCTCCTTGGCAGCGCGCGGAGGCAGGCCGAACACCTCGGGAATCGAAATCCCGCGCTTCGCGGCGATCTGCTCGACCGAACGCAGCTGGCGCAGTCCGTCCACGGTCGCCTTCCAGACGTTGTGGGGATTGCGGGAACCCATCTGCTTGGTCAGGATGTTCTTCACGCCCGAGGCCTCGAGGATGGCGCGCACGCCGCCCGCGGCGATGACGCCGGTACCCGGCGCGGCGGGACGCAGAACGACCTTGCTGGCGCCGTAGCGGCCCACGACCTCGTAGGGAATCGTATCGTTCAGGATCGGCACCGTGAACTGGCCGGCCCGCGCGGCTTCGGAAGCCTTGCGGATGGCGTCGGCGATTTCGTTCGCCTTGCCCAGGGCCACGCCCACCTTGCCCTTGCCGTCGCCGACGGTGACGATGGCGTTGAAGCTGAAGCGGCGACCACCCTTGACCACCTTGGCCACGCGGTTGATGGTGATCACGGTCTCCAGCATGTCGACCATGTCGCGATCGCGATCACGGTCGCGGCCGCCCGGACGCCCGCCGAAACGACCGTCGCGACGCTGGCCTCCGAAACCGCCCCGACCCTGTCCTCCCCGGCCGCGCTGCTGGCCGCCGGGAGCTCCGGGGCGCTGTCCGCCGGGTGCGGGGGGTCTCGAGTTGTTGCCCATGTTGGTCATCGAACTGCTCCTGTCCTGAAACCCAGACCTAGAACTTCAGACCGCCGTCCCTGGCCCCGCGGGCCAAGGCCTCGACACGGCCGTGGTAGAGGTAGCCGCTCCGGTCGAAAACGACCGATTCGACGCCCTGAGCCTTCGCCTTTTCGGCGATCGCGCGACCCACCAGGTAGGCGTCGGCGCACTTGCCGGCCATACCCTCGGGGATCTCGGTCTCGCCGGGCTTGCGGCTGCTCGCCATCGCCAGCGTGTGGCCCTTGGTGTCGTCCACCATCTGGGCGTACATGGCCTTGCGACTGCGGAAGATCGTCAGCCGCGGGCGCTCTGCCGTACCGGAGATCTTCTTGCGCACGCGAACCTTGCGCTTCGCGCGGGCAAGTCTCCTGTCTCGAGAAACGTCTTTCATCGTATCCTCCCGAACCCGCCGGGTTACTTGCCGGCGGCCTTGCCGGCCTTCCTGATGATCTGCTCGCCCACGTACCGGATGCCCTTGCCCTTGTAGGGCTCCGGCTTGCGGAAGGCGCGGATCTCGGCCGCAACCTGTCCGACCTGCTGCTTGTCGATGCCGGAGACGTCGATGCGCGTCGGCTCGGGGCAATCGATTTGGATCCCCTCGGGAATCGGATACTCCAGAGGGTGGCTGAACTGCAGCTGCAGATCCAGCACCTTGCCCTTGACCTGGGCGCGATAGCCGACGCCCACGATCTCCAGGGACTTCTTGAACCCCTCGGTGACGCCTTCGACCTGGTTGGCGATCAGCGCCCGGACCAACCCGTGGTTGGCCCGCATCTTCGGGCTGTCATTCGGCCTGGTGATCCACAGCTCGCCGTCCTTCTGTTCGAAGGAGAGGCCGGCCGGGATATGCTGCCGCAATTCGCCCTTGGGTCCCTTCACCACGGACAGGTCGCCGTCGACGTTGATGGCGGTCCCGTCAGGGATGGGAATCGGTTTGAGTCCTACGCGCGACATCCTCTATCCTCCGCAGATTCGGCTATTTACCAGACTTCACAAAGGATCTCGCCGCCGATGCCGTTGCGACGGCACTGGTGGTCGGTCATGATCCCAAGATTGGTCGACAGGATTGCGATACCGTAGCCGCCGCGAACCTTGCCGATGCTGTTCTTATCGGCATAGATACGGCGCCCGGGCTTGCTCACGCGCCGGATGCCCTCGATGACACCGGTACGCTTTCCGTCGATCTCGAAATACTTCAGGAAGATCCGGATGGTGCCCTGCGGGCCCTCGGCGATCTCCTGCACGTCGGCGATATATCCCTGCTCCTGGAGCACTCGGGCAATCGCCTTCTTCGTCTTGGACGCGGGGAGGTCGACCTTGCGGTGCGCGGCCACCTCGGCGTTGCGGATTCTCGTCAACATGTCCGCAATGGGATCGGTCATGCTCATCTTTCCAAGCTCCTCGCAGCGATTACCAACTCGACTTCACGACGCCCGGCAGGTTGCCCTCGAGGGCCAGCTCCCGGAAGCAGATCCTGCAGATACCGAACCTGCGGTAGTAGGCCCGCGCCCGGCCGCAACGACGGCAGCGGTTGTAGGCCCGCACCTTGTACTTGGGCGGCCGGTTGGCCTTGGCGATCAACGACTTCTTTGCCAACTCAAATCCTCCTACTGGGAACGGCGGAAGGGCATTCCGAGAAGCTGCAGCAGCTCCCGGCCCTCCTCGTCGGTCTTGGCGGTCGTCACGACGGTCACGTTCATCCCCCGGTGCTCGTCGACCTTGTCGTAGTCGATCTCCGGGAAGACCAGCTGGTCGCGCAGGCCGATGGTGTAATCGCCGCTGCCGCTCAGGCGCGTCGGGACTCCGTGGAAGTCCCGGATGCGGGGCAGGGTGAAGTTGATGAAGCGATCCAGGAACTCCCACATGCGATCGCCGCGCAGCGTGACCCGGGCGCCGATCTCCATCCCATCGCGAAGCTTGAAGTTCGAGATGGACTTGCGGGCCTTGGTCTTGACCGCCTTCTGGCCCGTGATCGTCTCGAGCTCGGCGACGGCGCTCTCCAGAACCTTCGCGTTCTGGATGGCGCGGCCGGCGCCCACGTTGAGGATGATCTTCACCGGCTTCGGGATCATCATCGGGTTCTTGTACCCGAACTTCTCCTGAAGGGCGGCGCGGGTCTCCTGCTCGTAGGTTTCCCTCATTCTCGGCATGCTCTTCGCCATTGTTCTCGGTCCTCCCGGCCGGCCCGTCAGTTGGCCAGCATTTCTCCGCATTTCTTGCAGGTCCGCACCCGGCTTCCGTCACCCAGTTCCACCGTTCCGGTCCGAGCCGGATTGCCGCACTTCGGGCAGATCAACATGACGTTGGCGACCGCGATAGGGGCTTCCTTCTCGACGATCCCCCCCTGCGGCATCTGCTGCGACTTGCGCTGGTGGCGCTTGATGAGATTCACCTTCTCGACCACGACACGGTCGCTGTCGGGGAAGACCTTCAGCACTTCACCGATCTTGCCGCGGTCGTTGCCCGCGATGATCTTGACCTTGTCCTTCTTCCGGATATGCATCACAGAACCTCCGGAGCGAGCGAGACGATCTTCATGTACCGCTTCTCGCGAAGTTCGCGGGCCACAGGGCCGAAGATGCGGGTGCCCACGGGCTCCCCGTCGTCGCCGATGATGACCGCGGCGTTCTCGCCGAATCGGATGTAGGACCCGTCACGCCGGCCGATCTCCTTGCGCGTCCGCACGACCACCGCCTTGACGACCGTCCCCTTCTTCACGTTACCGTTGGGAATGGCCGACTTGACGGCGCAGACCACGATGTCTCCGACGCGGGCGTATCGCCGCCGCGTCCCGCCGAGCACGCGGATGCACTGGGCGGTCTTGGCGCCCGAGTTGTCCGCGATGGTCAGCATCGTGTATTCCTGGATCATGGCTTTCTCCTTAAAATCCTACTTCGCCCGCTCGAGGATCTCGGCAACGCGCCAGCGCTTCGACTTCGAGTAGGGCCGCGTGGCCATCACCCGGACGACGTCGCCGGTGTTGCATTCGTTGTTCTCGTCGTGCGCGCTCAGCTTCACCGAGCGGGTGACGATCCGCTTGTACAGAGGATGGGGGAAACGCCGGTCGATCTTCACGACCACGGTCTTGTCCATCTTGTCGGACACCACCGTGCCGATGCGAACGGCCCTCAGGTTCCTCTCAGTGTTCGTCATTCTTCCCTCTCCCTGCCCTGCGGATCGCGCCGCGGGCTGCTAGGCCGACGGTCCGCTAGCGACCGGCCCTCTTCTCGTTCAGCACGGTCTTGATGACGGCCAGTTCCCTGCGCGCCATGCGGACGGACAGGGGGTTGTCGATGCGGCGCATCTTCAGCTGCATCCGCATGTTCAGGAAATCCTCCGCCTTCTCGTTCACGAGGCTCTCGAGCTCCTCGACGGACATTTCCCTCAGTTCGTGCGCTTTCTTCATCTTCTAGTCCCCCTGGCGGCTGACGATGCGCGTCTTGAACGGCAGCTTCGCAGCGCCGAGTGTCAGGGCCCGCTTGGCCAGCTCGGGGCTGACGCCGTTGATCTCGAAAAGGATCCGGCCCGGCTTGACGACGGCGACCCAGTATTCCGGGCTGCCCTTGCCCTTGCCCATGCGCGTCTCGGCGGGCTTCAGGGTGATCGGCTTGTCCGGGAAGACGCGGATCCACACCTTGCCCAGGCGCTTGATGCTACGGGTGATGGCCACACGGGCGGACTCGATCTGCCGGCTCTTGATCCAACCGCAGTCGATCGCCTGCAGGCCATAGTCTCCGAAAGCCACCGTGTTGCCGCGGCGGGCGAGGCCCCGCATGCGGCCCTTGTGCGTCTTCCGGAACTTGGTTCGCTTCGGCATCAACATGACTCGTAGTCCTCTCCATACGGCCCGCCCGCAGCGGGCCGGGTGTCAATCAGGCCCGCTCTCCGTGAACCTGGGCCCGCAGCTGTTCCTTGAAATCGGCCGGGAAGACCTCTCCCCGACAGATCCACACCTTGACGCCGATGGCGCCGTAGGTGGTGCGGGCCAAGGCGGTTCCGTAGTCGATATCCGCGCGCAGGGTGTGCAGGGGCACGCTGCCGTCGTGGTAGGACTCGACCCTCGCCATTTCCGAACCGCCGAGCCGGCCGGCGCAGCGGATCTTCACGCCCTTGGCGCCCATGCGCATGGCGGTGGCGATGGCCTTCTTCATGGCGCGGCGGAAGGAGACGCGGCCCTTGAGCTGCGCGGCGACATGCTCGGCGACGAGCGGCGCGCTCAGTTCGGGCTTCTTGATCTCCTCGACGTCCAGCTTGACGTTCTTGCCGATCATCTTCTCGAGCTCGGCCCGGAGTTCATCGGCCCGCGAGCCGCGGCGACCGATGACCACGCCCGGACGGCTGGTCAAGACGATGACGTTCACCTTCTCGCGGAAGCGCTTGATCTTGACGGCCGCGACGCCCGCGTTGCCCACGCGAGTCATGATGTACTTGCGCAGCAGCAGATCTTCGCTCAGCCAGTCGGCGTACTCCTTGGTGCTGAACCAGGAGGAGTTCCAGTCCTTCACGATTCCCAGCCGGAAACCGATCGGATGTGTCTTCTGACCCATGCATCTTCCTTTCGCAATCGCGGGAGCCGGTATCCGAACCGACCGCTCCGTGACACGCCCGGCCCTATTTGACCGAGGAAACCTTGACCTGGATATGACTGGTCCGCTTCAGGATCCTGTAGGCGCGGCCCTGGGCCCGCGGACGGATCCGCTTCATGGTCGGCCCCGCATCGACGCGGACCTCGCTGACCACGAATTCCGAGTCCCGGCGCCTGACCTCTTCCTCGCCCGACGTGCGCGCGTTGGCCACGGCGGACATGATCGCCTTGCGCAGGATCGGCGACGCCTTGCGGGGCGTCAGGGCCAGGATGTTCAAGGCCTGATCCACGCTCTTGCCCCGCACCAGATCGGCAACCAACCTGGTCTTGCTGGGCGAAATCCTCACGAATCGACTAACGGCACGGCCGTCCATCTCAACCCTCCGCAGGTTGGGCGTTACTTCTTCCTCTTATCCTTGCTCGTATGTCCGCGATAGGTCCGGGTGGGGGCGAACTCGCCGAACTTGTGCCCCACCATGTTCTCCTGGACATACACGGGAATGAACTGCTTGCCGTTGTGGACGGCGATCGTATGCCCGAGGAACTCCGGAAAGACCGTGGACCTCCGGGACCAGGTCTTGATGACCCGCCGTTCACCTCTGGCGTTCATCTCGGTCACCTTCCTCAGAAGGTGGTCATCAATGAAGGGACCCTTTTTGATCGATCGAGCCATGCTGCTCCCATCCTCCATCCGGCGCCGCGGTGCTGTCCGCGGCGGGTGACTACTTCTTGTTCCGTCGACGAACGATGAACCGATCGGACGGCTTCTTGCGACGGGTCTTGAATCCCTTGGCCGGGGTTCCCCAGGGGGAAACCGGGTGCCGGCCGCCGGAGGTCTTGCCCTCGCCGCCGCCGTGCGGGTGGTCGACGGGGTTCATGGCCACGCCGCGGACCTTGGGCCGACGGCCGAGCCAACGCGACTTGCCGGCCTTGCCCAGCACGATGTTCTCGTGCTCGGAGTTGCCGACCTCGCCGATCGTGGCGTAGCAGTTCTGATGCACCATCCGCACCTCGCCGCTCGGCAGGCGCAGGGTGACGTAATCGCCGTCCTTGGCCATGACCTGGGCGAAGGAGCCGGCGCTGCGCACGATCTGGCCGCCGCGGCCGATCTGCAGCTCGACGTTGTGCACCAGGGTGCCCAAGGGGATGCGCCGCAGCGGCAGGCAGTTGCCGACGTTGAATCCGGCATCCTCGCCAGCCATGACCGAGTCGTTGACCTTCAGCCCGTTGGGCCAGAGGATGTAACGCTTCTCGCCGTCGGCGTAGACCAGCAGGGCGATGCGGGCGCTGCGGTTGGGATCGTACTCCACGCTCAGGACGCGGGCCGGCACGCCCATCTTGTCCCGCTTGAAGTCGATCCGGCGATAGCGCCGCTTGTGACCGCCGCCACGGTGACGGCAGGTGACCCGGCCGTTGTTGTTGCGGCCGCCGGACTTGGTCAGGGGCTCCAGCAGAGACTTCTCCGGCCGGTCCGTCGTGATCTCGCTGAAGTCGGAGACCGTGCGGAAGCGCTGACCGGGCGTCTGGGGCTTCAGCTTCTTGATACCCATCTGTTCCCTACTCCTAACGGGCCGCTGCGGTCAGGCAGCGGCGGCCCTCGTCTTAGACGTTGTCGAAGATCTCGATGGTGTCGCCCTCGCCGAGGGTGACAATCGCCTTCTTCCAGTCCGCGCGCTTGCCGGAGAAACGGCCGAGCCGCTTGACCTTGCCGCGCATGTTCATGGTCCGGACGCTGGAGACCTTCACTCCGAAGAAGAGCTCGACGGCCTGCTTGATCTCGTGCTTGTTGGCCGCGGGATCGACCTGGAAGAAGTACTGGTTCGCAGTATCCCTCAGGACGGTGCACCGCTCGGTGATCAGCGGCCTCTGGATGACCTTGCTCAGATCCTTCACGATCCGAACACCTCCTCGGCTCCGCTCAGGGCGTTCTGGGTGAAGACCACGTTGTCGGCCCAGAGGATGGAGTAGGCGTTCAGGTCGGTATGCCGCATGACCCGCACGCCCTTGATGTTGCGCAGCGACTTGTAGAGAACGTCCGCGTCGCCCGGCAGGACGAACAGCGTATGCCGCCCGTCCAGCGACAGCCCCGACATCATCCGGGCCATCTCGACGGTCTTCGGAGCGTCCATCTCGAAATTCTCGAGCACGAAGACGCGCGCCTCGGCGGCCCGATCGCTCAGTGCCGAGCACAGCGCCTTGCGCTTGATCTTCCGGGGCAGGCGGTAGCCGTAGTCCCGGGGGTGCGGACCGAAGACGGTGCCGCCGCCCACGCGCAGCGGGGAACGAGCTGAGCCCGCGCGGGCGCGGCCGGTTCCCTTCTGGCGATAGAGCTTGGAACCGCTGTAGGCGACCTCGCCCCGCGTCTGGGTGTCGTGCGTACCCTGGCGCTGATTGGCCAGGTAGCACCGGACGGCCTCGTACAGAGACTGCTTGTGGACGGGCTGTCCGAACAGCGCATCCGACAGTTCGACGGTGCCGACCTTCTCGCCGCCCTTGTTGTAAAGGTTTGCCGTAGCCATCGCTTACCTCACGCCTGTCTATTCCGAAAGGATGCCGGGCACCCTAGCGGCTGACCTTGATGAAGACGATCCCGTTCCGGCTGCCCGGAACGCTGCCCTTGACCAGCAGCAGGTTCTTCTCCTGATCCACGCGCACGACCTGCAGATTCTTCTTCGTTTCGCGCTTGTTGCCGTACTGGCCCGCCATGTGCCGGCCGGGCATCACTCGCCCCGGCTTGGTGTGCATGCCGATCGAGCCTGACTGGCGCACGTTCTTGGAACCGTGGCCCGCGGGACCGCGGCCCTGGTTCCAGCGCTTGATCCGGCCGGAGAAGCCGCGGCCCTTGGTGACGCCCGTGATGTCGACCCGCTCCACCTCGGAGAAGATCGAGACATCGATGGTGTCGCCGAGCTTGAGCTCCTCGCCCTCGGCGGGATCGAACTCGCGGATGATTCGCGCAGGGGCCGCGCCGGCGGCGCGGAAATGACCCTGCATGGGCAGCGGGGTGTTCTTGGGCTTGCGCGCCCCGAATCCCAGCTGGACGGCCTCGTAGCCGTCACTGGCGACGGTCTTGACCTGTGTCACCACGCAAGGACCGGCCTCGATCACCGTCACCGGAATATGGCGGCCTTCTTCGTCGAACAGCCGCGTCATCCCGATCTTCTTGCCGATAATTCCCGTCATGATTGCTAGCTCCCTAGGATCGCTGTCGAGCGACGCGCTCAGACCTTGATCTCCACGTCGACGCTCGCGGGGAGCGTCAGCTTCTTGAGAAACTCGGTGGTCTGCGGCGTCGAATTCTCGATCTCGATGAGCCGCTTGTGGATGCGCATCTCGAACTGCTCACGCGACTTCTTGTCGACGTGGGGCGAGCGCAGCACCGTGTAGACCGAACGTCGAGTCGGCAGGGGCACGGGGCCCCGCACGAGGGCGCCGGTCCGCAACGCCGTCTGGACGATCATCTGGGCCGATCGGTCCAGCACGGCGGGCTCGTAAGCCTTGAGCCTGATCTTGATCTTCTGCCTGGGCACTCTTCTCTCCTTCGCGCGATGGTTACTCCAGCTTCGCCGCCCTGCGGCGCCTGCTCACCTTTCGCTGCCCGGTGTCCCGGGCGGAACCGGCGGGGAAGTCTCCCTCCCCGCCAGACGGTTAATCACTCGTGGATCTTGGCGACGACGCCGGCACCGACGGTGCGGCCGCCCTCGCGGAT
>CAYLMM010000003.1:0-47060 GCA_964384825.1 uncultured Fibrobacteraceae bacterium
GGCGCCCGCCGCGACCGGCCGACCCGTTCCCGCCGCCCCGGCCACCCGCCGCCTGGCGCGCGAGCTGGGGGTCGACATCAACCAGGTGCCCCCGACCGGCCCCGCCGGCCGGGTGCTGGCCGACGACGTGCGCGCCTTCGTCGAGGGGGCGCCTGCGGCGCCTCCCGCCGCGGCCATCGTCGACGTCCCGCCCGCCCACGCCACGGTCGCCGAGGCCGCGGGCGACGACGAGGCCCTGGCCCGGTTCTCGGCCCACGCCTCGAGCACCATCCCGCTGCTGGACATCGAGCCGCTGCCCGATTTCGCCCGGGAAGGCCCGGTCGAGATCGAGCCGCTGCGTTCGATCCGTCGGAAGGTGGCCCGCAAGATGGTCACCTCGATGGTGCTGGTGCCCCACGTGGCCCACATGGACGAGGCCGACGTGACCCTGCTCGAGGAGTTCCGCCTGCGCGAGAAGGAGCGCCGCGCGGGGCAGCCTGGCGGCAAGCTGACGCTGATGTCGTTCGTGATCAAGGCGGTCAGCGCGGGTCTGCGGGCGGCGCCTTCGTTCAACGCCAGCCTCGATCCGTTCCGCGAACAGATCGTCTACAAGAAGTACTACAACATCGGGTTCGCGGCCGACACGGGGAAGGGCCTGGTCGTGCCGGTGATCAAGGGCACCGACACCCGCAGCATCATCGACATCTCGCGGGAGATCGAGCAGAAGGCGTCGCTGGCCCGCGAGGGCAAGCTGCCGCTCGACGATATGCAGGGCGGCACCTTCACCATCACCAACGTCGGGCCGCTCGGCGGCACGGCGCTGATCCCGACGATCAACTATCCCGAGGTGGCCATCCTCGGCATGGGGCGGGTGCAGGAGAAGCCGGTGGTGCGCGACGGCGAGATCGTGATCCGCAAGATCCTGCCGCTGACCCTGGCCTTCGACCACCGCATCGCCGACGGGGCCGACGCCGCGCGCTTCGTCAGCGAGCTGGCCCGCCAGCTCGCCGACCCGAACCTGCTGCTGCTGGAGACCTGATCCGCGGACATCAACGGCCGCGCCGGTCGAGCGCGGCGGAAACGAGGTTGCAGATGGTCATGGGAAGCCTCAGCCAGGAAGTCGAGACCGTCGTGATCGGCGCCGGTCCCGGCGGGTACGTGGCGGCGCTGCGCCTGGCCGACCTGGGCCGCGAGGTCATGCTCATAGAGGAGAAGCCGCGGCCCGGCGGCACCTGCCTGCTCGAGGGCTGCATCCCCTCGAAGGCCCTGATCAACGCCGTGGAGATCGCCGAGACCGCCCGGCATTCGGAGAAGCTGGGCCTGAAGTTCGGCGTCGTCGAGGTCGACGTCGAGAAGCTGCGCGGCTGGACCGATTCGGTGGTCGACGCCCTCTCGGGCGGCGTCTCGTCGCTGCTGAAGCGCCGCGGCGTGGAGGTCGTGCACGGCCGCGCCCGCTTCGCCTCGAACACCACGCTGGCGATCGAGGGGGCCGACGTCTCGGCGGTGACATTCAAGGAAGCGATCATCGCCACCGGATCGAGCCTGAACGAACTGCCGCCGGGGATCGACCAGAGCGTCTGGTCGTCGGCCGACGCGCTGAAGCTGCCGCGGGTGCCCGAGAGCCTGCTGGTGGTCGGCGGCGGCTACATCGGCCTGGAGATGGGACTGGTCTACGCCGGCCTGGGCTCGGAGGTCTCGGTGGTGGAGTTCTTCCCCCGCCTGCTGATGGGGGCGGACGAGGATCTGGTCGACATCATGGTCAAGCAGGTGGGCAAGCGGCTGGGCGAGATCCTGGTAGAGTCGAAGGTCGGCAAGATCGAACCGGTCGAAGGCGGCGGTTTCGACGTCGAGATCGAGCACGAGGGCGAGACGGCGACCCGGCGCTACGACCAGGTGCTGGTGGCGATCGGCAGAAGGCCGAACACCCGCGACCTGGGCCTTTCGCGGACCGATGTCGAGGTGGACGAGAAGGGGTTCATCCCCACCGACGAGCAATGCCGCACCGCGGCGAAGAACATCTTCGCGATCGGCGACGTAGCCCACGGCCCGATGCTCGCGCACAAGGCCAGCCGCGAAGCGAAGGTGGCCGCCGAGGTCATCGCCGGGCTGGACGGCGCCGTCTTCGACAACCGGGCCATCCCGGCGGTGGTCTTCACCGATCCGGAGATCGCCTGGAGCGGCCTGACCGAACGCGAGGCCGCCGAACAGGGGCGCACGGTGAAGGTCGGCCGCTTCCCGCTGACCGCCCTGGGCCGCGCCCGCACCCTGGGGCGCACCGAGGGTCTGGTGAAGATCATCTGCGATCCGCAGAACGACCTGGTGCTCGGGGTGGGCATGGTCGGGCCGCACGCCAGCGAGCTGATCGCCGAGGGCACCCTGGCGATCGAGATGGGAGCCACCCTCGAGGACCTGATGGTGACCATCCATCCCCATCCGACCCTTTCGGAAGCCTTGATGGAGGCGGCGGAGGTGGCGGCCGGCTCGGCCGTCCACATCCACGCGCCGCCGAAGTAGCGTTCGATCCCCGGCAAGCGAAGGGGCCGCCCCGTTTCGGGACGGCCCCTCGTTCTTTTCCGGCAGCGTTCCGGATGCGCGGCGGGTCACTCGGCCGCGGCGCGGAACCTCGTGAGCTGCTCGCGGAAATGTTCGCTTTCGGGGGCCAGCTCGACGGCCCGGCCGATCAGGTCTGCGGCCTCGGCGCTCTTGCCCAGGGCGTGGCAGATCTCCGCCGCGGTGTCCAGGATGTTGGCCTTCTCGCCGTCGTCGGCCTCCAGCGCGACGGCCTCGCGAGCCATGGCCTCGGCCGTTTCCAGCTCGACCCCGTTCTCGAAGCACCACCAGGCCAGCTCGTTCAGGGCGCCCGGATCCTGCCGCCAGCCCTCGGGCAGCCGCGCCTTGCGGGCGGCCAGGGCGCCGGCGGGATCCTTCTCGACGCGCAGCAGGTAGTCGGGCATCAGGTAGGCCCGGCCGTCGGCCACTTCGGGATCCTCGCTGCCGGCGGTCGCCGCGATGGCGCGGGCGAGGTAGGGATCCTGCAGCGCCGGATCCTCGGCCTTGGCCGCGGCGCGCCCCATGTAGTAGGCGATGATGATCGTGTCCATCGGTTCGACGTCCTCGACCGCGAGGGCCGCGTCTGCGGCCTCGACCACCTGGGAGGGCGCGAATTCGTCGTCGCGCAGGCCGTCGACCATCGCCTCGAAGACGTCCATGGCGTAGTCGCCGGCGTTCTCGGCGTCCATCTTCTGGCACCGGCGAAGGTAGGCGACCGCGGCCCGAGCCGAACCGGTGCCCGTCGCGTGCCGGGCCAGGGCCCGAGCGGTGGGCAGGTCGGGATCGACCGCGAAGCGTTCCTGCTTCTGGGCGATGGATGCCGGGTCGTCCAGGGCGGTCTCGAGCGATCCGGTCCAGGCGTCGGGACCGTCGAATCCGAGCCACACGTCGCAGATGTCGGCGGCGCGGTCGACCAGCATGAAGGTGGGATACGCGCGCACGCCGTACTGCTCGCGCAGGGCGGCGCCGGTCTCGGTGTCGATGTCGATCTTGACCAGGACGATCTTCTCGATCGCCTCGCGGACCTTCTTCTCTTCGTCCGCCGCACGGGCGAACTGTCGGCAGGAGCCTCACCAATCGGCGCCGAACTCCAGCACCAGGGGCAGGTCCGAGGCGGCGGCCTGCGCGAGGCCGGTCTCGAGGTCGTCGACCGTCGCGGCTGACGCCGCCGCCACGGGCAGCAGGGTCAGCAGCAACAGGGCGGGAAGCAAACGGGGGCGGAGCCGTTGCATGGAGGATTCCTTTCGGGTCGGTGATGGTGTCCGCTACCGTCGCTGATACGGGATGGAATTCCCGGTGTTGCGGCGGCGCGGCCGGAACCGATCGGGCGGAACCGATCAAGGATGAATCCGCAATTCCGGGCCGATCCGCAAGTCCGGGGGCGATTTTTTTCCGCGCCGGCGGTGGGCGGCCGGAAAGGATCCTGTTATCCTGGCGGGCATGGAACCCACCGCGCCCACCGCCGATTTCCCCCTCTGGGGCCTGGACGAAGACCTGCTGGCCGCCGTCGCCGCCGACCGGCGCCCGCGGGTGCGCGCGATCCGCTGCGGCGAGACCCACGTGGTGATCGGCCGCGGCGGCCGCGCGGACCTGGAACTGCGGACCGGCGCCATCCGCGCCGACGGCGTGCCGATCTTCCGACGGCGCGGCGGAGGCTGCGCCGTGGTCCTGGACCCGGGCAACGCGGTCGTCTCGGCGGTCCTGCCCCTGGCCGGGGTGGGGGGGATCAATTCGGCCTTCGCGGCGCTTTCGGCGTGGGCCGCCGGCGGGCTGGCGCGGCTCGGCCTGCCGGCGGTGGTCCGCGAGGGCGTGTCCGACCTGGCTCTCGCCGGCCGCAAGCTGGGGGGATCCTGCATCTACCGCACCCGCGGCCTGCTCTACTACTCGACGACCCTGCTGCTGGACCCCGATCTCGAACTCGTCGAACGCTACCTTCCCCATCCGCCCCGCGAACCGGAATATCGCCGCGGGCGTCCGCACCGGGACTTCATGACGTCGGTCCGCGATGTCCTGGGGCCCGGCGCGGCGGATCGCTTCGCGGCGGACATGGGCGGCGTTTTCACCGTCGAATCGTTGTCCGGGACCGGGCTGGGTCGACAATTCCGTTAAAAATTTATCAGCGACTACGGGGCGGATTGCGGTGTGCGTCAGGCGGAGAGAACCCCTAAGTAGTTGCTATGGAATGAATGGGAAGCTTGGAACTTCGCTTTTCATCGAAAATGGATTCTTCTCTCACCGCCCAACTCATATTCCAGAGCTTTACTCGTATATCCATAATATTGTGCAAGTTACATGGGGTGATATTTTCTTGACATAGAACCCTCCGTATCCCATCTTTCCATCGCCGTTAACAATTTCACAACGTGACAGGATTCACGTCGGCGCATGAAAAGTGAAAAATTAAAAATCCCCATCAATACATTGGAGCGGCTGGTGATCTATCAGCGGCTCTTGCGCCATTGGATCGAGGTCGGCACGACGCACGTCTTTTCGCATCAGATGGCGCGCTTGGCCCACAACAGCCCGGTCCAGGTCCGCCGCGACCTGATGCAGGTGGGGTGCTCGGGGAGTTCGGCCAAGGGCTACGCGGTGCGGGATCTGTACGACGACATCCACCGCATCCTGGCCCGCGATCGCGTGCGCCCGGTCGCGCTGGCGGGCGTCGGAGATTTCGGCCGGGCGATCCTGGCCTATTGCCGGATGCGGTCGGCGCACCTGCCGATCGTCGCGGCCTTCGACAACGATCCGGCCCGGATCGGCCGCGTGATCGCCGGCTGCCGCTGCTACGACGTGCGGGAGATGGCGCCGAAGATCGCCGAACTCGGAATCGAGATCGGGATGATCACCGTGCCGTCGCAGGCCGCCCAGGAGGTCGCCGACCGGATGGCGTCCGGAGGCGTGAAGGGTATCCTCAACTTCACTTCGGTGCCGCTGAGAGTGCCGGGCGAGGTCGAGGTGGAGGATTTCGACATCGGCATGAAGCTGGAGAAGATCGCGTTCCTCTGTCAGTGAGAACACGACGGGAAAGGAAGACATGAACACCGATTGCGTGACTTCGGTCCTCGAATCGCATCCCGATGCGGGACGGGACAGCCTGATTCCGATCCTGCAGGAAGTGCAGGAACGGGAGGGCTTTCTCTCGAAGGCGGCCGTCGTGGAGATCGGCCGACATCTGGGGCTGCCGGCGAGCAAGGTCTACGGCGTGGCCACCTTCTACAACCAGTTCAGGTTCCAGCCCGTGGGCAAGCTGCACGTCATGGTCTGCCGAGGGACGGCCTGCCACGTGAAGGGATCGGCCGGCGTCCTCGACGCGCTGCAGCGCGAACTCGGGATCGAGCCCGGGCAGACGACGCGCGACGGACTGTTCAGCCTGGAAGTGGTTTCGTGCATCGGGGCCTGCGGGCTGGCGCCGGTGATCAGCATCAATGGTGAATTCCACGCGCACGTGACGGTCAAGCAGGTGCCGCGGATCCTGAAGAGCTACCGGGATCGGGAAGCAGAACTCGGGGCAGGTGAATGATGGCCAACCAACGGAATCAGAATAACGCCGCGACGGTCGAAGTCAGCGAGGCCCTGCTCGCGCGTCTGACCCACGAACATGTCTGCGGCGGAGGCGAGGACGCTCCCGCCCTGAAGGATGAACTGGACCTGCTGCGCCGCGACGAGATCGCCCGCCCGGCGATCTACGTCGGCGCCGCCACCTGCGGACTGAGCGCCGGCGCCGACAAGACCCTGGCGGCACTGCGAGAACATCTGCGCGAGGACGGCATCGACGCCGACATCGTCGAAGTGGGCTGCCTCGGGATCTGCTCCGAGGAGCCGCTGGTCGAGGTGCAGGTGCCCGGCCGGACGCGCGTCTGCTTCAGCAGGATGACCGAGGACGTGGCCCCGGGCGTGGTCGACGCCGCGCTGTCGGGCGATTTCGACACCGATCATCTGCTCGGCCAGCACCGCAACGAGCAGCTGCGGCCCTACGCCGAGACCCCGTTCCTGGACGAGCATCCCTTCTTCGCGCCGCAGACCCGGTGGGTGCTGGCCAACTGCGGGATCATCGATCCCGGCAGCATTTCCGAGTACATGGCCCGGGGCGGATACCGGGGCCTGGCCCGCGCGCTGCACACCATGCAGCCGGCGGAGGTCTGCGACGAGGTCGAAAAGAGCGGTCTGCGCGGCCGCGGCGGCGGCGGCTTCCCCGCCGGCCGCAAATGGAAGTTCGCCCAGGTGCGCGACGCGGACCAGAAGTACATGATCTGCAACGCCGACGAGGGCGATCCGGGCGCGTTCATGGACCGCGCGGTCATCGAGGGCGACCCGCACCGCCTGATCGAGGGCCTGGCGGTCGCCGCCTACGCCATCGGGGCGACCAAGGCCTACATCTACATCCGGGCCGAATATCCCCTGGCCATCGAGCGGCTGAAGATCGCCATCGCCCAGGCCGAATCCTGCGGACTGCTCGGCGACGACATCCTCGAGAGCGGCTTCGACCTGCGCGTGGTCATCAAGAAGGGCGCGGGCGCCTTCGTCTGCGGCGAGGAGACGGCCCTGATCAACAGCATCGAGGGCCGCAGGGGAATGCCGCGGCCGCGGCCGCCCTTCCCCGCCGTCTCGGGCCTCTTCGGCAAGCCCTCGATCATCAACAACGTCGAGACGCTGGCCAACGTGCCGCGGATCATCACCGACGGCGCCGAATGGTTCGGTTCGATCGGCACCGAGGGCAGCAAGGGCACGAAGGTCTTCGCCCTGAGCGGAAAGGTCTCGCGCACCGGCCTGGTCGAGGTCGCGATGGGCATGACCGTCCGCGACGTCGTCTTCGGCTGCGGCGGCGGCGTGCCGCACGGCAAGGCCTTCAAGGCCGTCCAGATGGGCGGTCCCTCGGGCGGCTGCATCCCGGCCCAGCACGTGGACGTCGAGGTCGACTACGAGTCGGTCAAGACCCTGGGCGCGATGATGGGCTCGGGCGGCCTGGTGGTGATGGACGAGGACACCTGCATGGTGGACGTGGCGCGCTTCTTCATGGACTTCATCCAGCGCGAGAGCTGCGGCAAGTGCATCCCCTGCCGCGAGGGAACCCGCCACATGCGGGACATGCTCGACGCGATCGTGCGCGGCCGCCGCGACGAGAAGGGCAACGACGCCCTGGCGCGGTTCAAGGGCGTGACATACCTGAAGCGGCTGGCCGAGGTGATCCAGGACACCAGCCTCTGCGGGCTGGGCCAGACGGCGCCCAATCCGGTCCTCAGCACGCTGCGCTGGTTCCGCGACGAATACGAGGCCCACATCTTCGAACGCCGCTGTCCGGCGGGAGTCTGCCGGGACCTGTTGACGTACAGCATCGATCCGGATGTCTGCACCGGCTGCATGGCCTGCGCGAAGAAGTGCCCCACCGGCGCGATCATGGGCGCGAAGAAATCGCCCCACTACATCGTGCCGGACAAGTGCATCCACTGTGGCAATTGCGTCGAGGTCTGCCGGTTCGACGCGGTCAAGGTTTCCTAGCGAGGAGATGGACGGCATGTTCGAGATCGAAGTCAACAACCGGATGGTCGGGGCGCGCGAGGGCGAAACGATCCTCACCGCCCTCAAGCGGGCCGGAATCAACGTTCCCACCCTCTGCCACATCGAAGGCCTGCCGCCGACGGGAGCCTGCCGGATCTGCGTCGTCGAGGTGGAGGGACAGCGCAACCTGGTGCCCAGCTGCTCGTTCCCCGTCCAGCCGGGCATGAAGATCAAGACGAATTCGCCGCGCGTGGTCCGGGCCCGCAAGACGATCATCGAGCTGCTGCTGGCCAACCACCCGGACGACTGCCTGTACTGCGTGCGGAACGAGAACTGCGAGCTGCAGAAGCTGGCCCAGGTCTACGGCGTGCGCGAGCGGCGGTTCGTGACCAAGCGCACCGATCACCATCTCGACATCTCGAGCGTGGCGATCGAGCGCGATCCGGCGAAGTGCATCCTCTGCGGCAAGTGCGTGCGCACCTGCGAGGAGATCATGGGCGTCTCGGCCATCGATTTCGTCGGCCGCGGCAGCTCGACCGAGGTCGCGCCGGCCTTCAAGGAGGGCATCAACGTCTCGAGCTGCATCAACTGCGGCCAGTGCGTGATGGCCTGCCCGACCGGAGCCCTGCGCGAGAAGAGCTCGGTCCGCGAGGTCACCGAGGCCCTGAACGATCCGGACAAGTGCGTCGTGTTCCAGCACGCGCCGGCCGTTTCGGTGACCCTGGCCGAGGAGTTCGGCCTGAAGCCCGGCGTCGACGTCGACGGCCTGATGGTCGCGGCCTTCCGCCGCCTCGGAGCCGACCGGGTGTTCGACACCGGGTTCTCGGCCGACCTGACGATCATGGAGGAGGCCTCCGAGCTGGTCCACAGGTTGCAGAACGGCGGCCGATTGCCGATGATGACCAGCTGTTCGCCCGGTTGGATCAAGTTCGTCGAGGAATTCTATCCCGACTTCATCGACAATCTGTCCACCTGCAAGAGTCCGCAGCAGATGCTCGGCGCCGTGATCAAGAGCTTCTACGCCGAGCGGGAGGACATCCCGCCGGAGAAGATCTACAGCGTCGCGGTGATGCCGTGCACGGCCAAGAAGTTCGAGGCCACCCGCCCCGAGATGGCGCGGCACGGGCGTCCCGACATCGATGCGGTGTTGACGACCCGCGAACTGGCCCGGATGATTCGTACTTTCGGGATCGACCTGACGTCTTCGGCCCCCGGCCACGCCGATCGCCCCTTCGGCGAGCGCAGCACCGCCGGCAAGCTCTTCGGCGGCTCGGGCGGCGTGATGGAGGCGGCGATCCGGACCGCCCACAAGATGGTCACCGGCGAAGAGATGGTCAGCCTGAGGGTGCAGCCCGTGCGCGGCCTCGACGGCGTCAAGGAGGCCCAGGTCGAGATCGCCGGTACGAAGCTCGGCGTGGCGGTGGTCAGCGGCCTGGCCAACGCGCGCCGGATCCTCGACCAGATCCGCGACGGCCGGGACGACCTGCACTTCATCGAGGTCATGACCTGCCCCGGCGGCTGCATCGGCGGCGGCGGCCAGCCTCTGGGCGCGGATCCCGAGGCCGTCAAGGCGCGCCTGCAGGCCCTCTACCAGATCGACCAGGTGGAAACGGTGCGCGAATCGCACAAGAACCTGGAAGTCAAGCGGCTCTATGACGAGTTTCTCGGAGAGCCCCTCGGCGAGAAGAGCCACAGCCTGCTGCACACGCATTACGGACAGAGGGAAGTGGTGGTTTAGCGCATGAAGCCCGGAGAGCAGCTGGTCTCGACCATCGCGGACAGATGCCGCGCCTGCTACACCTGCGTGCGCGACTGCCCGGCCAAGGCCATCCGGATCTCCGGGGGCCAGGCCGAGGTCGTCGCCGAGCGGTGCATCGGCTGCGGCAACTGCGTGCAGGTCTGCAGCCAGAAGGCCAAGCAGGTCTACTGCTCCATCCCCGAGGTGCGCGAACTGCTCGCCGGCTCCCGGCGGACCGCGGCGATCGTGGCGCCGAGCTTCCCGGCCGAGTTCTCCGACCTGGAGCCCGGCGTCCTGGTCGGCATGATCCGGCGGCTGGGGTTCGACCTGGTCGCCGAGGTCGGGTTCGGGGCCGATCTGGTCTCGCGGCGCTACCGCCAGCTGATCGACCGCAATCCCGGCCGGCGCTACATCTCGACCGCCTGCCCGGCCACGGTCTCCTTCATCGAGAAGTACCATCCCGGACTCGTGCCGTACCTGGCGCCGGTGGTGTCGCCGATGACCGCCACCGCCCGGGCCATGCACTGCGAGTACGAGGACGATCTGGCCGTCGTCTTCATCGGTCCCTGCCTGGCCAAGAAGGTCGAGGCCACCCGCGAGGACATACGCGGCGACGTGGATTCGGTGCTTTCGTTCGCCGAACTGCGGCAGATGCTCGAGGAGGACGGGGTCGAGCCCCGATCCGGCGCCGGCGAGGACTTCGATCCTCCCCGGGCCGGCCTGGGCGCGCTCTATCCGGTCGCCGGCGGCATGCTGCAGTCGGTGGGCGTCTCGGAGGACCTGCTGGCCAACGACGTGGTCACCGCCAGCGGGATCGTGGATTTCACCCAGGCGCTGGACGAGTTCGAGGAGGGGGCGCTGGAAGTCCGTCTGCTTGAACTGCTTTCCTGCCAGGGCTGCGTCATGGGCGCCGGGATGACGACCGCCGCGCCCCACTACAGCCGCCGCGCCGCGATCAGCCGCTACGCCCGCAAGCGGGTCGCCAGCGAGCCGGCTGTGCGCCACGAACTGGATGTGACCCGTTTCGCCGATCTGGACCTGAGCGCCGCCTACGCGGCCGACGACACGAGGATGTCGCTGCCGTCGGAGGAGGAGCTGCGCGCGATCCTGGCGAAGATGGGCAAGTTCGGTCCCGACGACGAGCTGGACTGCGGGGCCTGCGGCTACCAGACCTGCCGGGCGCACGCCATCGCCGTGCACAAGGGGTTGGCCGAATCGGAGATGTGCCTGCCCTACACGATCGAGCTGCTGCGGACTTCGCTGGACGAACTGAGCGAATCGCATAGGCAGATCGACGACATCCAGAAGGCGCTGATCAACGCCGAGAAGCTGGCCAGCATGGGGCAGCTCTCGGCGGGCATCGCGCACGAGATCAACAACCCGCTGGGCGTGATCCTGCTGTACGCCAACATGCTGCGCGAGGATTGCACCGGGGAATCGGAACTGGGCGACGACCTCGACATGATCGTCGAACAGGCCGAGCGCTGCCGGAAGGTGGTCTCGGGCCTGCTCAACTTCGCCCGCAAGAACAAGGTGACGCTGCGTTCGGTCGATCTCTGCGAACTGGTCGACCGCTGCCTGAAGGCGATCATCGTGCCCGAGAACGTGCGGCTCACGGTGTCGCACCAGATGGACGAGCCGATCGCCGAGGTCGACGACGACCAGCTGATCCAGGTGCTCTCTAACCTGGTGGTCAACGCCATCGAGGCCATGCCCGAAGGCGGCGAGATCAAGGTCGTCGACCGCAACGAAGGCGACGACGCGCTGCTGACGGTCGAGGATACGGGCTCCGGCATCGCGCCCGAGCACCTGCAGCGGATCTTCGAGCCGCTGTTCACGACGAAGCAGATGGGGAAGGGGACCGGCCTCGGGCTCGCGGTGACCTACGGCATCGTCAAGATGCACCGCGGCAAGATCGACGTGACGTCGAACGCCGATCCCGCGGCGGGGCCCACCGGGACCGTCTTCTCCGTCCGAATTCCGCGCTTCGCTTCGCTGGAGCGCACCAACGGGGGGTCGTCGGCCTAGGCCCGGCCCGGATACGGGTCCGCCCGGCCGCGATCCCGACAGTCAACGCCTGCGCTGGAGAGGAACGAAATGACGTCCGCGAAAGACAATGCCGGCACGAGGGGTACCATCCTGGTCGTCGACGACGACTTCGATCTTCTGGAGCAGTTCCGCATCAAGCTCGAGCAGATGGGATTCGAGGTCCGCACGGCCGAGACCCAGCGCGAGGGCGAGAAGATGATCGACGCGATGGACCCGGACCTGGCCATCTTCGACCTGATGCTCGAGACGCCGGACGGGGGGTTCGCCCTCTGCCACCGGATGAAGAAGAAGAATCCGGAAACGCCCGTGATCCTGGTCACCGGGGTCGCCGCCGAGACCGGCATCACCTTCGGGGCCAGCACCGAGGAGATGCGCTCCTGGATCAAGGCCGACGTGGTGATGGACAAGGCCATTCGCTACGACCAACTGGAGCGGGAGATCGACCGGCTCCTGAAGGACTGACCATGCCGGATCTGCGCGTACTGGTGGTGGACGACGAGCCCGGGATGCGTCGCGGCGCGGCCAAGGTCCTGGATCGCCATGTCGTGAACCTGGCCGATCTGGGCGAGGAGGTCGGCTTCACCGTCGACACCGCCGCCGACGGGAGCGAGGCCCTGGCCAAGCTCCAGGACGGCCCCTGGGACCTGCTGCTGCTCGACTACAAGCTGCCGGACATCAGCGGTCTGGACATCCTGTCGCGGATCGTCGAGATGGAGATCGACGTGACCACGGTCATGGTCACCGCCTACGCCTCGCTGGAGGTCGCGGTGTCGGCCACCAAGCACGGCGCCTTCGACTTCCTGGCCAAGCCCTTCACGCCCGAGGAGCTCAAGGGCGTCGTCGAGAAGGCGGCCCGCAGCCTGATCACCCACCGCCGGGCCGAGAAGCTCGAGCGGGAGAAGCGGCAGGTCCGGTTCAAGTTCATCACGGTCCTGGCCCACGAGCTGAAGGCGCCGCTGAGCGTCGTCGAGAGCTTCATGGGCATGATGAAGGACCGCACCCTCGGCGACACGCTCGACGACTACGGGGACATGATCGACCGCACCATGCTGCGGGTGGCGGGGATGCGCAAGATGATCGGCGACCTGCTCGACCTGACCCGGATGGAGTCGGGACAGAAGCAGCGCGAGATCGTCGACGTCGACCTGACCGCGACCGCGCTGCAGGCCTTCGAGACCGTCCAGCCCCAGGCCGACGCCCGGGGGATCGAGGTGAAGCTCGACCTGCCGGACGAACTGCCGCTGGCCGCCGACCGCGAGGAACTGGAGATCATCCTGAACAACCTGCTGACCAACGCGGTGAAGTACAACCGCGACGGAGGCCGGATCGACCTCGCCGCCCGCCGCGAAGGCGACGCGGTCGTGATCGAGGTCTCCGACACCGGCATCGGCATGACCGACGAGGAGACCAAGCGGCTCTTCCGCGAATTCTCGCGCATCAAGAACGATAAGACGCGGCTGATCCAGGGCAGCGGCCTCGGGCTTTCGATCCTCAAGAAGATCGCCGATCTTTACGGCGGGGACGTCGAGGTCCGCAGCGAACCCGACGTCGGCAGCACGTTCACCGTGACGCTTCACGACGCCGTCGTCGAACAGGGCGAGCAGGATCGGGCCGTCGTCCACTAGAGAGGTTTCGTCCATGGCTCTCGATCGGGAAACGACGCTTCGCTGGCTGCGGGAAGAGGACCAAACCTCTCTCGACAGTCTGTGGTCCGAGGCCGACGCGGTCCGCCGCGAGAACGTGGGCGACGACGTCCATCTGCGCGCGATCATCGAGATCTCCAACCACTGCATCCAGCACTGCGGCTACTGCGGGATCAACGCCGGCAACCGGTCGGTGGGGCGGTACCGCATGAGCTTCGCCGAGGTGATCGACTGCGTCGATCACGCGGCGCGGCTGGGCTACGGCACCGTGGTGCTGCAGTCGGGCGAGGATCCCGGCCTGAAGGCCGGCCGGGTGGCCGACCTGGTCCGCGCGATCAAGGACCGCACCGGCATGGCGGTGACCCTGAGCCTCGGCGAGCGCTGCGCCGAGGATTTCGCCCTCTGGCGCGAGGCGGGCGCCGACCGCTACCTGATGAAGTTCGAGGCCGGAAGGCCCGAGCTCTACGCCGCCATCCATCCGCCCCTGCCCGACGGTGCGTGGCCCGACCGTTTCGCCGCGCTCGCCTGCCTGGACGAGCTGGGCTACGAGGTCGGCAGCGGGGTGATGATCGGATTCCCCGGCCAGACCTACGACGATCTGGCCGACGACATCCTGCGCTTCCGCGAACTGGACCTGGACATGATCGGGGCCGGACCCTACGTGCCCCATCCGGACACCGATCTCGGCCGCGACCGCGGCCGGATCGAGGGACAGACGCCCAATACCGAGCTGATGGGTTACAAGGTGATCGCGCTGACGCGGCTCGCCTGCCCCGAGGCCAACATTCCGAGCACCACCGCCCTGGAGACCGTCGCCGACCGTGGTCGGCAGCACGGCCTGCGTCGCGGCGCCAACGTCGTGATGCCTCCGGTGACCCCTGCGAAGTACCGGCGGCTCTACGACATATATCCGTCGCGCGCGGGCGTGACGCATTCGCCCGAGGCCGTCCTGGAGATGGTCCGCGGGCAGATTTTCGAACTTGGCCGGACGGTCGGCGCGGGGCAGGGGCCGTCGCCGCGCCATCTGGCTAAACTCCGGCAGCGGGGCCGTTCCGCGCCGGAAAGGGAAGGCGGAGACTGAGATGGCAGATACATCGCGCAAGTGCACCTACACCAAGGGTTTCAAGGATTTCATCGACGACGAGGCTCTCGAGGGGCTGGTCGCCGACACCGAGGCCGATCCGATCCGGGTCCGCGAGATCATCGCCAAGAGTCTGGCCAAGGAACCGTTGCAGGCCGCCGAGACGGCCGTGCTGCTCAACGCCGAGGATCCCGAGCTGATCGAGGAGATCTTCGCCGCCGCCCGCCGTCTCAAACGGGACGTCTACGGCAACCGGATCGTGCTGTTCGCGCCCCTCTACGTCGGCAACCACTGCATCAACGACTGCCGGTACTGCGCCTTCCGCCGCAGCAATCCCGACGAGGTGCGCCGCACGCTGACCATGGACGAGCTCCGCACCCAGGTCGGCGCCCTCGAGGACAACGGCCACAAGCGGCTGATCCTGGTCTACGGCGAGCATCCGAAGTACAGCCCCGAGTACATCGCCGAGACGGTGCGGACGGTCTACGACGTCCGCAAGGGCCAGGGCGAGATCCGGCGGGTCAACATCAACGCCGCGCCGCTCGAGCCCGAGGGCTTCAAGACGGTCAAGGCAGCGGGCATCGGCACCTATCAGATCTTCCAGGAGACCTACCATCACGGGGCCTACCGGAAGTACCATCCCGCCGATACGCAGAAGGGCAACTACGAGTACCGCCTGGACAGCCTGAGCCGCGCCTTCGAGGCCGGCTGCGACGACATGGGCGCCGGAGCGCTCTTCGGCCTGGCCGACTGGAAATTCGAGGTCCTGGCCCTGGTCACCCATTCGCTGTACCTGCAGCAGCGCTACGGGGTCGGTCCCCACACCATCAGCTTCCCCCGCATCCAGCCCGCGAGCGGCGTCGACGTCCCGCAGGAGAACTTCGTCTCCGACGACGAGTTCAAGCGGCTGATCGCGATCCTGCGCCTTTCGGTGCCCTACACCGGGATGATCCTGACCGCGCGCGAATCGCCCGAGATCCGCCGCGAGGTGATGGAGTTCGGCGTGTCGCAGATCGACGCCGGCAGCCGCATCGAGATCGGCGGCTACACGGAGTTCGGCGACGCCCAGGTGATGCGCCGCGAGCAGTTCGCCCTCGGCGACCTGCGTTCGCTGGACGAGGTGATGCGCGAGCTGATCGAGCAGGGGAACATCCCGAGCTTCTGCACCTCCTGCTACCGTCTCGGCCGGACGGGCGAGGAGTTCATGGAGTACGCCATTCCCGGCTTCATCCACAACTTCTGCACCCCCAACGCGCTCTGCACCCTGAGCGAGTACGTCGAGGATTACGCCTCGACCGAGACACGGGCCGCGGCCGAGAAGCTGATCACCGACGAGCTGGCGAAGATCGAGGACGGCAAGCTGAAGAAGACGTTGGTCGAGCGGCTGCACCTGATCCGCGACGAGGGCCAGCGCGACCTCTACTTCTAGCGGCGCGGCCGCGACCGGAGGGGCATGAGCGAGCATCGGATCGAGAAGGACCTCCTGGGCGGGATCGAGCTGCCGGCCGATTCGCTGGCCGGGATCCACGCCCAGCGGGCGCGGGAGAACTTCCCGCTGGCCGGACGTCCGGTCCGACGCTCGCTCGTGCACGCCTTCGGAGAGGTGAAGCTGGCCTGCGCCCGCGCCAACCACGAGCTCGGGCGCTGGGACGACGAGACCTTCGCCGCGATCGAGGCGGCCTGCCGCGAGATGACCGCCGGGGCGCTCGACGCCCACGTCGACGTGGACGCGCTGCAGGGCGGGGCCGGAACCTCGACCAACATGTGCGTCAACGAGGTCCTGGCCAACCGCGCCCTGCAGCTGCTGGGCGCGGCTCCGGGCGACCACGACCGGCTCCATCCCCTCGACGACCTGAACCGCCACCAGTCCACCAACGACACCTTCCCGACCGCGCTGAGGGTCGCCGCCGTGCGCGGCCTGCGCACGCTGGCCGGCGAGCTGGTCGCCCTGCTCGAATCCTTCCAGGCGAAGGAGCGCGAGATGGCCGGCGTGGTGAAGGTCGGGCGCACCCAGCTGCAGGACGCGGTGCTGACCACCCTCGGCCGCTCGATGGGGGCCTACGCCGAGGCCGTCGGCCGCGACCGCTGGCGCGTCTACAAGTGCGAGGAGAGGCTGCGGACGGTGAACCTGGGCGGCACCGCGATCGGCACCGGCCTGGGCGCGCCGCGCCGCTACGTCTTCGGCGTGGTCGAGCATCTGCGCGCGGTGACGGGGCTGGGATTCGCCCGGGCCGAGAACCTGGTCGAGGCCACCCAGAACACCGACGTCTTCGCCGAGGTCGCGGGCATTCTCGGCGCCTGCGCGACCAACCTCCTGAAGATCTCGGGCGATCTGCGGCTGATGGCCTCGGGGCCGGAGGCCGGGCTCGGCGAGCTGAAGCTGCCGCCGCGCCAGAACGGATCGTCGATCATGCCGCACAAGGTCAACCCGGTGATTCCCGAGGCGGTTTCGCAGGCGGCCTTGTCGGTGATGGCCGACCAGCAGGCGATCAACCACGCCTGCGCCATGGGGAGTCTCGAGCTGAACCCCTTCCTGCCGCTGGTCGCCGACCGCCTGCTCGGGTCGATCGACCTGCTGGCCGGGGCCTGCTCCATCCTGCGCCGCAACTGCATCGAGGGTCTGGCCGCCGACGTCGACGCCTGCCGCCGGCACGTGGACGCGGCCACCGCCACGGTCACCGCCCTGGCCGCGCGCATCGGCTACGGCGCGGCCCAGGAGGTGGCGGCCGCGGCCCAGGCCGGCGAGGGTTCGGTGCGCGAGGTCGCCGTGGCCCGCGGCCTGCTGACTCCCGAACAGTTCGACGCGCTGATCGATCCGGCCGCGGTCACGCGGCTCGGCGACCCCGAACCGGAGGCCGGAGCATGAGCGGAGCCATCCGCGGCCAGCGTCTGCACATCGGTTTCCTGGGCCGGCGCAACGTCGGCAAGTCCTCGCTGCTGAACGCCGTCGCGCGGCAGAAGCTTTCGATCGTCTCGGACGTGCCGGGCACCACGACCGATCCGGTGCAGAAGGCGATGGAGCTGCTGCCCATCGGCCCGGTGGTCCTGTTCGACACCGCCGGCCTGGACGACGCCGGCGACCTGGGCGATCTGCGGGTCGAGAAGACGCGCGCCCTGCTGCGGCGCCTGGACGTGGCGGTTCTGGTGGCCGAGTCGGGCGTCTGGGGCGACTACGAGCAGGATCTGCTGGACGAGCTGCGCGGGCGCGACCTGCCGGTGATCGTGGCCTTCAACAAATGCGATCTCGAGGAGCCGGACGCGGCGCTGGTCGCGCGGCTGGAGGAATCGGGCGCGAAGGTGATCCGCACCGAGGCTTCGGCCGGCCTGGGCGCCGAGGACCTGCGCAGCGCCCTGATCGCCCTGGCGCCCGCGGACTTCCTGGCCGATCCCACCATCCTGGGCGATCTGGTGCCCGCGGGCGAGATGGCGGTGCTGGTGGTGCCGATCGATCTGGAGGCCCCGAAGGGCCGGCTGATCATGCCGCAGGTGCAGTCGATCCGCGACCTGCTGGACAACGATTCCTACTGCATGGTGGTCAAGGAGCGCGAACTGCGCGAGGCGCTGGACCGGCTGAAGCGGCCGCCCGCCCTGGTGGTCACCGATTCGCAGGCCTTCCTGAAGGTCGCCGCCGACACGCCGCCCGAGATCCCGATGACCTCGTTCTCGATCATCTTCGCCCGCAACAAGGGCGACCTGCCGACCTTCGTCGAGGGGGCGCTGGCGATCGACGACCTGCGGCCCGGCGACCGCGTGCTGATGGCCGAGGCCTGCACCCACCACCCGGTCGGCGACGACATCGGCCGGGTGAAGATCCCGCGCTGGCTCGAGCAGTACGTCGGCGGGAAGATGGAATTCGACCACGTCCAGGGGCACGACTATCCCGACGATCTCTCGCCCTACAAGCTCGTGGTCCACTGCGGGTCCTGCACCTTCAACCCCCGCAGCCTTTTGGCCCGCATCCAGGACTGCCGCCGGGCCGGCGTGCCGATCACCAACTACGGCGTCTGCATCGCCTACTCGCTGGGGATCTTCGAAAGGGCGCTGGCCCCGTTCCCGGCCGCGCTCGAGAGGCTGCGCGAGAAGCGGCGCGGCGGCCGGCCGGAAGCCTGATCCGCGGCGGGTTCACAGCTCCAGGAAATCCGAGAGTCTGAGGTCCGGCTCGTCCGCGAGGGCGGGCCGGTCCTGCATCTGCGCCCAGATGTCGAGGGTCAGCAGTTGGCAGATGCGGGTGGCCTCGCGCGGGCCGGCGGCGCAGAGCCCTTCGATCGCGTCGCGGCGGCAGAGCGCGGCCAGGAATTCCGACCTCAGCAGACGGGCGCGGACCGCGGACATGCGTCGCTCGTTCTCCAGATGGATCCGCAGCGGGACCGCGCCGCCCTGCTTCGGCCGCGCCAGCAATCCGGCCGGCAGCAGGTCGCGCGCGAGGCGGGCGTGGAGCTCCTTGGCCGCGAAGCGCCCGGGCTTTCCGGGCAGAGGGGGGGACCGCAGGTCCTCGGGCAGGCCGAGGATGAATTCCATCACCTCGGGTTCGAGGTAGGGCGAGCGGGGGCGGACGCCCAGCATCCGGGCCAGCGGCCCGTAGGGGGCGAGGATGCCGGCGAAGGCGTAATCGAGATTCAGGACCTCGCAGCAGTAGGCCCGCAGCGCTTCGGGATCGCGGTCCGGAACCCGCCGCCGGTCGTAGCGCGGAGAGCCCCGGGAGCCGTCGCGCAGCAGGCCGCGCAGATCGCATTCCCGGAATCCGTACCGTCCGCACCAGTTGTTCACGTCGAAGGGGCCGGCGATGCGGTTGGCGACCCGGCCCCAGAACGGGCTGCGCCTCAGGGGCGGGGAGTCGGCCAGCGACCGCAGGGCGGTCTCGATGATCCGCCACGATCCCCGCGTCGAGGCGAGGCGCCGGCTGCGGCGCGCGGCCGCGGCGGCGCAGGAGCCGAAGATCTGGTCGGTGGCCTCGCCGCCGACGACCACCTCGCCGTGGCGCGAGGCCTCGGCCAGGGCGCGCCAGGTCAGCAGCAGCCCCGGTTCGAGGAAGGGCTCGCCGAAGGCCCGCACCAGCTGCGGCAGGTCCTCGATCTCGTCGCCGGTGAAGGCGGCCTCGATGTGGCGCGACCCGACGTGGTCGGCCACCGCGCGCGCGGCCGCGGCGTCATCGCTGTATCCCGGGGCGGCCACCGCCAGGGTGACCGGCGGCGGTCCTTCGCTGCGGGCCGCCAGCGCGACGTTCACGCTGGAGTCGAGTCCGCCGCTGAGCAGGAACACCGCCCGGTTGTCGGGGTCGGCCCGGGCGATCGCCGTTTCGAGATGTCCGCGGTAAGCGGCCAGGGCCCCTTCGGGATCGACCGCCGGTCCGGGAACCCGGCGCCAGGGCGCGGCGACCGCGCTGCGCAATCCTGACGCGTCGAGGGCCACCGTCTCGCCGGCGCGGGCGCGGCGGATGGCGGAATGGAAGGTCCGCGGCGCCCCCGCGTAGGTGTATTCGAGGAATTCGCGCAGGGCGCCGGGATCGATGTTCCGCGCACCGCCGCCGATCCAGCCGGCCAGGGCGGGCAGCGCGTCGGCGAAGCGCAGCACGCCGCCGGCGGTCGACCAGAAGAGCTGTTCGACGCCGGGGGTGCGGTCCTGGTGAAGCGTCAGCCGGCGGGGCTCATGGTCGAGGACCAGGGCGGTGAACGATCCGCCGGCGGCCGCGGCCAGGGCGTCGCCGTGCGCCGCGTGCAGGCGCAGGACCGTGTCCGCCGCCGACCCGTTCCGCGGACCGGCGCCGCCGTCGAGCGGACGGATCTCTCCGGTGCAGGCGGCGAAGATCCCGCCCGGTCCGGCGGCCGCGTCGACCCGGGGGGCCGCGAACAGCAGCAGCGGGTCGTCGGGCGGTCCGAGCCGGGCCAGCCCGCAGGACGCCGCGATCCGCGCGGCGCCTTCCCGCGCCGCCGATATCTCCGCCGTCTTCGCTCCGGGCAGGGGCGCCAATCCCATCAATCCGCAGATGCCGGTTCGCTTGCTCACGTGCCTCCTTCGGCCGGTCGAGGTTCCCGGGGAACGCTATCACGGGGCCCGGCCGCGGGCAAGACCGGCCAGGCCTCGGCGACCTTTCCGGGCGGGCTCGGCTGCGGCATCGGCGGAGATAGGACCCGAACGATCCCGCTATATATCATCGAACCCGTATGTTTTCCGGTTTTCTCCAATGAATGTAAGGGTTTATTGACTTTCGGGGGCCCGCCCGGCGGACTTCCGTCCGGCGATCGTGATATCCATGTTCACCGGCTCCCCGCACGCCCGAAAAAAATGTTTTGAAATAGTCGGCATCTGACATTCTATTAACAGGTTGAGGTCGGGGTGCGGGTAGTTCCTACCCGTCTCCAGGTTTGGGATGCCTTTCCCGGTCCCAAGTGGAAGAGAAGGAGGCCAAGGTGGCGAAGATTCTCATCATCGACGACGACCCTGATATCAATCAGGCGTGCAAGCTTGTGCTGGAAAAGCACGGGCACGAGGTCGAGTCCGCGCTCAGCCGCGACTCGGGCATGAAGGCCATCGCCGATTTCCAGCCCGAGCTGCTGGTTCTCGACGTGATGATGGACCAGCCCGACGACGGCATCGTCATGGCCCGAGACCTGCGCAAGGAAGGTTTCACCGCTCCCATCCTGATGCTCACCGGCATCGCGAAGATCACCGGCCTGAAGTTCGACAAGGACGACTCGCTCGTTCCGGTCGACGACTTCCAGGAGAAGCCGATCAACCCCGGCACCCTGGTCGCGAAGATCGACGAACTGCTGGCCAAGAAGGAGGGATGACGAGGATGCTCGTAACCGAACAGGCCAAGCTCCACCAGATGGTCACCGACCTCGCCGAGAAGCACGGTCGCGTACGGAGCTCTCTGATACCGATCCTGCAGGAAGTGCAGGCGAAATACTCCGAGGTGTCCGAGTTCGCGATGCAGGTCATCGCCGACGAGCTCGACATCCATCCCGCCGAAGTCAACAGCGTGGTTTCCTTCTACGCATTCCTCGACACCGTGCCCAAGGGCAAGTTCGTCATCCGGATGTGCCGGACGATCTCCTGCCAGATGGCGGGGTCGGAAAACGTCGCGGTCCAGCTCGAGAACGACTTGGGCATCAAGTTCGGCGAGACGACGTCCGACGGCCGGTTCACCCTCGAATGGGCGAACTGTCTCGGCATGTGCGACCAGGGTCCCGCGATGCTGGTCAACGACAAGGTCTACACCAGGCTGACGGCCGTTAAGGTCCACGACATTCTCGAGGAATGCCGCGCCACCTTCGGCGTCCACGCCACGGCGAGGAAGGAGCACTAGAATGATCGGCACCACCCTGACGGGCAAGCTGACCTTCGCTTCCCTCGAGGCGGAAGCGGGCCTGAAGAAGGCCGTCGGCATGACCCGCGGCGACATCATCAACGAGGTCACCGCCTCGGGCCTGAAGGGCCGCGGCGGAGCCGGTTTCCCCACCGGCGTGAAGTGGAACATCGCCGGCGCCGCCAAGGCCGACGCGAAGTACGTGATCTGCAACGCCGACGAGGGCGAGCCCGGCACCTTCAAGGACCGCGTCATCCTCTCGGAGTTCGCGGACCTGGTCTACGAAGGCATGACCATCGCCGGCCTGGCCATCGGCGCGACCGAGGGCATCGTCTACCTGCGGGCCGAATACACCTACCTGCGCGCGCATCTCGAAGAGGTCCTGGCCAAGCGGCGCGAGGCCGGCCTGCTGGGGCTGAAGATCCTCGGCAAGGAGGGCTTCGACTTCGACATCCACATCCACATGGGCGCCGGCGCCTATGTCTGCGGCGAGGAGACGGCCCTGATCGAGTCGCTGGAGGGCCACCGCGGCGAGCCGCGCAACCGGCCTCCCTTCCCGGTGGACACCGGTTACATGGGCCAGCCCACCATCGTGAACAACGTCGAGACCCTGGCCTGCGCCGCGGCGATCCTGAACAAGGGCGCCGACTGGTTCCGCAGCCACGGCACCGAGAAGTCGACGGGGTTCAAGATCTTCTCGATCTCGGGCGACTGCGAGCGTCCGGGCGTCTTCGAGATGCCGATGGGCATCACCGTCGCCGACCTGCTGAAGGAAGTGGGCGGCGAGGACGCCAAGGCGGTCCAGATCGGCGGGGCCTCGGGCCACTGCGTGCCGGCGAGCGAGTTCGCCCGCACCATCGCCTACGAGGACATCCCCACCGGCGGATCGATCTTCGTCTTCGGCCCCGGCCGCGACATGCTCGAAGTGGCCGAAAACTTCCTGGAGTTCTTCGTGGACGAGTCCTGCGGCCAGTGCACGCCCTGCCGCGAGGGCAACCCGAAGCTGCTCGAGGGGGTTCACATGCTGCAGCGCGGCGAATGCTCGATGCAGTACCTGAACGAGCTGCTTTCGCTGGCCGAGACGATGCAGCTCGCCTCCAAGTGCGGGCTGGGTCAGTCGAGCCCGAACGCGTTCGTTTCGATCGTCAAGCACTTCAAGCACGAGATCATGGGCCGGACCCCGGCTCGGGCCTGACCAGGAACAGGAGAGCAACAGCATGGCGAAGGACGAGAAGTTCACTGCTGAAACCTCGCGCGCTCCGGTCAGTCAGCGGGGCCGCACAATCACCACCGACGCCGATCTGGGCGCCATCGGCGCGACCGTATCGCTCGAGATCGACGGCATAGCCTTGAAGGTCCCGATGGGGACCACCATCCTGAAGGCGGCCGAGCAGATCGGGATCCGCATCCCGACGCTCTGCCACCACGACGATCTCTGCGTGGCCGGCGTCTGCCGGATCTGCGTGGTCGAGATCGAGGGCCAGCGGACGCTGCAGGCCTCCTGCGCCTATCCGGTGACCCAGCCGATCAAGGTCAAGACGCATTCGGGCAAGGTGCGCCGCGCCCGGCGGCACATCCTGGACCTGATGCTCAGCAAGCATTACGGCGAGTGCTACACCTGCGCGCGGAACAACAACTGCGAGCTGCAGAGCCTGGCCAAGGAGTACGGGGTCGACCACTTCCGCTTCGGCCATCCCGAGGCGCCGATGTTCGAGATCGACCACTCCAGCCATTCCATCGTGCGCGACATGAACAAGTGCATCCTCTGCCGGCGCTGCATCCGCACCTGCATCGACATGCAGGAGGTGGGCGTGCTGGAGGTCCTCGGCCGCAGCGACGAGTCGAAGGTCTCGACCTTCATGGACAAGCCGCTGGCCGAGGTCGTGTGCATCAACTGCGGGCAGTGCATCAACCGCTGCCCGACCGGCGCCTTGACCGCCAACGACCAGACCGACGACGTCTGGGCGGCGATCGAGGATCCGAAGAAGCACGTGGTCATCCAGACGGCGCCCAGCCCGCGGGCCGGCATCGGCGAGTGCTTCGGCCTCGAGGCCGGCACCCCGATGACCTTCCAGATGAACACCGCGCTGCGGGCCTGCGGCTTCGACAAGGTGTTCGACACCAACTTCACCGCCGACCTGACGATCATCGAAGAGGGCACCGAGCTGCTGCTGCGGCTCTACAAGGCCCTGGTCGAGAAGGACGAGACGGTTTCCCTGCCGCAGTTCACGAGCTGCTCGCCGGGCTGGGTGAAGTATATCGAGCACTTCTATCCGGACTACCTGCCGCACGTCTCCTCGGCGAAGAGCCCGCAGCAGATGTTCGGCGCGGTGATCAAGACCTTCTACGCGGAGAAGGAGAACATCGACCCCGCCGACATCGTGTCGGTGGCGCTGATGCCCTGCTCGGCGAAGAAGTACGAGTGCAACCGTCCGGAGATGACCGACAGCGGCTACAAGGACGTCGACTACGGCCTGACGACGCGCGAGCTGGCCAAGATGATCTCCGAGACGGGGATCGACCTGCCGCGGATGCCGAAGTCCGACTTCGACGATCCCTTCGGCACGGCCACCGGCTCTGGCGTCATCTTCGGGGCCACCGGCGGCGTGATGGAATCGGCGCTGCGGACGGTCATCGAGCTGGTGATGGGCATCAAGGTCGAGGATCTTTTCGAGCACGCCGACATCGAGCCGGTGCGCGGATTCGAGGGATGCAAGATGGCCTCGCTGACCATCGACAAGGTCGGTCCGGTGCCCGAGATCCTCGCGCACCTGGTGCCGAACTGGGACTGGCTCAAGGGCGCCACGTTGAAGGTGGGCGTCGCGCACGGAACCGCCAACGCCAAGAAGGTCCTCGAGGACATCAAGGCCGGCGGCCCGTTCAGCGAATGCCACTTCATCGAGTTCATGGCCTGTCCGGGAGGATGCCTGGGCGGCGGCGGCCAGCCGATCCCGACCACCCCGGAGATCCGGGAGAAGCGGGCGCAGGCCATCTACGCCGAGGACAACGCCTACGAGGTGCGCAAGTCCTACGAGAACCCGGCGATCGCGATGCTCTACAAGGAGTTCCTGACCGACGGGCCCTGCGGGCACACGGCTCACAAGCTGTTGCACACCGGATATACGGCTCGCGGGAAATTCATCGCCTGACCGCGGTGGATCGAACGTGACCGCACCGGCCGGGAGGGTCAGTCCTCCCGGCCGTTTTTTGTTTGCCAAACATCGGACGCATCCGGTAGGGTTTGATTCGCCGATTCAAGGGGTTGTCGGCATCGTTCCATCGACAGGATCTGCCGGCGCCGCGATCTTCAGGACCACCGCCCCGCCGGGCGGCATGAGGAGCGGAGCGTCTTTGAATCAGAACCGTCGCGACCGTGAACCGTTCTTCTTCCCGCGCTGGGCCAATTCCATCCGCCCGCATCTGACCGCGGCGGCCGTGCTGGCTCCGGTCTATCTGGGCGCCCTGCTCTATCTCGCCTTCGCGCCCGGGACCTCGGCCGTCGGCTACGGTCCGGCCCAGCCGGTTCCCTACAGCCACGCCCTGCATGCCGGGGAGCTGGGGCTGGACTGCCGCTACTGCCATAACGGCGTGGAGTCCGGCGCCGCCGCGACGCTCCCCGCGACATCGATCTGCATGAACTGCCACTCTTCGATCAGGACCGGAAGCGGGCTGCTCAAGCCGGTCCGCGACGGCTTCGAGTCGGGATTGCCCCTGGCCTGGATGCGGGTGCACGACCTGCCCGACTACGCCTATTTCCATCACGCCGCCCACGTCGTGCGCGGGGTCGGCTGCGAATCCTGCCACGGCCGGATCGACCGGATGGAGGTCGTGAGCCAGACCGAGGGTCTGCACATGGCCTGGTGCCTGGAATGCCACCACGATCCCGATCCGCGCCTGCGGCCCCGCGGGTCGGCGACGTTCATGGGCTACGTCCCGGCGCAGGACCAGGCGGTTCTCGGACCCCGGCTGCGCGCGGCCGGCGACATCGAACCCTCAACCGATTGCTCGACATGTCATCGTTGAAACCGACAGAAAACGCGGAAGCCTACTGGCGCAGCCTGGCCGATCTGGCCGGCGATCCCGGGCACCGCAAGTTCGCCGAAGCCGAGTTCCCGGCCCGCGCCGACATGCCGTCGGACGATCTGTCGCGCCGCCGCTTCCTGCAGCTGATGGGAGCGTCGGCGGCCCTGGCCGGGTTGGCGGGCTGCCGCTGGCCCCAGGAGCGGATCGTGCCCTTCGCCGCCCGGCCCGACGGCGTGGTTCCGGGTGCGGCCCGCCGCTACGCCACCGTGATGGATGTCGGCGGCGCGGTGCGGCCGTTGCTGGTCACGAGCTTCGACGGCCGTCCGATCAAGATCGAGGGGCATCCGGAACATCCTTTGAGCCGGGGCGCGGCCGACGCCGTCGCCCAGGCGTCCGTGCTCGAGCTCTACGATCCCGACCGCAGCCGCGAGCCGATCCTGAGGGAGGGGGGAGAGGCCCGCGCCCGCGGGTGGAACGATTTCCAGGCCGAGCTGCAGCCGCGCCTCGACGCCCTGCGCGCCGCGGGAGGGGCGAAGCTGGCGGTCCTGAGCGAGGCCTCCGCATCGCCGACCTTCGCGGCGGCCCGGCGGCGCCTGCTGGACGCCATGCCCGAAGCCCGCTGGTGCGAGTACGAGGCCGTCTCGCGCGACGAGCTGCGCGAAGGGACCCGGCTGGCCTTCGGCAGGCCCTGCGAGACGATCCTCGATCTGACCGCGGCGGACGTGATCGTCTGCCTCGACGCCGACATCCTGCAGGAACATCCCACGGCGCTGCGCAACGCCCGCGACTTCGTCGACCGGCGGCGCGATCCGGCCGCCGGGATGAACCGGCTCTACGTCTTCGAAAGCGATTACAGCCTGACCGGCGGGATGGCCGACCACCGCTTCCCCACGGCGCGTTCTGCGGTGCCGGGGAAGGCCCTCGCGCTGGCGGCGGCCGTCCTGCGGGCCGCCGGCCCGGTTCCCTTCGATCTGCCTGCGGAACTGCGCGATGTCCTGCCCGGGGCCGGCCCGGACGCGGGGGGCGAGCCGGCGATCGCCGCGATCGCCCGCGATCTCGCAGGCCATCGCGGCCGTTCGTTGATGGTCGCGGGGCCGCGGCAGCCGGCCTGGGTCCACGCCCTGGTCGCGGTCTGCAACGAGGCGTTCGGCAACGCCGGCCGGACGGTCCGGTACCGCCCCGCCGCCGATCCCGATCGCGTCTCCCATCGCCGCGCGATCGCCGACCTCGCCGCCGCGCTGGCGGACGGCGACATCGAGACGCTGCTGGTCATCGGCGGCAACCCGGCTCACGACGCGCCCGCGGATCTCGATCTGCCGGACCTGCTGGCCGCGGTTCCCTTCACCGCCCGGCTCGGATTGCACGACGACGAGACGTCGGCCGTCTGCCGCTGGCATCTGCCGCGGGCCCACTGGCTCGAGTCCTGGTCCGACGCCGTCGACTGCGACGGGCGCTATGCCGTCGCCCAGCCCCTGATCGCGCCGTTGTTCCAGGGCCGGACCCCGGCCGAGTTCGTATCGCTGATCGCCGACGACCAGGGCCGCCCGGCGCACGAACAGGTGCGGGCCGCGGCGCGGCTCCGTCTCGCGGGTCTCGATTTCGAACGTTCCTGGCGCCGGCTGCTGCGCGAGGGCTCGGTCGCCGGCTCGCGGGCGCCGGCCGGGCCGATGCTGCAGCCGGGGGCCGCCGCCGCCATCGCCGCCGGGGCCGCCCGGCCCGCGCCCCGGCTCGACGCCGGCAATCTCGAGATCACCTTCGCGCCCGACCGCCGCCTGCACGACGGTCGCTTCGCCAACAACGCCTGGCTGCAGGAACTGCCCGATTGCATGACCAAGCTTACCTGGGACAACGCGGCGGTGATGTCGCCGGCCACCGCCCGCTCGCTGGGCGTGGCCGACGGCGATCTGCTGTCGCTGGAACTGGAGGGCCGCGTCCTGGAGGCGCCGGCGCTGATCCTGCCGGGCCACGCGCCCTGGTCGGTGACCCTGACCCTGGGCCACGGCCGCGACAGGGCGGGCCGGGTCGGCGACGGCGTCGGCCGCCGCGCCTACGCCCTGCGCACCACCGCGGCCTTCGCCGGGGCGGCGGGCGTCCGGGCCGCGCCGGCCGGCCGCAAGGTCGAGCTCGCCGTCACCCAGGACCACTTCGCGCTGGACGCCGCCGGCATGGCCGAACGCGAGCGGCGGGCCGCGACCCTGGTCGTCGAGGGCACGCTCGACGAGTACCGCCGCGATCCCGCCTTCGCCGCCCACCGCCAGCACCATCCGCCGCTGGAATCGCTGTGGACCGAGAGGCCCGGCGAGGGCCGCCGGTGGGGGATGGCGATCGATCTGAACGCCTGCATCGGCTGCAACGCCTGCGTGGCCGCGTGCCAGGCCGAGAACAACATCCCGGTCGTCGGCCGCGAGCAGGTGATCGCCGGCCGCGAGATGCATTGGCTGCGCCTGGACCGGTATTTCAGCGGCGATCCCGAAGACGCGCGGGTCGTGCAGCAGCCGGTGGCCTGCATGCATTGCGAACTCGCGCCCTGCGAGCAGGTCTGTCCGGTGGGCGCGACCATGCACAGCGCCGAGGGCCTGAACGTGATGGTCTACAACCGCTGCGTCGGCACCCGGTACTGCTCGAACAACTGCCCGTACAAGGTGCGGCGCTTCAACTTCTTCAACTACAACAAGGATCCCGATCCGCTGGCGGCGATGGGGCGCAACCCCGAGGTCACCCTGCGCGCCCGCGGCGTGATGGAGAAGTGCACCTACTGCGTACAGCGGATCGAGGAGGCGAAGATCCGGGCGAAGAACCAGGGCCGGCCGCTGCGCGACGGCGAGATCGAGCCCGCCTGCCAGCAGGCCTGCCCGACGCGGGCGATCGTCTTCGGCGATCTGGCCGATCCCGGAAGCGAGGTCGCGCGCCTGCAGGCCGACGACCGCGCCTACCGCATGCTGGCCGAGCTGAACATCAAGCCGCGGACGGCCTATCTGGCCCGCCTGCGCAACCCGAACCCCGAACTGGCGGAGAGCGACGATGCGAGTCGGCACCCTGCTCACTAGGGACGAGATCGACAACACCGCCGTCGACCCGGCGCGGCCGCAGGTCCTGGTCACCGGCGACCACGATTTCAAGTCGCTGACCGACGAGGTCTGCGGGATCGTCGAGAAGCCCCGGCCGCCGCGGGCGTGGTACGTGGCCATCGGCCTGACGTCGTGCGTGACCGCGATGATGTTCGCGATGATCGGCTACCTGATCATGACCGGCGTCGGGGTCTGGGGCGTGAACAATCCGGTGGGCTGGGGCTGGGCCATCGTCAACTTCGTGTTCTGGGTCGGCATCGGGCACGCCGGCACGCTCATCTCGGCCATCCTCTTTTTGCTGCGGCAGAAATGGCGCACCAGCATCAACCGCTTCGCCGAGGCGATGACCATCTTCGCCGTGGTCTGCGCCGGGGTCTTCCCCGGCATCCACGTCGGCCGCGTGTGGGTGGTGTGGTGGCTCTTCCCGCTGCCCAACAATCAGGCGATGTGGCCCAACTTCCGCAGCCCCCTGCTGTGGGACGTGTTCGCGGTCGGCACCTACGCCACCGTCTCGCTGATGTTCTGGTACACCGGGATGCTGCCCGATCTGGCGACTCTGCGCGACCGGGCCACCACGAAGCTGCGCCGGATGCTCTACGGCTTCTTCGCCCTGGGCTGGCGCGGCTCGAACCGCCACTGGCTGCGCTACGAGAAGGCCTACCTGCTGCTGGCGGGCCTGGCCACGCCGCTGGTGCTGTCGGTGCATTCGGTCGTCAGCTTCGACTTCGCCACCTCCCAGCTGCCCGGCTGGCACACCACCATCTTCCCGCCGTACTTCGTGGCCGGGGCCATCTTCAGCGGCTTCGCGATGGTGATGACGCTGATCATCCCGGCCCGCCAGATGTTCGGCCTGAAGAACTTCGTGACCCCCTATCACCTCGAGACGATGGCGAAGATCATCCTGGCCACCGGCACGATGGTCGGCTACGCCTACGCCACCGAGTTCTTCATCGCCTGGTACGGCGGCAATCCGGGCGAGTCCTTCGCCTTCGTGAACCGGGCCTTCGGGCCCTACGCCTGGGCCTACTGGATCATGGTCTCGTGCAACGTGATCTCGCCCCAGTTCTTCTGGTTCAAGCGGGTGCGCACCAATCCCTGGGCGCTGATGGGCCTCTGCGTGCTGGTGAACATCGGGATGTGGTTCGAGCGCTTCGTGATCACCGTCACCTCGCTGAGCCGGGATTTCCTGCCCGCGGCCTGGGGCTACTACCGGCCGACCACGATCGACGTGCTGACCTTCGTCGGCAGCTTCGGCCTGTTTCTGACGTTGTTCCTGCTGTTCGTGCGCTACCTGCCGATGGTGGCGATGGCCGAGGTCAAGACGGTCATGCCGCAGGAGCACTGGGACGTGACGGTCTCGCGGCCGGTGGGCGATTACCACGGCGACGTCTCGCACGGGGACCGCGGGAACATCTGACCGGAACGCGCCGCGACGGCGGCGCGGGGAGAGCGGACATGGATCGAGACCGCATCGACGCAGACATCGCCGACGGCCGCGACGACCCGGGGGGCCGCGCGCCCCTGTACGGCCTGGCGACGGCTTTCGAGCGTCCCGGCGACCTGATCGACGCCTGCGAACAGGTGCGCGACGCCGGTTTCACCCGCTGGGACGCCCACACGCCCTTCCCGGTGCACGGGCTGGACGCGGCGATGGGTCTGCGCGGCACGAAGCTGCCGTGGCTGGTGCTCGCCGCCGGGCTGACCGGCCTGGGCGGCGCGCTGCTGATGCAGTGGTGGATGAACGCCTTCGACTACCCCTTCCGCATCAGCGGCAAGCCCTTCTTCGGGCTGCCCGCGGCGGTGCCGGTAGCCTTCGAGCTGACCATCCTGCTGAGCGCGGTGGCCGCGGTGGTGGGGATGCTGGCGCTCAACGGCCTGCCGCGCCACCACCATCCGCTTTTCCGCTGCGAGCTGTTCCGGCGCGTGACGACGGACCGGTTCCTGATCGCCGTCGAGGCCGCCGACCCGCTCTTCGATCCCGAGCGGACGCGGGATTTCCTGGAGTCGCTCGGCGGTTCGCCCGTCGAAGCCGTGGAGGATCGCTGATGCCCCGGATGTTCCGTTCGGTGATGATCGTGCTGACGCTGCTGGCGCTGGTGCCGCTGCTGATGCTGGTCCGCGCGCGGGTCGTGGGCAGCGGCCTGCCGCGGCTGATGGTCGTCTACGACATGGACAACCAGGACCGCTACGAGACGCAGTCGGAGAACCGGATCTTCGCCGACGGCCGCGCCATGCGTCCGCCGCCGGCGGGCACCGCGGCCGGCGGCGAAATCGACGCCGAATCGCCGCGGCTGACCGGCCGCGAGCCCGGCCCGGTGCGCGACGACCTGTCGGACGCCGTCTGGCTGACCGAGGTTCCCGGCGGGATCGGCATCGAGATGCTGCGGCGCGGCCGCGAGCGCTACGGAATCCACTGCGCGCCCTGCCACGGTCTGGACGGATCGGGCGACGGGATCGTTTCGCGGCGGGCGATCAGCCTCGAGGAAGGGACCTGGGTGCCGCCCACGGACCTGACCGACGACATGGTCCGCGAGCGTCCGATCGGGAACATCTACAACACCATCGCCGCGGGGATCCGGCGGATGCCCGCCTACGGGTCGCAGATCGCGGTCGCTGACCGCTGGGCAACGGCCGCCTACGTGCGGGCCCTGCAGCGCAGCCGCCGCGCGTCACTGGCGGACGCGCCGCCGGCCGAGCGCGGGAAGCTGGAAGCCGAATAGCAGGTCCGGCGCCGGGCGGCGCCGGACCGGAAAGACGGGAGCGGGAATCTTGGCCCATCTCGAACACCGCGACGCCTCGCTGCTCGAGCAGGCGCGGCTGACGCTCGGTCCCGCGGCGGGCCGGCTGTCGGTTGTCGCCCTGGCGGTCGGCGTCGTCGGCCTGGCCGCCTCGTGGCTGCTGTCGGGAAACGAGCCGGGCGGCCTGCGGCGCCTGGGCTTCGGCTATCTGCTGAACTACGCCTTCTTCCTGTCGCTGACCCTCGGCGCGGTGTGGTTCGTGCCCCTGCAGCATCTGACGCGATCGAGCTGGAGCGTGGTGGTGCGGCGCCTGGCCGAGGCGGTCTCGGGCACCATGCCGGCGATGTTCGTGCTGGCGCTGCCGCTGCTCTGGCTGGCCCCGGAGGTCTACTCGTGGGCCGATCCCCATCACGCCGCCGACCCCCTGATCGCGCACAAGGCCGCGTACCTGAACATGCCGTTCTTCGCGATCCGGCTGCTGGGGTGCCTGGCGATCTGGACGGCGCTGGCCGAGACCTTCCGCCGCTGGTCGCTGAAGCAGGACGCCGACGGCGATCCGGCCTGGACCCTGCGGTCGGAGAAGCTGGGCGGTCCCGCGCTGGTGATCTACGGCCTGACCGTCACGATCGCCGCCTTCGACCTGCTGATGAGCCTCGATCCGCACTGGTTCAGCACCATGTTCGGCGTCTACTACTTCTCCGGAACGGTCGTCGCGTTCTTCGCCCTGATGACGCTGATGACCTTCTGCATGCAGCGGCGCGGCCTGATGGGGCGGATCGTGACCGTCGAGCACTACAACGACTACGGCCGGGCGATGTTCGCCTTCGTCTTCTTCTGGGCCTACATCGCGTTCTCCCAGTACATGCTGATCTGGTACGCCAACATCCCCGAGGAGACGGGCTGGTTCCTGCGGCGGCAGCGCGGCGGCTGGCAGGCGGTCGGCCTGGCGCTGGTCGTGCTGCACTGGCTGATCCCCTTCGCGGGCCTGATGTCCCGGTACGCCAAGCGCCGCGTGAGGCTGATGGCGTTCTGGGCGGGGTGGATCCTCGTGATGCACTGGGTCGATCTCTACTGGGTCGTGATGCCTGAGCTGCGCGCCGCCGGGGACGTGGTCCCGCGGCTGGTCGACTTCACGACGCTGATCGGAGTCGGCGGCGTCTGGCTGGCCGCGCTGCTGAGGGCCGCCGCCGGCAAGCCGCTGGTGCCGGCGGGCGATCCGCGGCTCGAGGAATCGTTGAATTTCGAGAACTACTAGAAGGGGCGGCATGGACTTTCGGCGCGACACCCTCGACATCCACGGCCTCGTGCTCGCGATCACCGTGCTTTCGCTGGCGGTGGTGATCGTGGTCCTGGTGCTGCAGATCGGCTGGTTCGCGCTGGAGAATCGCCGGCAAAGCATCGATGCGGCCGAAGCCCGGCACGCCGACGTCGAGGCTCTGCGCGAATCCCAGACTGCGGCTCTCGCGGAGTACCGTTGGGTCGACCGCGAGCGGGGCGTGATCTCCATTCCGGTCGAAAGAGCCATGGAGTTGATGGTTTCCGAGTAGGGGGGCGGTGGTCTGGCGAGGGGCCGGGCCGACGGTGGAGGGGTCGCGGAAAGGCCGAAGGGGAAGCGCTTCCTGCGCTTCCCCTTCTCGCGTTCGGGCGGCTCGGGCATCCTGCCCTCGCTTCGCCCTCTCGACGCCTTTCCGCGGCCCCTCCACCGTCGGCCCGGCCTCGGCGATATCCACCGGCCGCTTCTCGGAATCCATCCAAGATCAAGCAACATCGGCGATTGGTGATTCGTATGGGATGCGGTCCCACAACCGAATCCCGGAGGATTTGCATGGTTTCGAGCAGAACTCATCGACGCATCTTCGGACCGGCCCTGGCGCTGCTGCTGGGGATGGTCGTTTTCTGCGGCGCGGCCCGGGCCCGGCCCCAGGGCGTGGTGCTGGACACCGCCGAGGCCGAGGCCGTGATGGCGGTGCTGGACAAGCTGGCGGGCGGCGAGCAGCCCGGACCGGCGGATTGGGAGCGCATCTTCGCCACCGACGGCTACCGGCGATTGAAGGATCGCGAGGCCGCCATGAAGCGCGACTTCACCGATGCGGAATTCCAGGCCTTCGTCATGACCGAGGAACTGCTCGTTCAGCGCGACGATCTGCGCCGGGCGCTCGATTCCTGGCTGGATGTCGACGCGACAGCCTGCGGCCGCCGTTCGCTGGCCTATCTGCCGGCCGGCACGCCGCTGGACGCCACCATCTATCCGGTGATCAAGCCGATGACCAACAGCTTCGTCTGGGAGCTCTCGGCCGATCCGGCCATCTTCATGTACCTGGATCCCACGCAGCCGACCGCGCGGCTGGAGGGAATCCTGGCCCACGAGCTGCACCACATCGGACTGGCGGCGGCCTCGCTCGATCCGCCCGGGGGTCTGGACGAGGAGACCCGGCAGGTGGCCCGCTGGTCGAGCGCCTTCGGCGAGGGTCTGGCGGTGCTGGCGGCCGCCGGCGATTGCGACGCCGATCCGGTCGGCGCCGGGCCCGATTCGCTGCGCCGCTACTGGGACGAGGGCCTGGCCCGCTTCCCCGAGGATCTGGCCGCGGTCGACGGATTCTTCAACGGGATCCTCGATGGGAGTATCGAAGAGATCGACCGGGCCGGGTTCCGGTTCTTCGGCGTGCAGGGTCCCTGGTACACGGTGGGCTGGAAGATGTGGACCCTGGTGGAGAAGGAATTCGGCCGCCGGGCGCTGGTCGAGGCGATGCCCCGGATGCCGGGCCTGCTGCTGCTCTACGACGAGGCCGCCCGCCGGCGCAATGCGGCCGGCGCCGATCCGGCCTGGCCGCTGTGGTCCGATCCGGTGCTCGCGGCCTGCCGCCGCGCGACGGACACGGCTCCCGCCGGGAGATGACCGGGCGCCGCCGGCCGGCCGAAGCCCGAACCATGGCATGAAAAAGGGGAAGCGCGAACGGCGCTTCCCCTTTCCTTTTCCGCATCGACTCCGCGCGGCCGGACGAAGCCGCCGGGCCGCGGGTCAGGCCTCGACGGGTTCCTTGCCGGCGGCTTCCTCTTCCGCCGCCAGCCGCGCCGCCTCCATGTCGTGATCGTAGCAGTAGGTGCCGCAGTTCAGGCACCGTCCCGCCTCGTAGCGGGCGTCCTCCTCGTCGATCGTGCCCTCGACCTCCTTGAAGGTTCCCAGGCGATCCTCGAGCGAGACGACCGGTTCGTGGACTTTCGGCTTGGCCTCGACGCCCACGATCGAATCGTAGAGCGAGTCGGGGATCAGGTCGGTCTGGCGATGCTCGATCGGCGGGATCTCGCCGTCGGTCATGTAGTAGTGGATCGAGCGGGCCGCGAAGCGCCCGGCGCCGATGGCCTCGACCATCAGTCCGGGGCCGGTGAAGCAGTCGCCGCCGGTGAAGATGTAGGGCACGTCGGTCTGCAGGGTGTCCTCGTCCGCCTCGATCGTGTGCCAGCGGGTGGTCGGCAGCTTCGGCATGCCCTCGCACTGCAGGAAGTCGATGTCGGGCTCCTGGCCGACGGCCTCGATGATCAGGTCGCAGTCGATGATCTCCTCCGAGCCCTCGATCGGCACCGGACGGCGGCGGCCGCTGGGATCGGGCTCGCCCAGCTCCATGCGCAGCACCTCCATCCCGGTGACCTTGCCGTTCTCGCTGATGATCCTGTTCGGCGCGCTGAGGAAGCGGAACTCGACGTTCTCCTCCTCGGCCGCGATGATCTCGGCCGGGTTGGCCGGCATCTCGTCGCGCGAACGGCGGTAGACGATCGAGACCTTCTCGGCGCCCGACCGCAGCGAGGTGCGGACCGCGTCGATGGCCGTGTTGCCGCCGCCGATCACGATCACGTGGCCCTGCAACTCGATCCGGTCGTCGAACTGGAACTTCTCGAGGAACTTGATGCCGCTCTCGACGCCCTCGAGCTCTCCCTCGGTCAGCCCCAGGCCCTTGTCGCGCCAGGCGCCGACGGCGATGAAGATGGCGTCGTATCCCTCGGCCCGCAGGAAGTCGAGGGTGAAGTCGCGGCCGATCTCGACGTTGCAGGTGGCCTCGATGCCCAGCCCGAGGATGCCCTCGATCTCCCAGTCGAGGATCTTCTTCGGCAGGCGGTACTCGGGAATGCCGTAGCGCAGCATGCCGCCGAGCGCCGGCATCTTCTCGAAGATCGACACCGAGTGGCCGAGGCGGCGCAGGTAGTAGGCGGCCGACAGTCCGCCGGGGCCGCCGCCGATGATCGCCACGCGCTTGCCGGTGTCCGGTGCGACCGGGATATGCAGGCGGCTGCCCGAGTTCATCTCCCAGTCGGCGGCGAAGCGCTTCATGTAGTTGATGGCCACCGGCTCGTCCTCGATCTGGCGCCGGCAGGCCAGCGAGCAGGGCTCGGGGCAGACGCGGCCGGTGCTCAGAGGCAGCGGGTTGCTCTCCTTGATCGTCAGCAGGGCCTGCGCGTACTCGCCGTGCTTGATGTGCTCGATGTACTTCGGGATGTTGATCTGGGCCGGGCACTTCTGGCGGCAGGGGGCCAGGCACTCGGAATAGCGGTTCCAGTGCAGGATCTTGGTCGTCTCGGAGATGATCGAGATGATCCCCTTGGGGCAGGCCCGGGCGCAGGCGCCGCAGCCGACGCAGCGGTCGGGATCGAAGACCGGCAGCCCGTTCGGCCCCATGCTGATCGCGCCGAACTTGCAGGCGCGCACGCAGGTCCCCAGCCCGATGCAGCCGTGGTCGCAGACCACCGGGCCGTGGTAGAAGAGCATCGCTGCGCGGCAGTCGTCGAAGCCGTCGTAGTCGTACTTGCGCAGCGCGCGGACGCCGCCCTGGCAGTCGGGGCAGGCGATCTGCGGCTCGGTTCCGACCATCTCCATGCCCAGGTAGGCGGCGATCTGCTGGGCGCATTCGGTCTGGCCGACGACGCAGGCGTTGACCTCGGCCTCGCCCTTGACGATGGCCTCGGCGCAGGCCGAGCAGCCGGCGAATCCGCAGCCGCCGCAGTTGGCGCCGGGCAGCAGGTCGGTCACGCCCTTGAAGCGCGGATCCTCCTGCACGAAGAAGATGCGGGCGGCGATGCCGAGCACGATGGCGGCGACGGCTGCGATTCCACCCAGGACCACGACAGGCATCAACATGTTCAGGCTCCCGTTTCTATTGCACCATGCCGGAGAAGCCGAGGAACGCCAGCGACATGACGCCGGCGGTGACCAGGGCGATGGCCGTGCCCTGCATCGAGCGGGGCACCGGCGACAGGAAGAGGCGTTCGCGGACGCCCGCGAACAGGATGATCGCCAGGGCGAAGCCGGCGGCGCTGGCGGCCGAGAAGACCACCGTCTCGATGAAGTCGAATCCCTGCTTGATGTTCAGCAGGGCGATGCCCATCACAGCGCAGTTGGTGGTGATCAGCGGCAGGTAGATCCCCAGCGAGTCGTACAGGGTGCGGCTCTGCTTCTTCAGGAAGATCTCCACGAACTGCACCAGGGCGGCGATGACCAGGATGAACACCAGCGTCTTGAGGAACTCCAGATGCTGGGGCACCAGGATGTAGTGGTAGGCCAGCCAGGTGAAGATCGAGGCGAGCGTGGCGACGAAGATCACGGCCATGCCCATCCCGAAGGCGGTGCCCAGCTTCTTGGACACGCCGCAGAACGGGCAGTTGCCGAGGTACTGCGCCAACAGGATGTTGTTGACGAAGATCGCGCCGAAGGTCAAAAGGATCAGGTTCATGACCAATCTCCGGTTCTAGGTCTGGATGAAGATCTCGCCGCGCTTGCGGCTCCAGGCGTTCATCAGGCCGAGCAGGATGCCCAGGCAGAGGAACGCGCCGGGGGCTTTCACCATGAAGCCGAAGGGTTCGAAGCTCTCGCCGAAGACCGACATGCCGAACCAGGTGCCGGCGCCGAGTATCTCGCGCAACGAGCCGACCAGCGCCAGCGACATGGTGAAGCCCAGCCCGATGCTCAGGCCGTCGGCCATCGAGATCGGCACCGGGTTGCGCGAGGCGAAGGCCTCGGCGCGGCCCAGGATGATGCAGTTCACCACGATCAGCGGGATGTAGATGCCCAGCTGCTGCGAGAGCGGGAAGAAGTAGGCCTTCATGCCCAGCTCGACCAGCACCACCAGGGTCGCGATCACCACGATGTAGCTGGCGATGCGCACCTTGTCGGGGATCGCCTTGCGCAGCATCGAGATGAACATGTTCGAGAAGATCAGCACGAAGGTCACGGCCAGTCCCATGCCCAGCCCGTTCTCCGCCGTCGACGTCACCGCCAACGAGGGACAGAGCCCGAGCACGAGCCGGAAGGGCGGCAGGTCCTTCCAGAATCCGTGGGTCAGCGCCTGTCTGAAGGTCATGGTCACGCTCCGTTTTCGCCGGTCGCGGGGACGTCCCCCTCGATCCGCGCCAGGATGTCGGTCTTGTGTTCACGGACCAGGTCGAGCACCTGGTTCGTGCCGTCGATCATCGCCCGCGACGAGTAGGTCGCGCCCGAGACGGCGTCGATGCCGCCGCCGTCGCCGCGCAGGGCCGCGGGAGCGTCCAGGGGCAGGCCCCGCCACTGCTTGCGGAACGAGGGCTGCTCGACCCGGGCGCCGACGCCCGGGGTCTCGCCGTGCGAGACGATCTCCACGCCCAGGCCCCGCCCGCTGCGCAGGTCGATCCCGATCATCATCACGATGTCGCCGGAGTATCCGCCGTGCCCGGGGGCCTCGACGGCCAGTCCGGTCACCTCGCCGCCCTCGCGGGTGAAGAATACGGGATAATCCTGCTCCCCGAGCGCGAAGGTGATCTTGTTGCCCAGCAGCTCGTCGGCCGGGCGGGCGAAGAGGCGTTCGAGGGCGGGCCCCCGGACGTAGAAGTCGCTCTGCTGCTCGATGCGGTCCGCGAGCGAGGTGCGCACGTACGACAGCGCGGCGGCGCTCAACGAGCAGATCAGGCCGAGAACCAGCACCAGGCGTCCGATCTCACGCATCGTTCGCAACCTCCAGTCCCACGATCCGGGGGGTGATGCGGTCCAGCAGGGGGCTGCAGAGGTTCACCAGCAGGACGGCGAAGATCGCGCCGTCGACGTGGCTGGAGAACGCCCGGATCAGCACCAGCAGCACGCCGCCGAGCAGGCCGTAGATCAGCATCGGCCAGGGATTGACCGGCGACGTGGTCTGCTCGGGGACGAGGAAGAAGGCCGTCAGGACCGTGCTGCCGGCCAGGATCTGGAACAGCGGCGAGGCGGTCTGGCCCGGCACCACCAGTTCCAGCAGCCAGGCGCAGCCGGCGACCCCGGCCAGGAATCCGACGGGGATCTGCCATTCGATCTGGCGGATGAGCAGCAGGAACAGCCCGCCGATCAGCAGCCACAGCACCATGGCGTTGCCGACGCCGCCGACCTGGGTGCCGAGCAGCAGGTCGACCTTGGCGTAGGAGGCCTCGGCGCCCGCGCCGAGGGTCTTGACCAGGCGCATCGGCTCGACCATCGTCACCCGCCAGGCCGAGTTCAGCAGCGAGGCCGTGTAGTCCAGGCGATCGGGCCAGGAGACCGAGAGCATCGCGTAGCTCAGGGCCACCGGATGGACGGGATAGCCGCCCCAGCCGCCGAAGAGCTTCTTGCCGATGACGATCGTCAAGAACACCCCCACCAGCACGAGCCACCAGGGGGCGTCGACCGGCAGCAGGAAGGCCAGCAGGATCGCCAGGCTCACGCTGCTCCAGTTGGTGGTGAAGTCCTTGGAGATCAGCAGGCGGTTGCAGATGGCGTCCAGGGCCACCGCCGAGGCGACCGCCAAGGCCGTCACGCGCAGCGCCGCGAAGCCGAAGTGGACGACGCCGGCGGCCATCGCGGGCAGCAGCGCCAGCAGCCACAGGGCCTGGATGCGGGTCAGGGAACTGCCGTCGCGCCAGTGCGGGCTCGCGGCGACGCTCAGCTTGGATTCCTGGTTCATGTTGTTCATCACGTCAACCACCGTACTTCTTGGCCATCCGCACCAGCTGCACCAGCGGCCGGTGGGAGGGACAGACGAAGGCGCAGAGGCCGCACTCGTTGCAGGCCTCGGGATGTCGCGCACGGGCGTCGGCCAGCTGGTCGTACTCGACGCAGCGGCCGATCATGTGCACCTGCAGGTTCACCGGGCAGGCCCTCGTGCAGCGGCCGCAGTTGATGCAGGTCAGGTTCACCTCGGAGGGCAGCTTGTCGGCCGACATCAGGTAGATGCCGTGCTCCAGCTTGGTAAGCGGCGTCTCGTCGGTGTACTGGGCCGAACCCATCATCGGGCCGCCGACCAGGATCCGTCCGCCTTCCGGCGCATCGAGGCCCTGGCTCGCCAGGATGTCCCTGATGCGGGTGCCCAACGGGGCGCGGACGGTCACCGGGCGGGCCATGGCGTCGCCGTGGATGGTCACCGTCTTGCGCGTGAAGGGCTTGCCCGAGAGCGCCCGCATTCCGGCCAGGGCGTTCTCGACCGAGATCACGCCCACGCCGCGGCTGCCGTAGGGCTGCGTGTTGGGGATGTCTTCGCCCACCAGCCGGGGCACCACGATCCGCTCGATGCGGTTGCGGAAATCGTCGGACACCCCGACGACCTCCATCAGGTCGCCGAAGGTTTCGCGGGCCCACGGCTCGATCCGCCGCGAGACCAGCAGCCACAGCCGGGCCTGCGCGGCGATCTCGGTCACCTTCCGGGCGGCCTCGCGGAACTCGCCGACGTTCTCCTGCAGCAGCAGCTCCCAGTTGAAGATCGTGGGTTCCTGGTGATAGGCCTTGACCACCAGATGCCGCAGCTCGGGGTAGTCGGCCGGCTCGTCCTCGCTGTGCTCGCGGCCCGGCAGGGTCCACGGCGAGATGACCCCGCCGCATTTCAGCAGGTCCAGCCGGGAGGCGGAGGCCAGATCCAGGCCGCATCGGGCCAGGGTCTCTTCCGGAGCCAGGACCGGGGGCGTGCCCTTCTCGATCACGATCGCCGGCACGTGGTGGCCGCGGGCCGACCAGATGGTGCGGATCTCGCGGATCTTCCCGCCGATCGAGGCGTGCAGGCAGTTGCCCAGTTCGGAGCGGGCGATGACCTGGTTCTCGGCGACCTCCTCGCCGGCCTGCACCAGGGGCTTGAACAGGATCCTCTCGGGATATTCCAGAGGGATCACGACCTCGTCCGGCGCCGGCAGATCGATGATCTCGGCCGCGCCTTCGGGGCGGCGCGGTACGCGGGCCGCGGGTGTCTTCAGGACGTCAAGCAGACTCATGTTTCCTCTCCGATCCCGATCACTTGAGATGGCAGGCCGCGCAGAGGGCCTTGCCTTCGGGGTCCGCGAACCGCTCGGGCGCCTCGGCCAGATGGCAGGCGTTGCAGTTCGAGTGATAGGCGTCGGCCACGGCGCGCGCGGTGTGGCAGCCTTCGCATTCGTGCCCTTCGATCTCCAGCAGTTCGCCGTGGGTCACCAGTCCGGGCGCGTACTCGGGATCGTCGTGGCAGCCGTCGCAGCCCAGGATGGGCTCGCCCTCGACGGCGCCGGCCGGATGGCAGGCGCGGCAGCCGCGGGCCTGGTCGTCGTCGGCGATCTCGTGGCAGCCGTCGCAGGAATGATCCTCGATCGCGACCAGCTCGGCGTGATCGAGCATGTCCGCGGTGAATTCCGGATCGTCGTGGCAGGCGTCGCAGCCGAAGAATCCGCCGACCATCTCGTGGTGGCAGAGCTGGCATTCGCCGACCTGATCCTGGTGCGCGGCGTGTTCGAAGAGAACCGCTCCGCCGGAGCACCGGTAGTAGTAGCGCCCGGCTTCGCCGTCGGGCCCGGCCTGGATGTAGCCGATCAGGCCGATCAGGCCGGCCAGGACGGCGACGATGGTCAGGGGCAGGACCTTCCCGCTCCCTCGTCTGGGATTGGCCATGGGTTTCACCACTCCATGCTGTCGTCGAGAATGATCTTGTACTGGTCGTCCGGGTCGATCCGGTGCCAGGGGCAGCCCTCACGCATGCAGAAGTACAGCGGGACGCGGATGGTGGCGACCGCGACCATCAGGCACGCGACGTGGGAGTCGCCCCGATGGCATTTCTCGCCCTCCACCTTCAGGGATCGGTGGCAATGGCTGCAGCGCAGGTCCGCGACTTCCTTCCCGTCGGGCAGGCGGATGTCGCTGCGGCGCTCGTAGACGTTCAAGAAGGGGCTCAACTCGACCCAGCCGGTCCGGCCGTCCTCGGTGACGGTCTCCAGATGGATCATGTGATCCTTGATGACGCTCTTTCCGCAGTGGGGGCAGAAGGAATTGAGGAACGATCCGGACTTCAGGACGGTCCGTTCGTTGTAGTGGTGCGCCTTCCAGTAGATGTCTTCCCAGCGGCCGCTCTTGGGCGCATCGTCGGAACACATGGAGCCACCTCTTTTCGTTGATCGGGAGGCGTCGGGCGGACACGAAGCTGTCGTATCCTTCCGTAACCAATAGGCAGATGTTAAAGAGGAAACAAGTGTTAACAGGGCGAAATCTATCTTATTAATGCTATAAGCGGGTATGCATTATCCGGTATCGCAGAGTGATCGCCTGGGTTTTCAGGGGCCGATTCGCAGCCGGGGCGGCAGCGCGTCGTCGCAGATGCTTTCGAGCTGATGGACGACATGCTGCAGATCGGTGACCGTCGTCGGCAGCTCCAGTTCGCGATAGCCTTCCGGAACGTCGCCCGACGGCAGGGCGGCCATGCTCTCGTAGACGTCCTCGACCCCGTCGGCGGCCAGCTGGAAGCTCAGCGTCACGTAATCGTGGATCTGCTGGTGGAGGTCGGCGAGTTCGGGCTGCAGGCGCAGCTCGTCGGCGATCAGGCGGCCGACGGTCGTCAGGAAATCGCAGACGTGATCGGCGGTGAAACCCTCCTGGCGGCGCCGCACGGCGATCATCTGGGCGTAGGTCCGCACCATCCGGCGGTCGCGGGTGCGCACCGCTACGGTCAGCACCTGGTAGACCAGCGTCAGGAACCAGCGCAGCTGCTCCTGCTCCATCCGGTGGTAGTTGCAGAAGCGCTCGGCGTTGCCCGGGGACAGGACGTAGGCCGCGATGCGGTCGACCAGGTCGTCGCGCTTGTCCTCCAGCAGCTCCGAGATCACCAGGTTCGGCCGCTGCGACACCCGGCGCAGGGCGGCCTCGTTCCGCAGGCGCCAGGCTTCCTGGTGGGTCTTCATGTTCTCGATCATCACCAGCAGCCGGCGTTCGATGCTCAGCCGAGGCGTCGGCGCCCAGTCCAGTTCGGCCCTGGTCCGGTCGGTGTTCACCTGCAGCTTCTTGTCGATGTACTGCACCATCCAGGGCGCCTCGAAGGGGGGGCGTCCGATCATCCTGCCCAGCGTCCAGCGGGCCGCCACCCCGAGCCGCGCCAGCGTCCGCGGCATCAGGATCGGCGGGATCTGGCTGCCGAAGTGGAAACCGGTGGCGGTCCGGAACAGGTCGATGTGGCTGGTGGTGTGGTCGGGACTGGCGTTGTGGATGCAGAAGCGCGGCAGCTCGTCGGTGCGGTCCAGCACCCGGTGGATGAACTTCATCAGATCCTGGATATGGATGTAGGTGACGGCCGATTCGCCGCGGCCGCCCAGGATGCGGGCGTTCCAGGCCTTCGAGAGCCAGGTCTTGAGGAAGACGTACACCGGCGGGTACTCGCACCAGTCGCTGTAGACCGCGGCCAGGCGCAGGACCGAGGAGGGGAACCATTCCGAATGCTCGCGGACCATCTGTTCGCCAAGGCGCTTGCTGCGGGCGTAGGCGAAGTCGGCGTCCGGCGGCGTGTCCTCGTCGACCCGGTCGTCACCGTCGGGGAATCGGCAGGCCGCCAGCGAGCTGGCGAACAGGAAGCGCTTGATGCTCAGCTGCTTGGCCAGCTTCAGCACGTTGCGGGTGCCCAGGACGTTGGTGCGGTCGTATTCGGGATGCTCCATCTGCTTGAAGTCGTAGTATCCGGCGAGATGCAGCACGAACTCGGCGCCGCCGTGCTCCTTCACGCAGGTCACCACCTGGCGCATGCTGTCCCAGCGGGCGACGTCCGCCTGCGTCCAGCGCAGGTTCTCGTCGTCGGCCACGCCGGCCTCGCGGCGCGAACGGCGGGCCAGGCAGAACAGCCGGTAGCGGCCCGTGGCGCTCGCCAGGAAGTGGCGGCCCACGAAACCCGAGGCTCCCGTCACCACGATCCCCGGCAGACTCGTATCCATCTCAGTTCCCTTCGCTCGCGAGGCTCCGCCGCCAGGTGACCGAAGCCGCCAGGATCAGCACGCCCATCAAGCCGTCCAGCACGCCCGAGACCAGAACCACCGGGATGCGGTCGATCGCGCTCCAATAGAAGACGAGGAAGGCCGTGGCCAGCAGCTTGACCACCACGGCGAAGGTGATCAGGCAGCGGTTGCCCGAGGGGTCGGCCGCGGCCATCAGATAGCCGACGGCCATCACAATGTGGAAAACGCCGCCCTGGGTCGGGAAGAAGGGCTCGGAACAGCGGGCGTAGCCCATGAATTCGAACACAGAGGCGGGGTGGGCCATCAGGCCGATGCCGACGGCGATCGAATGGATGCCCACCAGGGCCAGCAGGGCCCGCAGCCGGCGGAAGGGATCGTTGAGGATGGACAAGGGCGTCTCCTTCGTCGTCCGGAATGGATGTTATCATGAAAGACGCTGGCCGGGAATTCAATAGCGGAAGGATGGGTATTCGGGCCGGGACGGTCAAGGCGGCCGCCCCGGCGGGATCGGTCAGTCGCGGGCTTCGAGGGCGCGGCGGATCAACCGCAGCTGCAGCGCGATCACGAACAGCAGCAGGATCGCGGCGAATTCCAGGATCCGGCCCGCCGAATAATCGATCCAGGACATCGTCTGGCCGTTCATGTTGGCGATCTTCTCGGCCACCGCGAGCAGGGCGGCCAGGCCGGCCGCGATGAAGCCCATGCGGCTGAGCCAGCTCGTGCAGAGTCCCGATCTCATGGCGCACCTCCCAGGTCGGCGGGCGAAGGCGTGCGCGTGATCGTCCGCACGCGTTCGGGATTGTAGCTCCAGGTCGGCCGGTAGAGGGGGACGTGGGTCACGGCGCCGGTCTCGTCGTCGCAGAACCACAATTCGTACCATTCGTGTTTCGCGTAATGAGGGGTCACGGAGACCAGACGGCCATACTGGGCCGGCAGCTCATCGAGCGCCGTCAGATGGCTCTGGTCCTCCTGGAGGGGGCTGCATCCGAGCGCCAGCAGCAGGATGGCCGCCGGGATGATGATCAGCCTGGGCATGGATCTCCTCCTCTTGCGGGGTGGACAAGCGATATCGGTTCCAGGCTAGGACCGGTTCTGTCCGGGTTCAAGGGAATTCGGCGCGGGCGGCTTGGGCGGACGGGGCCGTCAATCCTCGCCCGCCGGGGTGCGGCGGTCCTTCTTGACCCGGGACCGGCGCTTCTTCTGGTCGAGCCTGCGCTCTCGCGAGGCGCGGGTCGGAGCGGTGGAGCGGCGGGGTTTGGGGGGCTCGGCCGCGCGGGCGATCAGTTCGACGAGCCTTCCGACGGCGTCGCGGCGGTTGGCCTCGCGGGTCCGGTGGCGGCGGGCGTCGATGATCAGCACGCCTTCGTTGCTGATCCGGCGGTCGGCGATCCGCATCAGGCGGTTCCTCACGCCGGCGGGCAGCGACCGCGATTGCCGCACGTCGTAGCGGAGCTGGACCGCCGTGGCGACCTTGTTCACGTTCTGGCCGCCGGGGCCGGAGGCGTGGATGTAGGCGAAGACCAGCTCGTCCTCATCGAGGTTCAGTCCGGGGCGGATCTCGATCACGGCGTCCTCCTGTTCTTCTCACCCAGAATCCCGCTCCGAGCGGCCGCTGTCAATCTTCCCGGGGTTGACGCCGCGCTCCGGGCCGACCAAACTGGTCGTTCCAGGCCGAGCGCACCGCATCCGAGGAGATCCCCATGCCCGACATTCCCGCCTGTTTCAAGGCCTACGACATCCGGGGCCGCGTGCCCGCCGATCTCGACGCCGATCTCGCGCGCCGCGTGGGCCGGGCCGCCGCCCTGCGCCTCGGCGGCGGCCGTTTCTGCGTCGGCCGCGACGTCCGCGACAGCAGCCCCGAACTGGCCGCCGCGGTCTGCGCCGGCCTGAACGAAGCCGGCGTCGACGTGCTGGACATCGGGCTCTGCGGCACCGAGCAGGTCTATTTCACGACCTTCTCCGAAGAGCTCGACGGCGGGATCATGGTGACCGCCAGCCACAACCCGGTGGGCTGGAACGGGATGAAGCTGGTGCGGGCGGGTTCGGTCCCGGTCAGCGGCGACACCGGCCTGCACGAGATCGGCGCGATGGCGGCGGCCGGCGATTTCCCCGCGGGCGGGCGGCGCGGCGAGACGAACCCGGCCGACACCGTGGACGCCTACGTGGAATTCCTGCTCGCGCGGACCGACGTCTCGGCCTTCCGGCCGCTGCGCATCGTGGTCAATTCCGGCAACGGCTGCGCCGGGCCGATCCTCGACCGGCTCGAGCCCCGGCTGCCGGTGGAGTTCCTGCGGGTGCACCACGAGCCCGACGGCTCGTTCCCCAACGGGGTGCCCAACCCCCTGCTGCCGGAGAACCGGGCCGCCACCGCCGACGCGGTCCGCGCCGCCGGCGCCGATCTGGGTCTGGCCTGGGACGGCGACTTCGACCGCTGCTTCTTCTTCGACGAGAGCGGCGCCTTCGTCGAGGGCTACTACCTGGTCGGCCTGCTGGCCCGCTCGCTGCTGCGCGACGAGCCGGGCGCGCGGATCGTCCACGACCCGCGCCTGGTCTGGAACACCCTGGCGGTGGTCGCGGAAGCCGGCGGCGAACCGGTGATGAACAAGACCGGCCACGCCTTCATCAAGGAGCGGATGCGCCGCGAGGACGCCCTCTACGGCGGCGAGATGTCGGCGCACCACTATTTCCGCGATTTCGCCTATTGCGACAGCGGCATGATCCCCTGGCTGCTGGTGCTGGCCGAGATGAGCCGTACGGGCGAGAGGCTGTCCGCCCTGGTCGGGGCGATGCAGCGGGCGTTCCCGGCCAGCGGCGAGATCAACCGCCGCCTGGACGATCCGCTCGGGGCCCTGGCCGCGATCGAGGAACGCTACGGCCCGGACGCGGCCGGCGTCGACCGCACCGACGGGCTCTCGCTGGACATGGGGCAGTGGCGGTTCAACCTGCGCCTGTCGAACACCGAGCCGGTGATCCGGTTGAACGTCGAGTCGCGGGGCGACGCCGCCCTGATGCGGGCGCGCACAGACGAGATCCTGGCCCTGCTCGACGCGCGGGGCTAGAAGGAGGGGCGATGGGACCGAGGGCGATCCTCCTGGCGGCGCTGCTGGCGGCCATCCTGCCGGCGGCTGCGACGCCGGCCGTCTCCGCCTCCGAGACCGCGGCCGAGGTCGCGGCCGCCGCGACGGTCCCCGGCGAATGGGAAG
>CAYLMM010000003.1:47070-112753 GCA_964384825.1 uncultured Fibrobacteraceae bacterium
GTGTTATGGCCGATGGTGAAGGACAAGCTTGAACAGCTGCAGGTGTTGCGCCAACCCCATTATTTTCGTCGGCCGCGACGGTCCCCGGCGAATGGGAAGAGCTCGAGCCCGGCCTCGAACTCGGATCCTTCGCCGCGCCGCGCCAGTCGTCGATCGGCGATTCCCGCATCCGCATCCTGCGTTTCGACCCCGGGCTCTGGGAACTGCGCCTGCTGAACACCTCGGCGCCGGGGGAGGGCGAGCTGCACACCGCGCGCGAATGGTGCCGCCGTCACGGCCTGGCCGCGGCCATCAACGCCTCGATGTACCAGAAGGACGGGCGCACCTCCGTATCGCTGATGCGGACCCGCGACCACGTCAACAACGCCTACGTCTCGAAGGACAAGACCTTCCTGGTCTGCGACCGCCTCGATCCCTCGGCGCAGCCGGTGCGGATCGTCGACCGGGCCTGCGACGACTGGCGGGAGGCGGCCGCGGGCTACGGCACGATCGTCCAGAGCATCCGGATGATCTCGTGCCGCGGCCACAACGTCTGGTCGCAGCAGAACCGCCGCTACAGCACCGCCGCGATCGCGGTCGACCGCGACGGCCGCGTGCTGATGATCCACTGCCGCTCGCCCTATTCCACGCACGACCTGATCGAGCACCTGCTGCAGCTGCCGCTGGACATCACCGGCGCGATGTATCTCGAGGGGGGGCCCGAGGCGCAGCTCTTCGTCGGCGCCGGGGGCGTGGAGAAGGAGTTCGTGGGCAGTTTCGAGAGCGGGCTGTGGGAAAGCGACCTCAACCGGATCGCCTTCCCCGTGCCGAACGTGCTGGGCATCGCGCCGGTCCGCGCGGCGCCTCAGAAGACGTCGCGGTAGCGCCCGTCGCGCATGATCTCCATCGTTCCGGCCGGCCCGTCGAGAGTCAGCGATTCGACCGCGACCCGCGGCTGCATCTGCGGGATGAAGACGCGGTCGAGGTGAACCACGGCCTCCGGCGAGCTGAAATCTCCCGGTCCGACCGAACCGCCGAAGTGGTCGCTGCGCCCGAAGGCGATGTGCAGGCCCAGCTTCTCGTCCAGCAGGATGCTGCCGGTCGGCGCCAGGCCGTAGTCTCCCAGCACGCCCAGTCCCAGCTCGGCCAGGTTGGCGTAGGCCGGCTCGTCGACGATCCGCCGCGCCTCGGCCGCGGCCCGCGGGCCCTCGCCCTCGGCCGCGACGGCCTTGTTCCCCTCGATCGCGTACAGCACCACCTCGTCGCCGAACTGCACCGGCAGCGTGCCGGCGCTGCGGCTCGGATCGCCCGGGCGCTCGCCCTCGTAGGGCACGATGTAGGTCTCGCCCGAGGGCAGGTTGCCCGCGACGCCGTTGGCCGGGAAGAAGCCGCCCGAGGCGTGGGCCTCGTTGTGGCGCAGGTCGAGCAGCAGCTCGTGCCGTCGCCCGTCGACGCCGAAGACCAGGCGCGCCTCGGTCGCGGGGTCGAGCAGCTCCTTCAGCCGTCCGACCCGCCGGTTCACCTCGTCGTAGTCCAGGCGCAGCGCGGGCACCATCGAGGGCAGGAATCCCGGCATCGTCGCCGCGCGCAGGGGATGCGAGCGGGCGGCGACCTTCATCGGCGCGGTGGCCGACAGCTCGGTCGGGGCGATCAGCAGGCTGTGTTCGGCGAACAGGCGCTCGAAGGGGACGGCTTCGCGCCCGGCCAGCTCGTCGGCGTGGTGCAGGACCTCGCCGATTCCGGGATGGCAGTCGGCGGGCAGGTCGGCGTTGTTGCCGCCGGCGTTGCGGTACCAGGCCAGGGTCACCCGGGGCAGGCCCAGCTCGTCGCGGGCCTCGGCCAGGCGCGCCGCCCATTCGGCCGCCAGCTCGCGCCGCCGCCGCCAGTCCGGGTTGTCCGCGAGGCGGTCGTCGGGCAGGTCCACGATCACCGCGAGGCCGGTGTCGGCGGACGTGGGCTGGAAGACGCGGCGGACGAGGCGGACCAGTTCGGCGGCGGAAAGATTCTCGGACATCGATGTGCCTCCCTCGGAGTTTCATGGCCGCCCGCGGATCGGGCGACGGCCGTACTCGTAATTTCTGTGGCAATGATCGCATGGTAAAGGCTATTTTGCATTCCGAAGCGGCGTCCTCTCCGGCTGGCCGCGATATCCGTACACGAGGAGTTCCCATGAGTCAGGACCGCGAAACCAATCTCGCGCTGTTCATCGATTTCGACAACGTCGCTCTCGGCGCGCGCGACATGCGCCAGCGTTTCGATATCAACCACGTTCTCGGCCGGCTGCTCGAGAAGGGCCGCATCATCATGAAAAAGGCCTACGCCGACTGGAGCTACTATCCGGAATACATGGGCGATCTCCATGCGGCGGCCATCGAATTGATCGAGGTGCCTTCGCCGCGGGTCAGCGGCAAGAACAGCGCCGACATCCGCCTGGTCGTCGACGCCCTGGACCTCTGCTACAGCAACAACCACATCGACACCTTCGTGATCGTCTCGGGCGACTCGGACTTCTCGCCCCTGGTCTCGAAGCTGCGGGAGAACGCCAAGTCGGTCATCGGGATCGGCGTGCGCGGGTCCAGCTCGAAGCTGCTGATCTCCAACTGCGACGAGTTCATCTTCTACGACGACCTGATGCAGAAGAAGGACGGCGGCCGCACGCCCCGGATGGACAACGTACCGGCCGAGAAGAAGAAGCTCTTCAGCCTGCTGGTCTCGACCATCCAGGGCCTGATGCTCGAGCACAAGGGGCCGCTCTACTCGTCGCTGGTCAAGGACACGATGAAGCGCAAGAAGCCCGACTTCAACGAATCGAACTGGAACTACAGCTCCTTCGGCGACGTGCTCGAGGACGCCATGGCCCTCGGTCTGCTCACCGCCAGCCGCGACGAGCAGGCCGGCGGCACCTGGGTCGTGACCGCGCTCGGCTTCGCCGGCGACGCGTCGTCGCCGCGGTCCAACGGCCGCAAATCGTCCCGCCGCCGTTCGCGCCGGCGCAGCAGCGGCGGCGCCGAGGCGCCCGCTCCCGCCGTCGAGACCGACGCCGCGGCCGCCGAAGCTTCCGCGCCCCCCGCGAAGGATGCGGTTCCGGCCGAGGTCCCGGCGCAGGATGCCGGGCGGTCCGGGGAACCGGACAAGGCCCCGGCCGAGAAGACAGCCCCGGAGGCGGAACGGGCGGCCGCCGAGTCCGCGGCGCCCGCGAAGAAGCCGTCCCGCAGGACGGCCGCCCGCAAGACCGCGAAGAAGGCGGCGTCGACGAAGAAGACGACCAAGAAGGCCGTGACCAAGAAGGCCGCGACCAAGAAGACGACCAAGAAGACCGCGACCAGGAAAACGGCGGCGAAGAAGACCACCGCCAAGAAGGCGACCAAGAAGGCGGCCCCGAAGACATCCGATTCCGGCAGTGGAGCCTAGGCCTCCGGGGAGATCGTCCATGACCACTGATCGCGCCCGGGAATCCGAACCTCGGACCTGGCGGGAGGACCTGAACCACTTCCGCCAGGACAATCCGGTCCTCTACGAGAAGATCATCCGCTACCTGATGCTGACCCTCCACAAGGAGGGCATCGTGCGGATGGAGCAGCTCGAACTGAACGTCAGCCAGATCCTGGGCAACCCCGACTTCCTGCACTGGACCGATCCCAACCGTCCCGAACCCGCCCTGACGATGAAGGAGCTGCAGGCCCTGCGCCAGCTCGTGATCCAGTACGCCTCGCACCACTGGGACGACGACAGGATGAAGGGCCTGATCCAGCTCGGGGTGAAGAAGGACGTCGCGCTGCGGCTCGAGGACATCGCCGACGACCCCTTCAGCTCGTCGGCCGACATCCGCGACGAGGTGCTGCGGTTCTGCGACATGGCGCCGGGCGGCCCCACGCTCTCGATGGCCGACGTGCGCGGGACGCGCGTGGCCCTGATCCGGCGCTTCCTCACCGACCAGCTGGAGCTGCTGCGGGTGGCGCGCGACGTGCTGACGATCCGCGACTTCGCCGACATCATCACCCGCGTCGTGGGGCCGGACCGCGGCCTGGGCAAGCTCGGCGGCAAGGCCACTGGCTTCATCCTGGCCCACGACGTGCTGGCCCGCGCCCGCGAGCAGGGCGCCCCGGTCGGCGACTTCACCACGCCGCTGACCTACTACGTGCGCTCGGACGTGATGCTCGAGTTCGTGAAGCTCAACGGGCTCGAGGAAGTCATCAACATCAAGTACGGCGACGTCGACGAGCTGCGCAGCCGCTACCGCCTGCTGCGGCGCTATTTCCTGAACGGCCGTTTCCCGCGGTACGTGCGCGAGGCCCTGACCGGCATCCTGCAGTCTCTGGGCGAGGTGCCGCTGGTGGTGCGCTCGAGCAGCCTGCTCGAGGACCGGCTCGGCGCCGCGTTCTCGGGCAAGTACCAGAGCCTATTTCTGGCCAACCAGGGTTCGCCCGAGGAACGCCTGAACGAGTTGCTCGGGGCCATCAGCCAGGTCTACGCCAGCATCTTCTCGCCCGACGCCATCCAGTACCGCGAGGAAAGGGGCCTGCTCGATTTCCGCGAGGAGATGGCCTGCATCATCCAGCCGGTCGTCGGGCACCGCCTGGGGCGCTACTGGCTGCCCGCGTTCGCGGGGGTGGCGTTCAGCCGCAACGAGTTCCGCTGGTCGCCCCGGCTCAAGCGCGAGAACGGCATGGTGCGGCTGGTGGCCGGACTGGGCACCCGTGCGGTCGACCGCGTCGGCGACGATTATCCGCGCCTGTTCAGCCCCGGCCAGCCCAAGCTGCGCGCGACGGTCGAGCCGCGCGAGACCCTCCGCTACAGCCAGACCCGGATCGACGTCATCGATCTCGAGAGCAACGAGTTCACGACCGTCCCGGTGGCCGACCTGCTGCAGGAGAAGGGCGGGCGTTTCCCCGCCATGGAACGGATCTTCTCGGTCTTCCGCGACGAGATGCTGATTCCCGCGTCGACGATGATGTTCAACACCGATCCGCGCGACATGGTGGTCACCTTCGACTCGCTGATCGACCGCGGCCCCTTCGCCGCGCAGATGAAGGCGATCCTCGACACCCTGGAGGCGGCCTGGCGCGTGCCGGTCGACGTCGAGTTCGCCCACGACGGCCAGCGCCTGTTCATCCTCCAGTGCCGGCCGCAGAGCCGGGGCGAGCGCCACGAGCGGGTGCGGGTGCCGAGCGGCGTGCCGACCGGCGAACGCGTCTTCTCGGCCGACCATTTCGTGCCGATGGGGGTGGCGCGCGACATCGAATACGTGGTCTACGTGCCGCCCGAGGCCTACGCCCGGGTGCAGTTCCGCGACCGCATGGTCGAGATCGGGCGCGCGGTCGGCGAGCTGAACCGGGCTCTGCCCCACCGCCGCTTCATCCTGATGGGGCCGGGGCGCTGGGGCAGCCGCGGCGACATCACCCTCGGCGTGAGCGTCGAGTACGCCGACATCAACCACGCCCGCCTGCTGGTCGAGGTGGCCCGCCGCAAGGAGGACTACGTGCCCGACGTCTCCTTCGGCACGCATTTCTTCCAGGACCTGGTCGAGGCCGACATCGCGTATCTGCCCCTCTATCCGGACAAGCCGGACATCGTGTTCAACGAGGATTTCCTGCTCGGGACGCCCAACGCCCTGGCCGAGGTGCTGCCCAAGCGGGCCGAACTGGACGACGTGCTGCGGGTGATCCACGTCCCGGCGGTGTCGGGCGGGCGCATGCTGCAGGTCTGCATGGACGCCGAGGCCGACCGGGCGCTGGCGTTCCTCTGCCGGGAATAGGTCCACCGCGACGGCCAGGGACGAAAAAGAACCGGCGGCCCCCGAAGGGACCGCCGGTCTTTCTTTTCGCCGGAGCGGAGGCCGAGGCCGCGCGGAGGCGGCTCCGGTTCCGTTCGCTAGATCCAGCCGCGCAGGCGGCAGGCCTCGGCGACCCGCTGGATGGCGATCATGTAGGCCGCGTCACGCATGTACTCGCCCTGGCTCTCGGCCAGGTCGGCGACGGCGTGGAACGCGAGGGTCATGATCTCGTCCAGACGGCCGAGAACCTCTTCCTCGGACCAGAAGAAGTTCTGGTTGCACTGGACCTGCTCGAAGTAGCTGCAGGTCACGCCGCCGGCGTTGCAGAGGAAATCCGGAATGCAGAAGACGCCCTTCTGCTGCAGGATCTCGTCGGCCTCCGGGGTGGTCGGGCCGTTGGCGCCCTCGGCGATGAACTTGACCTGGCCGCTGATCTTCTGGGCGGTCTCGGCGTTGACCTGGTTCTCCAGGGCGCAGGGCAGCAGGATGTCGACGTCCTGCTCGATCCAGGCGCCGCCGTCGAGCACGTCGTAGCCGGCCTCGCGGGCCTTGTCCTTGTCGATGCCGCCGAAGCGGTCGGTCATCCCGCGCAGCTGCTCGAGGTCGATCCCGTCCAGCTTGCGGAAGGTGTAGCTGGCCTGGTCGTTCTGGTCCCAGCTGCTGACGCAGATCGCCTTGCCGCCGAGCTTGGTGTACAGCTCGACCGCGTACTGGGCGACGTTGCCGAAGCCCTGGAAGGCCGCGGTGGTCTTGGCGACGTCGACGTTCTTGCGCTTCAGGGCCTCGCGCAGGGTGTAGATCACGCCGTAGCCGGTGGCGGCGGTGCGGCCCTTGGAGCCGCCCTGGCCCAGGGGCTTGCCGGTGATGAAGCCGGGGAAGTGGCCGCGATGGATCCGCTCGTACTCGTCCATCATCCACAGCATGTGCTGGCCGTTGGTCATCACGTCGGGGGCGGGGACGTCCTGCACCGGGCCGACGTTGGAAGCGATCTGACGCACCCAACCGCGGCAGATCTGCTCCTGCTCGCGCATCGACAGGTGATGCGGGTCGCAGATGACGCCGCCCTTGCCGCCGCCCAGCGGGATGTCCACGACCGCGCACTTCCAGGTCATCCACGTGGCCAGGGCGCGCACCGTATCGATGGTCTCCTGGGGATGGAAGCGGATGCCGCCCTTGCAGGGACCGCGGGCGTCGTTGTGCTGCACGCGGAAACCGCGGAACACCTTGACGCTGCCGTCGTCCATGCGGACGGGGATGTTGAAGGCCATCTCGCGATCGGGATTGCGGAGCAGATCGCGGGCGGCCTGGTCCAGACCGAGCTTCTCGGCCATGCGGTCGAACTGCTGCTGGGCCATGGCGAAGGCGTTGAAGGACTTGTCAGCCATCCCCTTCCCTCCTGGGAAAAGAACCAATTCTGTTTCGAGCGGAGGCCGTGGTCCGGTCTGCGATCGTGGCGCGCGGCCGGTTCCGCTAGTGGTTGAAAAAAGGCTTGGCGCCTTTCGGAAACTTAGTCACAGGACCACCGGAGTCCAAGGAAAAGGGGCCCGATTCTTCGGGCCCCCCAACTCCTTGATGAGCGAGTGTTTACGTGGATTATTCTCCGGCGTCCGGTTCGATATCCTGCTCGGCCGCGTGTTCGATCGCGGGCTCGGGCAGAGGCTCGACCGCCATGGCCGCTTCCGCGACGTGGGGGGCGGAGCCGGGCGCCGTCGCGGCCAGGGTCGCGAGATCGGCCGGCTCGCCAGGGGCCGACGCGGCCAGCGGAGCCAGACGCTCGCTGCTCGCGATCGCCGGCGCGTGTCCGGCCTCGGCGGCCAGGGCGTAGGCGGCCGCCGCGTCGTCGATGTGGCCGGTGCGTTCGAGGGCCACGGCCAGGTTGTTGCGGATGCGCGGATCGACCGAGTCCAGCTGCGCGGCGCGGGCCAGGGCGGGCAGGGCCTCGGCGAAGCGCTCGGCCTCGATCAGCACCAGCCCGAGATTGTTCAGGGCCCAGACGTCGTCGCCGTCGCGTTCGAGGGCTTCGACGTAGGCGGTCACGGCCTCGTCGGTGCGGCCGAGCCCGTGGTATGCGCGGCCCAGCATCCGCCAGGCGACGGCCGAGGAGTCATCGAGTTCGATCGCCTGTTCGGCCGAAGCGAGGGCGTCCTCGGACCGCTCCAGGTCGAGCAGCGCGCGGGTCAGGTTGATCTCGGCCTTGACCATGTCCGGCTTCAGCGCCAGGGCCTCGCCGAAGGCCTCGACAGCCGCTTCCGGCGCGCCGGCCTTGCGCAGGCTCAGGCCCATCATGTAACGGCCCCAGGCGTTCTCGGGCCGGCGTTCGATGTAGACGGCGAAGGCGTCGGCGGCCTGCTCGTAGCGCTTGCCGAAGTAGGCGGCCTCGCCGCTGCGGTAGATGTCGATCGCGGGCGTGTCGGCGGCGAAGGCGGGCCCGGAGTCGGCGGCTTCGGCCTCGGCCTCGGCTTCGGTCGCGGTTTCGGCCTCGGCGAAGGCGAGTGCCTGCTCGCCGGCCGTCTCGACGACCGCGATCGCTTCGCTCCGGTCGCCGGCCGTGGCGACCGAATCCTCGATCGCCGCCAGCGCCGGCGTGTCCTGGTTGTCCGAGGTCACCTTCAGGCCCACCGCCAGGATCGCGCCCAGAATGAGCACGAACAGCACTCCGGCCTCGGCGAACTTGATCTTCCTCGGATCCTGGGCGGTCTTCTGGTTCTTCATCGCGATACCCTTTCGTCGGGGGATGGTTGGCGTCATGCCCCACCATCCGCAAGCGGGGGGCCGGAAATCGCGAAGGGTTCGTCGCTGGGTTAATCTATTTTACTGTAGATATTTACAGAAACCCCAAACGTTCGGAACACAAGAGGGGTGACCGTTATTGTGTCGCGGGGGACACGCTGGATCGTGTCGTTCGGGACACGAAAAATGTGGCTCCATGACTCCGCGATGCCGGTTCAGCCGCCTTCAGAATCCCGAAAACTTGACATGGATGTACTAAATAGGTCAGAATCACGGAGAGTTTGAACATCGTATTTCACTTGCCTGCGCAGATGGCCCATCAGGAGGCGATACCGATGCGGCATATCCTGATCACGGTTGCGTGCTTGATGATCCTGGCGGCTCCGGCCCTCGCCGACTCGGGAAAATGCTATGACGAGGTGGGCATCTTTTTCGATGATCTCGGCTATGTAAACAAATTTGACTGTCCGCACCCGTACACGAGGGTCTATGCCCATCTGATGATCCTCAGGCCGTCGTGCCCCGGGATTTCCCGTTGGCAGTGCCACGCGTTCACCGAAGGCTCGATCCTGGCGGAAACCTGGGAGTTGACGAGCGGCGGGGTCGATCTCGGCGGGGAATTCCAGACCGGACTGTTCGACGTGAGCTACGGGTATCTGGAGGACGCCCTGCGGCCTTTTGACGGCATCTGCCTGTTGGCCACCTGGAATGCCTACGTCGTGGATCCGAATCGGACCGTGATGTTCTTCGTCCAGCCCTTGCCGGGCTCGACCATATTCCCCGACGCGCCGGGATACATCGACGGCAAGGACCCCGATCTGGCTGTGGAGTTGTCCCCGGTCAGCGGACACTTCGACCTGCCGGTTGCGTACATCAATGGCGACTTTGGCTGCCCCGGCATCGACGACGCCAACCAATCCTGGGGCGCGCTCAAGAATCTCTTTCGCTAGATACCGGCGACCGAGCGGAGTCCGAGCATCGCCCCGGTCACCCCCGCTCGATCCCCAGCCTCTTGAGCACCTTCGACAGGCTGGCGTGATCGGCCAGGCCCAGCGCCCGCGCGGTGTTGGTCAGATGGTTGTCGTGGCGGGCCAGGGCGGCGCGCACGATCCGCCGTTCGGCCTCCTCGCGAAGTTCCTGCAGGGTGCCTTCGATGGGGAAGGGGCCGCCGCCGGGGCCGGCCGCGCTCGGTGCGCCGTCGCCTGCCGGCGCGAATTCCGCCCCGATCATGTCGCCGTCGCAGGCGATGATCATCCGCTCGATCACGTTGCGCAGCTCGCGCACGTTGTTCCGCTCCCACCCGCGGGCCTTCAGGGCCGCGACCGCTTCGGGCGCCAGGGTCTTGAAGCGGCGGCCCAGGCGTTCGCAGATCGCGCGCAGGAAGTGGTCGGCCAGCAGCGGCACGTCGTCGGGACGTTCGCGCAGCGGCGGCACGCGCAGGGTGTGGACGTTCAGGCGGTAGAGCAGATCCTCGCGGAAGCGGCCGGCGCGGACCTCGGCCTCGGGATCGCGGTTGGTCGCCGCCACGATCCGGCAGTCGACCTTCAGCTCTCGATCGCCGCCGACACGCGTCACCCGCCGCTCCTCGAGCACCCGCAACAGCTTGGCCTGAGCCGCCGCCGGCAGCTCGCCCATCTCGTCCAGGAACAGGGTGCCGCCGCGGGCCCGTTCGAAGGCGCCGCGGCGCAGGCGGTCGGCGCCGGTGAAGGCCCCGCGCTCGTGGCCGAAGAGCTCGCTCTCGACCAGGTTTTCGGGCAGCGCCGCGGAGTTCACGGCCAAAAAGGGTCCCTCGGGCCGCGCTCCCAACCGGTGCAGTTCGCGCGCGACGAGTTCCTTGCCGCTGCCGCTCTCGCCGAGGACCAGCACGGGGCTGGGGATCGGCGCGACCCGGGCGATCGCCTCGCGCAGCGCGGTCATCGCCCGGCTGCGTCCGATCAGCGGAGTGTCGCCGCCCAGACGCCGGCGCAGGTCGTCGACCTCGCGGGCCAGGCGGTCGTGGGCCAGGGCGTTCTCGATCTCGCGGGCCACGCGCTCGGTCGGCTCGTCCTTGTCGACGAAGCCCCAGGCGCCCAGCTTGACCGCCTCGACGCAGCGCCGGTAGTTGCCGGTGCCGGTGTAGACGATCACCGGCACGGCGATGTCGCGTTCCTTCAGCCGCCGCAGCACCCCGAAGCCGTCCAGCCGGGGCATCTCCAGATCCAGCACCACGCAGTCCACCGCTTCGACGGCCAGCACGTCCAGCGCGTCGCGACCGTCGGCTGCGGTCAGGATCTCGTGGCCGCCGAGGCGGTGCAGATCGTAGGCGTACTGTTCGCGCATCGCGGCGTTGTCGTCGACGATCAGGATGCGGCTCATGTCCGATGCTCCTTGTCGGCCGCCGGCGCGGCGGGCAAAACCAGGGTGAAGGTCGAGCCGCGGCCGGGCTCGCTCCGGCAGGCGATCTCGCCGCCGCTGTCGGCCGCGACCCGCCGGACCACCGACAGGCCCAGGCCCGATCCGTCCGGGCGCGTGGTGTAGAAATCCTCGAAGACGCGCTCGATGGTCGCCGGGTCCATGCCGCGGCCGTCGTCGCGGACCGACAGCGCGATCGCCGGCTCGTCTTCCCCTTGCGCGGCGGCGATCTCGACCTCGATGCGGCCGCTTCCGTCCGGCAGGCTCTCGACGGCGTTGCGCACCAGGTTCTGCACCGCGCGGCGCAGCGAGGTCGCATCTCCGATCACGATCATCGGCTCGTCCGGGGCCGCGACCGTCAGCGCGACTCCAGCCGGCGCCATCCCGGCGGCGGCCTCGCAAGCGATCGCCGCCAGATCGCAGCGCCGGTGCTCCCGCTGAGGCGTGAGCCGGGCGTAGCGGTCGGCAAGGTCCTCCAGATAGGCCAGGCCCGATTCCAGGGTGCCGCGGCGCTCGGCGAAGATCCGCGGCAGATCTTCGGGATTCTCGGTCGCCACCTCGGCCAGATGCCGCACGACGTTGCGGATGGGGGTGAATCCGTTGCGGATGTCGTGGTTCACCTGCCGCGCCAGATCGCCGCGCACGGCCCGCTGCTCGGCTTCGCGCAGGCGCAGGGCCGAGGCCCGCAGACGCTCCACCATCCCGTTCAGGACGCCGGCCAGGACTTCGGCCTCGCCGCCGCCGCCGGCGGCGAAGACGGCGTCCGGAAGGTCCAGATCCACGGCCGCGGCGCCGGCGGCCAGTTGCTGCAGCGGGCGGCTGACCCGGCGCGAAAGCACCGCGGCGGTCAGCAGCGAGACCAGCGCGGCGGCGATCAGCGCGATCAGCAGCCACAGGTCGAGGCTGCGCAGCATCCCGCGCCAGGGCTCGCGCGAGTGGCTCAGGATCAGGGTGGCCGGCACCAGGGGACGGGGCAGGGGCGCGGCGGTGGCGGCCCGCGTCACGAAACGGTCCGCAGGCGGAGGGAAGGGCAGCGAGCGGGTCAGGTAATCCCCTTCGGGCAGCGTCGAGGCCGGGCGGTCCAGCCGGTCGCGGCCCGCATCGGCCAGGAAGTCCTCCAGCTCGGGCGCGGTGGACATGGCGCCCCCGTGGTAGACCAGCGAGACCTCGACGCCGCCGCCGCCGGCCAGGGTCGCCAGAAAGGGGATGTCGATGATGCGGCCGCCGACCAGCCGCACGGTCCGGTCCGAGACGCGCAGCGAATCGACCACCGCCAGCATCGGCGCGCCGGCGATCTCCGGCGGCAGCAGGCCGCCGCCCGACGGGATCGAGGCCAGGGCCGCCGCCGCCCCGCGCCATCCGGCCGCCTCCCGCTCCGATTGCGGATCGGGATGGAGGATCTCGCCGTCGGCCGTCACGATCACCAGCAGGTCGAGTCCGGCCAGCCGTCGGGCGCGGGAGCCGAAATCCGCGAAAAACGCGCGCCGGCCTCTCACGCCGGCCAGCGCCAGGGCGAAGGCGTTGTCCGCGGCCGCTTCGTCGCGCAGGACCTCCAGGCGCCGGCCCAGATCCGACTGCCGGGCGGCCAGTTCCTGCTCGGCGGCGTCGATCACCGTCGCCAGGCGGGCCCGGTACTGGTCGGCGAGCCGCCCCGACATGCCGGTGCGCACCGTGACGCCCAGCAGCACCAGCGGCGCCAGCACCGCCAGGGCGGTCAGCAGCAGGATGCGTCTCTGCAGATTCATGCGCGCGGTATCCTTCCGGTTCCGTCCAGCTTACGCCCCGCGGGCCCCTTGGTCAAAGCCGGGCTCGCCGCGTCGCCGGCAGAGTGTAAAATCGTCTAAAAACACAAAAAAACCATTGCCAGCGCCAAGATGAAAACGATATGATGATTTCAGTGAGCGTTTCGACGCCAGCGCTGATTCCATGCGAAACTCGCCATTGCAACCGTCGCTGCGTCGATGTCGTTCCGGGCCGGTCGTCTTCCTGCTCCCCCCAATTGGCTCGAAGACGGCCGCGCCCTCCCGTACGATCCCCTTCCGTACGCCGACTATCTTCCCTCCCTCCGGTGGCAACGCCGTCGATTCGCGTCTATTCTGATCTGATCGGTCCGTTTTCATGGAGGGGGAACCACGATGCCGAAACCACACGTCCCGGCCCGCAAGCCGATCGTGCTCGATCTCGAGCCGGGAACATATTGGTACTGCACCTGCGGCCGCTCGGCCGACCAGCCTTTCTGCGACGGGGCCCACAAGGGCTCCGAATTCCGTCCCACCGAGTTCACCGTGACCGAGGCCCGCAAGTCGGCCCTCTGCCGGTGCAAGTACACGCGCGAGGCGCCCTATTGCGACGGGAGCCATCGCCAGGTCCTGGAGGGAGACGAAGGATGAAGACCATCACGATCAGATCGATGCTGTTCGCCCTTGCCGTTTTGGCCGCCGCGAGCGCCGGCGCTGCGACCTACGACATCGACGCCTCCCACTCGAGTGTCGAGTTCAAGGTCCGCCACCTGGTGATCAGCAACGTCCGCGGCGCGTTCCAGGATTTCACCGTCGACGCGCTGGAGTTCGATCCGGCCGATCCGCAAAGCTGGCGGGTCGAGGCCGCGGTGATGACGGCCTCGGTCGACACCGACGACCAGAAGCGCGACGAGCATCTGCGCACCGACGACTTTCTCGACGTCGAGAAGTACCCGCGGATGACCTTCGTCTCGACAGGGGTCGAACCGAAGGGCGAGCATTACGCCCTGCACGGCGACCTGACGATCCGCGACGTCACCAAGCGGGTCGCCTTCGATCTGACGGTCAACGGGACGGTGAAGGATCCCTGGGGCGGCGAGCGGGCCGGATTCACCGCCACCGCCAGGATCGACCGGCGCGATTTCGGCCTGACCTGGAACAAGGCGATCGAGACCGGGGGGGTGGTCGTGGGCAACGAGGTGACGATCACGCTGGAGATCGAGGCCGTGAAGCGGTAGACCCGGTGGGACGCGGCGGTTGCGCGGGGCCGTCTGCGGCTGCCGGGTTCCGCTGCGGGGGCGAAAAGGCGGCGCAAGGATGCGCCGCCTTTTCGCCCCCGCAAGGGGGTCCTATGCAACCGCCGGGGCGGGCACCGTACCGCCCGGGCCTACCGCCCGAGCCGGTCCACTTCGGCGCAGGTCTTCTGCACCGCCGCCACCGACTTCTTGAAGGCCTTGCGCTCGTCCGGGGTCAGCTTCACGCGGATGATCTTCTCGACGCCGTCGGCGCCGACGACCGCGGGCACGCCCACGAAGTAGCCCTTCACGCCGTATTCGCTCTCGAGCAGCGTGCAGACCGGCATGATCTTCTTCTTGTCGAAGATGATGGCCTCGAGCATCTCCAGCGCCGACCAGGCCGGGCTGACGAAGGCCGAGCCGGTGCCCAGCTTGCCGACGATCTCGCCGCCGGCCTTGCGCACGCGCTCCTCGATCTTCAGCAGCCGGCGCGCGGTGACGAACTGCTCGACCGGCAGTCCGGCCACGCGGCAGGCCGATCGGATCGGCACCATCGTGTCGCCGTGGCCGCCGAGGACCATCGCCTCGACGTTCTCCACCGACACCTGCGCCGCCTTGGCCACGAAGTAGCGGTAGCGGGCCGAATCCAGCACGCCCGCCATGCCGAGCAGCTTGTTCTTGGGGGTCTTGAGCTTCTTGTGCAGCCGGTAGACGATCGCGTCGAGCGGGTTGGCGATCGAGATGATCGTCGCCCGCGGGCAGTACTTGCGGATGCCGGCCGCCACCGCGTCGGTGATCTTCAGGTTGATCGACAGCAGCTCCTCGCGCGAGGGGAAGGTGCCGTCGGGACGCACGGTGCGCGGCACGCCTGCGGTGTTGATGACGTACTCGGCCTTGTCCAGGGCCGCGAAGTCCTTGGTGGCCTTGAAGTCGAAGTCCGCGCCGATGACCGGCGAGCCCTCGGCCACGTCCAGGCACTTGCCCTCGGCCATGGCGGGGGGCTTGATGTCGACCAGGCCCACGTTGCGGGCCAGCCTGCGCGAAACGATCTCCGAGAGCAGCACGCCGCCGATCTGGCCGCCGCCGACGAGTCCGATCTTGTTGACCATGACCGATCTCCTCCGTCCGGGATCCCCGGCCGCGTCCGGGCGAACTGCGGCCGAAATCTCATAATCCTTTGCGTCGTTGCGAATCTACTAAACCCAGAGGGGGCTTGTCACGCATTTTCGCGTTTCCGGGGGGATCCGGGGCTCAGGCGGTCGGGGAGGCCGTGAAGACGCCCTCGATCACGATCCGCGACCAATCCTCGAAAGTGCCTCCGTCGGGGGCGTTTGCGGGACCGGTCATGTTCGGCAGATCGCCCGCGGGGATCCACAGGGCCCGATGGGGCTCGGCCTGGGCCATGACCAGGTCCATCACCTGCTGGTCGCCGCCGGCCTCGCCGTCCAGTTCGATGCGGTAGACCAGCCCGAAATGCACGCTCGAGACGTCCTCGCGGTCGGAATTGATGCAGCCGACCGGCGCGAGGGACGACGCGTCGACGCTCAGCCCCGTTTCCTCGTTCAGTTCGCGCAGGGCCGAGGCCTTCATCAGCCCGTGCTCGGCCACCTCGGGCGCGTCGCGGTCCAGGGGCTCGATGTGCCCGCCGAATCCCAGCGACCACAATCCGCCCAGCCGCTTCTCGGTATGCCCCGACCGCCGCTGGTAGGCCAGCACGCGGGCCTCGGTGCCCGCGCCGCGCTGCAGCACCAGGTAGGGGATCAGCTGCTTGTAATGCGAGCAGTTCTCCATGAAGTCGCGCTCGGCGAAGAACAGGTGCGGCTGGACCGCCTCGAGATCGATCGCGGCGGCGGGCAGGAACCCTTGGGGGCTCAGGCCGGGGAACAGGTGCTTGCGGTCGACGACCAGGATGGTGCGCAATCGGGGCCTCCGTTCGGGTGTCTCGGTCAGCGCAGCGATGCGGTGGCCTTCAGGAAATCGTCGCGGCCGAGCCGCCGGGGGTGGGCCGACAGATCGTAGAGGGCGATCTCGGCCCGGGCCGCGGCGATGCGGTCGTTGGTGTCGGGATGGGTGCTGAGCCAGCCCTGGAAGCCCCCGGGACCGGATCCGTGCATGGCGACCAGCTTCTCGAAGAAGGTGATCATCCCGTTCGGATCGTAGCCGGCGGCCACGGCGTACTTCACGCCGAACTGGTCGGCCTGGAACTCGTGGGCGCGGCTGTTCTTCATCATGAACAGCCCGGCCCCGGCGCCGGCCACCTGCCCCCAGGCCTCTTCGGCCTTCTCGCCCAGCAGCAGCTGCGCGATCACCTGGATGCCCAGCGCGTTCTGCATCGCGCGCACCGAGTGGCGGGCGGTGACGTGGCCCATCTCGTGACTCAGGACGCAGGCCAGCTCGGCCTCGTTCTCCATCGCCGCCAGCAGCCCGGTGGTGACGTAGATGTAGCCTCCCGGCGCTGCGAAGGCGTTCACGATGTCGCTCTGCAGCACTGTGAAGGAATACTCCACGTCGGTGCGGTCGGAATGCCCGGCGATCGCGCCGCCGACGCCCCGGACGTAGGCCGCCAGCGCGGCGTCGCCGGTCGGCGGATATTCCTGCCGGATGCCGGCGTCGGTCTCCAGGCCCATCTTCACTTCGGTGGGCGTGTCGATCAGGATCAGGCTCTTCTCGCCGTGGGCGCCGGTGGTGGCGCAGCCGCTCAGGCCGGAGGCCAGGCAAATCGAAAGACAGGCGGCCAGGACCAGGGCGGTCAGCGGGCCCGCAGGCCCGCGGCGAGTCGTTCGTACGGCGTGCGGCATGATTCCCTCCCGGTTCGCGCCCCCCCCTAGGGCAGGAACGCCTTCACGTCGCCCAGCTTGCGGGGCAGGTACTCGTCCATCACGTAGTTCAGGCCGTGCTTGGCCAAAGCCTGCTGCTCGGCGCGGACCCCCATCTTGATCATCTGCAGCAAGGCCAGCTGCCATTGCTTGTGATGCAGGATGAACGGGTCGTTCTTCAGCGAGTCGCGGGCCCGCTTGACGTCCACTTCCTTCAGCGGATGGGTCGGCAGCTCGTAGTCGATGATGTCCTGCGGCGTGATGCCCAGGAAACGCGCCTGCGGCACGCAGAAGTACTGGTTCAGATGCGCCGCGTTGCCGCTGCCCACCTTCAGGGTGCGGTAGATGTTCGAGAAGCCGTAGGGGTCGCCGTCGACGAAGACGTAGACCGGCAGCTTCTTCTCGTCCGCGAGCCGGCGCACGAAGCGGCGGCAGGCCCGGGTCGGCACGCCGCCGAGCGAGATCAGGATGCAGTCGGCCCGCTTCCAGTAGTTGTGCTTGACCAGCCGCTGGAACATGCCGGCGGTCTCGATGCAGAGGATGAACTTGGCGTCGGTCTCGAAACCCAGGTCCTCGACCGAGATCGGGATGGAATAGGCGCCGCTGCCGAACTTGGTGCAGTCGATGCGCAGCTGCTCGTTGGTGTCGCGGTCCTTGTCGATCACGACCAGGCGGCCGGCCACGTCGCCGCCCTTCTCCTCGGGCACGAAGCCCAGCTGCTCGCGGTTCACGCGGTAGAAGGCCTCGACGTCCTCCATCACCGTGTCGGATTCGGGCTGCTCCTTGAAGCGCGCGTCCGCCCAGTTCTTGCTGACGTAGTAGGCTTCTCGCTTGGTGGCGATGTCGTCGGTCTCGACCAGTTCCTTCGACAGCGCCATCATCTTCAGCGTCTGGGCGAAGGTCTTGACCGTGCTGACGGTCAGGGTCCGCTCCTTGGTGCGGCCCTTCAGCTCGAAGTAGCCGACCTTCGGCCGGTAGTCGACGTTCTGCAGCGAGCGCAGCGGGAAGCGCATGGCCGGCTTGTCGCCCTTGAGGATCTTGTCGCGGATGGTGCCGGCCTCGCCGCGCATCTTCTTGAGCAGGGCGGGCGAACCGGCGACCGGGCCGGAGGCTCCCGGCGACGCCGGCGAGGCGATGATTTCGGCGGCGTCGGCGTCGACGGCCTTGCGCCGGGGATTCTTGCCGCCGCCTGCGGCCTTCGCGGCCGCGGCGCGGGCGGGCGCCGCCTTGCGCGCGGCGAAATCGAGTTCGGCTTGGGCGGCGGGACGCCGCTTGTCCTTGTCGGCACTGGGCACGTCGTTCACTCCTGTCTCCGGTCCGGAAGGCTCAGATCGTAAAGCTCGCCGTACTTGCCCTGCAGATGATTCGCGAACGGGTCGATGGACAGCTCCTCGCCGGTCGCCTCGCGGCAGAGCTCGCCCGCGGTCAGCAGCCGGCCGCGGACGTGGATCCGCTTGCGCAGCCAGTCCAGCAGCGGCGCGAAATCGCCGGCCGCGACGCGCTCGGGCAGATCGCCGATGTCCAGCGCCGCGCGGGCGTGGAACTGGGCCGCATAGAGATTGCCCAGGCTGTAGGTCGGGAAGTAGCCGAACATTCCGCAGGACCAGTGGATGTCCTGCAGCACGCCCTCGGCGTCGTCGCGCGGGACGATTCCCAGGTAGCCGGTCATCTTCTCGTTCCACAGGCCGGGCAGGTCGTCGACGGCGATCTCGCCGCGGAACAGCGACCGCTCCAGCTCGGTGCGCAGGATGATGTGCAGGTTGTAGGTCACCTCGTCGGCGTCGATCCGCACCGCGCCGGGCCGAACCACGTTGACCGCCCGGAAGAGCCGCCGCGCGTCCACGCCGGCGAAGCGGTCGGGGAAGGCCCCGGTCAGCAGCGGCAGCAGATGGTTCATGAAACCGACGCTGCGGCCCACCATGTTCTCCCACAGCCGCGACTGCGATTCGTGGATGCCCAGGCTGACGGCCTCGGCCATCGGCGTGCCGGTGTGGGCGGGATCGAATCCCTGTTCGTAGAGCCCGTGGCCGCCCTCGTGCAGCGTCGAGTAGAGGACCTTGCCCAGATCCCGCGGATCGTAATGCGAGGTCAGCCGCACGTCGTCCGGATCGATCCCGGTGGTGAAGGGATGGGCCGAGACGTCCAGCCGTCCGCGGTCGAGATCGAAGCCGATGCCGGTCAGCAGGCGCCTGGCGAGCCGTTCCTGGGCCGCGACGTCGAAGTCGCCCCGCAGCAGGTCGTCGTCGTCGCGGGGCGGATTGGCGCGGATGGCGGTCACCAGCGGCACCAGCACCCGGCGCAGCGAGGCGAAGAGCGGCTCGATGTCGGCCGTGCGCATGCCCGGTTCGAATTCGTCCAGCAGGGCGTCGTAGGGCTCGTCGGGGTAGCCGATGGCCTCGGCCTCCCGCCGGCGCAGGGTCACGAGTTCCGACAGCGCCGGCGCGAACCCGCTCCAGTCGGCCTTCTCGCGCGCCCGGACCCAGGCCTGCTGGCCGAGGCTGACCGCCTCGGCCAGGGCGGTCACCAGGTCGGTGGGCACCTTCACGGCCCGGTCGCGGTCGCGGGCGGCGGCGCGCACGTTGGCGGCCCCGGCCGGATCCAGATCGGCCTCGCCGAGTTCCGCGAGCAGATCCCCGAACTCCGGATCGATGATCCTCTGATGCGACACGCCGGCCAAAGCGGCCCGCTGGCGGGAACGGCCGGCGATCGCGGCCGGCGGCATGCAGGTCTCCTGGTCCCACGAGAGCAGGGCCTGGCACGAGGAGAGCGCGTGGTGCTCGCGCAGCATCGAGACCAGCCGGCGATATTTCCGCGCGACGTTTTCGGGGTCGTTCATGGCGATTCCTTCATGCCCGGGGCGGGGTGGACGTCGGTTCCGGCCGCAGGCGGGAGGCTCACATCTTGCGGCTGCGCTCCAGGGTGTCGGTCAGGGTGGCGATGATCTCCTCGCGCTCGTCCTCCTGCAGCCCCAGGATGTCCTTCAGGGCGTCCCCGATGTGGGGGATGTACTTCTGGATGTAGCTCTGCTTCTTCAGCGCGTCGCGTTCGCGCACCCGGCGCCGGATGTGGCGGTGCAGCTGCCGGCCGGCCTCCTGCAGGGCCAGCTTGATCTCCTTGACGATCTCCGGATAGTGGGCGACCGCCTCCTTGCTCTCGGAGGTGAAGGGCACCCAGACCGAGGCCATGTGCACCAGGATCAGCAGCGGGCCCGAGGGCAGGGCCCCGCGCGACTGCTGCAGCCCGTAGCTGCGCCAGTTGTTGCCCAACACCGCGCGGTGGATGGCGCAGGCAGAGGCCTGGTAAAGCAGCGGCACGCGGTTGGCGAAGCGCAGCACCTCGGCCAGGTCGTCGCCCGAGAGGCCGCCCCCGTAGGCCAGCCCGACCTCGATCTGGAAGGGATTGCCCCGGTAGACGGCGGGCGGCCGGGTGACCGCGGTGTAGAAGTCGGCGTCGATCCGCGTCTGCAGCCCGGCCATCACCAGATCCGGTCCGATCGGCGAGAGGCAATCGGTCGGCGGCGAGGCGATGCGCGTTTCCGAGATGGCGTCGAGCAGGCCCTCGACATCCTGCCGGCTCATGTGGCGGGGGCTCTTGCGCAGCGTCAGGCCGGCCTCTTCGAGGATGGTCTCGGCGGTCTTGGGGCCGACCCGGCAGAACTCCTGGCGCAGGAAGGCGCTCATGTTGCGGGCCTTGGTCTCCTTGAGCATCCGCAGCATCATGCCCATCTCCACTCCGTAGGGATGGGGCTTGATCTCGCTCGCCTCGACCGGCAGGGATTCGGCGGCGCGCGGATAGACGGCCTCGTCGCCCCGCGGCGAGCGGTAGACCAGCCGCACGTGGGGGTTCGCCACGGCGGTCTGCTGCAGGTAGGTGTCGACCGAGTGGTGGCCGCGCTTGTACGAGCCGGTCAGCTCGATCTCGACCCGCGTGCCGTGCTCGTGGTCCCAGACGAACTCCTCGTCGGTCTGGACCACGGGCTCGTTGCGCTTCATGTCGAGGGTCAGGGTCAGGCGGCGGGCCATCTCCTGCCCGCGGGGCCGCGAGACGACCGTCACCGGCTTGCCGGTGGTCAGCTGTCCGTACATGCCGGCGGCCGAGATGCCGATGCCCTGCTGGCCCCGGCTCTGCTTTAGGCTGTGGAATTTCGATCCGTAGAGCAGCTTGCCGAAGATCCGCGGGATCTGGGCCCGCACGATGCCCGGCCCGTTGTCCTGGATGACCAGCCGGTAGCGCTCCTCGCGCGCCGGCGGCGCGGTGCGGCGTTTCCCGTTCCCGTTCCCGTTGCCGTTCCCGTTGGCCTTCTCGTCCTCGGCGGTCAGGGCCAGGGTCTTTTCCGCCTTCCCGTTGCCGTTGGGCACCAGCGCGATCTCCACCAGGATGTCGGGCAGGATCCCGGCCTCCTCGCAGGCGTCGAGCGAGTTGTCGACGGCCTCCTTGATGGTCGTCAGCAGGGCCTTGGCGGGGGAATCGAACCCCAGAAGGTGGCGGTTCTTGGTGAAGAACTCGCTGATCGAGATCTCGCGCTGCTTCTTCGCCATGCTCTCGGCGGTGGCGACGCGGCGTTTACGGGTTGTCTTGGCGGTGGTTGCGGGCATCTTGAGACTCCATTCCTTCCGGCCCGGCAGGATGCTCGGCTGGGAGGCAAACAGTACGGGAGGAAAGCGGGATTTGCAAGAAGGCCCTGGACGGTCCGGGGGTCAGCGCCGGGCGACGATCAGCAGGCCCAGCCCGAACAATCGCGATGCCCGGCGGCGGGCCCGGCCCCGGGGCAGGGCGGCGGCCATCGTTTCGGGGACCAGGTAGGCCGCCATCGGCAGGAAGGTGGGTTTTTCCAGCCAGGGCAACCGCTCGTACATCCGGTGCCGGAACAGGGGAGAACGGACCTTCCGGAAGCCGGCGGCCTTCAACAGGGGGCGCAGGGAGCGGAAATCGTATTCCTTCAGATGGAAGCAGGTGCTCTCGCGGTCGAAATGGCGCGAGATGTCGTGGGGGCCGGTCAGGCGCGAAGGGGTTTCGAAGATGAACCTGCCGCCCGGACGCAGCACCCGGCGGACAGCGGCCAGATGCGGCGGCACGTCGTCGGGGTGGAAATGCTCCATCAACTGGCTGCTGATCACGACGTCGAAACTGCAGTCGTCGAAACCGGCGAGATCGACCGCGTCGGCGACGCGGGTCTCCGTGTTGGGCGGCATTTCCCCGGCGCCCAGGGTCTCCTCGGATATGTCGATGCCGACGTAGCTGCGATGTCGCGGCGCCAGATGCCTCAGCAGCCGGCCCGTGCCGCAGCCGATCTCCAGCACGTCGCGATTTCGGCCCGAGAGGCGGAAGAAGGGGGCGAAGACGGCCTCGACCCGTTCGGCGGTCCGTTCCCCGGGCGGTTCGTTGTTTGCGGGATGCCAGGGGATCTTCCTGAATAGTTCGTCGTAGGCCTCGAGGGTGACGCGGCTGCGTTCGCTCGCCGGGGCGTTGCGGATCCGGTCGGAGAGCTTGCGCTCCAACTCGTAGTGGATGCGGATCTGGTCGGGAGTGGGGCCGGTAATCGGATTCGGCATCGCCAATCTCACAGTGTGAAGCTTCCGGGGCGAGCCGCTTGATTATATCAATTCACGTTGTCGAAATCCAGATCATAGCCAAATAGGGGGCTTTCGGGACGTCCGCAATAGGATCTTCGTTGACCGCGGGCGCGAAAGGCTCAATCCTGTTCGTCCGCGACCGAAAGAAGACACGGGGGGATGGAGGATCCGCGCCGCGAGCCGGCGGTGCTTCGTCGCGCCGCGTTCCCGACCGGCCGGCGCTGCGCCGTATCGAAACCCCGCTGGGGAGGAAACATGCCGTCCAAGGTCCTGATGGCCGAATCCTCGGACATCTATCACGACTACCGGGTCCAGAAGGAAGCGGCCTCCCTGGCGGCCGCGGGCTACGACGTCACCGTCTGCGGCTTCCGCAGCACCGGGCGCCGGCCCGCCGGCAGGGAATTCCCCTTCCGAGTGCTCACGCTGCCGGTGGTTCCGCGCCGTTTCCGCCTGCTGCGCAACCTGTCGATCATGGCCGTGGTGGCGGTCTACAACCTGTTCGCGATCTGCCGGAGCTACGATTTCTATCACGCCCACAACACGATGTTCCTGGTCGGATTCCACATCGCGGCCCGGCTGCGCGGGAAGCGCTTCATCTACGACGCCCACGAGGTGCAGTGGGAGCACGGGAACGTCCAGACCCGTCTCGAACGGATGTACATCCACAAGGCTGACGGCCTGATCAATGTTTCCCCGGGTCGGATCCGGGTCTGCTCCGAGCGCTTCGGCATCCCGCGGGAGCGGTTCACGCTGATCTCGAACTATCCCCTGGTCGACGAGCACGGCGCCGCCGATTCCGGGGCCGGAGAATCCGGTCCGGACGTGAGGATGGTCTTCAGCGGGGGCTTCGATCTGCGTTCCAACCGGCTCGACGTCCTGCTGCGGGCGATGGCCCGGGTGCCCGGCACGACTCTCGACCTGATGGCCTTCGGATACCGCGACGGCGAGCAGGTGATGATGCGGCTGATCGACGAATTCGGGCTCGGCGGCCGGGTCCGGTTCATCCCGCTGGTCGCCCCGGACGAGGTGATGAAGGTCGTCTCCGGCTACGACGTGGCTGTGAACCTGCTGACCAACCCGCAGAACCACGTCTCGATCCGCTACTGCAGCACCAACAAGATGTACGAGTACATCGCGGCCGGGCTGCCGGTCCTCTGCAGCGATCTCGAGGCCTTCGTCGAGGAGTTCGTCGAGCCGGGCGCGGCCTTCGCGGTCGACGCCGACGACGTCGACGCGGTGGCCGCGGGCCTGCGCGATCTGACGGCCGCCCGCGATCGCTTGCCGGCGATGCGCGAAACGGCCCTGGCCCTCTCGCGCGAGCGGTACAACTGGTCGACCCAGGCGGAGCGGTTGGTCGCGCTCTACGCGGATCTGGGGCGGACCCGACGCTGACCCGGCCCGGAAGCGCGCCGGTGCGGTCCTAGAGGTAGCGCCGGTAGATCTCGTCCTGCCGCGCGACGTGGGCGGCCAGGGAATAGCCGTCCACCAGGATCCGCCGGCCGATCCGGCCCAGTTCGCGGATCCGCCGGGGATCGGCCAGCAGTCCGGCGACACGGCCGGACCAGGATTCCACCAGGGCCTCCGGCGCCGCCTCGGCGGGATGGGCTTCATAGAGGCAGGCCGTCTTCAGCTTCTCGTCCAGCAGGCAGGATATCTGCGGGATGTCCGGGGCCGTGAACGCCGCCCCGGCCGCCATCGCCTCCATCACGTTCAGCGGCATGCCCTCGTTGCGCGACGTCGAGACGAACAGGTCGCAGGCGCCCAGCAGCCGGGGGATGTCGTCGCGCACCCCGAGCAGTTCCACGCCGCCGGGCCCTTCGGCGATCATCGCGGCCAGATCGTCGGCCATCGGGCCGCGGCCGCAGACGAAGCCCCGTACCGCGTGATCGTTCTCGCGCAGGCGCCAGACGAGCTTCAGGAAGGTGTCGGGCGCCTTCTGCGGGTCGAGCCGGCCCACGAAGAGCAGCATCCTTTCCGACGGGGCCAGATCCAGGCCGGAGCGGATCTCGCGGCGGGCCGCGTCGTCCAGCGGCGCGAAACGCTCTGTGTCGATGCCGTTGACCACGGTCTCGACCTTCGGCGCCGGCAGCCCCTCGTTCTCGATGCAGGAGCGGCGGACCGCGTCGGAGACCGCCTGCACCAGATGGACGCGCCCGGCCAGGCGTCGGTAGCGGCGCAGCTGGCGCTCGTTCATATCGGTGAAGACCAGATGCCGGGTCCAGAACAGATGCGGCACGCCGGCCCAGCCCGCGGTCCGCATCGACCAGGCGTCGGCGAAGCGGCTGTGGGCGTGGACGATGTCGAAGCGCCCGCAGCGGAAGAAGTTCACCATCTTCAACAGCGACAAGGGATTGCGCCAGGATTTCAGCCCCAGGGCGACGGTCTCGACGCCGGCTTCCCGGAAGCGTTTCCGCATGGGGGAATCGCCGGTCCGGGGCTCGAGGGGGGCCAGCACGACGACATCGTAGCGGTCGGGGTCGAGGGCGCGGGCGACGTCCATGGCCACGGTCTCGCCGCCGCCGACGACGAAGCGGTTGATCACCAGGCAGACGCGGATCCTGCGGGACATCTGGACTCCTGCCCGAAGGGGCGGGGTTGAAGTTTGGCTGCATATGGCGCAGACTTGTACGTCGGCGAGACGGTTGCGACCGGCTCGCCGTTGCGCGACCACTCGCCCGCGCGGAGCGGATCACCGGGAGCAGGAATTGAAGATTCTCTACCTGACGACCAGCTTCGAAAGCCTGACTCTGACATTTGTCGCCAGGGAAATCAACGCGTTAAGGGCGCTCGGGGCCGACATCGCGCTGCTCGGCCTGCGGTCGAACGCGAATTTCGCGGCCGCGGAACCGGAATGCGACGTCGCGGGCTGCCTCCATCTCTATCCGCTGGGCGCGGGCGCGTTGCTGGCCGGCGTGCTGAAGGCCGCCTGCGGACGGCCGCGGCGTTTCGCGCGGGCCGTGCGGGCCGCCCTCGCCTCGCCGGGCGACGGTCCGCGGGTCAAGCTGAAGCTCCTGTACCAGCTGGCCGCCGCGACCACCAAGATCGAAGCGGTCGAGGCCGCCGGGATCACCCACATCCACGCCCATCTGGCCAGCCCGCCGGGCAACGTGGCGATGTTCCTGGGGCTGCTGACCGGGATCCCCTACAGCTTCACCGGCCACGCCGCCGATCTCTACCGCGAGCCCGAGTCGCTCGACACCAAATTGCGGCTGGCCGCGGGCGCGGTAGCCATTTCCGAGTATAATCTGAAGCACTACCGCAGGATGCATCCGGGCCTCGAACGGGTCGAGATCATCCATTGCGGGGTCGATCCCGAGGCCTTCCCCTTCCGCGCCCGCACCTCGGCAGGCAGTCCGCTGCGGGTGCTGGCGGTGGGCCGCGCCGCCGAGAAGAAGGGCTTCGTCCATCTGCTCGACGCCCTGGCCGAACTCGATCGGCGGGGCGTGCCCTGGGTCGGGCACATCGTCGGCGACGGGCCGCTGCTGCCGGATCTCCGGCGCCGGGCCGCCGAGCTGAAACTCCAGCGCCTCGAGCTGGCCGGCGCCCAGCAGCAGCCGCGGATCCGCGAACTGCTCGACCGTGCCGACGCCTTCGTGCTGCCCTGCGTCGAGGCCGCCGACGGGGATATCGACGGCATCCCGGTCGCCCTGATGGAGGCCATGGCCAGCGGCTGCCCCGTGGTCTCGACCCGGATCTCGGGCATCCCCGAGTTGGTGGTCGACCGCGAGACCGGGCTGCTGGCCGATCCCGGCGATCCGCGGGGCCTGGCCGACGCGCTCGAGCTCCTGACCGCCGACGCCGGCCTCTACGCCCGTCTCTCGATCGCCGGCCGCGAGCACGTGGCCGCATCGTTCAATCAGCGAACCGAGGCGCAGCGTCTCCTCGAATTCTTCCACGCCATGGACCAGGACCAGGAAAAGGAGTGATCCACTTGCCCACCAGAATCTTCCTGATCGCCGCCGCCCGTCCGAACTTCATGAAGGTCGCGCCGATCTGGCGGGCCCTCGACGCCCGTTCCGATGTCCTGGACGTCGAGCTGATCCACACCGGACAGCACTACGACAAGAACATGTCCGACGTCTTCTTCGCCGATCTGGGCCTTCCGCGGCCCCACGTGAATCTGGGCGTCGGCGGCGGCACCCACGCCGAGCAGACCGCAGGCGTGATGCTGAAGTTCGAGCAGCTCTGCCGCGAGCGGCGACCCGACCTGGTGCTGGTGGTCGGCGACGTGAACGCGACGATGGCCACAACCATCACCGCCCGCAAGCTGGGCGTGTCGGTGGCCCATGTCGAGGCCGGCCTGCGCAGCCGCGACTGGTCCATGCCCGAGGAGATCAACCGCATCCTCACCGACTCGATCGCCGACATCCTGTACACCCCGTCCGAGGACGCCGACGCGAACCTGGCGGCCGAGGGCGTGCCGGCGGCGAAGATCGTGCGGGTGGGCAACGTGATGATCGACAGCCTGGTGCACGCCGCGGCCCGGGTGCGCGGCAACGCCAAGTACGCCGACTTCGGCATGAAGGAGAAGGAGTACGGCCTGGTCACCCTGCACCGGCCTTCGAACGTCGATGATCCGGGCAACCTCGAACGCCTCTTCGCCGGCCTCGAGCGGCAGGGCGTGCCGATGATCTTCCCCGTCCACCCGCGCACGCGCAAGGTGATGGCCGCCGCCGGCCTGGACGGTCGCTATCCGGGCCCCGACAGCCGCCTGGTGCTGACCGACCCGATGGGCTACGACGATTTCCTGAACCTCACCATGCACGCCCGCTTCGTGCTGACCGATTCGGGCGGCATCCAGGAAGAGACGACCTACCTCGACGTCCCGTGCCTGACCATGCGTCCGAACACCGAACGGCCGATCACCATCACCATCGGCACCAACGAGCTGGTGACCCTCGAGAGTCTCGACGAGATGGTGGCGAAGGTGCTGTCGGGAAGCTGGAAGCAGGGACGGGTGCCCGAGATGTGGGACGGCGGCACCGGCGAGCGGATCGCCGAGCACATCGTGGCCTGGGCCGCGGGCAGGGGCGGCGACTGAACCGCCCCCGCGCATCGATCCGGAATCAGTCTGCGAACAGGCCCGCGGCGTCGATCGTCGCGGGCTTTCCCGTGCGCAGGCTCTCGACGCCCTTGATGGTGGCCAGGGTCACGGCGAACTGCGAGACGAGCGGGATCGCCGGCTCTCCGGTGCGCACCGCCTCGAGGAAGGCGGCCACCTCCTCGGCCTGGCCCTTGCCCGGGCAGCGCTTGCCGCGCTTCTTTCCGCCGCCGTAGAGCTCCACCGACGAGAAGTTGTCGATCACCGCGGTGCGGTCCGCGCCGGAGATCTCCAGCCGCTCCTTGGGCAGGTTGCCGGCGCCGTGGGCGAAGTAGCCCACCGTGCCGATCGATCCGTCGGCGAAGCGCAGGTTCAGCAGCAGGTCGTCCTCGGGGATGCGATCGGTTTCGGCGCCGACGCAGATCGCCCGCACCTCGATCGGATCGGCGCCGCAGAGGAACTGCATCAGGTCGATGAAGTGGCAGACCTCGCCGATCAGCCGGCCGCCCCCCTGCTCGGGATCCTGGATCCAGTGCTTGCGGGGGATCGACCCGGCGTTGACCCGGTACATCATCGTCAGCGGCCCGGGTTCGGCGCCGAAATGCCGCCGGGCCTCGCGCGCGGCGGGCGAGAAGCGGCGGTTGAATCCGACCTGCAGGACGGGCGCGCCGCCGCCGGCAGCGGCCTCGCGCATCGCCGCGGCGATCGCACGGAGCTGTTCCTCGTCCAGGCACAGCGGCTTCTCGACGAAGACGTGCCGGCCGGCCTTCAGGGCGGCCAGGGTCTCGGGCCCGTGGCTGTCGTGGCGCGAGGCGATCACCACCGCGGCGGTGTCGGGATCCTCGTGCACCGCGGCGGTCGAATCGACCGCGCGGGCGAAGCCGTAACGCCGTCCCGCATCGGCCGCGGTCAAGCCCGACTTGGTGTGGATTGCGGTCAGCCGGGCGTCCGCGGCGTTCTTGAAATGCGGCAGCAGGAAGGCCTGGGCGTAGGATCCCGCGCCGATGCAGCCGACCCCGATCGCTCCGGAAGGCGCGGCCGCGGTCGTCAGTTCGACGGGCGCCGGCGCGGCCTCGGGACGGTCCGGATATTCCAGCAGCACGCCGGTGAAGGGTTCGGCCTTGTCGGCGATCAGCTTGTAGGCCGCCGGCGCCTCGGCGAAGGGGAAGCGGTGGGTGACCATGCCCAGCGGGTCGATGCGTCCGGCCGCGCAGAGGTCGAGGAAGGCCTCCATGTTGCGGCCCTCGGTCCAGCGCACGAAGCCGTAGGGATAGTCCAGCCCGCCCTCCTCGTAGGAGGGATCGTAGCGGCCCGGGCCGTAGGAGCACGAGACCGAGAAGCGGATCTCCTTCTCGTAGTAGTCGGGACGGGGCAGGTCCATGCCCACCGCGCCGACCACGATCACCCGGCCGCGCTGGCGGACGATGCGGCCCGCGGTGGTGACCGGTTCGCTGCTCGGGGTCGCCGCGCAGATCAGCACCAGATCGGCCCCGCGGCCGCCGGTGAAGCGTTCGATGCCGGGTTCGACCGCGTCGTCGCCCGTGAGGAAGGCCTCGTCGACCGCGCCGCGGCGCCGGGCCTGCTCGACCGCCTCGGGGGAGACGTCGATCCCGGCCACCCGGCAGCCGTTGGCCCGCAGCATCTGACCCGCGAGTTGGCCGATGATGCCCAGCCCGACGACCACGGCCGTCTCGCCGAGCGTGGGCTCGGCCAGGCGCAGCCCCTGCATGGCGATCGCGCCGATGGTGGCGAAGGCCGCCGCGTCGGGCGCCACGCCTTCGGGAACCGGGACGACCAGGTTCGCCGGCACGACCACTTCGTCGGCGTGGTTGGCGTAGCCGCCGCCGCCGCAGGCCACCAGATCCCCGGGCTGCAGCCCCGAGACGCCTTCACCGGTCTCGATGACCTCGCCGGCCAGGCTGTAGCCCAGCGGCTGGGCGCCCTCGAGCTTCGAGCGCACCTTCCGGATCGTGCCCTTGATGCCGACCGAGCGGGCCATGTCCAGCACCATCTTCACCTGGTCGGGCCGGGCCTTGGCCTTGCCCAGCAGCGATTTGCGCCCGGTGACGATCTTGTTGCCCTCGGTGCCCGGGCTGACCGCGGAAAAGAGGGTGCGGACCCGGACGCAGCCGGGGGCCAGGGCGGGGGCGGGGGTCTCCATCATGGTGACCGCGCCGTCGTTGAGTGTCAGGGCCAGGATCTTCAATTCGGCCTCCCCAGGGCGGATGAACCTCGTCCGGCGGCGGGTTGCGATTCCCGCCGCCCGGGTTTTGCGATCTTGAGTCTCGCGGCCGGGCTACCGGCCGTCGAGCCAGCGGCGGGCGAAGAGCTCCACGCCCACCGCGGCGCCGATTTCCGTGGCGGCGTTCACGCGCCCCGCGCTGTGGTCGGCATGCAGGGCCGCCAGCTGAGCGCCGTTCCAATAGGGACGCGAAAGAGTCGATTCGTCGTTGCAGATCTCGCCGAGGAACCGGTCCACGGCCGGATGGCGCGACCAGTCCTGCGGATTGCCGCCGGTCGAGAGGATCGTCCGCCGCCCGCGCAGCCCGCGCAGGATCTTGGCCGCCAGCACCTTCCGGTGCGGCGTGTCGGCGGGCAGGCCCGTGTTGGCGTATTCCAGCTTCGCCAGATCGGGCAGCAGCCGCTTCAGCAGCTCGATGTAGGCGTGCAGCCCCCGGCGGTGCCGCAACGGGATGGAATAGGCCAGGTCGCGCACCTCGTAATCGTAGAAGACGCTCGCGTCGCCGTGGAAGGGCCGGTCGTTCATGATCCCCAGCAGGCCCGCGTGGCGGCCGCCGCCGTATTCCTCGGTGAACTGCTCCATCCGGTATTCCGCGGGCACCGCGGCCAGATCCGACCGCAGGATCTTCATGACCTCGGTCTCGAGATCGGGCGGGGGCTCGGTGGCGAAGCGCGCCGCATGCGCGCTCGGCAGCGGGCAGAGATCGCGATAGAACAGGGCCAGTTCCTCGTCGGTCTTCAGCTTCTCCAGCCAGGGATGCGAGACCCGGGGCCCGGCGCCGATCCGGTAGCGGGCGTACGCCGCCATCTGCATGAACCCCAGATCGGCCAGGATGTCGCCCATGATCAGGCCGCCGCGGTAGCCGTTCAGGTTGACCCGCGTCTTCTCGTGCATCACCAGGCAGCGCTCGATGCCGAAGGCGGCCATGATGTGGAAGGCGCCGTTCATCGTCGTGATGTAGTCCGAGGCGTGGTCCACGATCTTCCCGGCCTCGATGGGGAAGTGGATGTGCTCGATGCCCAGGCGGCCGCTGATGTCGCGGGCGATGCGCAGATCGTTCGCGTCCTCGGCGCCGAAGGTCCAGGCCTTCAGGTCGGGGAGCAGCGGAGCGGCCAGGCCGGTCATCAGGCGCGAGTCGAGGCCGCCGGAAAGGCTGGTCGAGAACGGGCCGGGGCGGCGTACGACACGGCGGGCCGCGGCGCGCAGCGCATCGCAGAGATCATCGATCTGCCTGTCCAGGGGCGCGTCCTCGCGCTTGCCGCCCATGCGGCCGTAATCCCAGTAGCGGCGGGATTCCGGCGCGCCGCCGGCGGTCGGAACGCGGGTGATCGTCGCCGGGTCGTAGTATTCCACGCCCCGGATCATGGTCTGCTTGAAGAAGAGGTGCTTGTAGGAGAAGACCGTGGCCAGCGCTTCGGGATCGTACTGCGGACGGAAGAGCCCGCAGCCGGCCAGGGGACCCAGCAGCGACGAACAGGCGTGCGTGTCGCCCTCGCTCCACACGAACAGGGGATCCATGCCGTCGCGGTCGCTGCCGATCAGCAGCTCGCCGGCCTTCGCGTCGTGGATGATGCAGGTGAACTGCCCCTCCAGTTTCGCGGCGAAGTCGCGGCCGAATTTCGCATGGGCCAGCAGCGCCGCCCGGGCGTATTCGGCCTCGGCCAGCAGATGATCGACTCCGCAATCCTCGAGGCTGCGGACGATGTGCCCGTCGACGGCCACGGTCACGCCGCCGCGTGCAGCGAGATGACGGGCGACATCGGCGTCGCCGGTTCCGTTGACCACCGCGCCCAGCCGGACCCGCCCCGGTTCGACGCAGATCGAGGCGGCCCGCTGCCAGGGGTACATCACCCCCGAGGCGACGAGCCGGTCGAAGACGGCTCCGGCGTCATCGCGGCCGGAAATCAGGCTGAAAACTGCGGGCATGGTCTGCTTCTACCTCTTGATTGCGCGTGATGCGGCGCCGGCCGGGGATCAGGATCTCGCCATCAACGATTCGGTGATCTCCGCCGCGCGGGCGCGTTGCTTCTCGATCAGCGGCAGCATTCCCGCGGCCAGTTTCGCGACGTGGTCGGCGCGGCGGGAAGCGACGTCGCGGGTCATCAGCCACAGATCCCCGCCGTCGAGGGCGTCGGTGCGCACGTTCAGGTCCTGCTGTCCGATCGAAGCCATGTAGTCGCGGCATTTGGGGCGGTACTCGAGCATGATCGAGGGCACCCAGGCGCAGGTCGCGAGCACCGTGGCGTGGAGCTTCATCCCGACGAACACCGTCGAGCCGCGCACCTCGTCGAGATAGGCGGCATAATCCTCGTAGACGGTCACGATATCGCCGTTGGCGCCGCTCTTCTCGTCGGCCGCCCTGGTGATTTCCAGGTCGTGGGGCCAGACGACGAACCAGCGGACCTTCCAGCCCTCGCGCGCGGCGAGCCGGGCCAGGACTGCCATCCGTTCGACCAGATCCTCCTCGGCGCCCCAGAGCTTGCCGCCGGCCCGGCCGATGTTCAACCCCAGGACCGGCATTCCGGACGGAGCCTCGTCCAGACGGTCCGGTTCGGCGCAGGCGAGCACGGGATCGCCGATGACCTCGGCTCCGGAAAATCCGGCGTCCTGCAGCAATTCCAGCGAGCGTGGGCCGCGCACGCCCACGTAGGAGCAGCGTTCGAGGGCGGGCAGCCAGCTCGACCGGAAATCCACCCAGTCCCCTTTTCCGTTCCAGAATTCCGGATCCTGGACGCCGGAACCGAAGATGAAGCTGGTCTTTGACCATTTCTGGCAATCGAGGAAGGTGTCCAGCCAGCCCCGCATCCCGTTGATCAGCGTTCCGCCGGCGAGCACGCAGTTCCGGGGGGAGCGCAGCGCGGCCCGCAGGGGGCCGAGGGTGCGGTGATCCGGATAGCGCACCAGGCCGCAGCGCGGGAACAGAAGCCGCTGCGCCGCGAAAAGGGCCTCGTCGCCGAGGTTCAGGTAGCCGAGCCAGCCGCTGGAATAGGCCACCTTCGGACCCCGGGCCGATGCGAGATCGGCGAGGAATCCGGCCATGTAGCTCAGGTCCTTCTTCAGCCCCATTTTCCGCCTCCGTTCCGATGCGATCGCGGTTGCAGGAATATCAATCGCCGCGGCGCCAACGGCCGCGGGGCAACGCGGGCAGGGGAACCCGCATCAGCAGCGTCGCGGGTCCGACGATCAACAGGAATACCACGGCCGTTCCGGCGGCGACAAGGCCGGAGACCCAGAGCGAAGTCGTGCTCCACATCGACATCAGGCCGGCGGCCCGGCCCGCCGCGGCCGTCAGGGCGAAGGCCAGCAGCGAAGGCGCGAGCGGCAGCATGAACCGGCCGTAGCCGATGCCGAGGATCCGGGCGGTGTAGATCGGCTGGATGATCAGCTTGATCAGCAGCATCGGGATGGCCGTTCCCAGGGCCACGCCCACGATGCCGTACCTGCCCACAAGCAGCAGGCTGAGCACCAGGTTCGCGGCGCCTTCGGCCAGGTTCTGCCAGGCGTAGTAGCGGTGCTTGTTCGTGGCGTAGAGCAGGCCCAGCGCCGGGTTCTGGGCCAGCGCGAAGGCGTACCCCCCCGCCAGGACCCAAAGCACGGGCATCGAACCGAGGAAGTCCCGGCCCACCCAGATGTTGATGAACTGGCCGCCGAGAACCAGCGCCAGGGTGCAGAGCCCGAACGAGAGCGGGGCGGTCACCGAAAGGGCCTTCATGAACAGGCGCTGCATCTCGCTCCGGTCGCCGCGGGCGTCGATCGAAGCGAAGCGGGGGGTGAGCACGCCCGAGGCGGTGCCGATCAGGCTGACCACGTGGTGCATGATGTTGCCGGCGATGGCGTAGACGGCGATGGCCTCGGCGCCGACCTTCTTGGCGATCACGAAGCTGTCGAGCGAGAACCGCAGCCGGTCGCCGACCACGATCAGCGTCGCGATGCCGCCGAAGGTCAGCAGCGTGCCCGCGACGCCGCGCCGGACCAGCCCCGGGCGGATGCGTATCTCCGGCAGCCGCCGCCGCCAGAGCATCAGGCAGAGGATGAAGCGCGCCAGGCTCGTGCCCAGGTTGGCGAACGCCACCCCGAGCAGCCCCATGCCGGCCTCCAGCAGCACCACCGTCAGCGCGGCCTGCAGCACATGGGTTCCGATCATCGCCATGTTCAGCGGCACGAAGAGTTCCCGCGCCCGCAGCAGGGCCGCCAGCACGCTGGTCAGCAGGGTGAAGAGGGTGCCCACGGCCAGCACGATGATCACCCGCGCGAAGATGCCGGAGAATTCGGGGTCGACCTCGAAGAAGCCGGCCAGCGGACCGGCCAGCAGCAGGGTCGCGACGATGAGCGCCGCCCCGACGGCCGTGAAGATGGCCGTCGACGTGCTGGCGGTCACGCTTGCGGCATGGAAATCATCGAGAGCCGATTGGCGGGCGACGTAGCGCATCACGGCGGAATCCACGCCCATCCGCAGGATGCCGTAGTAGCCGACGATCGCCAGGATCAGCGACCAGATCCCGTAGCCGGCCTTGCCGATGTGGGAGATGATGAAGGGCGTCAGCAGCAGGGCCATCAGGACGTGCGTCAGCAGCGCGGCCCAGTTGCTGGCCGCGTTCGCGTAGATCGAGGGCCTGCGCCGGGCGGCGGTCATGACTCGGCCCGGCAGGAAACGCGGGCGGTGATCTCGTCGCGCATCTTGTCCCCCACGGCGTTCCAGGTGTAGCGGGATTCCGCGATCCGGCGCCCGTGGCGGCCCATGTCCCAGCATAGCTGGGGATCGGACAGCAGGGTGTCCAGATGCTCGGCCAGGGCCTGCACGTTCCCGGGCGGCACGCGGAATCCGTTGTGGCCGTTGACCACGAAATCGGGCGGGGCGCCGATGTCCAGGGTCACCACCGGCAGCCCGTTCATCTGCGCCTCCAGGTAGACGATGCCGAAGGCGTCGCCCTTCGAAGGCATGCAGAAGACCGACGCCTTCTCGTACTGCGCGCTCACCTCGTCCAGGGGGATCCGGCCGAGGACCTCCACGCCCGGCTCGTCGATCCCGGGGTTGCAGCCGACGATCGTCAGGGTGGCGTCGGGATGGTCGCGGCGCAGGATGCGGAAGGCGGCCAGCAGTTCCGGCCCGCCCTTCAGCTTCCACAGCACGCCCACGAAGAGGATCCGCTTGCGGGCGTAGTCGTCCGGCGTCCGGCCCGAGATGTCCGGCAGCACGCCGTCGCGGTAGGCGTTGCAGCCCACGCCCACGCAGGCGATCCGGTTCTCGGGATGGTCGTAGTCGCGCATCAGCGAGCGCGAGACGTTGCTGCTCATGGTGAAGACAGCGTCGGCGTTCCGGTAGATCTCGGGTTCGAGCTTCCGCCACCGGTGCGAGAAGATGTCGATCCGTCGGGACTCCGTCTGCCCGTAGTCCAGGTTCGCCAGCAGCGTGTGGTCGGTGTACACGAAATGCGGCAGGCCGGGCACCTGGGCGTCGAAGAGGCTCTGGGTCTGGAAGGTGAAGTCGTAATCCCGGTGCGGGGCCAGCGCCGCCGCGACCTCCTTCTTGATCGCGCGGAACATGAACGAGGTCACCCACTTGCTCCAGGCGTAGCTGCGTTTCCGGGTGAAGAAGATGTTCGGGTACTCGAGCGCGACGTGCGGCAGGTTGCGGAACTGCAGCGGGGCGAACCGTGGGATCAGCTCGGAGATGTCGATGTCCACGACCTCGTGCTCGGGAAAGACGCGCACGAGCTGTCGCCGCACGCTCTCGTTCGTGCCCGAGAACTCCCGGAACCGGATGTAGGCGATCTTCCTGGTCATGCTCTTGTCTCCCGGGTCACCGCGCCGCCTCCAGTGGAGCCCCGAGCACATGGACACGGCTCCGTTCGTTTCCCCAGACGCTTTGGATCACGGTTCGTTTCGCCGATCGGTTCAGATGGTACGGATCGGAGAAATTCCCCCGGTCCGAGGTCAGATCGTTGACGAAGTCGAAATCGTAGACCGGCGCCAGGGCGGCCAGGTCCCGCTTGAACCGCTCGTATTCCTTTTCCAGCCCGTAGCGGCCGACCTGGGCCTGCAGATCCGCGTGGCCGGGGAAGATCACCAGCCTCAGATCGATGCCCCGCTCGCGGCAGTACGACGCCACCTCTGCCAGACGCCGCCGGTAATCCTCGGGATAGCGGTAGTTGTCGTAATAGATCCGCGTCGTGGACTCGATCTGGTGGCGCCAGAAATCGTCGGCCGACATCGGCGGCCGGCCCACCTCGATCTTCTTTCCCAGCAGCCGGCGCTGCAGCAGCTTGCCGGTCGCGTCCAGCACGTTGATGTCGCTGAAGTAGAGCAGCGGGTTGGCGAGGATCGCTTCGACCTCGGAGATGCGGTCCTTGGCGTTGGTCGCGCTGTAGAGGTTGAAGTTCACGCCGATGCAGACCCGCCGCAGTTCGGCGCGCTCGGCGGCGAACCGGAAGCTGCGCAGGATCTCCTCGAGCGAGGCGCCGCCGTAGGCCAGGTTGGCCCAGGGTTCGCCGGTCGCCGCGGCGACCGAATCGGGTGCGATCCCCATCATCCGCGAATCCCCGAGCAGGATGTTCGGCAGCGGGTCGTTCCGGTAATGCAGCAGCTTCCACAGCGGGTAGTGCAGCCGGAAGGAGATCTCCTGCTTGTCGGCGTCGGGGACCAGGCGCGACACGCCGAAGAAATCGTAGGGGTCGACAGCCACGATCACCAGGCCGTAGAGCAGCAGCGGCACCGCGAACAGGGCCGTCTTGCGCAGCAGCTTTTTGACGTCGTTCGGCATTCGGTCGCCCTAGAACTGGAAGTAGATGAATTGCTGCGACTGGTTGAAGGCCCCCAGCAGCACGATTCCCGCGAACAGCGCGTAGTAGACCGCCCATCTCAGCCAGACCGGACGGGTCGAGAGCATCGAGCGCATGCTGTGCTTCCGCTGCAGGAAATGGACGCTCTCCATGAACGCGATCGCCAGCACGGCGATCGTCATCTCCCGCTGCGACAGGCCGAGCCCGCGGAACTCGACGTTCAGGGCCGACAGGTCCAGCGTCGCGATCGCATGCAGGAATCCGCCCAGTCCGTCGGTGACGTGCCCGGCCACGTAGAAGGCGTCGGACACGGAGTTGGCGCGGAAGAAGATCCAGGCGAAACAGGTCAGCCCGAAGGTGAAGGCCACCGCGGGGATCTTGTAGCCCCAGGAGGTCGGCCGCAGGCGCAGCAGCCTCATCACCGCCCGGCGCGGCCGGTCGAACAGGATCTCCAGGATCAGGTAGACGCCGTTCAGCCCGCCCCAGATCAGGAAGGTCCAGTTGGCGCCGTGCCACAGGCCGCTGATCAGGAAGGTCATGAACAGGTTGAAGTACCAGCGCAGCTTGCCGACCCGGTTGCCGCCGAGCGAGATGTACAGGTAGTCGCGGAACCAGGTCGAGAGGCTGATATGCCAGCGCTTCCAGAACTCCGAGATCGATTTCGCGTAGTAGGGCCGGTCGAAGTTCTTCATCAGCCGGAAGCCCATCACCTGGGCCGAGCCGATGGCGATGTCGGAATATCCCGAGAAGTCGCAGTAGATCTGGAAGGCGAAGAACACCGTGCCGATCAGCAGCTGCGGCCCCGTGTGGTCGTGCGGGGAGTTGTAGACGGAGTTGACCACCGCCGCCACGCGGTCGGCGATGACCACCTTCTTGAACAGCCCCCACAGGATCAGCTTCAGCCCGTCGGTGACCCGGCGGTACTCGAACTCGTGGTTCAGGTAGAACTGCGGCAGCAGGTTGTGGGACCGCTCGATAGGCCCGGCCACCAGCTGCGGGAAGAACGAGACGTAGAGCGCGAAGATGCCCAGATGCCGCTCGGGCGGATGGACGCCCCGGTAGACCGAGATCGAGTAGCTCAGCGTCTGGAAGGTGTAGAACGAGATGCCCACCGGCAGCAGCACGTCGAAGTGGGGGATCCCGTAGAATATGTTGAACTGCTCGAAGACCTGCCGCAGCGAGTCGCTGGCGAAGTTGAAATACTTGAAGGCGAAGAGCAGTCCCAGGTTCGTGAAGATGCTCATCAGCAGGAACTTGCGGCGGCGCGGCTTCTCGGTTTCGGCGCCCATGCGCAGGCCGGCCCAGTAGTCGACCAGGGTGGATGCCACGATCAGCAGGACGTACTCCACCTTCCAGCACATGTAGAAGTAGTAGCTGGCGGCCAGCAGCAGCATCCAGCGCCGGCGTTGCGGCGTCAGGAAATAGAGCGTGACGACGACCGGGAAGAAGACCAGGTACTGGAGGGAGTTGAAGAGCATCGGCCGCGCAAGCCTCCATGCGGCGGATAGGGGGGGATCCGGGGACGGATCCTCCATATTCGCCATCGGATCCGGCATTGGGCCGGATCCCGGGGGAAAGGTCGATCGCCGCGACGTGAACCGGGCGAGGTTGTCTTGACGTGGACATCGGACTGGAATATAATTCCTGAAGCCATTTTAGCCGCATGGCTGCGATTTTTCCACTCCCCATCCGCCCAAGGAGTCCGACGAGTTGACTTTTTGTTAAAGCGTTTAACGCCAACGACGAATATGTCAACGTAGCAATGCTGCGGACTTTCCGGGGTGCGGCTTTTCCTGAACTCCCCGGTCGTACATTATTCAAGCGCTATCCGGCATCGCCCCTCGCCCGAGAGAGTGCAGGCGGAGGGAAGCATGGCGGATAAGCGGGAGCGGCAGATGAGCAAGATCCTCGAAGCGATGCGCAAGACCGGCGGAGCCGCCGACTTCGGATTCCGGCTCGAGACCCTCGGCGTCGAAAGGCTCTTTCCGGCTCCGGTCGGACGGCAGGTCGCGGAATTCGAGAGGCTTGCCAACGAGCTGCTGAGTCTCCACACCGGGGAACGCGGCCTGGTCCTGACCTTCGCCTCGAACGCCCGGGGCGAAGGCGCGAGCTACGTCTCGTTCAACGTCGCGCGGCATCTCTCGGTCCTGCTGGACCGCAAGATCGCCTGGATCGACGCCAACTTCCTCTCCCCGCAGCGCAGCATCGAGGCCGAGGGCTGCAATTTTCGCATGCTTCTGGAAAACCCCGGCCGGCTCGACGAGCTCGATACGGCGGGCAATCTGGCCGTCATCCCGAACGTGGATTCGAAGTTCAAGGCGACCCATCTGATCGCCGGCCCCGGCTATCCCGAACTGCTGCGAGCCTGCCGCGAGAAATTCTTCTTCACAATTCTGGACGCGCCCCCGATTCTGGAATCTGTCGATCTGGTGCATATCGCGCGACCGACCGACGGCCTGGTCGTGGTGATCGAGGCTCGCAACCTCAAGCACGAGATCATCAATCACGGCATCGAGACCGTCGGCGCCCAAGGGGTCAGGGTGCTGGGATCCGTCATCAACCGGCGGACCTTCGACATCCCCGGCTTCCTGTACAGCAAGCTTTGAGCAAGGATCCCAGTCAAGGAGGAGCCCCGTTGAATGCGGGCACGTCTCACCACATTCCGATCCGAGGAATCGCGCTCGTGCTCGGCTTCGCCCTCGCGGCCGTCCTGGCCGGATGCGCGGGCAACGGCCACGGCTCCCTGCGAACCGAGGTGCATCCCTATTCCGCCGAGGAAAAGGCCATGCTCGAGCAGGCCCGCCGCGCCGAGTACCGCCTGCACCCCGGGGACCAGGTCGATATCGTCTTCGACTACGCGGAAGGCCTCGACCAGTCCGGTCTGGTCGTGCTTCCCGACGGGCAGATCACTCTCGGGGGCATCGGCTCCGCCCGCGCCGCGGGCCTGACCGTCGCGGAATTCGACAGCGTCCTGACGGCATCCTTCGCGGAAAACTACCGCGATCCCTCGCTTTCGGTCGTGGTCCGCAGCCTCGCCGAGAAGCAGGTCTACGTGCTGGGCGAGGTCGGCCGGCCGGGCCTGACCACCCTGCCGCAGCACGGAGCGAGCGTGCTGCAGGCGATCGCCGCCGCCGGCGGCTTCACGTCGCACGCCGATCCGGCCGAGGCCGTCGTGATCAGGGTTACGCCGGATGGGTACGTCTATCGCCACTGCGATCTGTCCCATCTCGAAAAGGGCGGCCTGGGCATGGCCGGCATGGTGGTGCTGAGCCCCTTCGACGTGATCTACGTGCCTCGTTCGCCGATCGGGGATCTGGCGTTCTTCACCAAGAACGTGCTGGGGACCGTGCTCGATCTCACCGACCTGTATTGGGATATCTACGCCATGAGCAATCTGGACAAGGTCGACCGGTTGACGCGCTAGGGGGAGAGGACCAACATGCAGCAGAACAATTCCGGCAATCCCGCCCCCTTGGCGTCTCGTTCCCGGAACTATGATTTCAAGGAATTGCTGTCGATCATCATCCGCCGGCGCTGGATCATCCTGGCGATCACCCTGCCGATCATCCTGGCCGCCCTCGTCGGAACCCTGCGCACCACCAACTCGGTCACCGCGAGCACCCTGGTGATGGTCGAGCCCCGCCAGCCGGAGAACCCGACTCTCGGCGGCGTCTTCATCAACGACGATGTCGTGATGAGCACCGCCGCCCAGTTGGCCATGAGCATTCCGGTCGCGCAGCGGGCGGCGGCGGCCGTGATCGATTCCGTCCGCTCCCTGGCCGAATCCGACCTCGCGCTGAGCAACCTCCATGACGAATCCGATCTGATGAGCGCGATGCTCGAGGGCGTCGATTGCCGTCAGCGCGCGGAGTCGAACATCCTGCAGATCACCTACTCGCACCCCAACGCCCGGTTCTGCCTGTTGGTCGTGGGCGCCCTGACCGGAGCCTTCATCGACTACAACATCGAGCGGCGTCAGAATCCCCGCGCCATCGGCTACTATTCCGACCAGATCCGGTCCGTCCAGTCGGAGGTCGACAGCCTGATGACCATCCGCGCGCGGGTGCTCGATTCGGCCGGAATCTCCTCCTTCACGGACAATCCCACCTCCAGCGTCAATCAGATCCGCTTCCTCGAGCAGGAATATTTCAGGGCCCGCTCACGGCGGATCGGGACCGAGGGGAAGTTGATTCGGCTGCGAAGGCTGCTGCGGGAGGATCCGGACTTCGTGCCGAAGGACGACAACCTGCGCGGTCTGAAGGCCACCTATGAAGCGCGTCTGGCCAGGATGGCCGAACTGAGGACGCGGTACAACGAGGGCACTCCCCAGATCCAGCATCAGCAGGAACTGATCGATTCCGCCCGCCGGGATCTGGACCGCGGCCGCCGCGACCACGCCTCCTGGCTGGAACTCCAGCTCGAGGAGGCCCGCGGCATCGAGAATTCCCTTCGCGAGTCTGTCGAGCGGCAGTCCGACAGCCTGGAGGATTTCCCGGAAACCGCCCGGGTCGTCGATTCGCTGAACCTGCAGATCAAGGCGCGGCAGGACCTGCTCGAGAGCCTGCAGTTCAAGCGGGGGGAGGTGCGGCTGAAGTCCGACAGCGATATGCGCATCAGCAACATCGTTCCGATCAACGAGCCCTCGATCGAGAGCGTCGTCGCCGGCAGCAAGAAATTCCTCTACATGGGATTGGCCGTCTTCTTCGGCCTGGCCCTGGGCCTGATCTGCGCCCTGTTGATCGACAGCCAGGACCACCGTATATACGGGCCGCGCCAGGTCGAGCAGAATCTGGACGTTCCGGTCCTGGGGGCCGTCTCCTCGGGCAGGAAGGGCGACTGACGCCATGCTGGAGCGGCCAGAGGTCCGGCCCCGGCTCGTCGATCGGTGGATGCGGATCGACACGATTTCCCTGTTCACGCCGCTGATCTTCCTGGCCGTGCTCGTGTTCTCCTTTTTCGTGGTTTCGCGTTTCGGCCTCCAGGCGCTGGTGTTCGCCCTGATCGGGATGATCGCCTTCGCGTTGATGACGCTGGTTTCGCTGCGCAACCTCAGCTTCGCGCTGATGTGCTGGTTCTTCTCGATGGCGGGCTTCCGCTGGATGGGCATGGTCAGGATGCCCGGCCTGCCCGACTTCTCCTTCGACCGCCTGTTCCTGGTCTGGATCATCGGCATCTTCCTGCTGCGGCTGATCCTGGACCGCCGGCGGCTGAAGGGGCCCTACGCGGCCGACGTCCTGGTCCTGCTGCAGGCCTTTTACGTGCTGATCCAGTTGAACGCGACGGGCTCCATCCATATCCATGCCTGGGTGATCAGCAGCCTTTCGCCGATGTTCGGTTTCTTCTACGGGAAATACGTGGTCGAAAGGGAGAACCAGATCCGGGACATCATGCTGTTCCTGCTGGGGTTGGCCATCTACTTCTCGTTCACCGCGATCGCCGAACATTTCCACTGGAACTCGCTGATCTGGCCCAAGCAGATCCTCGATTCCGACGTGGGGCATCTCTGGCAGCCGGGGCGGTCCCGCGGGCCGGTGATGCATCCGCCCTATTTCGGCCAGTTGCTGGCCATGCTGCTCCTGGTCCACTTCTACCTGTTCACCCGCCCGTGGGGGGGCGTGCGCCGGGCGCTGCTGTTCATCTCCCTGTTCATGTGCACCCTGGGGCTGTTCTTCGCCTACACCCGCGGTCCCTGGCTCGCCGCGGCCGTCGGAATCCTGACCCTGGCCGTTTTCCGTCCCAACTACCGCAAGGTGGTGGCCGTGGTCGTGATCGTGTGCGTCCTGGCCGGCGCCTTCGGCCTGTTGCAGGTGGCGGATACGGAGTTCCTGCAGAAGCGCATGGAGAACACCAACACCATCCAGAACCGGATGATCTTCCTGGCCAGCGCCTGGGGCATGTTCAGGGACCACCCCGTGTTCGGGATCGGATATCTCAAATACACGAAATTCCGGGAGCAGTACTCCTTCGGCACCGAGGTGCCGTTCTACGGCTACGTCAGGCGATCTTTCAGCGAAGGCATGTCGATCCACGACATCTACATCGGGCGTCTGGCCGAGGAGGGCCTGGTGAGCGTGCTCCTGCTCGCGGCCTTCACCTTCGTGATCCTGAGGACGTTGATAGCCAGGTGGAGGTCGGGCGTGTGCGGCCCCTGGTACGACCGCGATATGCTCGTGTTCATCCTGGCGGCGATGGTCTGCTATCATGTCGGGGGCATGGTCATCGATTACCGGAACTTCGATCTGCTGAACGTCTTCTACTACTTCTTCGCCGGAATCATCTACGGCTACAAGGGCCGGACGCCGGCCGCCGCACCCGCAGCCGCTCCGAGGGAAAAACGCGTCGGAGTCCGCTGATGACCGGATATCTGAAGAAGCATCTCTTCGAAGGCGAAATCCTGCGCCTGATGGCGATCATCCTGCTGATCAAGCCCCTGGGACTGCTGGCCCAGATGGTCCTGGCCGCGAGCTTCGGAGCGGGCGCCGATTACGATGCCTACACGCTGGCCCTGTTCCTGGTCGGATACGTGTCTTCGGTGGGGGGGCAGGTGTTCTCGGCGATCGTGCTGCCCTACGTGATCCGTCTGCGGGCAAGCATGTCCGAGCAGGGGGTTTTCGGCTTCCTCAACGCCGCGGTCCTCGGATTCCTGGCGCCCGCCGCCTTGGTCGCCCTGCTGCTGGCCCTCGGGGCGGAGCCTGCCGTTCGTCTAGCCGGACCCGGCCTTCCCGAAGAGACGCATCGTCTCGCCGTGCGCCTGGTGCGGCTGCTTGCGGTTCCCGGCGCGTTGGTCGTCGGCGTCGCGATGGCGCAATCGGTGCTTCATGCCCACGGCCGTTTCCGGCTCGCGACCGCCCTGCCGGCGGCCAACAGCGTGATCATGCTGTCCTGCGTCCTGCTGCTGCGCGAACGCCTGGGAATCCTGGCCGCGGCGCTGGGCTTCGGCGTCTCGGTCGCGGCGCGGCTGCTGCTGGCCGGCGGCGCGGCCTTCGCCCGCCGCTGCATGGGCGGCGCCCGGCCGTCCCTGCCGCCCGGCGCCGCCTCCCGGCTTTGGGCGTTGGGCTGGATGACGCTGGCGATCCAGGCCATCCTGGTTCTCTACTCCTTCATCGACAAGGCTTTCGCCGCATCGCTGCCGCCCGGCGCCATCTCTTCGCTGAGTTACGCCATGACCTTCGTCGGCTTCGGCACCCAGCTCTTCTCGCTGACGCTGGTGACGGTCATGTTCACTCGGATGTCGCAGATGATCGCCGCCGGCGAGACGGAGCTCTGCGACCGCTACCTGGCGGAGAACGTGCGGCGCGTCTCGCAGCTGGTCGTTCCCGCCTCGATCATCGTCATGGCCGCTTCCGGCGAGATCGTGGGCGTCCTCTTCCAGCGGGGCGCGTTCACCTCTGCCGACACGCTCCGCACCTCGGGGGTCCTGGCGATGTACGCCCTGGGCCTGCCTTGCTTCGTGGTCAACGGAGTGATAACGCGGGTCTTCTATTCGCTGCAGAGGATGCGTGAGAAGGTGTGGCTGGCGGCCATGTACCTCGGCACCAACGTGCTGGGCAACGCGCTGCTGATCGGGCCGCTGGGCGTCCGGGGACTGGCCCTGTCCTCGGCGATCTCGATCAATCTGCACGTTGCGACCTCGCTCTGGATCCTTCACCGGTACCGGATCGGCATCGACGGCCGGAAGCTGGGGTTCGTAATGGCCAGGGACTACGCGGTGGGTCTGGCGAGCTGGCTCGTCTATCGCTTCGCCGGGCCGGCGGCGATGCTGGATCGATGGAGCCCCGGGGGCGAGCCGGCCGCCTCCATCCTGACGGCCGCCGCACGCGCCGCCGTCATCGCGGCCCTGTTCGTGATTTGCCGTTCGCTCCTCGCCGCGTTCGGGCGCCATCGACGCTAGCGACACCGGCGGACGGCTCCTCGCGAACGGGAACCGGGTGATTTCGTCTGGCCCGCGCGTGGACCGTCGGGTATCTTGAAGGCCGATTCGGCCGTTCGCCGCGCCGCCCTTACGGGCAGCCACTTACCTGGAAGAGGCATGATGTATCTCGAACATTTCGGTCTGGTCTCCGACCCCTTCTCCCTGCGGCCGCACCTGCGGTTCCTCTACGACTCCACGCCTTTCGAGGAGACCATGTCCCACCTGGTCTACGGCCTCGAGAACGGCGAGGACATCATCGGGATCACCGGCGAGATCGGCACGGGCAAGACCATGGCCCTGCACAGCCTGCTCGAACACGTGCCCGCCACCCATGCGATGGTCCTGGTGAACGTGACCCAGCTCACCTTCGACGAGATGCTGAAGCTGATCCTCGAGGATCTCGACGTCCCGGTCTCGGGGCCGGTCGACCGGGGCGATCTGGTGGCCGCCCTGAAGCGCAAGACCGTCGAGCTGCAGCGGGCGGGCCGCCGGGTCCTGCTGGTCGTCGACGAGGCCCAGAACCTGGACGTCGAAGCTCTCGAGGGGCTGCGCCTGCTGACCAACATCGGCCAGCCGCGCGGACAGGCCCTGCAGATCATCCTCTCCGGCCAGCCGGGGCTGAGCGAGAAACTCGATCGACCCGAACTGGCCCAGCTGAAGCAGCGGATCCGGGTGCATTACCATCTGGACACCCTGGACATGAAGGAGACCCGCGAGTACGTCGACCATCGCCTGAGCGTCGCCGGCAGCACGCGCGAGATCTTCAGCGCCAAGGCCTTCGCCCGGGTCCACGAGCTTTCCGGGGGCGTTCCCCGGCTGGTGAACATCGTCGCCGACCGGGCTCTGCTCGCCGCCTTCGTCGACGGTTCCCGGACCGTGGAGGAGAAGCACGTCGAGCGGCAGGATCTGGTGCGCGCGCCCGGCGGAGCCTCGGCCGGCGCCTCCGCCGAACCGGCTCCGGATCCCGCCGCCTCCCGCGCGGCCGTTCCCGGTGACCAACCCGATGCGGGGCCGGATGCGGGGCCGGATGCGGAATCCGACGCCGAACCCGCGGCCGGCGCCGACTCCCGGCTGTCGGGAGGCTCCCTGGCTGTCCGGCGTCCCCGCCGGCGTACACCGATCGGGGCCGTGGCGGCGATCCTGACGGTCGTGGCCGTCCTGGTCTGGATCTTCGCCTTCGGCGGATTCGAGACCCTGCAGGACGCGGGCGTCGTCTCGTTCGGCGGCCAGGACGCCGGACGGGTCGCCCAGCCGGCGGCCGGAACGGCGTCATCCCCGGCGGATCCGCGGCAGGATGCCGACCTGCCGGTCGAAGCGGCTTTCCCGCCGGACATGGCGGACGCCGAACCGCAGGACTCCGATGCGGCAGAGGCGGCGGCCGATTCCGCGTCCCTGTCCGTCACCGCGGCGGCCGCTGCGGCGGAGATTGATTCCGCCGCCTCGGTTGCGGCTTCCCCCGCCGGCGCCCGGCCCGCGGAAGACCCGTCCGGGCACGGCGAAAACGTGATCTCCGGAAGGCCCGACTCGGGTTATTACGTGCATGTGGGCTCGTTCCTCGACATCGCGCGCGCCGAGCGCCTGCGCGGGAGCCTGGCCGGCGATCTGCAGGCGATCATCTGGATCAAGGAGATCGGCGACAAGACCTGGAACCGCGTCTTCGTCGGTCCCTATCCGGACCAGGACGCCGTCGGCGAAGCCGAGATTTTCCTGCGCGGCAACCCCGGGGTCGATTCCACGCTGATCCACAGGATCCGCTGAGCCGTGAACGTCGAAGCGAAACGCCGTCCGCTGCGCGTCGCCCAGTTCATCGAGACCCTCGAGACCGGCGGCGCGGAGCATCTCGCCATCCAGATCGCCAACGGCCGGGCGGCCGCCGGCGACGCCTCGCACCTCTATGTCATGCGCGGCCCCGGAGCCCTGTCCCCGCGGATCGCCCCGGACGTCCGCGTGCGGTACCTGCGTTTCGAACGGGCCTCGATCGGCGCGCCGCCGCGATTCGCCGCCTCGCTGCTGCGCGGTTCACGGATGCTCCGCTCCCGGATGGACGAAGACCGGATCGACGTCCTGCAGACCCACCTGCCCGGATCCAATTATTGGGGGTTGCTGCTGCGCCTGCTGGGCGTGCGCGGGATCGTGCCGACCATCCACAACAACCAGGAATTCGGCTACGGAGAATCGGTCTCGGGATTCCGGATGCGATTGCGGCGCGCGGCCTACGGACTGATGCTGCGCCGCTGCCCGGCAACGGTCTGCGTTTCGGAGATGGTCAAGAGGTCGATGATCGACGAGCTGGGGCTCGACCCGGGGACCGCCGCCCGAATGGCGGTGGTGCCCAACGGCGTGCCGGTGCCCGCGCGCCGCGATGCGGCCGTTCTGGCCGCGACCCGGGAACGGTACGGCGTTCCCGCGGATTCCCCCTTCCTGCTGGCGGCCGGTCGGCACACCGAACAGAAGGATTTCCGGACCCTGATCGACGCCGTCGGACGGCTGCGCGCATCGGGCCGGCGGCCGCGGCTGGTGCTGGCGGGCGACGGTCCGCTGCGCGAGAGCCTGCGCGCGCAGGCCGAGGCCGGGGGACTCGCCGGGACCGTCATCCTGCCGGGCAACGTCGAAGATCTGGGCGACCTCTTCCAGGCGGCCGACATGTTCGTGATGAGTTCGCTCTGGGAAGGACTGCCCCTGGTCCTGCTCGAGGCGCTGGCTTCGGGCTGCGCCGTGGTGGGGACGCGCATTTCCGGCATCGACGAGATTCTCGGCGGCGGCGAGGGGGCGTCCGGCGCCGGGCTGCTGGTCCCGCCCGCCGATCCCGATGCGCTGGCCGAAGCGGTGGCCTCGCTGATCGACGATCCGCAGCGTCGCGCCGTTCTCGGCGCCGCCGGCCGCGCCCTGGTCGAGGATCGTTTCAGCTTCGCGCGGGTCGACCGCGATCTCGGCGAACTCTACGCCCGGGTGGCCGCCGGCCGCGCTCCGGAGCCGGAGGCCCGCGCATGACCTTCCGCATCGCGCCGATCTCGTTCCTGAACACGTGGCCCCTGGTCGAGCCCCTGCGCGACCTCCCGCCCGGCGAGGTCGAGCTGACCTTCGACCTGCCGAGCCGGCTGCCGGATCTGCTGGCTTCGGGAGCCGCGGACGCGGCCCTGATCCCGGCGGTGGAGTATCTGCGCGGCGCGGGCGCGGCGATCGTGCCCGGGGTGGCCATCGGATCGGTGGGGCCGGTCGACAGCGTGAAGCTGTTCTACCGGGGCCCGCTGGCCTCGCTGCGCCGGATCGCCGTCGATCGCGGCAGCCGGACCTCGGTGGCCCTGATGCGGGTCCTGCTGGGCGAGATGTGCGGCATCGATCCCGAGCGGACGGCCCTGGAGCCCGATCCCGCCGATCCGCTGGCCGGGCAGGACGCCGCCCTGATCATCGGCGACCGCTGCTTCGAGGCCGAACGGACCCTGCGCGAATCCGGCCGCGACGACGTGCGCCGTCTGGACCTGGCCGCGGCCTGGCGCGATCTGACCGGGAAGCCCTTCGTCTTCGCCGTCTGGACGGTGAGCGAGGCTTTCCTGGCTTCGGCCTCGTCCGCCGAGAGGGACGCACTGACCGCCCTGCTGCGAGACGCGGCCCGCGGCGGGATGGACGCAATGCCGCGGCTCGCGTCCCGGGCCGTCGCCGAGGGCCTGCTGGGCGTCGGCGGCGTCTCGACGGTCGACGCCGTCAGCCGCTACTTCCGGGAATCGCTCGATTACGATCTCGGGGAGGAGCAACTGGCGGGGCTGCGCCTGTTCCGCGACATGGCCGCCGCCCGGGGTCTCTGCCCGCTCGGCCGCCGGCTCGTCCTGCTGCCCGGGGCCTGAGCCTCGATGCCGCCGCGACGATCGCGGCGGCGGTGGCGATCGTCTTGCCCGTTGGCTAGATTCTGCCTGTCGACGCGGCCCGCGGGGGCCGCATTCCATCACCGCATCCGTTCCTGGGAGCGTCATGTCCGATAACGATCCGCTCAGCAGCCTGCCTGTCGACGAGGTTCACGCCTTGCCTCACGAATCCTCCGGCCTGGCCCGCGAACTGCTCGCCGAGGCCCTGGAGCGCCGCCTGTCCGGCGGCGAGATCCTGGCGCTCTTCGAGGAGGCGGCCCTGCACGACCTGGCGGGCGCGGCCCATGCGCTGCGGCTGAAGCGCTGCGATCCCGGGATCGCGACCTACGTCGTGGACCGCAACGTGACCTACACCAACATCTGCTACGTCGACTGCGAGTTCTGCGCCTTCAACCGCCACAAGGGCGACGACGACGCCTACCTGCTCGACGACGGCGAGATCCACGCCAAGGTCGAGTCGGTCATCGCGGCGGGCGGCAACCAGATCCTGCTGCAGGGCGGCCACCATCCGAACCTGAAGCTCGAGCACTACGAGCGGATGCTCTCGGGTCTGAAGGCGGATTTCCCCGATCTCTGGGTCCACGGATTCTCGCCGAACGAGGTGCAGCACTTCGCCAAGGTCAGCCGGATCACCACGCTGGACGTCCTGAGGCGGCTCCGCGACGCGGGCCTGGATTCGATGCCCGGCGGCGGCGCGGAGATCCTCACCGACCGCGTCCGCGGCGTCCTGGCCCCGCGCAAGACCACCGCCGACCAGTGGATCGCCATCATGGAGGAGGCCCATTTCCTGGGCCTGCCCACCACCGCCACGATGATGTTCGCCCACATCGAGACCTTCGCCGAGCGGGTCGAGCATCTGCTGCGCCTGCGCGAGAGCCAGGAGAAGACCGGCGGCTACACGGCCTTCATCCCCTGGACCTTCCAGCCCGGCAACACGCCCCTGAGCCGCCGGCCCGAGCTGATGGCGCCCGTCGAGGCGCGCGGCTATCTCGGCGCGCTGGACTACCTGCGCACCCTGGCGATCTCGCGGATCGCCCTGGACAACTTCGCCAACATCCAGGCCAGCTGGGTCACCCAGGGCAAGGCGGTCGGACAGCTCACGCTGCTGTACGGCGCGAACGATCTGGGCAGCACGATGATGGAGGAGAGCGTCGTCTCGGCGGCGGGCACGACCCATCCGCTGACCCGGGCCGACCTGGACGAGATGATCCGCGGCGCCGGCTTCAAGCCCGCCAGGCGCGACAACGGCTACAACGTGCTGAAGGTGGTCGAATAGGCGGATCAGTCCAGCCGGATCCAGTCGTCGCCGTAGATCGCCCGCGGGAAGAGCCGCGGCACCAGCCCGTAGAGGAACTGGCGCAGCTTCAGCGCCATGTGGCTGGCGGTGTGCGATCCGTGCACCGTGCGCAGGAACCCCTCGAGCGTGTAGATCTGGATCTCGACCTTGAAGCTGTAGGGCGGCCGCCCCGGCTCGGGGTTGGGGTGCAGGATGTCCAGGTCCCCCTTGAAGACCTTGTATCCCTTGCCCGATTGCGGATTCAGCCGCGAACCGCCCGGCTGCTCGCTCGAGGTGTCGGTGACGTTCCGCCAGCGGAGCAGGCTGCCGAACATGTAGCCGAAGACGCCCAGCAGCTCGCTCAGCTGATCGTCGTTCGGCACGATGAACATCGCGCCGAGCAGGTCGGAGATGTCGTCGGGATCGGCGATGTTGCGGCGGATCATCTTCGAGAGGATCGAACCGTTGCGGCTGCTGCTCATCGACTCCCAACGGCGGCGCTCCAGCACGCGGTGGCGGCCGCCGACGATCTCGTAGCTGACCGGGGTCACCGACCGCTTGAAGCGGCAGCTGTAGTAGAGGATGTCCAGCGGAGTCTTGCGGTCGCGCACCAGGGGCTCGACGTACTTCGAGTTGAAGGTCCAGACCTGCTGACCGGGCCGCTGCCCGATGTTGTAGAGGATCGATTCGCCGTCCTGATCGATCTCGAAACCGACCTGGATGTCGTGGGTCTCGCTGCAATGCCGCCAGAGCCCGTCGGTGATCAGGTTCTCGAAGAAGGTCTTGTGCCGAGGTCCGTCCTGGATGTCGCGGGAGTGGTCGATGTCGATCAGCAGCTGGGCGAGGTAGAGCTTCCGCTGCGCCTCGTAGCGGGTGCGGCGGTCCTCGCGGCTGAAGAGCAGGCCGAGCAGGGTCCGCAGGTCGTTGCAGGCGGTGATCCTGGGCAGCGGCTCGACGCGGGCTCCGGCCTCGTCGGGCAGCAGTTCGGCCAGCTCGGCCAGGTAGGCGTTCACCTCGTTCAGATAGTCGACCATCCGCGGCTGGTCGTCGCGCTGCGGGGGTGTTCCGATCGGATGCAGCAGCTTGGCGATGTTGGCGCGGTAGGTGTCCTCGTCGATGCGGGAGCGCTTGAAGATCTGCCAGAATATCCGGCCCTGGCGGGTCGGCCGGTCGATGTAGCGGGGATCGAGATAGGGATGGGCGTCGAAGGAGACATCCCAGGGGTCGCCGTTCTGGCCGGCGGGGCGGCGGAGTTGGAAGGAATCGACCCAGCGCTGATTCATGATCTCCTCAGGCGGGCCGGGCGCCGGGGCCCGCGGGCCCCGGCGCCGACTCCGCTCAGATCTGCGCCAATGCCGCGTCGAGATCGGCGATGAGGTCTTCGACGTCCTCGCAGCCGACCGCGATGCGCACCAGCTCGTCCAGGATGTCGGCCTGCATCCGCTCCTCGCGGGGGATGCCGGCGTGGGTCATCGAGGCCGGGTGCTCGATCAGCGACTCGATGCCGCCGAGGCTGACCGCCAGGGTCGGGATCTTCACCGAGTTGATCAGCTTCTTGCCCGCCTCGAGCCCGCCCTTGACGCCGAAGGACATCACGGCGCTCGGACCGGCCATCTGCTTCTTGCCCAGCTCGTACTGGGGATGGCTCTTCAGACCCGGGTAGCGGATCCACTCGATCTTCGGGTGGTTCTCGAGGTATTCGGCGATCTTCATGGCGTTGGCTTCGGCCTTGTCCATTCTCAGAGCCAAGGTACGCACGCCGCGCAGGACGAGCCACGCCTGGTGGGGATCCATCGTCCCGCCGATGTTCAGGTGCACCTTGCGCAGCCTGGCCAGGACCTCGGGATCCTTGGCGACGACCATTCCGGCCACCACGTCGCTGTGGCCGTTGATGAACTTCGTCATGCTGTGAACCACGATGTCGGCGCCGAGTTTCAACGGATTCTGCCGCACGGGCGAACAGAAGGTGTTGTCGACCGCCAGCAGGGCCCCGCCCGCGTGCGCTATCTCGGCGATGGCGGCGATGTCGCACATCTTCATCGTCGGGTTGGCCGGCGACTCGATGTAGACCAGCGAGGTCTCGGGGCGCATGGCGGCCTTGACCTTTTCGGGATCGGAGGCGTCGACGAAGGTCGACTCGACGCCGAAGCGGGGGTACTCGCCCTCCAGGATCATCCGCGAGGGGCCGTACAGCGATTCCATGGCCACGGCGTGCTTGCCGGCGCCCAGGAAGGTCAGGTAGACCATGTTGACCGCGGCCATGCCGGTGGCGGCCGCCAGGGCGCCGCAGCCGCCCTCGAGCGTCGCGATGCTCTCCTGCAGGGCGGCGGTGGTCGGGTTGCCCAGCCGCGTGTAGATGTATCCGTCCTCGGTGCCCGCGAAACGGTGGGCTCCCTGGTCGGCGTCGACGAAGCTGAAGGTCGAGGACTGGTAGATGGGCACCGAAACCGCGCCGCTGGCGGGGTCTCCATGCTGGCCGGCGTGGACGACCTTGGTGTGCATGCGCATCTTGCTGACGTCGTTCATGGCGGTGAATCCTTTCTGATCACTGCAAGAACCAGTTGTGACTCACCCCGAGGCCGCACGCACGGGCGGTAACGTGACGGGATGGGGGTCGGAATCTGATTTTGCCCGGTCGGGCGGCCACACTATAATAGGATGCGGGTCCCGAGTTTCAAAATCCCAAGGCTTTCTTCCCACATCTGGTGGAGGTGGACATGAATTCGGCAAGGCATGCCGCGTTCCGGGCCGCGCTGGCTCTGACGCTCCTGCTCATCACGCTGACCGGTTCCGCGCTGGCGGACGATCCCGCCCCGGACCTGAGCCAGTACCTGCCGGCCGGCGACATCGGAGCCGACGACTTCATCGCCGCGCATCCCGGTTGGGACGGCCGCGGGGCCGTGATCGCGGTCCTGGACACGGGCGTCGACGAGTTCGCTCCGGGCCTGTCCGAAACCTCGACGGGCCAGCACAAGATCCTCGATGTCCGCGACCTTACGCCCGAGGGCGAGTGGAGCCTGGAGAAGGCCGAGCTCGAGGACGACGCCCTGGTCCATCCCGACGGCATGCGCCTGACCGGCTTCGCCGACCTCGACGTGCCGCCGGCCGCCGACGAGCCCGGGGCCGACCCGGTGTGGTTCGGGATCATTCCCGAGCGGGCCTTCCGCAACTCGGGCGACGTGAGCGACTACAACGACGACGGCGACCGCGACGACAGCTTCGGCGTGCTGGTCTACACCGCCGAGCGCAAGTGGGTCGAGCACGCCCTGGGCGTCGGCCGCGGGCTGGAATTTTTGGCCGGCCTGAACGAGACCGCCGCCGCGACCGTGGCCGAGGAGCGCGCGAGCGACAAGTGCTGGGTCGTGGTCGTCGACACCGACGCCGACGGCGATCTGGCCGACGAGAAGGTCCTGCGCGACTACCACGTCGATTGGGACGTCTTCAAGCCCGTCAACCGCGACGCCGCGGAATCCCGCACCCTGATGGCCTGGTCGGTCAACGTGCGCGAGAACGAGGACTTCCTGGGCCGCCCCGAGGCCCCGACCCTCGAGACCCATTTCGATTCTGGATCCCACGGATCCCACTGCGCCGGCATCGCCGCGGGGCACGACGTCTCCGGCCAGCCCGGCATCGACGGCGTCGCTCCCGGCGCCTGGCTGATCTCCTGCAAGCTCGGCGACAACCGGCTCGCCGGCGGGGCCACCCGCACCGAGTCGATGAAGAAGGCCTACCGGTACGCCCAGTCCTTCGGCGAGAAGTACGGCCTGCCGGTCGTGGTGAACATGAGCTTCGGCATCAACTCGGTCGAGGAGGGCGAGGACGCGATGGGCTCCTGGCTCGACGACTTCATGGCCGAGCATCCCGAATTCGTGGTCTGCACCAGCGCCGGCAACGAGGGCCCGGGCCTTTCCTCGATCGGCATCCCGGCCACCTGCACCAGCATCATCTCCAGCGGGGCCTACCTCTCGCGCGAGAGCGGCACGGCGCTCTACAGCGCGCGGATGACGCAGGACGCGATGTTCGGCTTCTCGTCGCGCGGCGGCGAGTCGCCCAAGCCCGACATCGTCTCGCCGGGCACGGCCCTGTCCACCGTCCCGGGCCACGTCGAGGGCTCGGCGCGGTACAACGGCACCTCGATGGCCTCGCCGCAGACCGCCGGCGCGGTCGCCCTGCTGCTCGGCGCGGCCGCCGACAAGGGCTACGACGTCCACTGGGGCATGATCAAGCGCGCCCTGATCGGCGGCGGCGTGCCGGTCGAGGGCCTGGGCCTTCTCGATCAGGGCGGCGGCCTGCTGAACGTCGAGAATTCCTGGCGCCTGCTCGACAAGCTGGCTCGCAGCGAGACCGCGAAGCAGGTTCTGGACTACGCGATCGAGGTCGCCTGCCCCTTCCAGACCGACGGCCTGGCCACCGCGGCCTACTGGCGCACCCCGGGCGGCGTTCCCGAGGCTCCCGAGCGCGTCCGCTTCACGGTGACGCCGATCTTCCATCCCGACATGACGCCCGACATGAAGGACACCTTCTTCCGGTCCTTCTCCTTCAAGAGCGAGGCGTCCTGGCTCAGGACCATCACCCGCAAGAGCTACATCCGCGGCGACATGGGCATGACCGTCGACGTGGAGTACGACGGCGGCGTCATGGACGAACCGGGACTGCGCTCGGCGCGGGTCCTGGCGACCCAGGACGGCGGCGATCTCTCCGGCCTGGCCGGCCGTGAGTTCGCCCTGTGGAACACGATCGTCGTCGGCGACCGGGTCGGACCCGGCGACGGATACATGAAGACCTGGCAGGGCGAGGGCATCGCCCCGTCCAAGGTGCGGCGCCACTACATCGTCGTGCCGGCAGGCGCCACCGCCATGCGGGCCCGGCTGGAGGTCAGCGACCGGATCGGCGCGCGCAAGGGCGCGGCCGCCTACCTCGAGCTCTGCAATCCCGAGGGCGCCGTCCGCGGCGGCTGGATCGGCTACGCTTCGCCCGAGGCGCATCCGGTGCGCGAGGCCACCCTGCTGCCGCCGGATCTGACTCCGGGCATCTGGGAGCTGAACGTGGTCGCGGCCATCGGCAACCTGGCGCCGACCGACTACGAGTTGACCGTCGCCTTCGACGGCTACGCCTGCGAACCTGCCGTCGTGACCGAACTGCCGCGCGCGGGCACCGGCGAACCGGCCGCCGGCTCGGTGCGCGTGACGCGGGTCTTCCCCGGCGTCTTCCGCGGCGTCGTCGCGGCGGCCGTCGAGGGTTTCCGCGGCGAGTCCGAGATCTCGATCGAGGAGAAGGACTCCTGGAGCAAGAGCTTCACCCTCGACCGCGTCACGCCGCGTGTCTCCTTCCATCTCGAGATGGACGAGAAGACGGCCAACTACTTCACCGATTGCGCGGTGAACATCGCCGGCTCGGACGGGCGCGACATCACCGCCACCGGCTTCGACGGCCTGATCTGCGACATCGGCGCTTCGCTGCCCGCGGGCGTCTCCGAGGTCACCTACACCCTGAAGGTCACCGGCGGCTTCGCCGAGAAGGCCGACATGGAGGAGTGGGGCTTCACCCTCGAGGAGAAGTACAAGCTGGCCGCCCCGGTGGCCGGCGAGGTCGAGAGGGCCGGCGGCGGCGCCCTGCGCCTGTACAGCGGCGTGCCGACCGATCTGGACGTCTCGTTCGCCGGATCCTGGCCCGAGCCCCCCGAGGGGATGCGGCCCTACGGCGCGCTGACGTTCACCGACGCGCGCCCCGGCGACCGCAAGGTCGGCGACCGCGGCGGGCGGGTCTGCCTGGAGATTCCCATCCGTCTGGACTGATCCGATTCGCGGAAGCGACGCGAGCGCCCTTCCCCATGCGGGGGAGGGCGCTTTTTCGTCTTCGGAGGGAATCAGGAGCCGGGGGCCCCCGGGGCGGCGGACGAATCTGCGGCCTCTTCCAGGACCGTGTGCAGTCGCGCCATGTGGGCGGCGCGTCCGTAGCGGGAGACGGCCTTGGCGCGGGCGGCGGCGCGGGCTTCCGGGCCGAACAGGGTCGCCCGGCGCATCGCTGCGGCCAGCGCCGCCGGGTCGCCGGGGGCGAACAGCAGGCCGTCGCGGCCGTCGTCGATGTGCTCGGGAATGCCGCCGATGTCCGATCCCACCACCGGAACGCCCGCGGCGAAGGATTCCAGCAGGGCCAGCGGCCCGTTCTCGTAGCATTCGGACGGCAAAACGGTGAACCGGGCTGCGGCCAGTTCCTCGCGCAGCCGGCCGGCGCCCAGGGGGCCGAGGAATTCCACGCGCCGCAGCCCGAGCTCGGCCGCTCGGGCCCGCAACCCGGCCTCGGCGGGGCCCGAGCCCGCGATCCGCAGCCGCAGGGCAGCGCCTTGCGGATCGGCCTCGATCCTGGCCGCGGCTTCGAGCAGGGTGGCGATTCCCTTCTCGGGCGACAGCCGGCCGAAGTAGAACCCCGTGGGTTCTCCGCCGGGAACGGCGACCGAATCGTCGGCCGGGCGCCAGGCATCCACATCCACGAAATTCGGCAGATGGCTCAATTTTTCCGCCGGAAAGCCCCATTCGACGTACTTCCCGCGCAGGAATTCGCTGGGGCACAGGAAGCGCCCGACGACGTCGGTGTAGAGGCGCCCGGTCCGCTGGCCCCAGGTCTCGGCGGCGGCCAGCAGCGAGGCCGCGTACGATCCCTTCACGCACCGTCCGAGGACCGCGTGATGGAAACGCCCGCCGCGGCATCGCTCGCAGACCTCGCCGTCGCGCAGCATGTGGATCGCCGGGCAGAGCAGGCGCAGGTCGTGCAGCGTCTGCACCGTGGGGATCCGGCGCCGGGCCAGCACCTTGAGGATGGCCGGGCTCAGGTGGTGGTAGATGTTGTGGATGTGGGCCGCGTCGGGCCGCACCTCGTCGATCAGACGATCCAGGTTGCGGGCGGCCTCGCGGTTCCACAGCAGCGACAGGGCGTCCGCGGCCGCGCCCGCCGACCATCGGGCCCGGCTGTAGTCGCGGGGACGAACGAAGAACCGCGACCAGGGCGAGGGATGGGCGTCCTCGTCGGCGATGGCGAAGGGCACGACCGTCCAGCCCGCCGCTAGCAGATCCTGCTCCTCCTGCAGGATGTAGCGCCCGACCCCGCCGGCGGGTCCGATGTCGTGGTAGAACTTGTTGATCAGCAGGATCGTCCGTCCGGGCATGTCCCTTCCTTCACGGCAGCAGGCGGGGCAGCGTCTCTTCGGCGCCGCCGGGGATGAAGACGTCGACCCAGGGAGCGGCGCCCCCCGACTCCAGATTGAATTCGACCACCTTGGCCCCGGCTTGACCCGCCATCGACGCCAGGCCCGCGGCGGGATGGACCACGCCCGAAGTGCCCACCACCAGGAACAGGTCGCAGTTCGTGGACGCGGCCACCGCGCGCTCCATATCCCGCGGATCGATTCCCTCGCCGAACCAGACGACCCCCGGGCGCAGCAGGGCGCCGCAGCCCTCGCAACGCGGCGGGATCGGCAGGGGCGCGCGCCGGTCCTCGCGTTCGCGTCCGCAGCCGGTGCAGCGGACCTTCCAGATCGAGCCGTGGAATTCCACGATGTCGGTGCTGCCGGCCGCCGCGTGCAGCCCGTCCACGTTCTGGGTGATGACCGTGACGCCGGCGACCAGCTTTTCCAGGTCGGCCAGCGCCCGGGGGCCGGGGGTGGGCGCGCAGCCGGCGATCAGGCCCCGCCGCCAGGCGCACCAACGCCAGACCTTCTCGGGATCGGCCCGGAAGGCCTCCGGTGTGGCCAATTCCTCGGGCCGGGTATTCTCCCACAGGCTGTCCGGCCCGCCGCGGAAGGTCGGTACGCCGCTGGCCGCCGAAACGCCGGCTCCGGTCAGCGCGGCGATGCGCGTGCCGGTGCCGATGGAGGCCCGCAGCTCGGCCAGGTTTCGTTCGGGGTCGGTCATCGATGCGGCTTCCGGTCGAGGAACTCGTTGCGGTCGCGGGGGATCGCCCCCATGATCCGCCCATGAAGCTCAAGGTGTCAATCCAGATCGGAACGGCGGCGGTCGTCTGGCTCGCCGTCGCCGCGTTCGCCGGCGCGGGAAACGATCCCCGCGTCCTCGACGACGTCTTTCCCCGCCTGCTGCTGGAAAGGGAGGCGGGGGTGGCCGAGTCGGTCGAGCGGGATTGCCTGGCTGCGCTGCGGGCCGCCGAGCCGGTCCTGCGCCGGACGGTATGGCCCTATGCGCTCGATCCGCCCCGGCTGCGGGTCAGTCTGCTGACCTCCGCGGGCTTCGAGCGCGCGCTGGCCGAGCTCGGCGGCGGCGTGCCGGATTGGGGCGTCGGGGTGGAGGTCGGCGACCTGATCCTGGTCGACTGCGAGCGGGCGGTCGGCATCGGCCGCGACGCTCCGCTGGTGATGCTGCACGAGACGGCGCACGCCCTGCTGCATTTCGGGGCCGGGCCGCGCACGGAGGTGCCGCGCTGGTTCCACGAGGGCGTCGCCCAGCGGGTCAGCGGCGAGTGGCGTTTCCGCGATACCCTGTCGCTGATCCTCGGGGGCCGGATCCCCTCGCTCGAATCCTTGTCCGGTTCGTTCCCCCGTCCCGCGGCCTGGGCCGATCAGGCCTACCGCGGCAGCCTGCTGGCGGTGACCTTCCTGGAGCGCTGGCACGGCGACGACGTCGTCGCCCGGGTGGTGCTGCAGTCCCGGCGCAAAGGCGATTTCACGCTCGGATTCATCGCCGCCACCGGATCCTCGCCCGCCGCCTTCGCCGAGAGATTCCGCATCGCGACCAACCGCCGCTTCGGCTGGATCGGGATCTTCACCCGCTGGCCGGGCCTCTTCGTTCTGGCGGCGCTGGTCTTCGCGGTCGGAGCCGCGATCAAGCTGGCCGCGCGCCGCCGCCGGATCGCGGCCATGCCCGATCACGGCGGCGCGCCTCCGCAGGAGGATCCCGGAGACCGGCCGGAAGGGACCTTCTGAGCGTTCCCGGGCCCGGATCGTCGAATCCTGATCCCGCGCGCCGGGATTGCATCCTGCATCCCCGTCTTTCCGGGCGCCGAACCGGGCGCGGCGGCGTCAGCGGTTTCCGGGGCCGTGGATCGTTCCTCGATTCCGCAGAGGAACGCGAAAGCCGTCTCGACCGCAATGGCTGATATTTCCCGGTAATTCGCCGAAATCCCGCCCGATTCTCCATTCTTACGATTCGATCATTGACAAGCCGCAGGAAATCCCCATTGTTAATTCAAACTTCAATTGTCTACCTTCGCTCCGCGACCGGCGACCACGCCGGGCAGGGAGGCCCACGGATCGTGGGAGTTCAAGGATTGAACTGTAATTCCCCATCGAACAACAACTTGCGAGGGCTTTGCCCTTCGCTGGTGAACGTGGCACCCTTGTTGCTGCCGAATGTGTCCGAATGCGGCCAGCACCAGCGGCGATCTCCAGGCGACACCGGAGGATGACGATGACCAGACGGAGCACTTCCAGGATCCTGGCGGCGGGTTTTCTCCTGCTGCTTCTTGCCCCGTCCCTCGCCTCGGCCCAAGGCGTTCCCGTGAATCTCAGATGGACCGCTCCGACGGAGGGCGCCCCGGTCGATCATTACGATGTCTACGCGGTTCTCGGTGACGGCGAGCCCATCTTCCTGGATTCGGAGTTCGAGACCTCCTTCACCCTGAACGCCGAGTTCGGCGTCCGGTACAAGATCGGCGTCCGCGGCGTCTCGCCCTACGGCCTGGTGGGCCCGATGAGCGAGCTTTCCGACGAGATCTACTTCGCCCTGCCCGGCCAGGGCGACGAGGTTCCCACGATTCCGGCGCTGCGTCCGAACTTCCCCAACCCCTTCAACCCCGAGACCACCATCGCCTACGGCGTGCCCGAGTCCGACGAGGGATCCATCCGCGCGGCCCTGTACATCTACAACATGCGCGGCGAACGTATCCGCTCGTTGCCGGTCGACACCTATCCCGGCTGGCATACGGTCAACTGGGACGGACGCGATACGGCGGGTATGATCCAGCCTTCCGGCGGCTACATCGTCCAGTTCATCTGCAACGGCAGGTCCGAGAGCTGGAAAATGACGATGCTGAAATAGGTCCCCGGCCTTTTTCCCACCCGCTTCAACTGCTATCTTGTCTTGCCTGGATACGGCGGCCGCCGATTCGGCGTCGCCGACCTTCGTCCGTATTTCGAGGTGGAGCATGAATCTGATCAAGTTGAAGAAGCTGGCCAACGCGGGAAAATTCGAGGATGTGCAGACCTTGTGGCCCGACGCGGTCTCCGATCCCGAGAGGTCGGTCGAGGACCTGATCCGGGTCGTGAGCCAGGTGCACAATCTCGGGGCCGCCGGCGACGCCGAGGGCATGCTCTCGGTTCTGCTGGACGCCGTCGGGGCGCAGGGAGGGGACCAGGCCCGTCTGGATGTCGTTCGGGCCGTCGCCGACGGCATCGCCGAATCCGATTTCCTGGCCCGCGAACTGCGACGCCTCTACGCGGCGGTCCACTCCGACCGCGATGACCTGCCCCGGCTGCTGGAGACCGTCTTCGACGGCGCCAAGGATCTGGCCGCCGCCGTGGATCTGTCCGACCGCTACATCAAGCTGCCGGTCGGCGGCTTTCTCAGCCATCGCGAAATGCTGGATCCCGGCATGGTCGAGGCGGTGGACGCGGAAACCGCCCGGCTGACGGTGACCTTCTGCGGCCGCGGCATGATCCTCGACCGCGACGACGTCGCCCGGGCGATCCTGCTGCCCCCCGATCACTTCCCGTCGTTGAAGCTGTACCGGGCCGAGGAGATGAGCCGGCTCGCCGCCGAGGATCCCGAGGCCTTCCTGGCGATCGTGCTGGGGTCGAGCCGCAACCGCACCTGCGCCTACCGCGATCTCAAGAAATCGGTGATCGAGCTGCTGGGCGAGAAGGCCTGGACCGGATGGTGGCGGCAGGCGCGCACGGCCTTGAAGCAGTCGAGCCGTATCGCCTTGTCCGGGGCCTCGCAGCCGACCTTCCGCCTGCTGGCCGAGGAGCGCTCCTACGACGACCGTCTGCGCGACCGGTTCCTGCATCTGAAGGATCCGCTCGCGAAGCTCGTGTTCATCCTCGATTACGTCGACGAGACCCGCAAGGAGCGCCCCGCCGATCCGCGGCTGCTGGCCGAGATGGGCAACGCGGCGGCCAAGATGGCGGGACCCCTGCTGAAGGAGGATCCCGAGCTCACCCTGGTCTGCCTCGCGGTCCACGCCGAGGTGGCCGCCCGCGGCGCCGACGTGGCCACCCTGAATCCCCGCGCCGCCGCGCAGGTCCTCGCCCGGATCGAGAATCCCGGCGCCCTGCCGCGCCGGTTCAACGACCGGCTGCTGCGGTCGCTGCTGGAGTTCGTGCGCTCGGTCCGGCCCGGGGAGTGGTCCGGATTCTGGAGCCGCGTGCTGCCCCGCGCCGGACGCCAGACCAGCGAGATGCTCGCCCGCGAGCTGGTCGCCGCCGGCAAGATCGACATCCTGACCGACGCCCTGCGTGAAGTGATCCGCCATCCCACCGCCTCGCCCGACGTCCTGTTCTGGCTCTGGCGGGCGCGTCTGACCGACACGAAGATGGCCCGCTCCCTGGCCGGGATGGAGGGTGTCTCGGGCCTGGACTGCATCGCCGCGCTGCTCCATCTGATCGACGCTTCGGGCCGGATGGCGGCGATGTCCGACGACAAGAAGCTGCGCCTGCGGATCGATCAGGCGCACGAGGCTCTCGACCAGCAGGAGGGCCGGATAGTGAAGGAGATACTGTCCGGCACGACGACCGATCAGGCGCAGGATTTCAAGGCGATGATCGATGGCAGCGGCGGCTTGCGGCCGTCGGCGCGGGCGAGCCTCAGGACCTACCTGCGGCTGGTCCATCCCGAGCTCTTCATCGAAGTGATCCGGGCCTGGGAAGAGGACGCCATCTACTCCACCAAGGACGCCCTGGAGCGACGCCAGCGGGAGCTCAACGGCATCGTCACCGAGGACATCCCGGCGGTCGCCCGGCAGATCGGCGAGGCCGCCTCCCACGGCGATCTGAGCGAGAACTCGGAATACACCGCCGCCCTGGAGAAGCGCGACCAGCTGACCAGCCGCGCCACCCGCATCGAGAAGGAGCTGCAGATCGCCAAGGTGATCGACGCCTCGCTCTCGGAGTCCGACTACGTGAACGTCGGCACCCGGGTGACCGTCCGCGATCTGGTGGCCGACATCGAGGAGATCTACACCTTCCTGGGCATCTGGGATTCCGATCCCGAGGCGGGGATCCTCTCGTACAAGGCCCCGCTCTCGCAGTCCTTCATGGGGCGCAAGGTGGGCGATACGGTGGAATACGAGCTCGACGGCGAGCATTACCGCAAGTGGAAGATCCTGAACATCGAGCCGGGAATCTGAGTCGCGGATCCGATCCGCTTTTCCGGGGAGCCGTTATGAGGAAGACCGCGGTATCGCTGATGGTCGCGGGTATGCTGGCCGCACTGGCCGCACTGGCCGGATGCGCCGGCGGCGTCAAGGACGTGATGTCGGATCCCGGGCTGGATCCCGGGGCTCTGCTTGCGGGCCGGATGGTGGTGGCCGGAGTCGCGGCGCGGGTCGATTCGGTGGATCCGGTCCTGCGCGACCGCTGCGGCGACGCCCTGTTCGGCTCCTTCCTGGCGGGCCGTCCGGATCTCGAAATCTGGCCGCAGTCGAGCCTGGCCGGCGCGATCGGGGATTCCGCCCACGCGGCCCTGCTGGACCGTGTCGGGTTCGCCCACGAGATCGCGCCCGCGCGGCTGGCCGGGATCGCCGACGTCATGCCGGGCGTCCGGTTCCTGGCGGTCGGCCGGATCGACCGCGACCGGACCGAGCTTTCCAGTTCCAACACCGCGGCCGAGGCCCGGACCCTAGAGGACGGGAGCTACGATTCGGCCCTGCACGTCGCGACCGACTACCGGCGCCGGATCGAGGTCACGCTCACGGTCTACGACCTGGCCGCCGGCGAAGCGGTCTGGACGGGAGTCGCCGACCGTTCGCGCAAGATCTCCCACAGCCAGTTCGAGGATTCCGGCAAGCGGGCGTCCGGAGGCCTGGCGGGACGGTTCGCCGGCTCGCCCGGGGCGCCGGAATCGCCGCCCGACCCGACCCCCGATCTCGCGGAGATGGTCGGCCGGGCCTTCGCCGACCTGATCGCGCGCCTGCCCGCCGTAGCGCGGGAGCGCTGAAGACTGACCGCGCATCGATTTTCGGAAACGGAATACGGGGGATCGCCGACCGGCGATCCCCCCTTCGCGTCTAGCGGCCCCGCTTGTGGCTGACGTAGGCGCTCTGCTGGTCGGTGGGCATGATCAGGATCTCGCCGATGTTCACGTGCGCGGGGCGCGAGGCCGCCCAGAGCGCCGCCTCGGCGATGTCCCCGGCCTCCAGGGGCGGGAACGCCCGGTAGACCTGGCCGGCCCGCTCGGCGTCGCCGCGGAAGCGCACCTCGCTGAATTCGGTCTCGACCATGCCGGGATCGATCGAGGTGACCCGCACCCGGGTTCCGGTGAGGTCGATCCGCATCCCCTCGTTCAGGGCCCGGACCGCGAACTTGGTCGCGCAGTAGACGTTGCCGCCGGGATAGACCTGGCGGCCGGCGATCGACCCGAGGTTGATCACGTGCCCCCGATCGCGCTCGACCATGCCGGGGATGACCGCGCGGCTGACCCAGAGCAGGCCCTTGACGTTGGTGTCGATCATCTCCTCCCAGTCGAGATGGTTCGAAGATTCGTGCAGCTTGTCGAGGCCGCGGCTCAGGCCCGCGTTGTTGACCAGGATGTCGATAACGCGCCATGTTTCGGGCAGACCGGCGATCGCCGCGTTCACGGCGTCGCGGTCGCGGACGTCCAGCTCCAGCAGGTGGCAGTCGGTTTCATGGGCCGCCGCCAGTTCGGCGGCCAGCTCGTCCAGGCGCCCGGCGCGGCGCGCGCAGAGGATCAGGCGGCAGCCGGCCTGGGCGAAGGCTCGGGCGCAGGCGGCGCCGATGCCGGCGCTGGCCCCGGTGATCATCACGGTCCTGTTCTGAAGCATGGTGCAGTCCTCGCTTTCGGGTTGGCGGCGCGGCGGCCGCTTGCTAACCTGATGCCGCGGCCGCCGGATTCAAGAATATCGGCCGCGCGGCGGGAACGCCAGCCGCAACCCCTTGACTCCCGGAGGGCGTCGTGTTCCGCAATATCCTGATCGCCTTGGCCATCCTGCTGGTCTTCTGGCTCGCCGCCCGCCGGCCGGGCGCCGGATCCCGCCTTTCCTACCGCACGATCTGCCGCCGCACGCTCCCGCCCGCGATCATCCTCGGCGCCGTCTTCATGTGGCGGGTGTTTTCGGTCGGCGAGACGGCCGGCGGCATGGGCGCCTTCTTTCCCCTGCTGGTGATGACGGTGTCGGTGTGGCTGCTGGCCGCGGCGGTCATCTGGAGCCTCGGCCGCCGCCGCTGACCGGCCGCGCACCCGTGCGCCCGCGTTCCGGCGCGGCTCCTACCCGTACGGATAGAACACGTAGAACAGAAACGACAGACCGCCGAGGACCCACAGGCCGGGCGGCACCTCGCGCCGTCTGCCGGCGAGCAGCTTGAACAGCGGCCAGGTCACGAAACCGGCGGTCAGGCCGACCGCCAGGTTCAGCGTGAACGACATCAGCGCGATGGTGATGAAGGCCGGCAGCAGCTCGGTCAGGTCGTCGGCCGCCAGGCGCCCGAAAGAGCCCATCATCAGCATGCCCACGATCACCAGGGCCGGACCGTAGGCGAAGCCGGGCACCGCGCCGAACAGGGGCGCCAGGAACAGGGCGGTCAGGAACAGCAGGCCCGTGGTCACCGCCGTCAGGCCGGTGCGCCCGCCGGCCTCGATTCCGGCGGCCGATTCGAGATAGGTTCCGGTTGTGGTGGTGCCGAGCAGCGCTCCGGCCACCGTGGCGCCCGCGTCGCAGAGCAGGGGTGTTTCCACCTCGGGCAGTTCGCCCCGTTCGTCGAGCAGGCCGGCCCGGTACGAGACGCCCAGCAGCGTACCCATGGTATCGACGAAATCCATCACGAAGACCGTCAGGACGATGGGGAAGAAATCCCAGGTCAGCGCGCCGCGCAGATCCAGGGCCAGCAGCACCGGCCGCGGGTCGGGCGGCGGTCCGAGGATCTTATCGGGCAGGGGCGCCTCGCCGCAGAGGAAGCCGGCCGCGGCGGTGGCCAGGATCCCGATCAGCACCGCGCCGGGAATCCGCTTGAGCAGCAGCACCCCGGTCAGCAGCAGGCAGCCGACCGCCAGCAGCACGCCGGGATCCCGGAAATCCCCCATCTGGACGGGGCTGCCAGGAACGCCCAGCTGCACCAGGCCCGCGCTGTTGAGTCCCACGAAGGCCAGGAAGAACCCGATGCCCACCACGAACGCGATCTTCAGCCCCTCGGGCAGGGAACTGGCCAGCCACGCGCGGATCCCCAGGATGGTCAACAGCACGAACAGCACGCCCCCGATCAGCACCGCGCCGAGGGCCTGCTGCCAGGTGTGGCCCAGGGCTCCGACGACCGTGACGGCGATGAAGGCGTTGGCTCCCATGTAGGGGGCCACGGCGAAGGGGCGGCGGGCGTAGAATCCCATCGCCAGGGTGCCGATGAACGCGGCGGCGATGGTGGCCGCCATCACCGGGCCGAAGGGCATGCCCGCGCCCTCGAGGATCTTGGGATTGACCACGATGATGTAGGCCATCGTCACGAATGTGGTGGCCCCGGCGGTGATCTCGCGGCGGATCGTGGTGCGGTGGCGGGTCAGTCCGAAGTAGGAATCCAGGAATCGGCGCATGGCGATCCTCCGGGAAGATTTCGCGGCACGACGCTTCCGGGCCAGCATAAGGGTTCTGAAGGGAAAAACCATCCCCGGAAAGCGAAGGCCCTCCCCGGATGGGGGAGGGCCTCGTCGCGCCGGGCGCGGAGTCGGGATCGGGTCAGCGGGTCCAGCGGGTCAGCCAGCCCATGACCTCGTCGTGCCACAGGATCGAGTTGCTGGGCCGCAGGACCCAGTGGTTCTCGTCCGGGAAGTAGAGCAGCCGGGCCGGCACGCCCTGGCGGCGCAGGGCGGTGAAGGTGCTCAGGCCCTGCGTGTCGACCACGCGGTAGTCCTTGCCGCCGTGGACGACCAGGGTCGGCACGTGCCAGTTCTGAACGTGGTTGACCGGGTTGTGCCGGTCGTAGCCGGCGGCGTTGGTCCAGGGCGTGCCCTCGTGCTCCCACTCGGGGAACCACAGCTCCTCGGTGTCGAAGTAGGCCATCTGCTCGTCGAGATTGCCGTCGTGGCAGACGAAGGCCTTGAACCGCTTGCCGAATTCCTGGCCGTGCATCCAGTTGATCATGTAGCCGCCGTAGCTGGCGCCCGCGGCCACGA
>CAYLMM010000004.1:0-39249 GCA_964384825.1 uncultured Fibrobacteraceae bacterium
TCCAGGCGATCCTGCCGCTGAAGGGCAAGATCCTCAACGTGGAGAAGGCGCGGCTGGACAAGATCCTCGGCAACGACGAGGTCAAGGCGGTGATCACCGCCCTGGGCACCGGCGTCGGCACCGGCATCTTCGACATCGCCAAGCTGCGCTACCATCGCATCATCATCATGACCGACGCCGATGTCGACGGCGCCCACATCGCGACGCTGATCCTCACGCTCTTCTACCGGTACTTCAAGGAGATCATCGAGGCCGGCCACATGTATATCGCCGAGCCGCCCCTGTACCGGGTGAAGAAGGACAAGCGCGAGGTCTACGCCTACACCGACGACCAGAAGGACATGCTGCTCGAGGAGATGGGGGAGAGGGGCGTCTACGTCCAGCGCTACAAGGGCCTGGGCGAGATGAACCCCGAGCAGCTCTGGGAGACCACCATGGATCCCGAGCACCGCACCCTGACGCGCGTCACGGTGGAGGACGCCGTGAAGGCCGACCGCATCTTCCACACGCTGATGGGGGACGACGTCGAATCGCGGCGCCGCTTCATCGAGGACAACGCCCATCAGGTGCGCTACGAGGATCTGGACATCTAGCAGAACAGGCCGTCCCGAAGGGCGGCGGGAGCGAGAGAAATGACCGAGAACGGCACCGGCGGCAGCATCGGAAACGTCATCGAGCTGGATATCAACGAGAAGATGGAGAAGTCGTACCTCGACTACTCCATGAGCGTCATCATCTCCCGGGCGCTGCCGGACGTGCGCGACGGGCTGAAGCCCGTCCACCGGCGCGTGCTGACGGCGATGAACGACCTGAACCTGCAGCCGGGCAAGCCCTACCGCAAGTCGGCCAAGATCACGGGCGACACCACGGGCAACTACCACCCGCACGGCACGGCGTCGGTCTACTTCACGCTGGTGCGCCTGGCGCAGGACTTCAGCCTCCGCTATCCGCTGGTCGACGGTCAGGGCAACTTCGGCTCGATCGACGGCGACTCCGCCGCGGCCGAACGATACACCGAGGCGCGGATGACGCGCATCGCGGTCGACCTGATGCGCGACATCGACAAGGAGACCGTCGATTTCGTGCCCAACTACGACGGCTCGCGCATGATGCCGTCGGTGATGCCGTCGGCCTTCCCGAACCTGCTGGTCAACGGCTCGGACGGCATCGCGGTCGGCATGGCCACCAAGATTCCGCCGCACAACATGACCGAGATCTGCAACGCGCTGGTCGCCCTGCTCGACGATCCGGAGATCGACGCCGACGGGCTGCTCGAATACGTACAGGGCCCCGATTTCCCGACCGGCGGCATCGTGCAGGGGCGCCGCGGGATCGTCGACTACATCCACGGCGGGCGGGGACGCGTGGTGGTCCGCGGCCGCACCGAGATCGACGAGGACGCGAAGGGGCGCGCGCGGATCATCATCAGCGAGCTGCCCTACCAGGTGAACAAGGCGAACCTGGTCGAGAAGATCGCCCAGCTCGTGCGCGGCGGCCTGATCGAGGGCATCTCCGATCTGCGCGACGAATCCGACCGCGAGGGCATGCGCGTGGTGGTGGTGCTGAAGAAGGACGCCTATCCCCAGGTCGTGCTGAACAAGCTCTTCGCCCACACCCAGCTGCAGCAGACCTTCGGCGTGATCAACCTGGCGCTGGTCAACAACAAGCCCACCGTCATGAGCCTCAAGCAGATGATGGAGCATTACCTGGACTTCCGCGAGGAAGTGGTCGTCCGGCGCACGCAGTTCGAGCTGCGCAAGGCCGAGGAGAGGGCCCACATCCTCGAGGGCTACCGCATCGCGCTGGACCACATCGACCAGATCGTCGAGCTGATCAAGACCAGCGAGTCGCCCGACGTGGCGCGCACCGGCCTGATGGAGAATTTCGGACTCTCGGAGAAGCAGGCCCAGGCGATCCTCGATCTGCGCCTGGCGCGGCTGACCGGGCTCGAAAGGCAGAAGATCGAGGACGAGTACCGCAAGCTGATCGAGCTGATCGCCGAGCTGCGCGAGATCCTCGACAACCGTTCGCGCGTGCTGCAGATCATCCGCGAGGAGATCGAGCAGATCCGCGACAAGTACGGCGACGACCGCCGAACCACCATCGTGCCCGAAGAGGACGACATCGACCTCGAGGACCTGATCGCCGACGAGGAGGTCGTGGTCACCCTCTCGCACGCCGGCTACGTCAAGCGGATCCCGATCGACACCTACCGCACCCAGGGCCGGGGCGGCAAGGGCATCACCGCCATGGGCACCAAGGACGAGGACTGGGTCGAGAGCCTGTTCGTCGCCACGACCCACCAGTACCTGCTGGTGCTGACCGACCAGGGCCAGTGCTACTGGCTGAAGACCTATCAGGTGCCCAACGCCGGCCGCACCTCGCGCGGGCGCCCGATCGTGAACATGGTCAACCTGGCGCCGGGCGATTCGGTCCGCGCCGTGCTGCCGGTCCGCGAGTTCGCCGGCGATCACTACCTGGTGATGGCGACCAGCAGCGGCGTTGTGAAGAAGACCCCGCTCGACGCCTTCAGCCGTCCGCGCCAGGCGGGCATCCGGGCCATCACGCTGCTCGAGGGCGAGCATCTGGTCGATGTCCGCGAGACCGACGGCGACCGGGACATCATCCTGGGCGCCAGCAACGGCATGGCCATCCGCTTCCACGAGTCGGACATCCGCCCGATGGGCCGTTCCGCCCGCGGCGTGCGCGGCATCCATCTCGGCGAGGGCGAGACCCTGGCCGGCATGGTGGTCGTGCGCCAGGACGCGACCCTGCTGACGGTGACCCTCAACGGCTACGGCAAGCGCACCCCGATCTCCGAATACCGCGTCCAGAGGCGCGGCGGCCGGGGCCTGATCACCATCAAGACCACCGAGCGCAACGGGCCCCTGGTCCAGGTCAAGGAAGTCGAGGACAACGAGGAGTTGATGGTGATCACGCGCCACGGCATAATCATCCGCATGGCGGTGAACGACATCTCGACCCTGGGCCGCAATACCCAGGGCGTGCGGATCATCAGCCTGAAGGGGGACGACAGCGTCGTCGGCGTGGCCCGCATCGCGGCCAGCGAGGACGACGAGGTCGAGAACATGGAAGGTTGATCGATGCCTTCTGTCACGAAGGCTTCGGGGCTGTTCCGGCTCCGAAACCTGCTGATTCCGGCGGTCGTCGCGACCGCCCTGTCGGCGATTCCGGCGCCATCGCCCGCCACCGCCGGGGATGGTCCGGGCCACCGTCTGCCGCCCTCCGCCTCGGTCGCCGTCTCCGATGATGGCTCCCTGACGTTCACCTCCGCCGTCTCCGGCAAGATCCTGCTGACGATCGAACCGGCGGTCCCCGCGGTGGTCCGCGGCCGCCGATCGGCCTACATCCCCTTCACCGGCTTCTACTCCGAGGGCGTCGCCGACGGCCATCGCGGCCTGTCGCGCAGCGCCGACGACGACGGCGACGGCCTGGTCGACGAGGACCGCGCCGACGGCTTGGACAACGACGGCGACGGTCTGATCGACGAGGACTTCGCCGCGTTCGGCGACCGCATGTCGGTCGTGGACCGTCCCTGCGGCGGCGGCAGGTTCCATCTCGAAACCTACCACTGGGACTATCCCCACCTCGACAACGTGCTGTTCGTCAGCTGCGATGTTCGCCGCGGCGACGGCGGCGGTTCTTCCGGCGGCCTGGATTTCGATCTCGCCGGGGGCTCCTGGTCGGAGCTGGTGACCGATCTGCGTCCCTACGGCGTCGGCGGGCCCGCCGTCGAACGCGTGATCAGGGTGGCGGCGATCGGTTCGGGCGCCGACCGGACCTGGATCGGAGTGGATGTCCTGTCCGGCCGGCCGCCGGCCGGCGACGGCGCGAGACTCGATCTGGATTGGGACGAGCAGGGTGCGGTCGTCGCGGTGGGCGCGGCGCCCTCGCTGATCCAGCTGCGTTACGGGCTCGCCTTCGCCCGTGCGACCCATGCCGGGGCGCGGCTGAGTCCCGGGGGAGAGGCCGTGCCCTGGATCGTGCCTCCGCTCGATCCCGCGGTGCGGCGGGGCGAGGCTCCGGCGGTGCGCTGGGAACCCGGATCCGAGGGGACCTGGCATCTGATCTTCACCGCGCAACCGGAGCACAACGCGCTGATCGATCCCGGCGTTCTGAGCCTGAACGGCCGGCCGCTCGAATCCCCGTCGCGCATCGAATGGCGTCCGGCCGAGGGCCGGGGCTGGGGCGATGCGTGGAACCAGCCCGGCCCCGACGATCATGTCCGATCGATGCCGCCCGTCCGGGATCCCTACCTGGTCCACGGAGCCGCGGAATCACGGACCGGCGCCGGGGAACTCGATTTCCTCATCCGCGGCCCGGTTCCCGAGGCCGGAGACCTGCTGAGCGGATTCTTCATCGACGGCGGAAGGTTCGTCCAGGAGATCGCTTCGCCCCAAGCTCCGGCCGCCGAACCTGCCGGGAGCGCTCCGGTCCCGTTCTCCCTGACCGAGGAAGACCTCGAGGCCGGCGGCAGGCCGCCCATGCTTTCGCCCTCGTTGCTGCAGACCTTTCCCAACCCGTTCCGCTTCCGGACCAGGGTCCGGTACCGCGTTCCCGAGACGGTGGGCGAGGGTTTCGTCTGGTCGCAGGATGATCATCCCACGATCGATCCGCGCGCGGCCATTCCCTACTCCGGCCCGGATCCCCAGACATCGCTGAAGGTGTATACCGTGGCCGGTCACGAGATTGCGACGATTTTCACGGGATCCAGAAGAATCGGTCAGCACGAGGCGTCCTGGGACGGCACCGACGCCTCCGGCCGCCCGGTCGCCGCAGGGACGTATTTTTGCAAGTTGCAAATCGAAAACTGGTCGGTGACCAAGCGGGTCACCTTCCTGCGATGAGATCGCAAAGGCGCTTGTAACCTATTCTATGGTACTACATTGAGTTACCGTAATTTTTGCTTGTGCGTGATAGGCAGCCCGTCTATAATCATCGTACAATAGGTCAATTCGCCAATCTGAATCTTCAGACAGCAGCTGTGGTCTTGCTTACGACGGAGCGTTTCAAGGTCGAGGGGGACTGTCGTGAAACAGAGACTGGAACCAATCACGGAAGCATGGACGAGCTTCGTTGTTGAGTTCCCGACGTGCCCTAAAATCGTAGCCGGCGGCCATGAGGACGAGTTTCAGAAGATCCTGTTCCTTTGCGCCGCCCAGGAGAAGAATCCGGCGGAACTCTGCTTCGCCCTTTTCGGCCCCCAGATCCTCCTGCGGCAGCTGCCGCAGGGCGAGAAGCCCGGAGGCGAGTTCCAGCCTCGGCTGATATTCGTCTACGCCGCCGACGCCGACGCCTCTCTCAAGCCGACGCTGGAGTACTACCAGTCCCAGTTGAACGTGCCGGTTCTCGTGGCCCAGACTTCCAACGTGCAGAAATCCGCCCAGCACGTGATGGATTATCTGCAGACCCACAACGGCGAAGAGCATGCGGATCAGGCCAAGGCCGGCGACGGCGCCGCCACCGCCCGCCTGGAATCGGGACTGATGCCGCTGCCGGTCGATGTGGCTCTCTGGAACGGCCCCCTGCCCGAGGTGCATCTCGAAGGCGCGAGCGGGGACGAGGTGACGGCGAACCGCAACATCAAGGATTACCGCGCCGAGTACACCTGCCGCTTCGTGCTCAAGAATTTCCGCGAAGGCGTCAACCGCGACAGGATGGCCGAGATGGTCCATCTTTCGCCGGGATACTTCTCCAACCTCTTCCGCCTCGAGGTGGGGATGAGCTTCAGCGACTACCTGATCCAGATCAGGATCGACAACGCCAAGAAGCTCCTGCGGCGCTTCGATCTTTCCATCGAGGAGATCTCGCGCGAGTGCGGCTTCAACAGCCTGGCCCACTTCTCGCGCACCTTCAAGGATCGCTGCGGAGTGCCGCCGCTGAAATTCCGCAAGTCGCCCCAGCCCGCCTGACACGACCGGCTGAGCATCCGATACGAAGGCCCCTTCCCCGGACGGAAGGGGCTTTCGACTCCCGGGACCGTCGGTCGTCCGAGGTTTTCATGGCCCTGATCTCCCTGCAGAACGTGACCTTCGACTACGGCCGCGAGCCGATCCTGGCGGATGTCGGATTGAGCATCCTGCCCGGGGTCCGGTACGCCCTGGTGGGGGGCAACGGCGCCGGGAAGTCGACCCTGCTCTCGCTGATCGCCGGAGAGATCGAGCCGCGGGCGGGAACGCGACAGCTCTCGGGCGGGGTCTCGGTGCGGCACCTGATGCAGACGACGGCCTTCGGCCCGCCGGATGGCGGCACGCTCCGCGGCGCGGTGGCCGAGGCCGCGTTCGCGACCGAGATGGAACTCGAGGCCGGCCTCGATGAGATCGGCCTCGCCCTGGCCGCGGCGCCGCCCGGGGAGGCCGCCGCCCTGGCCGCCCGCCAGGGGGAATTGCAGGCCGAATACGAGCGTCGGGAAGGATACGGCTGGCGATCGAGGCTGGAGTCGGCCCTGGCCGGGCTCGGCCTGGCGCCGGAACTCCGGGAGCGGGCTCCGGCGCAGCTCTCCGGCGGCGAGCGCCGGCGCGGCGCCCTGGCGGCGACGCTGCTCTCGGGCGCCGACCTTCTCCTGCTGGATGAGCCGACCAACCATCTCGATCTCGATGCGCGCGAATGGCTCGAAGCGTTCCTGCAGCGCAGCCGTGCGGCGGTGGTGCTGGTTTCCCACGATCGCCACTTCCTGGACCGGATCGCCGGAGTCACCCTGCACCTGGGCGGCGGGCGCCTCGACCGCCACACCGGCAACTACACCGCCTATCTCGCCGCGGCCCGGGAGCGCGAGGCGCGGGACCGCTCGGCGGCGCGGCGTCAACGCGAGCGGATCGCCCGCGACGAGGATTTCATCCGCCGCAACCTCGCCGGGCAGAAGACGCGGCAGGCGCAGAGCCGGCGCAAGAGGTTGGAGAAGGAGGAGAGGATCGAGGCTCCGCCCGCCGGCCGGCGCGCGATGAGGTTCTCCCTGAAACCCGACAGGGCCAGCGGCGAGACCGTGATCGAGGCGAACGACCTGGCCAGGAGCTACGACGCCGAGCCCCTGTTCCGCTCGCTGTCGCTGCTGGTGCTGCGCGGAGAACGGATCGGGATCCTGGGCCCCAACGGCTGCGGCAAGAGCACGCTGCTGAACATTCTCGGCGGCAGGGGGAATCCCGACCGGGGCGTGGTGCGCTGGGGGCACAACGTCGATCTGGGAATCTACGACCAGCACCTGCGGAACGTCACCGACTCCAATACCGTGTTCGAGGAGATGCAGTCGGTCACTCCCGGCGCGACCATGGGCGAGCTGCGCTCGTTCCTGGCCGCATTCGGCTTCGGCGCCGACGCCGTCGACCGTCCCGTAGGCCGGCTCTCCGGCGGGGAGCGCGGAAGGCTTTCCCTGTTGAGGCTGATGCGCGAGGGGCACAACACCCTTTTGCTGGACGAGCCGACCAACCATCTCGACCTCGAATCGCGCGAAGCGCTCGAGGAGGCGTTGCGCGAATTCCCGGGAACGCTGATCATGGTCTCGCACGACCGCCGTTTCCTGGACCGCACGGCGGGAAGGCTGCTGATCTTCGGGCCGGATCCCGATCCCGACCGCCGCGTCAGGATCCATCAGGGGAACTACAGCGATTACGTGCGGGTCCGGGAGCGCGAGGCGGCCGCGGCGGCGGAACGGTCGGCGGCCGAAGCCGGCAAGCGCCGTTCCAAATCCGCCGAAGCCGGCGACCGGCGCGAGGACGGTCCGGGCCTGAGCAAGAACGAGATCGCGCGCCGGCGAGCCTGGATCTCCGAGGTCGAAGCCGAGATCTCCGCGCTCGAGGAGCGGCGCGCCTCGGCTCTGGCCGACCTGTCGCGACCGGATCTGGATGCCGATGAACGGCTGGCCGCAGGGCGCCTGTGCGAGGAGTTGGAGCGCGAGATCGACCGGGCCATGTCCCGCTGGGAAGAGTGGAGCCATGAAATCGAATCAGATGAATGACAACGGGTCCGGGACCGAGAGGCAGCCGGTCGTCCTGGCCGGCGTCCATCTGCCGGAACGGTTCGGCGGGACGCTCGGCGGCGAGGCCGACCTGGCCGAGCTGGGCCGCCTGGCCGACACCGCCGGCGGCGACGTCGTGGGCGAGATCGTCCAGAGGCGCGACCGCCCCGCGCCGGCCACCTTCCTGGGCAAGGGCAAGCTCGAGGAGCTGAAGGGGATCGTGGCGCATACCGGCGCCCGCCTGGTGGTCTTCGACAACGAGCTGTCGCCGGCCCAGTCGCGCAATCTCGAAAAGGAGCTGAACGCCGGCGCCGACGAGGGGGCCCCGCTGGGAGTTTCGGTCCTCGACCGGACCGAGCTGATCCTGGACATCTTCGCCCGTCACGCCCGCACGCGGCAGGCGCGGCTGCAGGTCGAACTGGCCCAACTGCAGTACATGCTGCCGCGGCTGCGCAAGCTGTGGTCGCATCTCGAACGACAGGCCGGCGGCATCGGCACCCGCGGCCCCGGCGAAACCCAGCTGGAGACCGACCGCCGCCTGGTGGGTCGCCGGATCGCGCGCCTGAAGCGGGAGCTCGAGGAGGTGGCCGCCAATCGCGACGTGCAGGCCCGGCGCCGGGCCGAGCAGTTCACCGTCTCGCTGGTCGGCTACACCAACGCCGGCAAGTCGACCTTGATGCGGGCGGTGACCAGGGCCGACGTGCTGGTGGCCGACCAGCTGTTCGCCACACTCGACGCCACGACCCGGAGGGTCGAGATCGACGAGCGGAGGCGCTTCCTGCTGACCGACACCGTGGGCTTCATCCGCCGCCTGCCCCACCATCTGGTCGAGAGCTTCCGGGCCACCCTGCAGGAGGTCGTCGAGGCCGACATGCTGCTGCACGTGGTCGACGCGGCGGGCGATGATCCGGACCGCGAGATCGCGGCGGTCAACCGGGTGCTGGCCGACATCGTGCCCGAGGACCGGACCACCCTGATGGTCTTCAACAAGATCGACAAGATGGATCCCGAGGCCCGGGAGCGTTTCGTGAACCGGTTCTCCCGCGCCTATCCCGAGGCGCTCTTCGTTTCAGCGCTTGCGCCCGGGGGAGCGGAGAAGGTACGGTCGGCGGTGGCGGAGGCCCTGCTGGCCCGCGAGGGCGTCTTCCGCCTGCGGATGCCGCTGCACCGGATGGATCTGGTGGCGGTCTTTCACCGCACGGCGTCGGTCCTCGGCGAGGAGCACGACGCCGAGCACACCCACGTGACGGTGCGCATGCGCGAGGAGGAGCTCAACAAGCTTCTCGCCCGCGAGCCCGCGCTGTCGCTGGCCGACTGAAACGTTCGGATCCCGAGGGGACGGAACCCCGTGAAGGACCTCTTCGCCAACCGCGGCTTCCTGTCGGTCTGGGCCGCCCAGTTCGTTTCCGGACTGGGCGACAAGATCATCCTGATCGCCCTGTTCTCCCTGATCCTCGACGTCACCGGCAACGTGATCAGCCTCGGACTGCTGGCCGCGGTTCAGATCCTGCCCGGCGTGGCGCTCGGCCCGGTGATCGGCATCGTCCTGGACCGCTGGGATCGCCGCCGGGCCATGATCATCAGCGATGTCTGCTGCGCGGCCGCAGCCGCCCTGATCCCCTTCGCTCCGAACCTGACGGCCGTCTACGCCCTGGCGGTCGTGCTGGCGGTGGGCCGTCAGGTGAGCGGTCCGGCCCGCCTGGCCCTGATCCCCGACCTGGTGCCCGCCGATCAGCTGAAGAAGACCAACGCCCTGGCCATGCTGACCAGCAACATCGTGCTGCTGGTCGGGATGGGGGCCGGCGGCGTGATCGTCGGGGCGGTCGGAGTGCGGCCGGCTTTCTGGGCCGACGCCGGAACCTTCCTGGCCTCCGCATCGATTCTCGCGCTCGGCGTGGGCGCCCGCCGCGCCCGCCGCGATCCGCCGACGCCGTCGGCGACGCCCGCCCTGACCGCCGCCCGCGCCCGCTGGCGCGGTCTGCTGGACGAGGCCCGCCACGGGGCGGTCGCGATCTGGGAGCGCCCGCGGCTGCGATTCGCCGTCGTGTTTCTGGCCGCGGTGACCGCGGTGACGGCGATGCAGCCGCCGCTGGTCTTCGATTTCGTCAAGAACGGCCTCGGCCGCAGCGAGCGGGAGTTGGGATTCATCTTCGCCGCCGCCGGCCTGGGCGGGATCGTCGGGGCCCTGATCGCGGGACTGCGCCGCGACCGGAAGCATCCGCTGGCGACGGTGACCCGGTTGGTGATCCTCGACGGACTGCTGCTGGTTCTGTTCTCGATCAACCGCAACGTGCCGGTCGCGGCCCTGCTCTTCGGCTGCTTCGGGGCGATCAGCACCGGCCTGCAGGTCAACCTGACCACCTTCCTGCAGCACGAGACCGACGAGGCCGAGCGGGGACGCATCTTCGGTTGGCTCAACCCCTTGCTCGGCCCGGTGAGCCTGGTCTCGGTGCTCGCCGGACCGGTCCTGGGCCGTCTGGCCGGAGTCGGACGCGTGCTGTTGCTGGCCGGAATCGGCGAGGCGGCGGCGGGCGGCCTCGGCGCGGTCCTGCTGCCCCGCCGCGCGGATTCCGCCGCCGATTCAGGGGACGCCGAGGCGGCTCCGCCCTTCGGATCCGAAGCCGAGGAAACCCCCTCCGCTCCCCGGACCATGGCCGGCGAAGCCTGAGCCCCTTCGGGGCTTGATTTTCCCGTCCCGTTTCACCAGGATAGAAACATGTCGGTGTCTTATTCCGTATGTCACCGCGCCCGCTCCACCCGGGTGCGTTTCCACCGTGCCGGACTTCGGCCAGGAGGATCAGATGGATATCAAGATTACCCGCAATCCCGACCCCGCCTTACCGCCCGCCGACGGCCAGTACGGCTTCGGCAAGCTCTTCACCCCGCACATGTTCCTGATGGACTATAAGGACGGCGCCTGGAGCGATCCGCGCATCGAGCCCTACGGTCCGTTCACCCTGGATCCGGCCGTGAAGGTGCTGCACTACGGCCAGGAGATCTTCGAGGGGATGAAGGCCTACGCGAACCCCGGCAAGGGCGAGGTGCACATGTTCCGGCCGGACATGAACATCGCCCGCTTCAACCGCTCCTGCTCCCGGATGTGCATGCCGCAGATCGACGAGACCCTGTTCATGGAGGCCCTCGAGAAGCTGATCGATCTCGATCGCGACTGGGTGCCCGAGCCGCCGGCGGCCCTGTATATCCGTCCGACGATGATCTCGACGCAGGTCGGCCTGGGCGTGGCCCCGTCGGACTCCTACATCTTCTACATCATCATCGGCCCGGTCGGATCGTACTTCGCCGGCGGCATCAACCCGCTGCGGCTGAAGGTCGAGGAGACCTACGTCCGCTCGGCTCCGGGCGGGGTCGGCGGCGCCAAGACCGGCGGCAACTACTCCGCTTCCCTGCTGCCGATCAAGCAGGCCAAGGACGAGGGCTTCGACCAGATCATCTGGCTCGACGTCACCAAGCGCACGATCGAGGAGATGGGCGCGATGAACATCGCGTTCGTCTACGAGGACAGGATCATCACCGCTCCGGTGGGCGACACCATCCTCGACGGCGTGACCCGCAACTCGGTCGGCATCCTCTGCCGGGACTTCGGCCTGAACTGGGTCGAGGAGCATCCCGTCGTGGAGCGGATCATCGCCGACGCCGACAACGGCGAGCTGAAGGAAGTCCTGGCCTGCGGGACGGCGGCGGTGGTGACCCCGGTGGGCGTGATGCACTTCAAGGGCGCCGACCACCGCATCGGCGACGGCCAGGAGGGTCCGGTGACGCGCAAGCTGCGCGAGTCCCTGTGCGCCATCCATACCGGGAACGACGCGATGCATCCCGAGTGGATCCACACGGTGCCGCAGCGGCAGCACACCTAGGCGGCCGACGGCCGCGGCGAGGCCCCGGGACATCCCGGGGCCTCCGCGTATTCAGGGGGTATTTCCGATGAAGAACCTGCGCCTGGACCGACCGCTGGTCTGCTTCGATCTGGAAACCACCGGCGTGAACGTCGATCGCGACCGGATCGTCGAGATCGCCATGGTGCGCATCGAACCCGACGGCGGGCGCCGCAGCTTCCGTACGCTGGTCAACCCCGGCATGCCGATCCCGCCGCAGGCCTCGGCCGTCCACGGCATCACCGACGACGACGTGGCCGAATCGCCGGCCTTCGCGCAGATCGTCGGCGAGGTGTCGGCCCTGTTCGAAGGGGCCGATCTGGCCGGCTTCAATTCCACCCGCTTCGACCTGCCGCTGCTGCAGGCCGAGCTGGGCCGCGCCGGCTGCGCGATCGACTTCTCCGGCCGGCGTCATCTGGACGCCTTCCGCATCTTCACCCTCATGGAGCCCCGCACCCTGACCGCGGCCTACGCCAAGTACTGCGGCGGCGAATTGACCGACGCCCATTCCGCGCTGGCCGACGTCGAGGCCACCATCGCGGTCCTGGACGCCCAGCTGGCCCACTATCCCGACCTGCCGCACGACCCCGACGAGCTGCATCGCCTCTGCAATCCCGACGAGGGGCGTTTCGTCGACGGTTCGCGCAAGTTCGTCTGGGACGAGCAGGGCAGGGCGGTCTTCACCTTCGGCAAGCATCGCGACCGGGCGCTGGAGGACATCGCGACCGAGGCTCCGGATTACCTGCGATGGATGCTGGGGAAGGATTTCAGCGACGAGGTCACGACCATCCTGCGCGAGGCCCTGGCGGGACGGTTTCCCGGCCGGAGCTGAGCCCCCGCTTGCGCCGGGAGGACGTCTTCGGTAGCATGATCCCATGAACACGCAGGACGACACCCGCTATCCGGGGCAGGACCTGGACCCCTCGCAGCGCGCCGACTACGAGGGCAAGCCCCTGGCCCGTTCCGAATACATCGCGGCCCTGGTGCATCTGTACCGGGGGGAGTCGGCCCGCGCGCTGGCCTGGCGCAACCGCCTGGACACCACGACCAACTGGGCGATCCTCTCGACGGTCGGCATCCTCACCTTCAGCTTCAGCAATCCGCATTATTCGCAGGAGACGCTGATCACCGGCATGTACGCCAATCTGGTGTTCCTGCTGCACGAGGCGCGCCGTTTCCGCTTCTTCGACGTGTGGCGCACGAGGGTGCGCATGATCGAGGAGAACTTCTACGGCCCCATCCTGCGGCGCGATCTGGAGAGTCCGATCTCGCGCTGGGGCGACCGGGTCGCCGAGGATCTCCTGCATCCGAAGTTCAAGATCAGCATGGCCCAGGCGATCAAGGCCCGGCTGCTGCGCAACTACTCCTTCATCCTGGTCTTCCTGCTGCTGGCCTGGATCGGCCGCGCCCTGGTCTTTCCCCCGGCCAAGAGAGGGGTGGAGTCCGGCGTCTTCTCGCTCGCCGACTTTCCCTGGTGGATCCCGTCGGGACTCGTCACCCTGCTGTATCTGGGCCTGTTGGCGCTGATCATCTTCACGCCGCGGGTCGAGCCCCCCGAGCAGAGCTACTGGCTCGACCCCGAGCACGTCGGCGAGGAAGTGCCGAGCCTGGACGTCTGAGCTTTTTCCCTAATCAGATACTGAGTCGCAGGACGCCGTAGCCCACCAGGGCGCCGGCGATCGTCTGCAGGATGGTGTGGCGGCCGAGGCGGATGCGGGACCAGGCCACCGCGGCGGTCGCGGCGGCGGGCAGCAGGGTTCCCCCGGACAGGGCCGCGGCGAGGGTGGCGGCGGCGGCGGCGGCGGCGGCGTGGACGCTGATCTTCCAGAAGAAGGTCACGACCAGGATGATGATCGTCAGGATCCAGAGCGCGGCGGCCAGGGTCACCATCGGCGCCGGAGCGCCGCCGACGGCCAGGGCCGCGGTGGCGAGGGCCGAAAGCGCCGCCCCGATCAGCATCGGACGGGTCCGTTCCTCTCGGCGGACGAGTTCCAGATCGTGCACACGGCCGCGGTCGACCTGGATGAAGAGCCAGACCAGGGGCAGGGCGATGCCCAGCACGACATAGACCGAGAACGCGAGCCAGGGGGCGGCGCCGGGATGGCGGGAGGCCACGGCGGCCATGGCCGCGATCGCCAGGACCGGCGGGCTGGCCACGACCGAGACCGCGAAGGCCAGCCGGCTGGGCGAAGGCTCGGCGGCGATCTTGACGGGATGTTTCATGAACTGCGTATCCTCTGGAGCGGTGCGATGAAACGAACGATTCCTGGAGACAAGATATCCGCGGATCGTCCGCGCCGCATAATTCCGTTCGATTCCGTGGGATTTCATGGGATACTGCGGGGGCACGGTGCGGGACGATCGGACCGTGAATATCTTGAACGCACTCGTTCAGCCCCGGGGCGCCTCCAGGGAGACGCCCCGTGAGCTTTTGAACCGGAGAGTCCGAACATGTCCGCTCCGACCCCGGTGAAACGAAGATCGGAAAGCCCGTTTTCGGGCGCGCCCGCGAGTTCACGGCGGAGCCGGGTCGCGCTTTCGACCACGCTGCCCTTGCTGCTGTTGCTGCTGCCGGCAATCTGCATCTCCCAGCCCAAGCACGAGATCCTGGTCCTCCATTCCTATCACAAGAATTTCGAGTGGACCGATTCCGAGATGAGCGGCCTGCACGATCAGTTGATGGCCGGCGGGATGCAGTTCGAGTCCTATATCGAGTACCTCGACACCAAGCGGTTTCCGGACCCCGAGCGGCTGGGGATCGTTCTGGACGGTTTGGTGGAGAAGTACTGGAACAAGGAATTCGACGCCGTCGTGACCGCCGACGACAACGCCCTCTACTTCCTGCTCGAAAACCGGGAAGCCCTGGCTCCGGGGGTGCCCGTGGTCTTCTGCGGAATCAATACCGATCCCGCCCCGGCCCTGGTCGGGGTTTCGGGCGTCACCGGAGTGCTCGAAGGCGTGAGCCTGCGGGAGACGATCGACGTGGCCCTGGACCTGCACCCCGGAACCCGCGAAATCGTGGTGGCCTACGACCGGACGACCACCAATCTCGCGTTGATCGAGCGGATGGAGACGATCGAGCCCGACTACTCCGGGCGGGTGGATTTCCGCTACCTGGAAGCCGAGTCCATGGAGGATCTGATCACCGAGACCTCTCTGCTCGGACCGGGATCGATCGTCCTGTTCCTGAACATCTCGCTGGGGCTGAGCGGATCGTTCCTCGACTACCACGAAAGCATCGCGCGGGTCCGCGAGGCGGTGGCGGTCCCCCTGTACAGCAGCTGGGATTTCTATATGGGGCACGGGATCGTCGGCGGGCGGATGACCAACGGCCGGATGCAGGGAGCGACGGCCGGCGCCATGGTCAACCGCATCCTGCGCGGCACGCCGGCCGACTCCATCCCGATCCTCACCGAATCCCCGAACCAGTTCATGTTCGATGACGTGGAACTGCGGCGCTTCGGGGTGGACCATGACCGGTTGCCGCCGGGAAGCACGATCATCAACCAGCCGCACAATTTCTACGAGATCAACCGTCGCATCATCCACATCGTCGCGGGGGTCCTGTTCTTCCTGGTCGCGGCAATCTTCGTGCTGGCCCACAACATCCTTCAGCGGCGCCGGGCGGAACGGGCGCTGCTGGCCGAACGGGGAAGGTTGAAGCGGGCCCTGGCCCACGAATCGCTGCTGGCCGAGTCGGCGGAACTGCTGAACATGACCGACGACCACAGGAGCGTGCTGGGCCGCCTGCTGGAGCGGATGATCGAAGAGATGCGGCTCGACAAGGTCAGCCTCTATTCCTTCGCCGAGAACACGAAACGCAGTTCGGTCATCGAGAGCCGGGTGTCGGAGCGCGGGGTGGTGATTCCCGACGAGGACATCGTGTATTTCGGCCCCGACGACGGCGTGTACACGCGGATCCTCCGCAATGAACGCATCGTGGTGGACGATATCGCGACGATGGCGCCCTACGCGCGCGAGATCTGCCTGAAGCGCGAAATCGGGTCGGTGGTGATCCTGCCGGTGCAGGTGGCCGGGCGGATCATGGGCGTTCTCGGATTTTCCCGGATCAAGCCGCACAACTGGCGCTCCGACGAGATCGCGGTCTTCGCCACGATGGCCGACATGGTCGCCAACGCCTGGGAGCGGCAGGAGCAGATCCGGGCCCGCCGGGAGGCGGAGCAGCGGCATATCGAAGCCGTGCGGACCCTCGAGGAATCGGTGCGCATGGCTTCGCTGGGCGTGATGGCGGCGGGCATCACCCACGAGATCAGCCAACCGCTCAACGCGATCAAGGTGACCACCGACAGCGCCCTGTTCTGGGACAAGCACCACGACGGGGAGATCCCCGAACGCATCAAGACGAAGCTGCGCCAGATATCCGACGGGGCCGAACGCATCGACGCCATCGTGCGGCACATGCGGCGTTTCCGTACGACGCGCGAGGAGCTCAGGCCGGTCGACATGAACGCCGCGGTCCGCAGCGCGTTCTCGCTGGTCGAGAGCCAGGTCCACGCGCATGGCATCGCCTGCCGGCTCGAGCTGTGCCGCGGCCCGCTCTGGGTTCTGGCCGACGAGCTGCAGATGGAGCAGATCGTGATCAACATGGCGATCAACGCCGTTCACGCCCTGGACGAGGTCGATCACAAGGAGAAGATGATCCGGATCGTGACCCGCGACGAGGGCGAATCGGCCTGGCTCGAGGTGCACGACAACGGGGTCGGCCTGCCGGAAGAAGAGGGCTTCAGCATCTTCGACCCCTTCTTCTCGACGCGGACCGAAGGCATTGGAACGGGACTCGGGCTGGCCATCGTCAAGCTGTTCGTCGAGAGCTTCGGCGGCGAGATCCGACACCAGGACAACGATGACGGCGGGGCCAGCTTCCTGCTGCGATTGAATCCCGCGACGGCAGGGGGGGGCGGATGAGATGAGGATCCTGATCGTTGACGACGACGCAATGAGCCGCGAGGCCGTGTCCTCCTTCCTGGCCGAGGACCTGGGGCACGACGTGATCCAGTGCGATTCCGGGAGCAAGGCCCTGGATTTCTTCCTGCGGGATCCGACGCCGCTCGTGGTGACCGACGTGCGGATGCCGGGCATGAGCGGATTCGACCTGCTGCGCGGCATCCGGTCGTCGGTCCAGGGCGCCGACACCTGCGTCATCGTCATGACGGGATTCGGCGATATGGAAACGGCGATCCAGGCCCTGCGCGACGGAGCCTGCGACTTCCTGCTGAAGCCGCTGAACATCGAGGAGCTGGCCGTCGTGATCGAGCGCGTGGCCGAGAATATGGCGGTGCGGCGGACCGGGGAAAACGCCGCGGCCGTGACGGGAGCGGACGAGGCCGAAGCCGAAGCCGAACCGAGCCCTTCCCGCTCGGACGAGCCGGTTCCGGGCATCGGGGAGGTGGGCGTCTTTTCGCCGGCGCTGCGCGCGACGGCCCGTCTGGCCGAGAGGCTGCACGGCTACCGGACGGTCCCGGTTCTGATCGAGGGGGAGACGGGAACCGGCAAGGAGATCATGGCACGGCTGGTCCACCACGGGGCCGGCCGCGTCGAGGGAGGGCCCTTCGTCACCGTGAACTGTTCGGCGATATCGCCGTCGCTTTTCGAGAGCGAGCTTTTCGGCTACGACCGCGGCGCCTTCACCGGCGCCTCGAGTTCGGGGAAGACCGGCAAGCTCGAGCTGGCGCAGGGGGGGACCCTCTTTCTCGACGAGATCGGCGATCTGCCCCTGGACATGCAGCCGAAGCTTTTGCGCGTGCTGCAGCAGCGCGAGATGTTCCGGGTGGGTTCGACCCGCAAGATCCAGCTGGACGTACGCCTGGTCTGCGCCACCAACCGCGACCTGGAGGAGATGGTCGCCGCCGGCGACTTCCGTCGCGATCTGTTCTATCGCTTGAACGTAGGGAGGATAGCGGTGCCTCCGCTGCGCGATCGCAGGGAGGAGATCGTTCCGCTGGCGCAGCTCTTCTTGGAAAAATTCTCCGAACGCCACGATCGCCGCTTCCGCTTCATAACATCGGGCGCCCGCGAGGCCCTGGTCGCCCACGACTGGCCGGGGAACGTGCGCGAACTCGAGAACACCATCGAAAGAATCACCCTGCTCTATGACGGCCGCGAACTCCGGGCCGACCACCTGCGCTTCGAGACCGGCGGCGAGATTCCCGATATCGACGACCAGAACATGTTGCGGCCGGGCCGGATAACGTTGCCCCCCGATCATCTGGATCTCGAGCAGCTGGAGCTGGAGATCGTCCGCAAGGCCCTGCGCAAATTCAAGGGCAACAAGACCCGCACCGCCGCTTATCTGGGCTTGAGCCGGGGCGCCCTGTACACCCGCCTGAACCGCATCGAGAAATAGCGCCGGGCCGGCCGCCGGAGCCGAAGGATCGCTTCGTAGCCGGCGGCGCCCACCCCGGAAATCCGTTATCCGTACATCAACGAATGTCTTCCGTGTGTTCGCTCTCGGCCACAAGCCCTGATGCCGTTGACCGGAATCGGCCAACCGTCGGAATCCGGACACCACGGGTCGGTGTGAGTGATTTTTCAAGACGCATTATCGCAGGAGGTTGCGGCTCCGTCGCATGGCGGGACGAAAGAATACCTGACTGGTACGGACTTGGCTATGGTCATGGGCGAACGCGGCACCGTCAGGCTGAGGCGGTGAGCGAATCCGGCGAACACGGCGCAGGCGCCGAAACCGCCGGAGGGGAAATGCCGGCCCTCGACTGGAGTTCGAGTACTGCATCCAGCCCGACACACCGCGGAATTCCAGCGGGCCGGCTTCCCCCTCTTTGACAAGCGAAACAAGGATATCCTCGAGGCGACTCCCGGGCTGAAAAACCCGGTCCGCCGCCGCCGATGATCCGCAGGCCGTGGGTTACCGTGTCCGAAAAATCTCGTCCGACCCACGGCCTGCCTGGATCATCTGCGAACGGGGATCCGATTCGACCCGTCGGCCGCGGAAACGACGCCGAGGTTCTCGCGCACCGAGGCGTCGAGGAGTCGACATCCACTGAAAGGCCTGCTGCGGCATTCCCGCATCCGTCCCGACCGGGGCGGCGACTACGAGATGCTGCGGGGGATCTGCCAACCTTTCGTGACCGACGGGTGTGAACCCCCAAGGCGAGACTCGCCGACATCGAGGGCGCCGCTACCGCCTCTTCCTCCCTCCCCCCCTTCGGCGGGAAGCGGCGCCCGAAATGTTTCGCGGAAAACGCGATCGGAATTTCAGCTTTCGGCGGTCCCTCCACCCCGACCCCCGAATCCGCCGGAAGCGAAAAAGGCCCCGGGAATCACTTCCCGGGGCCTTTCCTTGTTCGGGCCCGGCCCCCGAAGGGACCGGGCTTTCGCCGTGGATCACTTCAGCAGCATCATCCGCTTCACATCGCTGAACAGGCCGGTGTCCAGACGGTAGAAGTAGAGGCCGCTGGGCGCGCCCTGGGCGTTCCAGGTCACGGTGTGCCGGCCGGCGTTCATCGGACCGCTGGCCAGGGTCGCCACGACTTCGCCGGCCACGTTGTACACGCGGAGGCTGACGTTGGCGTCCTGCGGCAGGCTGAACTTGATCTGCGTCATCGGGTTGAACGGGTTGGGATGGTTCTGCTCGAGCGTGAAGACCACCGGAGTGGCGCCAGCGCCGTAGACCGTGCCGCTCTCGCAGGCGCGGGTCACGACGTTGGCCGTCGCGTCGTAGGTCAGCGAGGAGTGGGTGATGTTCGTCACCTCGAAGCACCACTCGCCCACGGGCTTCTTCACCGCGCCGGACTGCAGGGTCACGCTGCCGTCGGCGGCTGTGACGCCGCTGATCGAGCCGTTGGTGGCGCCGTCGTACGAGGCGTAGACGGTGGCCCCGGACACGGCTTGTCCCGAGTCGTCGCGGACCGTGACGACGCAGTTGCCCTTGTAGTTCGGCCCGACCTTGACGCGCGTCACGGTCATGGCCTGGACGTGCAGCGTCGAGCCCGTGCCGCCCTCGTTGGCGGTGATGTAGTCGGTCCGGGTCATGGTGTCGTTGCCCTGATCGTTGCTCACGGTCAGGCTGACGGTGTAGACGCCGGCCGCGTTGTAGGTGTAGGTCGGATTCTGCGCGGTCGAGGTGCCGCCGTCGCCGAAGTCCCAGCTCCAGCTCGTCGGCGAGCCGGTGGACTCGTCGGCGAACGCGACTTCCAGCGGGATGTTGCCGCTGACCGGCGAACCGGAGAAGGCCGCGACCGGGGGCGTGGGCTGCACGCCGCCGACGGTGAATCCGATGTAGTCGACGTACAGCTTGTCGTTGGACGTCATGTAGAAGGAGCGGTCGCTGTCCACGACCTTCACGGTCAACGCGCCGGAGACCGAGATCTCGGCCGTGTAGGCCTGCTCGGTCGCGCTGGCCACGGTTACCAGCGGCAGCCAGGTGGAGCCGTCGGTGCTGTAGGTGAAGACGAAGTTGTCGCCGTCGGAATTGGCGGGGCGGTAAGCCTCGACCGTGAACGTGACGCCGCCGTTCGCCGGGATATCGAAATTCCAGCGGTGCTCCATGTAGCTGTAGGTCTTGCGCGGATGGCCGGTGTAGGCCTCCTCGGTCAGGACCTCGTAGGAGTTGTCGGCCACCTTGGTGTTCAGGTAGCTGCCGCTGACGGTTCCGATCACCGAGGTCTCGCCCGTGGCGGTGACGTCGGTCACGCTGCCCGGATCCAGGACGGTGATGTAGCCGGTCTTGACCTCGTCGTCGCCGCCGACGTCGTTGGTCGCGGTCAGGGTGACGGTGTAGGTCCCGATCGCGTCGTAGACGTGGGTCGGGTTCTGGGCCGTCGAGGTGGCGCCGTCGCCGAAGTTCCAGTTCCAGCTCGTGGGCTGGCCGCTGGACTGGTCGCTGAAGACGACCGTCAGGGGCGCGTATCCGGAGACCGGATCGCCGGAGAAGGCCGCGGTCGGAGCGACGGGCTCGCCGCCGCCGACGGCCGCCGCGGCGTTGACCAGGCCGTAGCCGCTGTAGCGGTCCCAGCCGGAGCCCGACTCGACGTTCACCACGTCGGTCGCGGTGGACAGCAGGGCGTCGCGAACCTCGGCCGGCGTGATGCCGGGGTTGTTCGAGACGATCAGGCCGCAGACGCCGGCCGCGTACGGAGTGGAGCACGAGGTGCCGTTGAACCACATATCGTAGTCGCCGGAGACGTAGCCGCCGTTGCCGCCGATGTCGGTGGTCGGCAGGATCGTCGGGGCCAGGATGTCCACGGCGCCCGCCGCGTCCTGGACCGACACGCCGTAGTTCGAACCCCACCAGCGCTCACCGTCGCAGGTGTAACCGTTCGGGTCGGCGTCGACGCCGGGATTCAGCTCGGTGCTGCTGCTGCTGCTGCGCTTGCGGTCGCCGCAGGGGGAGGCCGCGCCCACGCCGATCACGTACTGGTTGATCGCGGGGTAGCTGATCGTCGACATGTTCTCGTTGCCGGTGGCCGCGAGCAGGGTCACGCCCTTGTTGTAGGCGTAGGCCAGGGCGTCGTCGGTGGCGGGATCGCTGCTGATCGGCGCGCCGAGGCTCATGCTGGCCACGTCCACGCCCTGGTCGCCCGCGTAGTACAGGGCGTCCTGGATCGAAGAGAAATACATCGAACCGGCGCTGTTGGCGACCTTCAGCGGCATCACCGAGCAGCCGCCGGCCGCTCCGGCCACGCCGAGATTGTTGTTCGCCTTGGCCGCCGCGACGCCGGCGCAGCAGGTGCCGTGGCCGGGGTCGGAGCTGTCGTCGTCGGGGTTGGTGTCGCCGTCGCCGAAGTCGTAGCCGGGGACCAGGCGCAGGTCGGGATGATCCACATCCACGCCCGAGTCGATGATCGCGATGACCACGCCGGGGTCGCCGTAGCCGGCCGCCGCGTCCCAGGCCTGATAGGCCTTGGCGTCGAAGCCGGGAGTGCCGACCGGATCGCCGTTCTCATGGCTGTAGGTGGCCCAGTCGTAGGAGAGCATCTGGCCGGTGTTGTCGTGGCCCCACTGATCATCGTAATACGGGTCGTTGGGCACGACCGCGGGGAAGGCGCGCCAGTCGACCGTGGCGGCCTCGACGTTGGGGTCGGCGGCGTAGCGCTCGGCCACCGCGACCGGATCGCTGTCGGCCGGGATCGCCAGCGAGAACCAGCGATCGACGCCGATGCGGGCGGCGAGGGCCGCATCCGCGGGCCGGCGGTAGGGCCGGGCGACCGTCTTCACGCCGATCGCCAGCGAGAGCTGGTCGACCGAAGCCAGGCCGGTCTCGGAGCCGGAGACGGCGGCGCCCTTCTCCATCCGGAAATTCAGCTTGGAAGAGGAATAGGCCTTGGGGGTGAACTTGACGAGAATGCGCCCCTCGGCATACGAGGCCTGATCGCCGGTCGCGATCTTGGCGGTGTTGTTCATGGGAGCGTTGGCCGAAGCCGCCAGGGGGACGGCGAGCATCGCGACCGCAGCCAGGATGAGCAGACAAGATTTTTTCATTGAGGATCTCCTCGGCAGTCTCTGCGACCCGTTGGCGAGAGAAATGAACATGGCCCGAACTGCGCCTTCTGACTGCTCCTTTCGCAGAATGATACAAAAGAGCCGCGTGCTTGCGGGACACGCGGACCCGTCTGACGGGGAACATGATTTTATCAGGCACTTCAAAAACCGTCAAACAGATATATTTCAACCATTTAAATATAGATATCGTACGGTTTATTTATTTCTGATAAGCCCCCGGGAGCCGAAACCCGTCTTGATTTCGGCGCGATCCCCGGGGGCCGATGCTACTCGGCCGGCAGCCCCCGCCCGGTGATCAGATAGGTCGCGAAGGATCCCAGCCAGTGCCCTCCGGCGTAATGCTCTCCGGTGACGGCGGCGATTCCGGCCCGGCGGTGGACGGCGGCGGCCGCCAGCAGCGATTCCCGCCGGGGGTCCTGCGCGGGCAATCCCGCGGCGATGCCCTCGAGCATCCAGGCCCGGCTCAGGTTCAACCCGTCGAGATGGGCCAGCTTGCCGTCGGCGCGGTCGGTGACCTCGGCGATCGGCAGCCAGCCGGCCCGTCCGTCGCGGGGGATGGCGGGCAGGAAGCCGTCGAGCCAGGCCGCGAACTCGTGGGGCGGCATCACGCGGCGCATCAGATCGGCCTCGGCCAGGCAGGGGGAGAGGAAATCCTGGCCGGAGGGCTCGTAGGCCAGCGGCCCGTCGCGGTCGGAGGCGTGGAAGAACAGGGCCCGGCTCTCGATGAGGTCGGCCAGGGCGTCGCGGCCGGCCGCGCGGGCCCAATCCAGCGCCAGGCCCAGGGCGAAAGCGGTCTGGCTATGCTCCCCGGTGCGGATCGGATAGCGCAGCTTCGGCAGCCATGCGTTCAGACGGAGGGCCGCCTCGTCCTCGAGCACGCGCAGGTTCCCGGACCAGCGCCGGGCGTCGGGGTCGTCCCATTCGCGCAATTCGGCGCAGAGCTGGAGCAGCCAGGCCAGACCGTAGGGGCGCTCGAATTCGGCGCGCCCCTCGCCGCGCAGGTACTCGGCCTCGGCCGCCAGGTTCTCCGGCGTGAGGCTGCGGTCCAGGGCGGCCTTGGCCGCGGCGGTTTGCGGGGCGTAGGGATTCAGCCGCGCCAGCCGGGCCAGCAGCCAGTGGCCGTGTATCGAGGAATGCCAGTCGAAGCATCCGTAGAAGGCGGGATGCAGGACGCGCGGCGGCTTGGCGTCCGCGTCCGACTGCATGGTATGGCCGATCTTGTTGGGATATTCCCGGGCCACGCAGTCCAGGGCCAGCTTCGTGAACCGGGCCGAAAGCTCGGGCGGCACCTGGCGGAATCCGGCCGTCGCCGCGGCGCCTGCGGGGTCTCCGGCGACCAGCAGCAGCAGGGCGAGCATCAGGGCCAGGGCGGACGAGGCGGCGGAAAGGGGAATGCGGGCCATGGGGTCACCTCCGGTTGGGGACGCCGACGATTCTAACCCAATTCGGGGATCGACCACAAACGCCACCGGAAAAACGACTGCAACAGCATGCATGCGAGTCCCGTAGTTTTTCCGCCTGCGCATCCCCACAAGTCAGATGAGAATGGAGTTTTTTCATGGCCGATCGTCGAGATTTTTTGAAACTGACCGCAGCCGCCGCGGTCGGCGTCGCAGCCTTGGGCGCCCTGCCGGTCCGGGCCGAACCCTGGACCAAGCCGGCGGGCGTGCCTCGCGCCGGAAAGAAGCTGAAGATCCTGATCCTGGGCGGCACCCGGTTCCTCGGTCCGCACGAGGTGGAGTACGCCCTGGCCCGCGGCCACGAGGTGACGCTTTTCAACAGGGGCAAGAGCCGCAAGGATCCGGTGCCGGGAGTGGAGAACCTGCGCGGCGACCGCAACGACGATCTGAAGGCGCTCGAGGGTCGAAGCTGGGACGTGGTGATCGACAACTCGGCCCACGTGCCGCGCTGGGTGCGGACGGCCTCCGAGGTTCTGGAGGGCAATGTCGGCCGCTACCTGTTCATCTCCTCGACCGGCGTCTATTTCCCCTATGAAGTCGCGAACAAGAACGAGGACACCCCGGTCAGCGACGACGTGGAGCCGAACATGGAAGAGGTCACCGACAGCAGCTTCGGTCCGCTGAAGGTCCTCTGCGAACGCGAGGCCGAGAAGTGGTTCCCCGGCCGCACGACCGTCGTGCGTCCCCATCTGATCGTCGGGCCGGGCGACAACTCGGACCGTTTCACCTACTGGCCGCGACGCATCGCCCGCGGCGGCGAGGTCCTCTGCCCCGGCAACCCGGACGACCCGGTGCAGATCATCGACGTCCGCGATCTGGCGCGCTTCATCATCCTCTGTCTGGAAGAGGGGAAATCGGGGATCTTCAACGGCGCCGGGCCCTACTCCGGGTTGACCATCGGCGGCCTGGTGCACGGGGCCAGGGCCTGTTTCAGCAACGAGATCTCGTTCACCTGGGCCGATCGCGAATTCCTGGCCGAGCACGGCATCGGCGGCTGGACGGATCTGACGGTCTGGCTGCCGCCGGTCGGCGAGCTGGAGCACATGTGCCGCATCGACGGTTCGAAGGCCGTTCGCGAGGGGATGACCTTCCGCCCGTTGGCCGAGACCGTGCGCGACACGTACCAGTGGTGGCTGCAGCTGCCGCAGGAGAAGAGGGACAAGCCGCGTTGCGGACTGGCCGCGCAGAAGGAGGCCGAGGTCCTGGCGGCGTGGCACGCCCGTCAGGGTTGACCGGATGCGCGGCGCGGCCCGTTCGCGCCGCTAGCGCTCCTCGCGCGCGGCGGCCAGGGAATCGGCCGCCGCCGCGGCGAGCCGGTCCGGAACGGCCGCGCCGCGGCGGCGGGCCTCGTCGATCATCGCCAGGGCGGCCCCCGGGCGCCCCAGTTTCAATTCGGCCACCGCCATGTTCCGGTACGCCATGCCCGGGGCGTCGGGCAAGGCGACGGCGCGGGCCAGGACCGCGGCGGCCCGTTCGTAACGACCCAGGCCCAGCCAGGCGGCTCCGAGGTTGGTCCATAGCGAGGCGTTTTCCGGGTCCGCTTCGGCGGCGGCGCCCAGCACCTCGATCGCGCCGCCGGCGTCCCCGGCCCGCAGCCGGGCCACGCCGAGGTCGCGCGCCCATTCCCCGGCCGCCGCGGCAGGTCCGCCCGGGATCTCCGCCACCCGTTCCAGCGCCGTCCGGGCCTCCTCGACGCGCCCCTCGGCCAGCAGCAATCCTCCCAGCAGCGACAGCAGCAGCGGCTGGTCCGGATCGTTCGCCAGAGCCGTCCGTAGCGTGCGTTCGGCGTCGGCGGCGTCTCCGCCCGAGCGCTGAGTCTCGGCGAGATTGGCCGCGGTCCGGATCGCGCCGGGATCGAAGCGCAGGGCCTGGATGAAGGCGGCCCGCGCGCCCGCGGCGTCGCCCGACTCCTTCAGGGCCAGCCCCAGGTTGTTGTGGGCCCGGCCGCAGCCCGGATTCACCGCGATGACCGACGTCCACAACTCCCGCTCGCCGCGCCAGACACCGGTGCGGACGAAGGAAGCCGCGCCGAGGGCCGCCAAAACCAGCCCGGCGACGATCATCCGCCGGCGTTCGGCGGCCGCGCGGGGGGAGGCCGCGAAGAGACGATCCAGCAGGGCCGCGCCGAGGGCCGCGAGCGCGAGCGCTCCCCCGGCCGCCGGCAGGTAGAGGTAATGCTCCGCGGCCGGCTCGTTCAGACGGATCAGGTTCGCGACCGGCAGCAGGGAGATCAGGAAGAAGGCGATTCCGGCCGCCGCCGCGCCGCCGCGTCCGCCCCGGATCCTGCGGGCGGCGATAATCAGCCCCGCCAGCGCCAGCAAACCGACGATCGTCGCGGCGAGCCCGCCTCCGTTCCAGAAGGCGCCGAATCCCGAAGCCGGCGGAATCCCGGTCGCCGGATCGGCGACCGCCTCGGGGAACATCCCCCGCAGATCGGCGACCTGGGGCCAGGGCCAGATCAGCTTGCGCACGTGCAGCGACAGCGTCCGGACGGCCAGCGGCAGGTTCAGCAGAGGGGCCGCCCAGCCTTCGATGGGGGCCTTGGTGCCGGGAGCGAGGATCAGCTTGTCGACCAGTCCGATCGCGCCGGCGCCGGCCAGCAGGCCGTAGAACCACGGGCGTCCGCGCAGCGGGGCGCATAGGCTTCGTGCGAAGGAGCGGATTCCGGCCGCCGGGGAATCGGCCCGGGGGCGGCCGCCGCGATCGATCGCATCGACCAGCAGCGCCGCCGCCGGCAGGGTCAACGCCATCTCCTTGGAGAGGAACGACAGCAACCCGGCGAGCAGGAATCCGCCGCCGCCCAGCAGGCGGCCCCGCCGGGTCGACGCCCGGGCGCCGCAGAGCGAGGCGTGCAGGGCGGCCAGATAGAAGAAGGCGCAGAGCAGATCCTTGCGGCCGGAGATGTAGGCCACCGCTTCGGTCTGGATCGGGTGGACGACGAACAGCAGGGCGGCGGCGAGCGCGAGTCCGGCCGGAACAGCCAGACGCCGCAGCAGCCCCAGCAGCAGCATCGCGCAGAACCCGTGCAGCAGGATGTTGGTGACGTGGAAGGGCGCCGCCGATCCGCCGCCGATCCGCCAGTCGATCGCCAGCGACAGGAAGCGCAGGGGGCGGTAGCTGAGCGGGCCCTCGCGCCAGAAGCGGATCACCTGGTCGAGGCTGTCGGCGCCGTGGCGGGCGACGAGATCCAGGACGGCGGTCTTGTCGTCGAACAGGAAGGGTCCGGACACCGATGCGGCGTAGACGGCCCAGACCGCCGCGGTCAACAGGACGGCGGCGGTCGCGGGGCGCAGCGGGACCGGGGCGCTAGTAGGGCGGTTCTTCGCAGCCATGCCGGGCCCATTCCTCCTTGGCGGGGCCGTAGAGCCCCGGAACCTTCAGGCCCGCCCGGCGCATCAGCACCGACATCTGCCCGCGGTGATGGATCTCGTGATGGATCAGGATCGAGAGCGTCAGCCCGCGCGGCCAGGGCTCGCCGTACATCTCGTCGACCTCGGCGAGGGTCGCGTCGGTCCAGTTCGCCCGGATCGCCTCGACGACCTCGGCCGAGGCGCGGCGGTAGGCGTCGGCGATCTCGGCGGCCGACGCCGGGGGCATCGTTTCGGGGTCCAGGGCCGAGAGCGCCAGGCCGGTGCGCGTCATCATCTCGGTCACCGTGGTGGTCAGGTGCCAGGCCATGCCCCCGAGCGTGCGGTGTCCGTCGGCCGCTGCGGCCGCCAGCGAGTCGTCGGTCAGAACGTCGAGATACCGGCAGGTGCCCTCGACGAGGATCTTGTAGGCGGCGTAGAAATCCTCGAGCTGTCGGTACATGTTCAACCTCCGGGTTCGACGGCATCGGCGGCCCGGTCAGACCACGATGTCGCCGTTCTTCAGGATCGTCCTGCGCGCGCCGTCGGCCAAGACGGCGGTGATCGTCGGCGCGTGGAACAGATAGTCGACGTGCGTGTTCGAAACGCTCTGTCCGCCCGGCATCCCCTGGTTGCTGCCGAATGCGATGTGGGCGGTGCGCAACGCCTTCTCGTCCTCCAGCATGCAGCCGATCAGGCGGGCGCCGGGATTCAGGCCGATGCCCAGCTCGGCGATGGTGCGGGCGCCCTCGTCGGTGTCGAGCAGCGATTCGACCCGGCGGCGCCAGGCGTCGTCGGCGCAGACCACGCTGGTCACGCGCCCCTCGGCGATCCGCATCGTGATCGGCCCGGGCGGATTCCCGTCGCCGCCCACGCAGCCGTCGACGACCAGGACGCCGTCGGCCCGCGTCTCGACGGGGCAGCAGTACACCTCGCCGCAGGGAAGATTCACGCCCCGGTCGACGCCGGTGATCCGCACGTCCGAGACGGTCTTGCGGCCGGAGATGCCCAGCACGACGTCGGTGCCGGCGGCGGTGGTGATCTCGACACGGTCGGCGCCGTCCAGAGCGTCGATCAGGCGGTCGGCGGAATCCTGCATGGCGGCGTAGTCGACATCCATCGGGCCGCCCTCGGCCAGCATCCCTTCTTCGACGCCGGGAGCATGGCCCATCCTCAATTTCCGCCGCTCGATCTCCTGGATCCACTTGATGCGGAACGGGATCTCGTCGCTGTCGCCGACGATGGCGTTGATCACGACGGTCTTGCCGTCGAGCATCTCGATCAGCCCGTCCGGAAGATCCCGCAGGGGACGTCCCTCGACGGGCAGCATGAAGACGTCGGTCGGGCAGCCGATTTCGGCGGCGGCGGCGGCGAAGGCCCGGCCCACAGCTTCGAGGGCCGGTTCGTTCAGGATCAGCACGGTGTCGGATTCGTTCATTTCGAGCACCCGGACCAGGGCGTTGCGGGCGCCGGGAACCATCTTCGCGATATCGGTCATCGGCATGACTCCAGTCGTTGAGCGGGGCGGGGTGTACGGCCGATCCTAGTTTTTCGGCTCCCGGGTTGCAAGCCCGATGGATCGGGCCGCATTGTCTCGGCGGCGGATATGGGATACAATCGACGGACGTTTCGGTCGGGGGAGAACTCGACGCCCATTCATATCGCGAACATTCGAGGGGCAGTGCCGAACTACGCCACCGCACGACCCGGACTTGCCCATGCCGCCGGCCGCACCGGTCCGCGACCATCGGCGGAGGTCCCCGCATGAACGGAGCTGCGGGACGCGCCCTGCCGTCCGTCGTCTGGGGCGTCATCGCGCTGGCGGTGCTGCTGTGTGTCTGGCTGCTCTTGCGGAGCGGCCGTCAGGGCGCAGAGGCCGTCATCATGCACCCGTTCGCCCCGTCTCATCCCCGCGTCTACGCCGACAACGCCGCGGCCTCTTCGGTCGGGCCGCAGGCGCGGGCCGAACTGATCGACCGGGCCGACCGGGCCCTGGCGCGCGAACCCCGCATCCCGCTGGGAGGCGAAACGACCGCGGCCGGGCGCCTATACCGGACCGATCCTCCCTATGCCGGCTGGACCCGGGTCGACGGCCGGAGTCCCGACTACCGCGACGGACGGATCAACCCCGCAGCCGACCGGCGCGACTACGAGGCCGCGACCGCCGCCGGCCGCGAAGCCCGCGACCTGGGCCTGGCCGGCGTCCTGACCGGAGAACGGCGCTACCTGAGCGGCTCCCGGGACAGGCTGCGGGCCTGGTGCCTGGATCCCGCCACCGCGATGGCGCCGCGCTTCACGACGCCGCAATCCCGCATCGAGATCTGCGTAACCGTTCCGGCGATGATACTGGCGGCCGACCTGCTGTGGGATCTGCCGGTCTGGGATGAGGGCGAGCGGGAGCGCCTGGCGGTATGGTTCGCCGACCTGGCGCGCGACGCCCGGGGATGGTCGCGGGACAACAACCAGGAGGCCTGGCGGGCGCATCTGATGACCGCGGCCGGGGCCCTGGTCGGCGACGCCGGAATCTACGCGGACGGAATCCGGGCCCACCGCGCGGCCCTCGACGCGCAGATCGACGACGACGGCGTCCTGGTCCGCGAGCAGCGGCGGTCCGACGCGCGGGGCTACACCCGCCTGGCCCTGCAGGCCTTCACCCTGACCGAAGCCGTCCGCCGCCGCGCCGGAGCCGAGGACGCGGCCGCGCTCGAAGCCGGACCCGCGAAGGCCCGCCTGACGGCGGCTTTGGGCCTCTGTGCGAGAAACGAGATCGCCGCGGCCGAAGCCGGCGCCGCCGCCGGGGAGGATTCCGGCGACGGCACCGAAGCCGGCGATACGGGCTTTCTCGTGCTCGCGGGCGTCCTGTGGCCGGAGGCGGTCCCGCCGCCGCCCGGGGACCCCGGCAACGCCTGGTCGGACCGCGTGCTGGGGCCGGTGGCCTTCCACACGCAATGCGCGCCGGTCCGGAATCACGCAGCGACCAGCAAAGGAGATCCGCGGTGAACGATGCGACGAAGGTGGCGATCCTGGCCGGCGGCTACGGCAGCCGCCTGGCCGAAGAGACCGAGATCCGCCCCAAGCCGATGGTCGAGATCGGCGGCCGCCCGATCCTGTGGCACATCATGAAGCACTACGCCCGCTACGGTCACAACGAGTTCGTGATCGCCCTGGGCTATCGCGGCGAGTACATCAAACGCTGGTTCCGGGATTTCTACTGCCTCGAGGGGCACATGACCGTCAAGACCAACTCGGGCGACGTGCTGACCTACGAGGAGCGCGGCCCGGAATGGACCGTGCACCTGGTCGAGACGGGGCTCGAAACGATGACCGGCGGGCGGATCAAGCGTCTGGAACCCTGGCTGGACGACGGGACGTTCATGCTGACCTGGGGCGACGGCCTTTCGGACGTCGATCTGGACGCCCTGATGGCGTTCCATCGCGGCCACGGCCGGCTGGCCACGCTGACCTCGGTGCGCCCGCCCGCCCGCTACGGCCACCTGGAATTCGACGGCGACAGCGTGGTGAGCTTCAACGAGAAGCCGCAGACGGTCGAGGGATGGATCAACGGGGCGTTCTTCGTGCTCGACAGGGGAGTCTTCGACTACATCGAAGGCGACCGGACGCAGTGGGAGCGCGAGCCGCTCGAAAAGCTGGCCGCCGACGGGCAGCTGATGGCCTTCCGGCACGAATCCTACTGGCAGTGCATGGACACCCTGCGCGAGAAGCACATCCTGGAAGGCCTGTGGCAGAGCGGAAAGGCGCCCTGGAAAACCTGGGAATAGGGGGGTAGGTCGTGAAGGTTCTGGTGACCGGGAACAAGGGCTACATCGGATCGATGCTGACGCCCTTGCTGCTGGAGCGCGGGCACGAGGTGCGGGGGCTGGACAGCGACCTCTTCCGCGCCTGCACCTTCAGCGGCAGTCTGGCGGACGTGCCGACCGTCTCGAAGGATGTCCGCGACGCCGAGCGCGAGGATCTGGCCGGTTTCGACGCGGTGATCCATCTCGCGGCGCTCTCGAACGATCCGCTGGGAGACTACGATCCCTCGCTGACCGACGACATCAACCGGCGGGGCTCGGTGCGCCTGGCCGAATTGGCCCGCGACGCCGGCGTCGGCCGTTTCCTCTTCGCCTCGTCCTGCAGCACCTACGGGGGCGGCGGCGAGGATTTTCTCGACGAGAACGCGACGTTCAATCCGGTCACGCCCTACGGGCAGTCGAAGGTGCGGGCCGAGGCCGAGATCTCCGAGCTGGCCGCCGCGGGCTTCGCGCCGGTCTTCCTGCGCGCTTCGACGGCTTACGGCGTGTCGCCCCGGCTGCGCTTCGACCTGGTGCTGAACAACCTCACGGCCTGGGCTTTCACCACCGGGCAGGTCTATCTCAAGAGCGACGGATCGCCGTGGCGGCCCATCGTGCACGTCTCGGACATCGCCCGGGCGTACATCGCCGCGCTCGAGGCTCCGGTCGAGGACGTGCGGGGGCGGGCCTTCAACGTCGGCACCACCGGCGAGAACTACCGCATCCGCGAACTGGCCGAGATCGTGCGCGACGTGGTTCCGGGCAGCGAGGTGGCCTTCGCCGACGGGGCGGGTCCGGACAAGCGCTGCTACCGGGTCGACTGCAACCTGCTCTCGCGGTCGATCCACGGCTTCAAGCCGCAGTGGACCGCGCGGCGCGGGGCCGAGGAGCTCTACGGCGCCTTCCGCGCCAAGGGGCTGGCCCTGGCCGACTTCGAGGGGCCGCGCTTCAAGAGGATCGATCACGTCAAGGACCTGCTGGCGAGCGGGCGTCTCGACAAGACCCTGCGCTGGGTCGACGGACAGGGGACCCGATAAGGGGAGGGGAACGTGAACATCGATGGACACCGGTGCCGCTCCTGCGGCGCCCGGGAACTGCAGCCCGTTTTGGATCTGGGCGTCACGCCGCTGGCCGACCGCATGCCGCGGCCCGAACAGCTCGCCGAACCCGAGCCGCGCTTTCCGCTCGAGGTGGTCTTCTGCCCCGCATGCGGATTGATGCAGATCCTCGAGACCGTCGATCCCGAACTGGTCTTCGACCACGACTATCCCTACTACTCCTCGTTCTCCGATTCCCTGGTCGAGCATTCCCGCAAGCACGTGGAGCGGGTGATCGCGGCGCGCGGGCTGGGTCCGGACAGCCTGGTGATCGAACTGGCCAGCAACGACGGATACCTGCTGCGCCATTACGTCGAGCGCGGGGTGCCGGTGCTGGGGATCGACCCGGTGCCCGGGGTGGCCGAGGTCGCGCAGAAGGCTGGCGTGCCGACGATGGTGGCCTTCTTCGGCCGCGATGTCGGCGCCGAACTGGCCGCCTCCGGACGCCGGGCCGACGTGGTCCACGCCAACAACGTCCTGGCCCACGTGGCCGACACCAACGGTTTCGTGGCCGGGATCGCGGCGGTGCTGAAGGACGACGGAGCGGCCGTCTTCGAGATGCCCTACGTGCGCGACCTGATCGACCATTGCGAGTTCGACACCATCTACCACGAGCACCTGTGCTACTTTTCGCTGACCGCGCTGGACAACCTCTTCCGCCGGCACGGCCTGTTCCTGAACGACGTGCTGCGGCTGCGGATCCACGGCGGTTCGTTGCGGGTGACCGCGACCCTGAAGGAAGAGCCTTCGGCCGCGGTGCGGGAGATGCTGGCCGCCGAGAAGGCCGCCGGCCTGGCCGACATCGGCTACTACCGCGATTTCTCGTCGCGGGTGGTCCGGCTGCGCGGGGAATTGCTCGACCTGCTGAAGCGGCTGCGCGGCGAGGGCGGCGTGGTGGCCGCCTACGGCGCCGCCGCCAAGGGAAGCACCATGCTCAACTACGTGGGCGTGGGCCCGGACCTGGTGGCCTGGGTGGCCGACCGCAACGTGCACAAGCAGGGGCGCGTGATGCCGGGCACCCATCAGCCGATCGTGCCGCCGGGCGCCCTGGTGGAACGGCGCCCCGATTACGTCCTGCTGCTGCCGTGGAATCTGGCCGACGAGATCCTCGCCCAGCAGAGCGCCTACCGCGAGGCCGGCGGCCGGTTCATCCTGCCGGTGCCGCAGCCGCGGGTCGTCTGAGACGCCGCAAGGTGAAGGAGGGGCATGACCCCGAGGACCGTTTGTCCTAGCTGCGGATCCGGAGGCTTGAGGATCTTCCATCGAGCCGCCGCGGTGCCGTCCAACAGCTGCATCCTGCTGGAAAGCCGCCGCGCCGCCCTGGCGTATCCGCGCGGCGACATCACCCTGGGCGGCTGTCCGGAATGCGGTTTCGTCACCAACACTTCCTTCGTTCCGGCGCTGACCGAATATTCGGGACGCTACGAGGAGACCCAGGGCTTCTCGCCCACCTTCCGCAGCTTCCATCGCGAGCTGGCCGAGAGGCTGGTCGAACGTTTCGATCTGCGCGATCGCGACATCCTGGAGATCGGCTGCGGCAAGGGCGAGTTCCTGCTGCTGCTCTGCGAGGGGGGGCGCAACCGAGGCGTGGGTTTCGATCCCGCCTACCGCCCCGACCGCAACGCGCCGCTGCCGGGGCAGGACGTGCGCTTCGTCCGCGACTTCTATTCCGAACGCCACTCCGGGGTGCCCGCGGATTTCGTCTGCTGCAAGATGACCCTCGAGCACATCCCCGACACGGCGGCTTTCCTGTCGATGGTGCGCCGGACGCTGGGCGACCGCGACGCGACCCTGTTCCTGATGGTGCCCGACGCGACCCGCATCCTGAACGAATGCGCCTTCGAGGACATCTACTACGAGCATTGCTCCTACTTCGGGCCGGCGTCGATGGCGCGCCTGCTGCGCGAGTGCGGATTCCGGCCGCTGGAGATGGGGCGCGAATACGACGGCCAGTATCTGGTCGCGATCGCCGATACGGCGGATCCCGGCTCCGGCGATGTCTTGGCGCTGGAGGGCGAGGGCGCTGGCGCGACCGCGGCGATCCAGGGCTTCGCCGAACGGTTCTCGCGCAAGCTCTCGTTCTGGCGGGACCTGCTGGCCCGCGGCGACGGCCCGACCGTCCTGTGGGGATCGGGCTCGAAGGGCGTGGCGTTCCTGACGACCCTCGGTCTTGACGAGAACGAGATCGCCGGCGCGGTGGACATCAATCCGCATCGCCAGGGCACCTTCATGCCGGGCACCGGCCATCGCATCTTCGCGCCGGAAGATCTGGCCGGGCTGCGGCCGCGACGGGTGATCGCGATGAATCCCGTCTACCGCGACGAGATCGCCGGCGCGCTCGCGGACCTGGGCCTGAGTCCGCAACTGCTGACCGCCGCCGAGGAAGGGAGGGCCGGGGCTTGAACACGACGGTCTGTCCGGTCTGCGGCGACGGTTCCACGACTCCGACGGCGAAGCTGACGGGCGTGCCGGTTCTCTGCAACGTGCTGCATCCCGACCGCGAATCGGCCCTCGCCGCTCCGCGGGCCGATCTGGATCTGCATCTCTGCGGAGCCTGCGGGCATCTCTTCAACACGTCCTTCGATCCGCGGCGGACGGTCTACGACGACGCCTACGAGAACCCCCTGCATCATTCGCGGCGCTTCCGGGATTACGCGGCGAGCCTGGCCTCCGATCTCGACCGGAGCTACAGCCTGCGCGAAGGGCCGATCATCGAGGCGGGATGCGGACAGGGCGATTTCCTGCGCCTGCTCGTCGAGGTTTCCGGGGGGCGCGGCGTCGGGTTCGATCCCGCCTTTCGGGATGCCGACGGACGGAGGGAAGACGGGAACGTCGTCATCCACCCGCGGGCTTTCGATTCCGGAGCCGCCGCCCTGCCGGCCGATCCTCCCTCGCTGCTGATCTGCCGCCACGTCCTGGAGCACGTTCCGGATCCGGTCGGTTTTTTGGACGGCCTGCGCCGCGCCTTGCCCCCGAACATCCCGACGCCCCTGTATCTGGAGGTTCCCGACGGGATGTTCAGCCTGCGGGACGGCGGCCTCTGGGATCTGATCTACGAGCACGTGTCGTATTTCAACGCCCGGTCGCTGGCCCTCTGCTGCTCGCGCGCCGGGTTCGCCCCGCGGCGGGCGCGCTCGGTCTTCGGCGGACAGTTCCTGGCCCTCGACGCGGCCGCGGCGACGGCCCGGACCGAAGGCGAGGATCCGCGGCATTGGGCTCCCGCGCCGGAAGAAATGCTGTCGATGGCCGCGGCCATGTCGTCGCGGCTCGAACGCGAAACCGCGGTCTGGCGCCGACGTCTGGCGGAACTGGAAGCGGCCGGGGGCCGGGCCGTGGTCTGGGGGGCCGGCTCCAAGGGCGTGACCTTCCTCAACCTGGTCGACCCCGGCGCGGCCGTGGCCCATCTGGTGGACCTGAATCCGGCCAAGCACGGACGCTGCATCCCCGGAACCGGCCACGTGGTGACCGGCCCCGGGGAACTGTCCCGAACCCGCCCCCGGCTGGTGATCGTGATGAATCCGCTCTACGGGAACGAGATCGCGGCGGAGCTCGAGGCCCGCGGCGTGACGGCGCGGATGATCGGCGTAGGGGAAGACGGGCAAGACATGGAGGGCGAGGAATGAACGCGACGCCGACGCTGAGCATCGGCCTGCCGGTCTACAACGGCGAGGATTTCCTGGAGGAGTCGCTGGTTTCGCTGCTGGCGCAGACCCACTCCGACCTGGAACTCATCGTCACCGACAACGCCTCGACCGACCGCACGGGCGAGATCATCCAGGATCACGCGGCCGCCGATGCGCGCATCCGGTATCGCCGCCTCGATCGGAATCTGGGCGCGGCCGCCAACTACAACCTGGCCTTCCGGCTGGCGCGGGGCGAGTACTTCAAGTGGGCGGCGCACGACGATGTCTGCGCGCCCGAATTCGCCGCCCGCTGCGTGGCGCTGCTGGAATCGGATCCCGGTTGCGCGCTGGCGGCCACCCGGACGCGCATCATCGACAAGGACGGCGCGGTCCTGAAGGATCTGCAGGACGAACCCGAGCTTCTCGACGACGCCCCCCATCGCCGCTTGGCGGCCTTCCTCCAGTACCACAACGCGCCGCGGGAATGCAACGCGGTCTTCGGCCTGATCCCCCGGCGGACCCTGGTCCGCACGGGCCTGATCGGCCCCTTCCCCTCGTCGGACATGATCCTGCTGGGCCAGCTGGTCCTGCACGGACGCCTGAGGCTGGATCCCGAGCCGCTGTTCCTGCGCCGGGACCATCCGAAGACCTCGATCCGGGCCAACCGCAGCTGGAGCGAGCGGGCGGCCTGGTTCCGGCCGGGAAGCGGCGGGGGCATGCAGTTCCCGCACTGGCGCTGGCTGCGTGAGTATCTGATCAACATCCGGCGGGCTCCCCTGGAGCGCGGCGAACGGATCCGCTGCACGCGCGCCGTTCTGCGCTGGGCGGAGAAGCATCGCAGCCTGATGATGAAGGAGCTGGTGCGCGCGCCGCGCGCCGCGCTGGTCGGCCCGTAGGTCAATCCCCGGATAAGTTCGCCGGGCCGGGGTCCCCGTCGGCCAGGGGCAAAATCTTCACCGTCCCGAAATCCACCTGGCAGCGCGAGGCGATCAGGGCCACGCCGTATTCCAGATGCGGCAGGGGAGCGCCGGCCCGGTCGTCGAGCTCGATCCAATCCTGCGGCTCCGGCTCGTCCGCGGGCCACCACTTCATGCGCTGGCGATGGCGGGCCGGGCCGTCGCCTCCGGCGGCGGTCCGGGCCTCGACGATCAGCCGCAGGCGGCGGCCGGGGACCGGATCGGCATGATGGTAGATCGCCGCGAACCGGGGAGGCTCGGCGCCGTCCTTGGTCGAGAACTCCAGCCCGATCGACCGGTAGAGCGAATAGTACCAGGCCAGCGAGAAGCGCCAGCCGCGTCGCGGGGTCGCGGTTCCGGGGTCGGGATGCCCGCCCCATTGCGGCAGGACTCCGAAGCCGAAGGATCTTCCGGGGCTCGCGGCGCGGCGGAAGACGAGGTCGGTCTCGATCCGGCGCCCGCCGGCGAAGGCGCCGGCGACGACCAGGATCCGATCGTAGCGCTCGCATCCCGGCACCGGCCTGACCCGTCTCTCGCCGTCGATGAGGCAGGTCTCCCATCTTCCGTCCTGGACGTCGAGGTCGCCGTCGGTCCACTCGCGAACCAGGGGCGGGCGGATCGGCGAGGGATCGTAGCCGAAGGCGCGGATCACCGGCTCGCCGAGCTCTGCGCCGGCCCGGGCGCGCAGGGCGATCCGGTTGCGGCCGGCGTTCAGCGATTCCGCGGGGATCTCGATGGTGAAGTCGCGCCCCGGCGCGCGCGGCTTCCCCCGCCCGGTCTCGACCCAGGGCCCGTCGTTCAGGGAGTGCAGGGGAACCTGGTCTGCGGCGCCGACGGCGCCGCAGATGTTGGCCGTGAAGGCGCCGGCCCGCCGCCGGTAGACGGAGGGAAGATGACCGACCGTCAGCAGGGGCGCCGGGGTCTCGCGGCTCGGTTCGGTGCGGCGGTAGAACTCGCTTCCGGTGAAGAACGCCTCCAGCCACCAGCCGCCGCCGACATCGGCCAGGATCGGCCAGCGGGGATGTTCGGCGGGCCGGACGACCTGGCTGCCATGACGTTCCAGGGCGCGGCGCTTGATCGCCAGGACCGAAGCCGTATCCACCCGCCGGCGAAGGTGGCGCAGCAGATCGCAGGCCGCGCCCAGCGACGCGCCCGCCCGCCCCGGCAGCCGCAGCCGGCGCTCCATCCGGACCTCGCTCCAGGGCCAGCGGATCCAGAACCACACCGGATACTCGAGGATCTCGGCCACGCCGGGGGAGCGGGCCGCCGCGGCCAGGACCGCCGCCGCGGTCGCCCGGTGGTCGGGAGTCGTGTCGCCCCGGTAGGGGATCAGCACCTGCCGGGCCGGTTCGGAGGCCAGGATCGCCGTAGCTTCGCGCCGCGCATCGTCCAGGCGCGCGGCCACGCCGCCGTCGGGCAATCCCAGGAAGATCACCCGCGAAGCCGGAACGCCGAGTTCGGCGCAGGCGGCCAGGGCCTCTTCGCGCCGCCGCGGGGCCATGATCTCGGCCGGTTCGAACCGGGCGTGGGAACCTTCGCCATCGGTCATGAAGACGATGGTCACCGGGACCGCGGCCGCGGTCTTCAAGGCGATCAGACCCCCGCAGCCAAGGGTCTCGTCGTCGGGATGGGGGGCGAAGACAACGGCGGGGCGCGCGAGCGATTCCGCGTCGAGGGGGCGTGAGAGGGCGGTCGCCAGATCGTACAGCGGCCGCCGGCAACGCGCGCGGATTCCGGCCCCGCCGCTCACAGGGCGACCTTCCGGTAGGCCGCGGCCAGCTCGTCGGCGACGCGGTTCCAGGTGAAGCGGGCCAGGGCGTCGGCCCGGGCCGCGGCGGCCATCCGGGCGGCCTGAAGCGGCTGATCGAGGATGTCGAGGATCGTCGCGGCCAGCTTCACGGGGTCGGCGGCGGGCACCAGCGTTCCGGTCTCGCCGTCACGGACGACCTCGGGCATGCCGCCGACGCGCGTCGCCACCACCGGCGTTCCGCAGCCGGCCGCCTCGACCAGGCTCATGCCGAAGGCCTCGGTCAGCGAGGGGTTCGCCAGCACCGCGGCGTTGCGGTAGAGGCCGGGCAGGTCGCGCGGCGGGACCCGGCCGGCGAAGGTCACCCGGCCGCGCAGGTCCGCCGGCACCATCCCGCGCAGCGAGCTCAAGTAGTTGCCCCGGAAATGCGGTGCCAGGGCCCGCACGGCCGGATCCTGCGCGGGCCCCACGATGTACTCCGCCGCGCTGGGCCAGTGCGGTCCCACCAACCGCAGCCTGGCGTCCGGCCTGACGCGCGCGACCCGGGAGAAGGCCGACACCAGGTCGTGCAACCCCTTCTCCGGCGTGATCCGGCCGACGAACAGGATCTCGGGGCCGTCCGCGGAGGCTTCGTCGTCGTCGCCGGGCGAGAAGAGATCGGGATCGAAGCCGTTGGGCACCGTCACGCAGCGGCCGGCCAGCGAGGGGAAGCGCGCACGGGCGCCGCCGATGACGTGCTCGCTGCAGCCGACGACCAGATCGACGTCGTCGAGGGCCCGCTCCACCAGCGCTCGATCCAGCTGTGCGAGCCCATCGCCCGGCATGTACACGATGACGCGCGCGCCCGGGCCCCCCCGCCGGAACCCGGCCGGAAGCTGGAT
>CAYLMM010000004.1:39259-102015 GCA_964384825.1 uncultured Fibrobacteraceae bacterium
ATAGGTTCAATGATTGTGGCATTAATTGCAGTTTTAATTGCAAGTTTATCCAGCTGTGCGAGCCAATCGCAATGCATGTGCAGGATGATGCGCGCGCCCGGGGCCCCCCGGCGGACCGCGGCCGGAAGCTGGATGAAGTTGTGCAGATGCGCCACGTCGCATTTCCGCTCGCCCAGGGCGCGGGCCAGGGATCGGCCGTAGCCGCGATGGGTCCATCCCGATGCGAACAGGGGCCGTCGATCCGGAAAGAAGCCGCGCAGGGGGTTCAGCAGACGCTCCCGGAGACGGTCGCCGCCGGCGTCCAGCCGCAGGCAGTCCAGCCCGCCGATGGTTTCGCGATCGGGACGGCCCCGGCGACGGGCGGCGAAGACGGTCACCGCGAACGAGGGGTCCAGACGCCGCGCCGCCTGCCAGATCCAGGACGCGACCGAACCGCCTCCGTCCGGCGGAGCGAAGTCGTTGAACGGCTGGTTGACCGCCGCGACCCTCATGTCCGGTCGCCGCTTCCGGCCTCGGACCCGGTATCGCCGTCGCCGTCGCCGTCGGCCCGCGACCATCGCGCCGGCAGGAAGATCAGCCCGTAGCGGGGATCGATGCCGCGGCCCGATCCGTAGACGTCGGCGGTCTCGACGTCGAGCACCACGCAATGCTCCAGGGTGTCGTAGTTCCGCCCGCCGGGGCTGCGCAGCCAGAGCGAAAGCAGATAGCGCCCCGGCATCAGGTGCAGGGTGTCGATGGCGCAGTCGAGACGGTGTTCGCCGGGCGGCACGCGGGGCAGGTCGGGACCGGTCATCCAGGTGTTGTTGGCCGACAGCAGCACGCCAAGCTCGTTGTGGATCTCGAGCCCGACGTGCAGGTCGCGCAGTTCCTCCTTCACCCGGAAGTGGACCCGCACGGTCAGCGGATCGCCGCTGCGCTGGTAGTTGCTCGGCAGGCCCTCGGCGTCCAGGAACTCCACGCCGGTCAGGCGGCCCTCGCCGGTTCCGGTCCGCGATTCCACCGCGTCGAGATCCGCGCCGCCGCGCCGCGAGGTGGCGAAGGTGGCCATGTACTCTCGGATGACCTCGGCGGCCGGGCCGTCGCGCACCACGCGCCCCTCGTCGATCCAGATCACCCGCGGACAGAGGTTCTCGACCGCCGCCATGTTGTGCGAGACGAAGAGCACCGTCCGACCGCCGCTGCGCAGCTCGCCCATCGTCCGCAGGCATTTCTTCTGGAATTCCGCGTCGCCGACCGCCAGCACCTCGTCGACCAGCAGCACGTCCGGATCCAGGTGCGCCGCCACCGCGAATCCCAGCCGCAGACGCATCCCCGAGCTGTAGCGCTTGATGGGGGTGTCGATGAAGGTCTCGACCCCGGCGAAGGCCACGATCTGATCGATCTTGCGGTCGATCTCGCGGCGCTTCATCCCCATGATCGAGCCGTTCAGGTAGATGTTCTCGCGGCCGGTCAGCTCCTCGTGGAAGCCGGTGCCCACCTCCAGCAGCGAGGCCAGCCTGCCGCGCACCTTCATGGTCCCCTCGGTGGGATGGGTGATGCGCGACAGCACCTTCAGCAGGGTGCTCTTGCCCGCCCCGTTGCGGCCGATGATGCCGACGACCTCGCCCTCGTCGACGGTGAAGTCGATCGCGCGCAGGGCCCAGATGGTTTCGGGTTCGGGGCCGCGTCGGCCCAGCGGACGCCGCGCCAGGTTGACCAGGGCCTCGCGCAGCATGGTGTCGCCCTGCTGCAGCTGCCCCAGACGGTAGCGCTTGCCCAGATTCTCGACCCGGATCGATTCCACGCCCACTCCTCAGATGATGTCCGCGAAGGATCGTTCGAAGCGATGGAACATCGTCACGCCCCCGATCAGCAGCAGCAGGGTCAGCGCCAGTCCGGTCAGCAGCGCCGGCCAGGCCACCGCGATGTCCGGCAGCACGACCGCCCGGAAGGCGTTGATCAGCCCTGTCAGGGGGTTGATGAAGGTCAGGTGCCGGAAACGCTCGGGCACGATGCTGGTCGGGTAGATGATCGGCGTCAAAAACAGCCACAGCTGGATCAGGAACGGGATGGCGTATTTCACGTCGCGGAAGCGCACGTTGAGCGTCGCCAGGAAAAGGCTCGCCCCGAGGGCCAGCAGCACCAGCGGCAGCGCCAGCACGGGCCACAGCAAAAATCCCCAGCCGATCGGGATGCCGTAGATCTTCAGGACCACCAGCCCGAGCAGCGACGAGATGGCGAAGTCGGGCAGGGTGCTCAGCACGCCGGCGGCGGGGATCAGGATCCGCGGGAAATAGACCTTGGTCAGCAGCCGCGCGTTGGCGACCATGCTGTTGGAGGCGTAGCTGACCGCGCCGGCGAAGTAGGTCCAGGCGGCCAGGCCGAGGTACGAGAAGACCGGATACGGGATCCCGTCGCTGGGCATCTTGGCCATCTTGCCGAAGAACAGGAAGAAGACCACCGTCGTGAACACCGGCTGGATCAGAGCCCAGGCCACGCCCAGCAGGGTCTGCTTGTAGCGCACCTTGATGTCGCGCCAGACCATGAAATAGAGCAGTTCGCGGTACTGCCACAGTTCGCGCAGGCGTTCGCCGGCAGTCGGTCCCATTCTCCCTCCCTGATCCGGTGCTCCTGATGTTCCGTCCTGGAACCGGATCAGCATACATCCCGGCTTCCGCGGCAACAACAGCGACCTCGGCCCCGGGGCGGCAGGAAGCATAAAAAAACCGCCCGCGGCTTCCATGCCACGGGCGGCGCATTTGACCCCAGGTACCCGGGTCGCGACACAACATAGCGCATCCGGGTAACCGGATCAACCCCCCTGGCCACAATATTTGGTGTCGGGGATGCGGGACGGGAAGCACGGAGCCGCGAATCGGGTCCGGTACCGGAGGATACGCATGGAACGCCGAAAGACACGCTCGGGAAAAATCACGGCCGCGACGCTGCCGCCGGCCGCCCTGGTCGCGCTGGCGGTATTGGCGGCGCTGACCGCGCTGACCGCGGGCTGCTCGGAAGACGGCGGCCTGGCGGCGGTCGACCGCCCCGAGGAGTCGGTCGGGATCTTCTTCGATCCCGCCGGCAGGGACACCGCCCTGTCGATCGCGGCCGGCCAGGCCTTCGACATCTACGTGGTGGCCTTCGACGTGGATGATCCGATCGCGTTCTCCATCTTCGACATCCCGGCCCTGGGCAGCCCCGCGGTCGCGGTCTACGACTTCGCGGCCTATCCCGAGGGCGGCGGCTTCGACAGCCTGCCCGACGTCGTCGATTCCTTCTATCTCGCCCACGGCCCGGGACTGCGCGGATCCGGGGCGGTGCCCCTGCTGCGGGTGACCATCTCGATTTCGGATGCGGTGACCGGGATGTCCTTCGCCTGCGACGGCAGCAGCCGGGTCGATGTTTCCGGGTGTTCCGGCGGGTTCGCGGCGATCCGGTACGACGGGACGACCGGATGCCTGGCCCCCGCGACGGCGACGGCGGCGCGGGCGGATGTGGCGCCGGCGGATTAGCCGGCCGCGATCCGCGTCTCCACCGCGTCGATGATCCTTTCCACGACCCTGGGTTCGCGGGCCCGCGGTTCGCCCCGCCGGCGCGCCAGGTCGCAGCGCTCCAGATCCTCGGCCCGGCGCACGAAGGTCAGCTGTCCCTGCTGCTCGAGGTGCCGGTCGACCGACCCCTCCGGTCCGCGGAAGATGCTGAAGGCGTGTACGCCGAGATAGACCGCCTCGCGCAGCATGGTGCCTCCGGACGAGACGACCGCGTCGACAGCCTTGAGCAGGGCCACGAAATTGGCCCGGTTGTCCAGGATGATCGGGCTGTGGGTCCACTCGAATTCGTTCAGATCCTCGGCCTGCTCGGGGTAGCGCGGCGAGAACACGACCACCACGTCGTCGCGTGAAGCCAGATGCGCGAGGGTCGCCCGGTAGAGTTCGCCCGATTCGCGGCGATAGTAGTGGCTGCTGGTGGCCGGCGGACGCAGCAGCACCCGCGCCACGCCTTCGGGGGCGTCCAGATCGAGCGGCGCGATCGCGTCGGTGTCGACGTAGGCGAAGGAGATGTCCTCCTTGAGGCCCGCGAAGGGGATCATCTTCCGCTCGCCGAAGCCCAGCTTGCGGAAGGTCTCCTTGCCGATCACCCCGGGGAACAGCATGGCGCAGCCGAGACGGCGGAAGATTCCCGTCTCGACGAATTCGTAGTCGACGAAGATGTACACCGGGATGCCCATCATTCGCGCGGCGAAGGCCGAGGAGCGCGACGCGGTGATCAGGAAGCGCGGCTTCGGCCGGCCCCGCAGCAGGCGCATCAAGGCGAAGGCGCGCCCGAGGGTCTGGCCGATCTTGCCGATCTTGCCCGCGCCCGCCGCGTGGCCCAGGACGACCGGTTCGAGACCGCGGTCGCGGATCAGGCCGGCGGTCGCCCCGTAATCGCGCGCGGTCAGGAAGACGTCGTACCCCCTCTCGTCGGCCAGATGATGCACGAAGGGGGTCAAATACTGGACCTGGGGCGGATTGTCGACGTCGATCCAGGCGACGGGTTTCGTTTCACTCTGCGGCAAGTTCCATCTCCATTCGGCTCAGGGCGAGATGCATCCAGGCGATCGACCACCTCATGAACGGGATGGTGATGCGCCGCCGGCCCCGGATGCGGTAGGCGTAGCTGCCGTCGGGCAGGGCGAGGTTCCGCAGGCAGAAACCGGTCACCCGGCGGGCCAGGTCGGTCTGGCCGAAACGCGCGAGCGTCAGCAGGGCCTGGCCGCAGGCGGTGGCGTCGACAGGATCGCGCCGGTTGTCGTAGTAGCGCGGGGCCCCGTCGGGATCGAAGAAATGATCGCGGTAATAGGCCAATCCCCGCTCGATGACGTCGTCGAACCCGCGGTCGCCGGACAGGCGGCGGTACTCGTCGAAGGCGTCGAGGATGTAGCAGGTGTGGAAGTTGTCGGCCCAGGCCCGGCCGTCGCCGACCGAATAGGGCCAGGAACCGTCGTCGCGCTGTTCGGCCGCCACGTAGGCGGCGGTCGCGGCGGCCAGATCGAAGAGTCCGGTCTCGCCGGCGACCGAGGCGATCTGGGCGCAGAGCCGGGCCCCCTTCATCGTGGCGTTCAGCACGGCCTGCCGGTCGGTCGGGGAGTACGACCAGCAGAAGGTGTCGCCGCGGACGGTGCGGTTCAGGTCCTCGCGCAGAAAGGGCAGCGACGCGGCCATCAGGTCCGCCGCGCCGGGAACCGCGTGCAGCCGGTGGGCCTCGTAGAGGGCGTGGGTCACGAAGCCCGTGGCCACGACGGTCGGATGGAAGGCCGGCGTCGTGGCGAAGCGGCCCTCCCAGTCGAAATCGTAACCCCAGCAGGCTCCCGACCAGCCGGGAGAGACCAGCCGTTTCAGCTCGCCCACCAGCCGGGCCATGTCGTCGGCGTAGGCAGTGCCGTCGCTCCGTGTCCCCGATCCGGCCGCGGCGCGGTAGGCGTGGGCTTGCAGCACCAGCCCCAGGGTCACCGGGTTGTACCCTTTGCGGATGCCCAGCAGCGGGCGGATCTGGAAGGGCGTTCGCAGGACGAGTTGCTGGAATCCCCATCGCAGCTTGCGCGGCCACGGGAGCCGCATAAGCGGCGACCGAAGCCCATCGTAGGGATCGTAGCCCCGGCAGTCCTCGCGCCGGATATAGGCTTCCGAGCGGTCGAGGGTCCGGCGCAGGGCCGCCGGAAGATCCGTATCCGGTGCTGATCCGGGAAGGGGCATAGCGTCTCGGTTTGGCTGGGCGATGATGGTTTCCACGTTCGTATTCGGCCCGAAACCGCCGACCCCGAAGAGGGCCGGCGATCCGCAGCGCCTACGATTATACCATGAAGGGTCGGACGAGGACAGGATCGGCTCTCGGGCTGGATCCGGGGCCGTGCGGGACGGCGGATATTCGATCCGGAACCGAGAATTTCTATTTACAAATCGCGGCGAATGTTGTTTTATACGTTTGAAACATTTCAAACGCAGAATACAAAGGATCAGATATGTCGGATAAGACCGCAAAGATGAAGCGCGACTTCATCGAGGATTTCGGATCCGCCTACAAGGCCTTCGGGCTGTCCCGGCTGATGGGACATATCGTCGGCCTTCTGCTGTTCGAGGAAGGCCCGCTGAGCCTGGATGAGATCGCCGAGAAGCTTCATGTCAGCAAGGGTCCGGTCAGCCAGATCACCCGCAAGCTCAGCGACAACGGTCTGATCCGGAAGGTCTGGGTTCCCGGCAGCCGCCGGGATCACTATCAGGCCGAGGACGAGATCTTCGGCCGCGCCTTTTCCCGGCAGGCGGAACTCTTCTCGCAGAACCTGAAACTCGCGACCCGTTACCTCGACCGATGCGATCGGGCCGGCGGCGACGTGCCGGAGCATTTCCGGGAACGGGCCGAGGAGATGTTCCGGTTCTACAGCCTGATGCAGAAGCATTTCGAGGCCTTCCTCGCCGAATGGGGCGAAGACGAGGGCCGTCCCGCCGTCGAGCGGGAAGCATGATCGGACAACGCAACGATCGCGGAGCTGCGGATTCGTTCCGCGCACCGAGCCACTGGAGGTAGTCATGAAGGAATTGCAGGGCAAGGTCGCCATCATCACCGGAGGCGCTTCGGGCCTGGGCCGCGCGGCCGTGCAGCGCTTCGTCGAAGCGGGAGCCAAGGTCAGCTTCTGGGATGTCTCCGACGAAGCCGGCGAAAAGCTGCTGGCCGAGCTGAAGGCCGACGGAGCCGAGGTCGAGTTCCGCAACGTGAACGTGGCCGACGCGACCGCGGTGAAGGCCGCCGTTGCCGGGGTGCGCGAGAAGTTCGGCGCGGTCGACGTGCTGGTCAACAACGCCGGGATCACCCGCGACGCCACCCTGATGAAGATGGAAGAGGCGCAGTTCGACCAGGTGATCGACGTGAACCTCAAGGGCGTCTTCAACTGCGGCCAGGCCTGCGCACGGGTCATGGTCGAGCAGGGCTCGGGCGCCATCGTCAACACCAGCAGCGTCGTGGCGCTCTACGGCAACTTCGGCCAGACGAACTACGTGGCCACCAAGGCCGGCGTGATCGGCATGACGAAGGTCTGGGCCCGCGAACTGGGCCGCAAGGGCGTGCGCGTGAACGCGGTCGCGCCTGGATTCATCGGCACCGACATGGTGATGGCCATGCCCGAGAAGGTGCGCGACATGATGGCCGGCAAGGCCCCGATGCAGCGCCTGGGCCGTCCGGCGGAGATCGCCGACGCCTACCTGTTCCTGGCGTCCGACCGGGCGTCGTTCATCAACGGCGCCGTCCTGAGCGTGGACGGCGGGCTGACCGTCTAGGAGGAGCGATGACCCGCAACGCCATGATCGCCGCCACCGGCATGTACGCCCCGGACAGGGTGGTGCCCAACAGCTTCTTCAACGAGGTGCTCGGCGAGGACGTCGACACCTGGCTGAGGAACAACCTGACCATCCGTGAGCGCCGCTGGTGCTCGGAAGACGAGAGCACCGCCGACCTGGTCGAGCGCTGCTCGCGGATCATCCTGGACAAGGCGGGAGTCTCCCCGGCGGATCTCGACCTGATCATCATCAGCACCGACACTCCGGAGTACGTGTCGCCCTCGACCGCCGCGGTGGTCCAGCACCGTCTCGGCGCGACCGGCGCGGGCACCTTCGACGTCAACACCGCCTGCGCCGGCTTCGTGACCGCGGTCGACATGGGCGCGAAGTACATCCAGACCGAGGCGCAGTACCGCAACGTGCTGGTCATCGGCGCCTACGCCATGTCCAGGCATCTCGAGGTCACCGACAAGAAGACCTCGAACCTCTTCGCCGACGGCGCGGCGGGCGTGCTGCTGCAGCCCACCGACAAGGACAGGGGATGGAAGGCGGCGCGGCTGCACACCGAGGGGCAGTACGCCGACTGGATGGGGATCTACGCCGGCGGCACCAAGCGCCCGGTCGACGTCGACGTCCTGTCCGCGGGCGATCACAAGCTGAAGTTCGTGCAGCGGTTCCCGACCGAGATCAACCCCGAGACCTGGACGCGGATGGTGCGCGAGACGGTCGAGGCGGCCGGCTACTCCGTCGATGACGTCGCCATGGCCTTCTTCACCCAGATCAACATCAACAGCATCCGCGAGACCATGGCCAACCTGGGAATGCCCTGGGAGAAGACCCACTGCGTGATGGACCGCTACGGCTACACCGGATCGGCCTGCATCCCGATGTGCCTGGCCGAGGCCGACGAGCAGGGCAAGCTGAAACCCGGCGACCTGGTCGTCTTCATGGGGTCGGGCGGCGGTCTGGCCTTCGCCTGCTCGGCGTTCGTGTGGTGATCCGGAGGGACTGAACGGAAACGGAGGAGATCTTGAACGGACTCGCGTCGAGGCAACTGGTGACCGCCGGCTGGATTCTCGTGGCGGCGTACATGGCCGTGATCCTCTTTTTCGTCGTGCGCGGAGCTCGGCGGAACAAGGACATGTCCGACTACGCCCTGGGCAGCATCTCCTTCTCGCCCGTGGCGGTCGGCCTGGCCCTGGCCGCCTCGATGACCAGCGCCGCGACGTTCATCATCAACCCCGGCTTCATCGCCCTCTACGGGATCAGCGGGGTGATCTCCTATGCGATCGTGCTGCCGCTGGCCTCGATGGTCTCGCTGGTGATCCTGACCAAGGGGTTCCGCCGGCACGGGCAGAGCGTCAAGGCGTTGAGCATGGCGCAGTGGATGGGGACCCGCTACCGCAGCCGCTTCTACTCCCTGTTCTTCGCCTTCCTCTCGCTGCTGCTGATCACCTTCATCGTGCTGATCGTCGTGGGCCTGGTGAAGGTGCTGAGCAAGTCGCTGAACGTGGGCGAGATGCAGGTGCTGATCGGCCTGACGATCTTCGTCTTCGGCTACATGATGTTCGGCGGCGCCAACAGCATGGTCTACACCAACACGGTTCAGGCCTGCCTGATGCTGGTGGTGGCCTTCGTGCTGCTGGGCTCGGGCCACGAGCATTTCAGCGCGGGCGTGCACGGGTTCCTCGACCGCCTGCGTGCTGTCGATCCGGCCCTGGTCGGACTCACCAACACCGAGAGCTTCCTGTTCCGCGACTGGTTCGAGATCGGCTTCGCCCAGATCGTCGTCGGCGCGGCCATCGTCTGCCAGCCGCACATCATCACCAAGAGCCTGCTGCTGAAGACCGACCGCGACGTGAACCGCTACCTGACCGTCGGGGTGATCACCGAGCTGATCTTCTTCGCCGTGGTCTTCGTCGGCCTCTACGCCCGGCTGGCCTTCCCCGACCTGACCGTCGACGGCGTCGCCCTGAAGATGGACGGCATCGTCTCGGCCTACGTGGTCCGGGAATTCCCCGTCTACATGGGGCTGATCGTCGTGCTGGGCCTGATCTCGGCGGGGATGTCGACGCTCGAGGGCCTGATCCAGTCGCTGTCGACCACCATCACCGCCGACATCGCGACGCCCCTGGCCGGCGGGCTGCTGCCGGCCGAAGGGCCGGCGCGCGACCGGATCCTGATGGGGATCAACCGCACCGCGATCGCGCTGCTGGCGGTCGTGTCGGCCTGGCTGTCGTGGCGGCAGCTGGTCCATCCCAAGCTGTCTGTGGCGATCTTCGCCCAGAACGGCGTCTACGCTTATTTCTCGGCCGCCTTCGTGCCCATCCTCTTCGGGATGTTCCTGCCGCGGGCCCGGCTCTCGTCGGCCGCGGCGGCCTCGCTGACGGCGGTCGCCGTTCATTTTATCATGTACTACGGCAAGGTCGGCGTGCCGCTGACCCTCGCCACGGGGGAGAATCCCGGCGTGGCGGCGGCCGTGGCCATCGTGTTGTCGGTGGCCGTCGGCGGGGCGACGTATCTGCTGACGGGGAGGAAGAGATGATCCCTTCGCGGATCGACTGGCTTTCCACCTGGGCCCTCTATACGCCGGGCAGGATGGTCCTGCGCGATCACGTGAGCGGCGCCGAATGGACCTACGCCGAGGCGAACCGTCGGGCGGGGGCGCTGGCCGCCCACCTGCGCGACGAGTTCGGCCTGGAGAAGGGCGACCGCCTGGCCGTCCTGTCCCGCAACAACTGCGAATTCCTGTTCCTGTTCTTCGCCTGCGTGAAGCTGGGCGTGGTCCTGGTGCCGCTGAACTTCCGCTTCACGTCGCGCGAACTCGACGTTCCGATCGGCGATTCCGAGCCGAAGCTGCTGGTGGTCGAGGACGAATTGTCCGCACTGGCCGACGGCCTGACCACGCTGCCGGCGTTCGCCCGCCGGCTGCCCGTTTCGGAGCTCGGCCCGTACCTGAACGGAGAGGTCGCCGGCGGGATCGATCCGCGGCCCGACGCCTCGCTCGACGATCTGGTGCTGATCCTCTACACGGCCGGCACCACCGGCGTGCCCAAGGGCGCGATGATCACCCACAGGATGCTGCTGTGGAACAGCATCAACACCTCGCTGCGGCTGGACCTGACCTCGCGCGACCATACCCAGGCCTACGCGCCGCTCTTCCACACCGGCGGCTGGAACGTGCTGTTCACGCCGTTTTTGCACGTCGGAGCGAGCCACACCCTGATGCCCGGCTTCGACGCCGACCTGCTGCTCGAGCTGATGGAGAAGGAGGGCACGACGATCTTCTGGGGCGTGCCCGCGATGATGCGGATGCTGGCCGATTCCCCGCGCTGGGAGAAGACCGACCTCTCGACCGTCCGCTACGCGATCGTCGGCGGCGCGCCGATGCCGGTGCCCCTGATCAACCAGTGGCACGAGCGCGGCGTGTTCATCCGCCAGGGATACGGACTGACCGAGGTCGGACCGAACACCTTCTCCCTGCATCAGGACGACGCGATCGCGCACCGCGGATCGATCGGTTTTCCGAACTTCTACATCGACGCGAAGATCATGGGCGACGACGGCGCGGAATGCGGACCCGACCAGCCCGGCGAGCTGTGGCTGCGTTCGCCGGTGGTCACCCCGGGCTACTGGCGCAAGCCGAAGGAGACGGCCGCCGCGATCACCGACGGCTGGTTCCACACCGGCGACGTCGTGCGCCGCGACGCCGAGGGCTTCCACTACGTCGTGGACCGCAAGAAGAACATGTTCATCAGCGGCGGGGAGAACGTCTACCCCGCCGAGATAGAGGGCTACCTGGTCACCCACCCCGCGGTCCGCGAGGCGGCGGTGATCGGCGTGCCCGATGATAGATGGGGCGAGGTGGGCCGCGCCTACGTCGTCCTGAAGGAGGGGCTGGAAGCCGACGCCGAGGACATCATCGGGTTCTGCAGCGGCAACCTGGCCAAGTACAAGATTCCCAAATACGTGGAGTTCATTCCCGAACTGCCTCGCAACGAGGCCGGCAAGGTGGACCGTGCGCGGCTCGCCCCCGGCCTTAACCCCGGTCAGAAAGGACCTGAGAAATGAACAAGGCCCTGAAAATCCTGCTGCTTCTCGCGCTGGCCATGATGGCCCTGGGCATCGCCTCCTGCAGCGACGACGACGACGACAGTCCGGTGACCCCGCCGGTCGAGACCGACCCCTGGGTCGGGACCTGGATCAGCGCCGGCGCCAACGTGGCTCCGCTGGTCTACATGGCTCCGGTCAACACGGACACCGTCATCGTCGAGCTCAACGCGAACAACACCGTGACCCTGACCCAGCACAACTGGGACACCGATGTCTGGTCGACCAACACCGGCACCTACGGCATCACCGAGTCGGATTCCGGCAACATCCACGCCATCAGCCTGAGCTACACCAATCCCGCGTACGACCAGGTCGGCATCTTCGAGGTCGTCGAGGGCACGCCCGACATCCTGAAGCTCGAGGTCGTCATCAGCACCTATCCGACCCAGCCCACGGTCCAGGGCGGTTTCGAGGCCGATCCCGCGCTCTGGTTCGACGACGGGACCAATCCTCCCTACTACCTGAATCTCCAGACCTACGTGCGGCAGTAATCATCGCAAGGGGCCCCTTCGGGGGCCCCTGACCGACGAACGAACCGGATCTCGGGAGCGAATGGGGCTTAGCCATGAAACGAATGCTGATCTTCCTGGCCGTGCTGCTGACCGCGGCTGGAGCCTGGGCCCAGACGGGGGGGGACTACCCCGAACACAAGCAGAAGACCGACCGGAGCGAATTCGACTTCATCGGCTACTTCATCACCCGCAGCGAGGCCTGCAACGTGGCGACGACCAACGAGTTCCTCAAGGGACAGGTCGTCGGGCGCTTCTTCGGCGGGAACACGACCATGACGTCGGGCAGGACGTCCCGCTACACCGAACAGCGCTTCATGCCGATGATCACCTACTCGCCGCGCCTGTTCGACGGCTGGGCCAAGATCCGCACCAGCCTCGAGTTCGACTGGACCTGGGGCGACGTGAACTACAACGCCGGCGGCAACCAGGGCGGCGGTTTCGGCGCGGACAACGTCAACATGCAGACCCAGAACCTGTTCATGGAGATCAATCCCCGCGATGACCTGTTCATCAACGTGGGTCTGCAGCGCATCTACGACAACGTCCAGATCCCCTGGTACACCTTCACCGACCACCTGCTGACCAAGGGCTACCGCCTGGCGCTGTTCGGCTCCGACGGCACCGGCGTCTCGACGCACTGGTTCCGCAGGCCGGACGAGCGGCTGAAGATCGGCGCGTACCAGTTCTACGAGAACAACATCGAGCAGGACGACGACGTCGTGATGTTCGAGGGCATCTACGAGAAGGATCTGGGCATCGCGTCGTCGGTGGCGCTGGCGTTCAACTACGTCCGCGACCACGGCAACGGCGAGGGCGGCGTGGTGTCGCTCAACCAGGGCCTGAATTCGAACCTGAGCAGCTACAACGGAGTGTTCAACTTCGACTTCGGCAACGAGGACTACACCGCCGACGTCTACTGGGCAGGCCTGCAGTTCCACCGCGATCCCCTGCTGGACCAGGGCCGGTTAGGATTCAGCGGCTTCGGCTTCTACAACTTCGGCGAAGCCACCACCGCCAGCCGCGATGTCGACATCGGCGGTTTCGCCGGCAACCTGCGCACCGCCTGGCGCTACGGCCGCTGCCACGAGGACCAGATCGTCCTGGACACGATCTTCACGACCGGCGACGGCAACGGCATCAGCGACGGCGAGTACAACGGCGTGCTGACCGGCAACAACTGGACGACCCCGGGCTCGGTCTTCATCGGCCACGGCCTGTATCTGCTGCTGCCGCACGGCAACGTGGTCAACCGCTACTCGGCGGCGGTCATCGACATCCAGAACATGGGCTACGGCCTGAGCGCGGGCGCCTTGACCGCGGCCCGCGACCTCGTGCAGAACAAGCTGCGCCTGAAGGCCGGAGTCGGCGCCGGGTGGGCCTCCAAGACATCCACCGGCATGGACAACTTCATCGGCACGGAAGTGAACATGAGCCTCCGCTACCGGCCGAAGGTCTTCCTGGATCTGGAACTGCACGCGGCCTACATGTGGCTCGGCAATTTCTACGAGTCGCCGGAGGTCAACGGCAGCGACATCGACAATCCCGTGTACGAGCGGCCGGACGATCCCTGGACCGTTCTCGCCACCATCAAGTGGATCATGTTCTAGGGGGAACGGTCATGAAGAAACTGACGACGATTTTCCTGGGGGCGGTGCTGGCCATGACGCTGCAGGGTTGCGCGACGTCCGACTGGTACCACCTGCCGAGCCTGGAGTTCGACCAGGTGGACTACGGATACGCGACGCAGAAGGTGAAGGTGCGCAACATCGAGGTCGCCTACATCGACCAGGGCGAGGGCGACGACGTCCTGCTGCTGATCCACGGCCTCGGCACCAACGCCAAGGGCTGGACCGCGAACATCCCCGCCTGGTCGAAGGACCACCGGGTCATCGCGGTCGACCTGCCGGGCTACGGCAAGTCGGACAAGGGCTACTACGAGTACTCGCTCAGCTTCTACGCCCAGGTCCTGAGCGAGATGCTGGACGAGCTGAAGATCGACAAGGCCGTCTGGGCCGGCCATTCGATGGGCGGCCAGATAGCCATGGTCGCGGCGCTGAACCATCCGGAAAAGGTCGAGAAGCTGGTTCTGGTCAGCCCGGCCGGTTTCGAGCTCTTCAAGGAGGGCGAGGGCGCCTGGATGACCGGGGCGATGACGCCCGAGTTCATCGAGAAGACCACGATCCGCAACATCGACGTGAACCTGCGCAGCAATTTCCACGACACCCCGAAAGAGGCCGAGTTCATGGTCACCGACCGGATCCAGATCCGCGGCGCCTCGGACTTCGGGAACTACTGCTACGCGGTTTCGCGCAACGTCGACGCGATGATCGAGGAACCGGTGTGGGAGCGGCTGGGAGAGATCACCCAGCCCGCGCTGGTGCTCTTCGGCGAGAACGACCGGCTGATCCCGAACCGGTTCCTGCACGGCGGCTGGACCCGCGACGTGGCCGAGGGCGGCGCGGCGCGGATGCCCAACGCCAAGCTGGTGATGATTCCCGAATGCGGTCACTTCGTGCAGTTCGAGCAGTCCGAAAGGGCCAGCGCCGAAGTGCTGGAATTCCTGGGGGATTCCTAGACCGGAACGATACGGGGCCGCCGCGCGAGGGGGCGCGGCGGCCCGCGGCAAACTGGAAGCGGAGGAACGGACATGCGTGAAGCAGTCATCGCCGCGGCGCGGCGGACCGCCATCGGAACATTCAACGGGGGGCTTTCCACGATCCCGGCCCACGAACTGGGCGCGACGGTGCTCCGGGACATCCTGGAGCGGACCGGCGTGGATCCGGCCCGGGTGGACGAGGTCGTCATGGGCCAGATCCTGACCGCCGGCTGCGGCCAGGGCGTGGCCCGCCAGGCCGCGATCGCCGCGGGCATCCCTCACGAGGTGCCCGCCACCACCATCAACAAGCTCTGCGGTTCGGGCATGAAGGCCGTGATGATGGCGGTCCAGGCCGTCCGTCTCGGCGACGCCGACCTGATCCTGGCCGGCGGCCAGGAGAACATGAGCCTGGCGCCTCACGTGCTGCCCGCCTCGCGGCGAGGCAAGCGCATGGGCGAGTGGAAGCTCCAGGACAGCATGATCGTCGACGGCCTGTGGGAGACCTTCAACGACTACCACATGGGCGTGACCGCCGAGAACCTGGCCCGCAAGTACGACATCTCGCGCGAAGAGCAGGACGCCTTCGCCTGCGCCAGCCAGAACAAGGCCGAGGCGGCGGTGGCCTCCGGCGTCTTCGAGGACGAGATCACGCCGGTGTCCGTGCCGCAGCGCAAGGCCGATCCGATCGTCGTGGATACCGACGAGGGGCCGCGCAAGGGCGTGACGGTCGAGTCGCTGGCCAAGCTGCGTCCGGCCTTCCTGAAGGAGGGGACGGTCACCGCGGGCAACGCCTCGTCGATCAACGACGGCGCCGCGGCGCTGCTGATCTGCTCGCGCGAGGCCGCGGCGGACATGGGTCTGCCGGTCCTGGCGGTCGTCAGGGGCTACGCCTCGGCCGGCGTGGATCCGGCCGTCATGGGCATCGGCCCCGCGCCCGCGACGCGCAAGTGCCTGCAGAAGGCCGGCTGGACGATGGACGACCTCGAGCTGATCGAGGCCAACGAGGCCTTCGCCGCCCAGTCCCTGTCGGTGAACAAGGAGCTGGGCTGGGATGTCGCGAAGATCAACGTCCACGGCGGCGCGATCGCCCTGGGCCATCCCATCGGCGCTTCGGGCGCCCGCATCCTGGTCACCCTTCTGCACGAGATGGGCCGCCGCCGCGTCGAGCGCGGCCTGGCCACGCTTTGCATCGGCGGGGGAATGGGGACGGCCGTAGCGGTGGAGAGGGAGTCGTAAGCTCCGCCCGCCGCCGGACCCGTCGGAGGAATACGAGGCCGCGTCCCCCCGGGCGCGGCCTCGTTCGATAATCGCCCCGCCCCCCTTGCAATCCCAGTTTCAAATGCACTAGGATGTCGATATGGATTCGCCCCTGCTCCGGGTCCGCGCCCCCGACCGGCCGTTCTCCGGCCATGGGCTCCATCCGCTCGAACAGGTTCGCTCGACGAAAGGGATTCCTTAGCGGCTTCCGGACCCGGCGGTTTTCGATCCTGCCTCGCCCCCCGCGCCGTCGCATCCATCCGTCACCGGAGGCGGTCAACTCGCATCGTGGGGGGTGTTTCGATGAAGAAGGTTCTCGTCTTCGCGACGGCGGCGCTCTGTCTCGCCGTCCCCGTTTTCTCTCCGGCCGACTGGTTCCCCGACAATCCCGACACCAAATGGGCGCAGCTTCCGGATCTCGATCCCACAGGCATCGACGTGAACTGCTCGCCGATGCCCGTCGACTTCGTTCTCGCCGACGATTTCGAATGCCGGCAGACGGGCCCGCTGACCGGGATCCACATCTGGGGTTCGTGGCTCGATGATTTCGTACCCGATCCCTCGGCGGTCGGATTCACGCTCAGCATCCACGCCGACATCCCGGCCGACCAGAGCGGACTGGGCTACAGCACCCCCGGCGAACTGCTCTGGATGCGCGAATTCATGCCCGGGGAATTCATGGTCTTTCCCTGGGCCGAGGGGATTCTCGAAGGCTGGCTCGATCCGCCCGAGGCCTATTTCTTCCCGGCCGACACCATCTGCTGGCAGTACAACTTCACCGTCCCCGAACCGGAGGCCTTCGTGCAGGAGGGCCAGCCCGACTCCCCGGTCGTCTATTGGCTCGATGTGAAGGCCTTCCCTCTGGACTCGGGGGCGCTCTTCGGCTGGAAGACCTCGCTCGAGCACTGGAACGACGACGCGGTCTGGGGCTCCGGGCAAGAGCCGTATGCGGGCCCGTGGTTCGAGATGATCTATCCGCCGATGCACGAACTGGCCGGCCAGTCGATCGACCTGGCCTTCGCGTTGACCGGGCCGCAGCAGCAGGAGGCCCTCGACTGGGGCGACGCTCCCGATCCGGCCTACCCGACCCTGGCCGCCAACAACGGCGCCAACCACGTGATCGTTCCGGGGATCTTCATGGGCGCCGCCATCGACGGCGAACCCGACGGCCAGCCGGATCCGGCCGCCCTGGGCGACGACAACGACGGCAACGACGACGAGGACGGGGTCGTCTTCCCCTCGCCGCTGCTGCCGGGCCAGCTCGCGACGGCGGACGTGACGGTCTCGGCGCCGGGGATGATCGACGCCTGGATCGATTTCGATCAGAACGGCAGCTGGGCCGAGCCCGGCGAGCAGATCCTGGTCTCGGTGCCGGTCAATCCCGGAACGAACAGCCTCCAGTTCATCGTGCCCGGGTTCGTCGGACTGCCCGGCCAGGGACTGTACGCCATCTCGACCTGCGCCCGGTTCCGCTACAGCACCGCCGGCGGCCTGTCGTTCGCCGGTTCCGCTCCCGACGGCGAGGTCGAGGATTACCTGGTCGACATCCCCGGCACCCGGGTCATGAAGTGGGAGCAGCGGCCCGATCTGGGCACGACCGGATTCGATGTCGCCGCCTCGCCGGGCGAAAGGGACTACATCCTGGCCGATGATTTCCTCTGCACCGCCACCGGTCCGTTGACCGATTTCGACATCTACGGATCCTGGCGGGGCGACATCCTGCCCCTCGGCGATCCGACGGCGGTCGCGTTCACGATCAGCATCCACGCCGACATCCCGGCCGACCAGAGCCCGACCGGATACAGCATGCCCGGCGAACTGCTGTGGATGCGCGAGATCGCGCCGGATATGCCCGAGGTCGATTTCGTGGCCGAACCCTACGCCGAGCAGATCGAGGAAGGCTGGCTGGATCCGCCCGACCTCTACGCCTTCCCGGCCGATTGGACCTGCTGGAGGTACAGCTTCCACATCGATCCGCATCTGGCCTTCCGGCAGATGGGCACGCCGGCCGAACCGGTCGTCTACTGGATCGACCTGAAGGCCTTCCCCTTCGAGGCGGGAACGTTCTTCGGCTGGAAGACCACGCTCGATCACTGGAACGACGACGCGGTCTGGGGCGAGGGCCCCGAGCCCGGGGTGTTCGCCTGGTACGATCTGATCTATCCGCCGCAGCACCAGTTCGCGGGGGATTCGGTCGATCTTGCCTTCACCATCTGGGAGGACACGCTCACCGGCGTTCCCGGCGGGAAGGTTCCCGAAAGGACCGGCCTGCGCCAGAACGCGCCCAATCCCTTCAACCCCCGCACGGAGATCCTGTGCACGGCGCCCGCCGGCGGCGGCCGAATGCGGCTGGACGTCTTCGACGCCCGCGGGCGCATGATCCGCACCCTGATCGACGAACACCGCGCCGAGGGCGAGTTCACCGTGTTCTGGGACGGATGCGATCGCGACGGCCGCAAGATGCCGGCCGGGATCTACTTCTCCCGCCTGACCGGGCCCGAAGGCTCGGCCACGGTCAAGATGACGCTCGTGAAGTAGGAGGCGACCCAGCAGGGAGGAGGAACGGATTCCTCGCGAAGAGACCCCCGGAGGCCGAAGCCGCCGGGGGTCTTGACGCAGAGAGGACCGGTCGCAGCCTAGCAGCGCTCCGCGATCGCCTCGGCCATCTCGCTGGTGGTGCTCGATCCGCCCATGTCGTAGGTGCGGACCTCGCCCTCGGCGATGACCTCGGCCACGGCCTTGTCCAGCTTCGCGGCCATGTCCGTCTCGCCCAGATGATCGAGCATCATCTTGGCCGAGAGGATCATGGCGATGGGGTTGACCTTGTTCATGCCGACGTACTTGGGCGCCGAGCCGTGGCTGGGCTCGAAGACCGCCACCTCGTCGCCGATGTTGCCCGAGCAGGCGAAGCCCAGGCCGCCGACCAGCTGCGCGCAGAGGTCGCTGACGATGTCGCCGAACATGTTCGACGAGATCAGCACGCCGTAGTTCTGCGGATTCTTCACCAGCCACATGCACATCGCGTCGATGTTGGTCTCCCACAGCTCGATGCCGGGGTACTCCTTGGCGATCTTGCGGGCCTCGCGCACCATCAGGCCGCTGGTCTCGCGCACGACGTTGGGCTTCTCGACCACGGTCACGGTCTTGTAGCCGAACTTCTTGGCGTACTCGAAGGCGTCGCGGCAGATCTGCCGGCAGCCCTTGCGCGTGAAGATCCGCGTGCTGATGGCGATGTCCTCGTTGGGCACGTCGGCCAGGGTGGCCATCTGCGCGGGATGGGTCTCGGTCAGCTTGTCGCGCACGTCCTGCGGCAGGGGATGGTACTCCACGCCCATGTACAGGCCCTCGGTGTTCTGGCGGAAGACCACCAGGTCGAGATCGTCGCGGTAGTTCAGCGGGTTGCCGCCGTAGGCCTTGCAGGGCCGCAGGTTGGTCCGCAGGTTGAACTGCTGGCGCAGCCGCACGATGGGGCTGCGGTAGATCTTGCCGGTGCCCTGGAGTTCGGGAACCAGCTCGGCTTCGGCCTCCTCCTTCGGTTTGCTGGTGATCGCGCCGAAGAGGGCGGCGTCCACGTTCTTCAGCATCTCGATGGTGCGGTCGGGAAGCGGGTTCGCCTCCGTGCGCCAGAACTCCCAGCCGATGTCGCCGTGGACGTACTCGGCGTCCAGGCCCAGCTTGTCCAGCACGACGCGGGTGGCGTCCATCACGTCCACCCCGACGCCGTCGCCGGGCATCCAACCGATACGGTACTTGGCCATTCCGAAATCCTCCTGCGAGCGGTCGGTTTTGGCGCCGGCGGGGAGCCGGCTTCCTCTCGGTCGAGTCAAGATAGCCCGAACCGACGCCGGGGCCAAGATCAACCGGGGCGGTCGGCGTCGTTCCGGTCGGCGGGGGCGAGGATCTCGGCCTCGAGCCGTTCTCGGATTTCGACCATCTCGGGGCGCAGGGCGTTGCGGCGATTCTGGCCGTCGAGCCTGACGGCCACCGTCTGGGCCACCAGGACCATGAAAAGCGGGATGAGCAGGGGCACCAGCCGCCGCCGGCGATGGTGCGAGAGCAGGCTGCAGCCCGCCGACGTGCCCGAGGCCAGGATGATGCAGAAACCCACCGCCGAAACGTAGAGCGACTGGAGGTTCAGCCATCCCCGGTCCGCCGAGGCCAGGGCGAAGGGCAGCACCGTGATCACCGTCCAGGCGAGGAAGAAACGGATCGGCCGGCTGCCGAAGACGATCCCGAAGAATCCGAAGGCGATGATCATCAACGAGACCATCACCCTGATCGGGGTTCGCCACTCGTAGACCAGCTGGATCAGGGGGTGGCCCGACTGGACCAGCGAGCTCTGCTGCATCGGGAAGATCAGCAGGTTCAGGTAGCGGAAGATGTTCTTCAGGGAGATCCAGGTGAAGTTCAGCGTCGTCCGGGGCTGCGCCCGGCCGATCGAAGACTCCTCCCAGCCCCAGATCCCCTGGGCCACGTAGAAGACCGCCCCGACCAGGACCAGCAGCATCAGGTCGGCCGAGAAGATGCCCCGGCGGCCGCGTTCCTTGTAGAAGAAGAACTTGTAGGCCAGCAGGCAGCCCAGCATCGACAGCGAGGCCGTGCTGGTCAGGCCGGCGACCGCCAGCAGGGCCAGGCTGATCAGGTACAGGGGCGATCCGATCCGGCCCTCGTTGTGCAGGTCGTTGCGGATCAGGCAGATCAGCACCGTCAGATAGAGCGAGGCGGTGACCAGCGGCTCCAGGCCCGAGATGGACATCAGGATCTTGCCGTAATGCCCCACCGAGAACGCGAAGAGGATCGACGCCAGCAGCGACATCCCGAATCGCGGGAACAGAAGCATCGACAGCTGGAAGACCAGAAAACAGTTCAGCGCGTGGATCAGCAGGTTCAATGCGAGATAGCCGGCGGGGTCGGTTCCGAAAAGCCGGAAGCCGCCCAGGAATCCGAGCTGCAGCAGGGGCTGGCTGAAGATGTTGCCCAGGTACCGGAACAGGATCAGGGGATCGGCCGAGAGCAGCCACGCGTCGTGGAGGATCCCGATATCCGCCTGATTCCAGATCGGAACCGAAAGGATGCGACCGTAGACCGCGAAGACCAGGACGGCCAGCAGCAGCAGGATCGTCGGACGTCTCTGCAAGATTCTCATCCCGTGGTTTTTCCCGTTTTCCGGTCCGGGGTTACGTCTGAGTCTCCAAATGATATATCATTGGAGTATGGGGGGGTAGGAAAGGATGTCCATGGCCAGGGGCCCTTACGCTTCGCGGGCCGGCGAGAAGCTCGCTCACGCCCTCGATCATTTCCGGGTCGACCCGGCGGGACGGGTCTGCGCCGATCTCGGCTGCAGCACCGGCGGGTTCACCGACGTGCTGCTGAAGCGCGGCGCGGCGCGCGTCTACTCCGTCGACACCGGCTACGGGGTGCTCGACTGGTCGCTGCGCAAAGACGAGCGCGTGATCGTGATGGAGCGGACCAACGCCCTGCACGTGGAGCTGCCCGAGCCCTGCTCGCTGGTGGTGATCGACGCGTCGTGGACCCGTCAGGCGAAGATCGTGCCGCACGCGCTGGAACTGCTGGCGCCCGGCGGCGAGATCATCAGCCTGGTCAAACCTCATTACGAGGCTCCCCGGGAGTGGCTGCGGCGGGGAGTCCTGCCGCCAGAGCGCCACCGGGAAGTCCTGGAGTCGGTGACCGCGGCCCTGGAGCCGGCGGCGCGGCTTCTGGCCCCGCCCGAGCTTTCGCCGGTTCTCGGCGGCAAGGGCGGCAATCGCGAATATCTGGTGCACCTGGTTTCGGCGTGAATCCGCAGGGGCGCAATCCGGCAAACGCAACCGAAGGACGACATCCATGCATCCTCGCCCGCTCGCCCGCATCGCGCTGCTTCTGCTGATCGCGACGATCTCGATCCCCCTGCGCCCGGCCGATTCCGCCGCGACTCCGGCCGCCCCCCTGAAGCCCTACGGCCGGCTGGTCGACGAGGTGGCCGGCTTCCTGTTCGCCGACACCGGGGACAAGGGCCTGCTGTCGGACGACGGCGAACCGGTGCCCCCCTATTTCTACCACTACGGCATCTACGACTGGGACGGCCTGTGGAGCGGGGGCGAGGGCTATCCCGGCTACGCCGCGGTGAGCTATCCGGCGTACACCGCCTCGGTGGGCATCGACGCCTTCCTCGACTACCACGCCTACCGCGGCTCTGCCGAGGCGCTGGCCCGTGCGCGCGGCTTCGCCGACTGGATCCTGCGCCACCTGACCCCCGCGGAAGATCTCTACGGCGGCCTGCCCTACAGCACCCAGACCGACGGGGTGATGGGCGGCGGCTGGGACGGCGACGCGATCATGACCGACAAGCCGGCGATGTTCGGCCTGCGTCTGCTGCGGCTCTTCGACGTCACCGCCGACAGCACCTACTGGACCGGGGCCGAGAAGATCGCCGCCACCCTGGCCGCGACCCAGCTCGACGGCGACACGGCCGACCGAGGCCGCTGGCCCTTCCGCGTGCGCCCCTCCGACGGCGCGGTGCGGCAGGACTACACCAGCCACCTGATGCCGGCGGTGCGCTTCTTCGACGCCATGGCCGAACGCACCGGCGACGCGGCCTTCGCCGAGGTCCGCGACCGGGCCTGGCGATGGCTGCTGGACAATCCCTGCAATCCGGCCAGCCCCCATTACATGCGCTGGGAGGGCTTCTACGAGGACCAGGATCCCGAGATGCAGACCGGCAAGCACGACCACTACTCCGCCCACGAGATGATCGTCGAATTGGTCGCCCGCCGGCCCGAGGGATGGCGAGCGACGGCGCGGGACATCATGGATCTGGTCAAGGCCGAATACCTGCTCGACTCCCCGGACGACGGCCTGGGCGACTACCATCCCGCCACCCTGGAATGGAAGGGATGGATGGTGTCGACATTCGCCTCGACGCTGCAGTTCGCCCGCACGGCCCTGCTGCTGGACCGGGCCATGGCCGGCGACCCCCTGCGCGATCCCGACCTGCCCGGCCTCGCCGCGGGCATGGCGATCGTCGCGACCTGGGGCCAGAACACCCGCTGCACGACCCTCGACGGCCGGATGTACACCACCGTCGACGACGTCGTCTCCTACGGCACCTCGACCAGCTGGTACGAGCAGAACTTCAACACGGTGAAGTACATGCTCGAGATGATGGCGCTGGATCCCTCGCTCGCACCGGCCGACGAGCCGCATCTGCTCGCCTCCGAGACTCCGGTCCTGGACATCGCCTACCCGCCCGAGTCGCCGCGGGTGGTCTATTCGGTGAGCGGCGACGCGGGATGCGAAACCCTGCATCTGCCGGCCGAACCGGCGGCCGTGCTGGCCGCGGGCGCCGAATTGCCGCGGGTGGCCGCGCTCGACGGGTCCGCCCCGGGCTGGACCTGGGACGCCGCCTCCGGGGTGCTCGAAGTCCGGCACGCCGCCGACCCGGTGGAGATCCTCTCCGCGCCGGTCGCGGTCGAGACCCTGCCCGGCCAGCCCGCGGTGATGCTCGGCGCGCGGACCGGCAGCGGCCTTAGCGGAGCGGTCGTGGACCTTTCGCTGAGCCATGACGCCGCCGTGGTTGTCACGGTCTTCGATCTGCGCGGCCGGCTGGTGCAGGAACTTGTCGACGGCGATGTCCTCCCGGCGGGAGTCACCCGTCTGACCTGGGACGGACGCGACCGTTCGGGCCGCCGCTCTCCGACCGGCGTCTACCTGATGCGGGCGCGGACGGCGGGCGGCGAGGCGATCCTGCGTCTGCGCGTGATGCGCTAGGATCCCGGGCCGAAGCGGGTCTTGCCGGATCCGCCGGTCTCTTCTAACGTGCATTCGTTCCCGAACCCGACCGATATCCGCCTCCTCCGGGAGGCCTCGTTTCCGCGCCGATTCCAGGAGGGATCATGCCGCTTAAGCGCCTTCGCCTAGCCCTGTTTCCTTTCGCCCTGCTGATCCTCGCATCCGTTTTCTGCCCGGGCTGCGCCGGGCCCGAGGGGGCCGCTCCTCCGCCGGTCGTCTCGGAAGGTCCGTGGAATCTCACGATATTCCACACCAACGACATCCACGGCGGGTTCCTGGCCGAGCCGGCGACCTGGCGCGACGATCGCGCCATGGTGGGCGGCTTCGCGGCGCTGGCCTCGCACCTGGCCGAGCAGCGGGCCGACGCCCCGGCCTCGCTGCTTCTCGACGGCGGCGATTTCATGACCGGCAATCCGGTCTGCGACATCCCGGTCGACGGCGTGAAGGGCGCGGCCATCGTCGAGATGATGAATCTGGCGGGCTACGAGGCGTCGGTGGTGGGCAACCACGAATTCGACAACGGGCGCGAGAATCTGCAAAAGCTGGAACGGGCGGCAGGTTTTCCCCTGCTGGCGGCCGACATCCTCGACGAGAACGGCGATCCCGAATTTCCCGACGCGCCGGTGATCATCGAGAAGGGCGGCCTGAAGATCGGCGTGATGGGGGTCTCGTGCGAGGATCTCTTCGCGGTGACGGCCGATTCCCGAGTCGAGGGGCTGAAGCTGCGCAAGCAGGCCGCGGTCGTGCGCGAGATGGCCTCGGCCCTGGATCCGGTGACCGACCTGATGGTCCTGATCACCCACAACGGCGTGCGCGGCGACACTCTGCTGGCCCGCGGCATCGCCGACGCCGGAATCGACGTGATCGTCGGCTCCCACTCGCACACCCGGCTGAAACAGCCCCTGCTGATCGGAAACGTGCTGGTGGTTCAGGCCGGATCGCATCTGAAGAACCTGGGCCGGCTCGATCTCCAGGTGGCCGACGACCGCGTCGTCTCGTACTCGGGCCGGCTGATCACCCTGTATGCCGAGGGCCGCAGCGCCGGGCCCGAGCTCGGGGCGCTGATCGACCGCTACGCGGGGATGCTGCAGGAGATGTACGGCCAGGAGATCGGCCGTCTGGCTGTCGATTGGCGCCGCACCGGGCGCGCCGAGAGCAACATCGGCGACTGGCTGGCCGATGCCCTGCGCGACGCCGCCGGCGCCGACGTCGGGCTGATCAATTCGGGCACCATCCGCAAGAACATCTCGGCGGGGCCGGTGACCGCCCTGGACATCCACCAATTGCTGCCCTTCTCCAACACGCTGGTTGTCTTCGAGGCCGACGCGGACCAGCTGCGGGCGATCGCGGCCGAGAACGCCCGCTCGGCGGTCGGCGGCAGGCACGGCATCCTGCAGGTCTCGGGGCTGACCTATCGCTACCGGGCCGCGGGCGAAGACGCCGAAATGATCGAAGTGAAGGTCGGCGGGCAACCTCTGGAATCCGGCCGCGTCTACAAGGTGGCGTGCCCCGATTACGTGGTGCAGAAGGCGGATCTCTATCTCGACATCCCGGCGCCGGCGACCGAATACGCGGGGATGACCATCACCGAGGCCGTGCTGCGGGCCGTGCGGACGGCGGGCACCGTGACGTCGCGCGTCGAAGGGCGCATCGTGGAGGAATGACCGGAGCGATCGCTTCGGGAAGGAGTGGCAGGACATGGCGCACGAGATCGACTACGAAATCATCGGCGACGACCTTCAGGGCGTCATCGTGGAGCTCGATCCCCAGGAGGCCGTCCAGGCCGAAGCCGGGGCCATGCTCTATATGGAGCCGGGCATCGAGATGAACACCGGCACCGGCGGCGGCATCTTCAAGGGCCTGAAGCGGGCCCTGACCGGCGAGAGCTTCTTCATCACCACCTTCAAGCATACCGGCGGCGGCAAGGCGCACGTGGCCTTCGGCGCCCCCTATCCGGGCAAGATCATTCCCATGGATCTGCTGCCTCTCGGCGGCACGATGCTCTGCCAGAAGGACGCCTTCCTCTGCTGCGCCTACGGGATCGACATCTCGGTGGCCTTCACCAAGCGCCTCGGGGCCGGCCTTTTCGGCGGCGAGGGTTTCATTCTCCAGCGCCTGAGTGGCGACGGTCTGGCCTTCTGCCACGCCGGAGGGGCGATCATCCAGCGGGATCTGGCCCATGGCGAGACCCTGCGCGTCGATACCGGCTGTCTGGTCGCCTTCCAGGAGTCGGTGGATTACGACATCCGTTTCGTGGGGGGGTTCAAGAACGCCATGTTCGGCGGCGAAGGCCTTTTCCTGGCGTCACTTACCGGTCCGGGGCGGGTCTTCCTGCAGACCCTGCCGTTCAGCCGCCTGGCCGACCGGCTCTCCGCCGCCACCCGCCAGAATCGCGGCGAACACCGCGGCGTGGGCGGCGTGGGCGGCGACCTGCTCGGCAAGATCATCAGCGGCGACTGATCCGGCTGGTCCGCTTCCTGCATACCCGGTCGGGGGCGGCGCGTCCGCGCCGCCCCGCGGACTGCGAAAACCGCCGCGCGAAGCGGCGTCGACGCCAGGGGGGAGTCGCCGCCCCTTCAGGGGCCGCGGCGAGAAGGGGAGCGGCAATGAGCCTTTATGACCAGATCTACGCCGGCAACGACCACTATTTCGGCGATCAGCCCCACGAGCTCGTCCTGCGCCATGCGGGATTGATCCGGCCCGGCGGCCGGGTCCTGGACATCGGGACCGGCCAGGGCCGCAACCTCTTGCCTCTGATGAGAATGGGATTCCGGGTCACCGGCATCGATCCCTCGGGGACCGGGCTGGACCGGCTGCGCGAGGCTTCCCGCGAAGAGTCCCTCGAGGGGCGGATCGAGGAGATCTGGGAAGGCGATTTCGCCGAATTCGAACCCCGGGGCGAGCCCTACGACGCCATCCTGTGTTTCGGCCTGCTGCAGATCCTGCCCCGTCCCGTCTGCGCCAGCCTGCTGCATCGCATCCACTCCTGGACCGCTCCCGGCTCGGTGATCATGATGACCGCCTGGCACGTCGACGACCCCCTCTACGATTTCTTCAGCACCGAGTGGACCCGCGCCGGACTGCACAGCTACCGAAGCGCGGACGGACAGTTCCGCACCTATCTGGCCCGCGGCGAGATCCTGGATCTGCTCCGGGGGTGGAACGTCGTGCATCACAGCGAGGACCTGGGGCGCAGCCACAGCCACAACGAGGGCCCCGAGCACCGGCACGGCGAGGTGGAGATGGTGGCGGTGCGCAGGGAGATCAAGAATCGCGAGGACGGCAGGCCCGCCCTGAGCGCGGCGGGCGATTCGGCGGGTTCCGGGCAAAAATAGAGCCGGGGATCGCTGAGTGTTCCTCGCCCGTTGAACACCCGTGAATAGCAATCCCCGGCAAGGTGCGGTTCGGTCAGCGACTCGTCAGTTCCAGCCCCGTCGCAACCTCGGGGCTCTTTTCGGGATAACCCGCACCGGATATCCCCCTCACCCCCGCATGTTCGTCGATACAACTACAATCGCATTTCTAGGATTTGGTTGCCACAAAAAAAGAGTCGATTAGGAATTTATTCCGATTTCGACTTTTCAGCCATGATTCACCGAGGACTTCGGTTCGGTCAGCTTCGTCCGCAGCTTGCCCAGGGCGCGGCTGATGCGGGCCTTTATGGTCCCTTCCGGCATCCTTGTGATCAGGGCGATCTCGCGGATCTTAAGCCCCTCGAAATATTTCAGCGCCAGGATGGTCTGGGTGTCCGGATCCAGGGTCGCCATGGCCGAACGCAGCCGCCGGCGGGCTTCGGCGTTCTCGAGGCGGTCGTGGGGACCGGCGCCGGGATCGGGCAGCGACGCCAGCCGGCCCGGCTGGTGATGGGACCTCATCCGGGATTCCTGCCGGTAGTGCCGGTTGACGACGTTGACGGCGATCCGGTAGAGCCAGGCCCCGAAGGTCACGCCCTGCCACCGGAACTTCCACAGTCCCCGCAGGGCGCGCAGGAAGGTCTCGCTGGCCAGTTCCTCGGCCAGGTCGGGATCCCCGGTGCGGTGCAGGATGAAGGCCTGGATCGGGCCGTGATACTTCTCGTAGAAGTAGTTGAAGCGTTCGAGGTCGACGCGGGATTTCAGAAACCAGCGACGCTCGATGTGCAGGTCGGCGAGCTTGTCCTTCTGTCCGGCTCGAGGCGCGGCCCGTTCGTCCGCCGGGAGCGAGACATTCCAATTGGGCTCGGATGCTTTTTTCGACACGATCGCAGCTCCCCCCGCCGCGTCGACCGTCGATCTTGCCCGTCCGGTAAGGCTCTGCTAACTTGGCTGCGCCTGCGCATCCGCACGAAACGCCGGTTCGGACCCCCGAAGGGATCGATACCCATGGCCGCGATACCATATCGAAATCTGCAGTCTTTCGTCCGGCGCTTGGAGAAGGAAGGCGAGCTGGTCAGGGTATCGGATGCTGTCGATCCCTGTCTCGAGGTCACCGAGATCGCCGATCGCTTCGTCAAGGCCGGCGAGCAGCCGGCGCTGCTGTTCGAGAACCCCACTCCGGGATCATACAGCAGGCGGGTGGGAATAACAACCTCCGCCTGCACTGCCGAGGGTCGGCCGGTGCCCCTGCTGATCAACCTCTTTGCCTCGCGCCGCCGCATGGCCTGGGCCTTGGGCTGCGAAAACATGGACGAGGCGGTGGCCCGGATCCGCGAACCGCTGGCCGCCGGGGCGCCCGAGGGCCTGTGGGACAAGATCCGCATGCTCGGCAAGCTCAAGGAATGGGGCGAGGGGGCGCCGCGGACCGTCCGCGGCGGGCCGTGCCGCGAAGTGATCGTCCAGGGCGAGGAGCTCGAGGCCCGCGGCCTGACCGACCTGATGCCGGTGCCCACGACCTGGCCCGGCGACGGCGGACCCTACATCACGCTGCCGCTGGTGATCACCCGCAACCCCGAGAACGGGCGGCGGAACATCGGCATGTACCGGATGCAGGTCTACGACGGGCGCACCACCGGCATGCACTGGCAGGTGCACAAGACCGGGGCCGCCCACCATCGGGAATACGAAAGGCGCGGCGAACGGATGCCGGTCTGCGTCGCGATCGGCGGGCCGCCCGCGCTGACCTACGCCGCCTCGGCTCCGCTGCCGCCGGATATCGACGAATCGCTCTTCGCGGGCTTCCTGCAGGGCGAGCCCATCGCCTGGACCAGGGCCGTCACCTGCGACCTCCAGGTGCCGGCCGAGGCCGATTTCGTCATCGAAGGCTACGTCGACCCGGGCGAGCGCCGGCGCGAGGGGCCCTTCGGCGACCACACCGGCTTCTACTCTCTGGCCGACGATTTTCCCGTCTTCCACGTCACGGCGGTCACCAGCCGGCGCGATCCGATCTATCTGAGCACCATCGTCGGCGTTCCCCCGATGGAGGACGGCGTGCTGGGCTGGGCCACCGAGCGCCTGTTCCTGCCGATGCTGCAGGTGGCGCTGCCGGAGATCGTGGATCTGCATCTGCCGGAGGCGGCCTGCTTCCACAACCTGGCGGCGGTGAAGATCCGCAAGAGCTACCCGGGCCACGCCCGCAAGGTGGTGCACGCCCTGTGGGGCCTGGGCCAGATGATGACCACCAAGACCATCGTGGTGCTCGACGAGGACGCCGACATCCACGATCCGGAACTGCTGCTGTGGCGGGTGACCGGCAACGTCGACCCGCGGCGCGACATCTTCTTCGCCGAGGGCCCGGTCGACCAGCTGGACCACACCGTGAACCTGCCCTGCGTGGGCGGCAAGATGGGCATCGACGCCACCGCGAAGATGCCCGGCGAGGCCGGTTTCGAAAGGGAGTGGCCGCCGGTGGTGACGATGCCGACGGAGATCAAGGACGAGGTGGCCGCGCGCTGGTCGGGGCTGCTGTCCCGATTGGAGGGAGGCCGGTGAGCGGCGGCATCCACGAACGCGATCCCGGCTCCTGGACCGTGCGCGACCCCGACGTCCACTCGGGCACGGTGCGCCGGATGTTCGCCCGCATCGCGCGGGTCTACGACTTCATGAACCATTTCCTGAGCTTCAACCGCGACCGCAAGTGGCGGGACAACCTGGCGCGGCGGCTCGATGTCTCGGTCTGGGAACTGCTCGACATCTGCGGCGGAACGGGCGATCTTGGCTTGGCGTGCATGGCGGCGGGGCGAGCCCGCGAGGTCTATTGCGCCGATTTCTGTCCCGAGATGCTGGTCGCCGGCCGCGGCAAGACCGCTCCCGGGCCGGCCGGCCGCCCCCTGCTCCCGCTGGCGGCCGACGCCATGGATCTGCCCTTTCCCGAATCCCGCTTCGACGCGGTGGTCGCCGGTTTCGGCATGCGCAACCTGGCCGATCCCCGCCGCGGAGCGGCCGAGGCGCGGCGGGTGCTGCGGCCCGGCGGACAGATCCTCGTGCTGGAATTCTTCCGCGACGATCCCGAGGCCGAGGGGCAGGCCCGCGGCGTGCCGCTGCCCGTGCGCTGGTATCTGAACGCATTCCTGCCGCTGCTGGGCAAGATCTTCGGCCGCAGCCGCTCGGCCTACGCCTATCTGGCGGCGAGCATGGGGCGGTTCCTGACCCCGACCGAATTCGCCGAACTGCTGAGGGCCGAAGGTTTCACCGACGTCTTCGTCGAGCGCCAGACCCTCGGCATATCCCACATCGTCGGCGGCCGGCGTCCGCTATGAAACCGGAGGACGGCATGGAAAACCGCAAGGACGAGTCCCATAAGCCGGTGACCGTCGCCTGGACCGGCGCCAGCGGCCTGGCCTACGGCGTGCGCCTGGCGGATGTCCTGCTGCGCGCGGGCCGCGACGTGCTGCTGCTGCTGAGCGAGGCCGTCGAGCAGACCGCTCCGGTCGAGATGGGGCGCACGGCGGAGGAGCTGGTGGCCGGCCTGCGGGATGTCGCAGCCGCCCGCGGCGTCGTTCTGCACACCTTCGGCCGACGGGATTTCTCGGCCCCGGCCGCCAGCGGGTCGGCACCCTCGGCCGGGATGGTCGTCTGCCCCTGCACGATGGGCACCCTGGCGCGGATCGCCGTCGGTTCGGGCGACGATCTGCTGCACCGCGCGGCCGACGTCTGCCTCAAGGAGGGCCGCCGCCTGATCCTTGTGCCTCGCGAGACGCCTCTGGCCACCCATCATCTGCGGAACATGGCGCAGCTGAGCGCCGACGGGGCGGTGATCCTGCCGGCGATGCCCGGATTCTACAACCGCCCGCGACGGATCGAGGATCTGATCGATTTCGTGGTGCAGCGCATCTGCGACCGTCTGGATATCGATGTGCGCCTGACCGCCCGCTGGGGCGATCGGGGCGGGGAGGATGAAGGTTGAACGCCGTCGGACGCTATCTGGGGCTGGTGAAGTTCGAACACACCATCTTCGCGATGCCTTTCGCCCTGATCGGGCTGCTCACCGCGTCGAACGGGCGGCCAGAAGGCCGCGTCCTGTTCTGGGTCGTGATCGCGATGGTCGGGGCGCGCAGCGCGGCGATGGCCTTCAACCGGATCCTCGACCGCCGCATCGACGCCCGCAATCCCCGCACCGCCGGACGTCATCTGCCGGCCGGCAAGGTCAGCCCCGCCGGCGCCTGGATCTTCACCATCGGCGCTTCCGCCCTGCTCGTGCTGGCGGCCTCGCGGCTCAACACGTTGTGCTTCGCCCTTTCGCCGGTCGCCCTGGCCGCGGTCTTCTTCTACTCGTTCACCAAGCGGTTCACGCCCTGGTCGCATCTGTTCCTGGGCCTCGGCCTGGCGATCGCACCGGTGGGGGCGTGGCTCGCGGTGACCGGGGCCTTCGCTCCGTTCCCCCTGCTGACCGCGGCCGGAGTGCTGTTGTGGGTGGGCGGATTCGACACCATCTACGGCTGCCAGGATGTCGATTTCGACACCCGCGAGGGGCTGAAATCCTTGGCGGTGCGCTTCGGCGTGAAGCGGGCCCTGGTCCTCGCGCGGATCTTCCATCTCGGGGCCGTCGCCGCTCTGGGCGCCGCCTTCGCCGCCGCTCCGGTCCTGGGCGCCGCGGCCGGCCTCGGCGTTCTGGCCATGGCCCTGCTCCTGGTCTGGGAGCACGCCCTGGTGCGCGGCGGTGATCTGCGCCGCATCGACACCGCGTTCTTCACCATCAACTCGTGGATCGGGATGGTGGTGCTGGCGGCCGTGCTTTTCGACCTCTACCTGGTCTGACTGGTTCCTATTTGCCCATTCCTCGCGTTTCGGTGGTCGCGATTTGCCCGCCGAAACGGCCTTGCCGGAGCGCCTTCGCGATCCGTGGCGGAGATCGGGCCGACGCCGGCCTTCCGGCCGCACATCCCCCATCGGGCGGGCCCTCCCGCGTAATTGAAAACCATCCAGCTAGTTGCATACCTGTATAAGACCGGATACCCGATTCCCGCCGATCCCGATACTCATTCCCGGGAATTCCTGGAAATTCCCTAAAGGGCGGCACACGCCTTGCCGATGGGGTGGACGTTCACAGGTTGCGGCCAGGCCAAGGAGGGCCGCGGTTTTTTCGCCTCACGAGGCATCTGAAAGGAATCCGGTTATGAAGAATTGGAAAAGCATTCTCGTCGTGGCGGCTGTCGTGGCCATCGCCATCCCCGCCGTCGCTCAGGAAAACGCGGTCCTGGGTGTCTATTTCGATCTGGACGCCACCCAGAACACCGCCATCGACAACGGCGGCGTCGACGTGACCCACACCGCCTACGTCATGGTCAAGGACGGCGAGCAGATGGTCGGCGGAGCCGCCTTCAAGCTGCTCCTGGATCCGCGGATCCTGCTGACCGACGTCTCCTACCCCTACGGCTTCCAGTACGGTGAAATCACCGGCTTCGGCATCGAGGTCGGCCTGAATCAGCCCGTCATCGGCTATTACGGCAACCCGGCCCTGATCGCCACCCTGTCGCTGAACACCCTGAACAACCTGATGGACAACGCCGTCATCCAGATCCTGCCCAACGAGAAGTACACGGGCATCACGATCTCCGACGACATGGGTCATCTGCGCGAAGTCCCCGGCGTCAACGGTTACCTGACGATTCCGGTGCCCGACGAGACCACGTCCTGGGGCAGCATGAAGTCCCTGTACAACGACTGATCCCGGACCTACGCGGCGGGCTGAAGCCCGACGCCGCCCGGATGAACGGCGCGATCACGGAGGATCGCAGAACGACGGGGAGCCGAAAGGCTCCCCGTTTTTTTCGTTCGCGACCGGGAAGGGATCATTCCCGCCAGATGATGTGATATCCGTACGGGGATTCGATGATGTCGGAGAAGCGGCCCGGTTTCAGGCGGAACAGGGGTTCGTCGATCACCGCCGGCAGGGTGTACCGCTCGGTGATGCCGATGAATCCGCATTCGAAACGGGTCTGGGGATCGTCGGAGAAATCCCGGGCCAGCCTGCAGGGATCCTCGCCGGCGCGGGCCTTGCGCAGGATCTCCTCGGCCAGGGGCCGGGCCTGGGCCTTGGTGCGCGCCATGCCGGCGGCCGTGCTTTCGGCTCCCCGCCAGGCGATCAGGATGTGGTGGGCGGCCAGGCGGCGGACCGCCAGCCGCTTGATGATCAGGAATCCGTTGCCCGTCTCGACGACGCCGCCGACATCGCCGGGCTCCATCATGAAGACATGCAGCGAGAAGTCGACGTCCATCTGGCCGCGCCGGAAGGCGGGCACGAAGCCGCCGATGGCGCGGTTGGCCGGATCGTCGGAATATTCGCGGGCGAGCGCCGCGAAATCCGCGCCCCGCTCGGTCGCCAGCATCCAGATGCGGTGGGCCAGTTCCTTGGCGTCGCGCCGGTTGCGGTCGATGCCCGGCAGGGGATCGGCGCCTTCGGAATGCGCGACCAGGATGTAGCGGGCGGCCGCCTCCGCCGAGTCGGGGAACGACGGCACGAAGTGGGTGCGGCCGTCGAGGGAGTCGCCCACCCGGGCCCGGTCCGCGCCGGCGTCTTCGGTGTCGCGGTCCGCGCCGCAGCCGGCCAGGGCCAGGGCCAGGATGCAGGCGGTCGCCAGGATGGCCGCAAGAGCGGATGGAGCGCGGGGATGGTCCGAAGTCCGGATGCCCGTCGGTGCCGTGCGGCGCGGGTCAGTCATGGCGCGTCCCCCGGAAGGCGGGCCGGCCGAGCGCCTTGAGGATGCGCTTGGCCAGCAGGTGATAGACCTGGGTTTCCCAGTCGACGATGCCGGCGCGCATGTGCAGCTGGCGGATGTAGGTCAGGAATTTCTCCTGCTCGTGATCGGTGTAGCCCACCGCCGCCATGGCCTGGGCCAGATGGGCGTACATCATGTCGAGATCCGCCTGCCGGGGCTGGCGCGTGGACTGGTGCGGATGCGAGACGCGCATCTCGGGCCGGCGCCCGGTGCTGGGAGTGCCCGCGGACAGGGCCGCGAGATGGGCCTGGCGGATCTCCCAGCAGTAGACCATCACCGCCTGGGCCAGATTCAGCGAGGGCTGTGCCGGATCGGCGTCGATGGTCGTGATGTAGCGGCAGCGGTTGACCTCGTCGTTGGTCAGGCCGGTGCGCTCGGTGCCGAAGACCAGCGCGACCGGGCCCTCGGCGGCGTGGTCGACCAGGCGGCGCGCGATGTCGCCCGGCGGCATCGCCGAGTGCTTGCGCAGTTCGCGCTTGCGGTTGGTCGTGCCGCCGACGACCAGGCAGTCGGCGACCGCCGAGGGGAAATCGTCGTAGCTCTCGGCGGCCTCGAGCACGTCCCAGGCGCCGTGGGCGACCGCGCGGGCGTGCACGCCGTGGGGATGCTCGGGATTGATCAGGCGCAGGCGGCTCAGGCCCATCGTCTTGAGGGCGCGGGCGGCCGCGCCGATGTTCCGCGGCTCGGTCGTGTTGCTCAGCACGATGACGATGTTGTCGAGCGGCGAACCGGCCGGGGGCGCGGGGTTGATCGGGCTGTCGGAATTCACGGCGGATCCTCGTTCGCGGAAATGGGTTTCTACGGCGTGAGGCAAAATATCGGGTCTTCCGGGCGCGGTGTCACGCAAATCCGGGCGAAAAAAGGCCGGGCCGTCCCGATGGGGGCGGCCCGGACGACCAAAGGCGGGAACGGCTCCCGGCCGGCGGATCGACTACTTGGCCAGCGTCACCTTGGTGTACGAGACCAGGCCGGCGCCGGCGGCCCGCACCAGGTAGATCCCGCTGGGCAGCGAGCGTCCCGAGCCGTCGCGGCCGTCGAAAGCGACCGTCCTGCGGCCGGAATCGACTTCGGAGGCCAGCAGCCGTCGCATCAGCCGTCCCTTGAGATCGAAGACCTCGACCGTGGCGAAACCGCCCCGCGGCATGTCGAAGGAGATCTCGGTGCGCGGGTTGAAGGGGTTCGGGCCGGCGCGCAGGTTCAGGCCCGGCAGGGCCGGGGCGTCGCCGACCGCAGTCACGTCGTCGCCGGCGAGCAGCCACAGGCTGGCGTTCAGGAAGAACTCGCGGTTGTCGCTGCCGGCCTCGGTCCAGTTGTCGGCGTGGGTTTCGCTGCCGGTGCCGTCGGCCATGCTCGAGGAGTCGCCGTAGCCCACGACCTTGCCGTCGCCGTAGCGCGACCAGGCCGCCACGTAGGGGTCGCCGGAATCCTTGGCGATCAGCCCGCCGACATCGGACAGTTCGGCGTTGGCTGTCGGCCACAGGCTCATCGTGTTGCCCACGTGGTAGATCACCGCCGAGACGTCGCCGTACGAGCCGTGGATCACCGGATTGTCCGGATCGGAGTCGACGTTGGTGAAGGTGCCGGTGATGCCGTTGTCGCCCTCGTCCTTCACGTGATAGTGCAGCCCGAAGAGGGCGCCGGCGAAGGTTTCGGTATCGCTGCCGACCGGCACGGTGATGTGCGGGTAGGCGTAGCCGCCGAAGATGCTCGGCGAATCCCAGCCGTTGCCGTTGCGGTCGCTGGAGTTGTGGTCGCCGATCATGAACAGCGAGCCGCCGCCGTGGACGAACTGCCGCACCGCTTCGATCTCCGCCGCGGTGAAGGGGTTCTGCGGTTCGGGGATCACCAGCATGTCGACGCCGGCGAGCACGGCCGCGCTCAGGGCCGATGTCGTGCTGCGCACGGTGTGGCCGGCCAGGTACAGCTCGTAGCCCCATTCGGAGAGCTGGCCGTTCCAGTCGGTTTCGGCCGAGGGATCGGCGGGCAGGGGATCGGGATGGTTGTCGTCGACGCGCCAGTTGCCGGCGCTGCCGGCGTCCTGGTCGTGGGCGTGGTCGAAGAGCACGACCTTGCCCGGCTCGACGTCGCCCTGCACCCACACCGAATAGAGGGTCGCCGGGGCGTCGAAGGGATCGGTGACCACCGCGTCGTCGTCGTCCTCGGCCGAGACGTAGTACTCGACCAGGGCGTTGCCCGGCAGCGGCGACAGGGTCGCGGTCCAGGAATCGCCCGAGGTGTTGGTCATCAGGACCGTGCTGAACGGGCCGCCGCCGCCGGTGCGGTGCCAGAGCAGGGCCTGGGTGATGACGCCGTCGGAATCGACGATCGTCGCGGTGACCGTCAGATCGCCGCCGGCGGCCGGAGCGTCCGGGGCGTGGGCCACGCCCGAGATCGCGGGCTGCCCGTCGCCCGATCCGCCGACGCTGTCGTTGTAAAGCTCGACGTACTCGTAGCTGTACTCGTCGGCGTCGTTGACCTCGCTGATCACCAGGCCCGACAGGACGGCGTCGGCAGCCTCGACGCCGGTCCCGGGGGTGGCGGACGCGCCGCCGTTCCAGACCGGGGTCTCGGGGTCGGTGCGGTTGTAGGCGACCTTGGTGGCGGTGATCGCCGGGGTCGGGCCGTCCTCCACGCCGCCGCCGGCGTTGTTCAGCGTGTAGGTCTCGTCGCCGTTGATCATCGGCATGGCGGGCGAGGAGACCTGCAGCGAGAAGTAGAGCACGTTCGAGCCCAGCGAGACGCCGTAATACGATTCGAAGGCCGAACGCGAGGCGTTGCGGCCCACGATGACATAGCCGCCGTCGGGAACCACGACGCCGGAATCGAAGGTGTAGACCATCCCGGAATTGGCCTGTTCCAGAGTCCAGCCCGAGATGTCCAGGCCCTGGGACGACGCGGATCCGGCCAGGGACAGGCAGGCCAGCATCAGAACGCCCGCCGCGAACAGGCGGAGCGGAGCGAATGACGAGTTGCGGATCATGCGGAGCACATCCTCGGCAAGGGGTGGGCGACCGGCGGCCTGGCGGGGATGGGCCGGAGCGGCGTGGTTCAGGGAACTCTTTGCATAATCATAACATGAAGGATATCAAACCACAAAATCGATTCAGGGCGCGGCGGGGGCCAGGGCTCGTTTCGGCGATCTGTCCGCGTTGAACAGTCCCCAGTGCTTCTCCACCTCGGCCGGATGCGGTCCACCCTTCCAGTTCTCGTCGAAGGCCTCGAAGACGAACACCGTCAGATTTTCGGTTTCGGCCCGGGCGCGCATGGCGTCGTGGAAGATCTTCTGCTGCGCTTCGCCCGGTTCGCCGCGGATCAGTTCGGCCTGTTCGCCCTGGTCGTGAACCGAGGTCGCCCAGCCGGTTTCGCCGATCACCAGGTGCCGGTCCGGATGCAGCTCCCCCATCGCGGCCAGCCGGTCGCGCAGCCAGGGCATGGCGCCGTCCAGGAGGATCCCCTTCCACATCGGATGGGCGTGGAAGGTGATGAAGTCGACTTCGCCGGCGACGGCGCGGCTCTCGGGCAGGAGCCAGAAATCGATGTCGTCCGCGGTCGAGACCGGCACCGACACCTCGGCGCGGACCCGGCGCAGATGGCGGATCAGCACCTCGGCCGGGCTGCGGTGGCCCGACCAGTAGACCTGGGTCTCGTTGCCCACGCAGACCGCGACGACGATCTCGGGGTAGGCGTTGGCCAGGCGGATGGCGGCGTCCAGTTCCCTGCGGTTGGCGGCGGCCGCGGCGGCCGCTGAATCCGCCGCGGCCGGGCTGGCGGGATCGAGCGGTTCCTCGGCGCCGATCCACGCGCCGAGCATCACCTTCATGTCGAGGCCGTTCTCGCGGATCAGCTCGAGCATGGTCTCGGCGAAGCCGGAAGAGCCGTAGGTCCGCAGCAGGTTCCAGTGGGGCAGCATCAGGTCGAGGTCTTCCCGGATCTCGGCCGCGGAGGGGGCGGGGCCGCCGGGGAACTGGCCGTCGCGATGGGGCCCGTAGCAGACCGCGTGAACGAATCGGTCCTTTGCGCCGCCGGGAAGGAAGGGCCGGATCGAAGCGGTGTCCGACGATGCTTCCGGCCGGCTGTGCTTCCGGCCGCAGCCGAAGATCGCGAACATAGTCGCCGCCACGACGACGGCCAGGGCCAGCAAGAGCAGGGAGCGAAGCATCGGCCGACTCCTCCGGTAGCGACGGGCTCCCGATTCCGGCTACGCCGGTTCCGTTTCGGGCTCCGCGCCCGGCTTGCCCCGTCTGAGTTCGAGAATGCGACGGACTTCCAGGGCCCGGGCCTCGGTGATCGGGAATGTCGCCACCGCCCAGATCGCGATCGCCGAAGTCACCATCGGGATTCCGGCGTCGCAGATGCGCAGCAGCAGGATCGTCCGGGCGGTCTGGTCGCCCCCCAGCGCGACATCGAAACCGGTGGCGTTCAGCAGGTAGCCGCCGCCGGCCAGCGCCGCCGACATGCCCAGCTTCACCATCCACCAGAAGATGGAGCCGAACATCCCCTCGCGCCGCTGGTGGGTCTTCAGCTCGTCGCTGTCGACGACGTCGGCGATCATCGAAGGCATCAGCGTGAACAGGCCGCCCAGGCCGAAGGCCATCAGGGGGGCCGGCAGCACCACGAGCAACGGGATGTCGGGATTGTAGCAGACCCATTTCAGGCCGTAGCCCACGATCGACAATCCGGTGGCGAGGAAGAAGGCGTGGCGCTTGCCGATGCGCGTGGCGAGCCAGGTCACGAAGGCCACGACGGCGAAGGTGCAGATCGCGCCGACGGTGCCGGCGTATCCGGCGTACTTGGCGCCGATGTTCTGATCGCCGCCGCATACGTAGTAGATGATCACGTAGAACTGGAACGAGGCGATGAGCATGAAGCCGTTGAAGACCAGGAAGGTGGCCAGGCAGAGCTTCATGAACGGCCCGGACGAGAGGGTGACGCCGAAGCCCTTGAAGAACTGGACGACGTTGGAGCGCAAGCCTCCCTTTTCTGCGGATTTGCGGGCCGCGTCCGCCTCGGCCTGCGCCAAGCTCTGCATCCGCTCGCGCAGCAGGACGGCCGGCAGGATGCCGAGGCCGGCGGCCACCACCGCGATGATGATCGCCAGCCCGGCCGCACCGGAAACCTGATCGGGGAAGAAGCCCTCGTAGGTCATGATCCACAGGAACCACGGCGAGACCACGTAGGCCAGCTGCCCGATGAAGTTCTGCGTGCCCATCAGGCGCGTGCGCTCGTGGTAGTCGGGCGTCAGCTCGTATCCCAGCGCTACCCAGGGCGTGGCGAAGACCGTGTACCCGATGTAGAAGAGGATCGATCCGACCAGGAAGAAGACGAAGTAGAAGGTCTCGCTGTGACCGCGAGGCAGCTGCCAGAGCAGCGCGAAGAACAGGCTCGCGGCGAGCGCTCCGACGAAGATGAAGGGACGGCGGCGTCCCCAGCGGCTGCGGGTGTTGTCGGAGATGAACCCCATCACCGGGTCGGTGAAGGCGTCGGTCAGCCGGGGCAGGGCGCCGAGCAATCCCACCAGCGCCGGGTTCATGCCCAGGCCGAGGTTCAGGACGATCATCATCCCGCCGCTGGCGGCGGCCAGCAGGTTGTTGACGAAGGCTCCGGTTCCATAGGCCAGCTTGTGGGTCAGCTTGATGCGGTCCTCGGGAGCAGTCCGCGAATGGGTGGCTGCGGTCACTTTGTCATCTCTTCGGTTCGCTCCCGGAATGAGGGAGGGTTCGCCGCCGGGCGATCTTTGTGCGGCACCCGAACAAAGTACCCCGGGTCCGCTGTTCCGGTCAACAGGATTCTAGCGGAAATCATCATCATTGTATCGGCCGACGCGGAGATGATCGGGGGCGTTTTTATGATTGATCGTGTCATCATTTCACAGAAAAAATTCGGAATTTCTTGGCGGCGAAATGACCCATTCTCGGAAATATTCTCGCAACCGATTATCCGACAGTAGAATAAGCGTTCGTCTCCGGCTTGGAATATTTGTGGAATCCGTGCAATTTTGGACTTGATTCGGTTACCGAACATAGTATAGAATTGAACCGTTCGGATCAGCCAGGGATGGCTTGCCGGTCGGATTCTTGAGTTCTCGTCCCGCTTCATCAGGCAACATGAGGGTGCTCTCCAACGAAAGGCCGAAACATGCTGAAAAGAGCTAACGCAATCTTCGTCATCGCCGTGCTGTTCTGCATGGCCCCCCTGGCCGCCCACGCGCTGACCCCCTACAGCCAGGACTTCGAATCCCTGGTCAAGGCCGACACCGCCGCGCTGGCCAACGACGGCTGGCTGGTCTTCGGCAACGTCTTCTTCCTCGACGGCAGCTACAACTACGGATACGGCCCCTTTGCCGCTCCCAATGACGGCGCCGCCTTCTGCGCGATCGTCGACGACCAGGGCATCGGCTTCCAGGCGATGGCGGTCTACAGCGACTATGCCAACACCGGCCATCCCACCAGCATCATCGAGTCGAACGTGTTCCAGGAGCAGATGGTCGGCGCAGGCGACATCGGCGATACCTGGACCTTCGATTTCCAGGCCAAGCTGGGCAATCTCGCGGGCGCTTCGACCGCTCTCGCGTTCATCAAGACCCTGGATCCGAACGCCGGCTACGCCATGACCAACTTCATCACCGCCGACATGACGAACATCTCCACCGACTGGGGCGCCTACTCGCTGTCGATCTTCGTCGACGCGGCCCTGGACGGCCAGATCCTGCAGATCGGGTTCATGAACACGGCCACCAACTACGAGCCCTCCGGCGTCTTCTACGACGAGATCGAATTCTACTCCGACGGCACGGTCGACGGAGAGGACGAGTCCTGGGGCGGAGTCAAGACGCTGTTCCGCTAGACGGGAATCGATAATCCGCGAGGTGTGGGGGCCCGGCCAGTCCGGGCCCCCTTTTTTCGTGCGGTGTCCGGAGCGAGGGAGCCTACTTGACCAGGGTCACGGGCCGGGTCTCGACGAAGTCGGCGCCGCGGGATGGAGCCGGTCAGTTCCGGCGGAGGCGTTCCTGTGGAATGCCGACCTCGATGTGGTCGATCAGGCCGGTGCGGGAGAAGATCTCCGCGCTGGTCCGCCGATCGAGGGTGTCGCCGCGATGCTCGGTCGCCGAACCGTCGGCCAGCGCGATGCGGATGCGGGCCTCTCCCGCGGTTCGCGCATAGACCACCGGCGTCTGGCAGAGCGTGAAGGCCAGGGTGCCGGGGGACAGGGCCATCGAGACGGTCTCGCCCTCGACATCAAAATACTGGAAATCGGCGGGACTCCCCAGGAACTCGTCCTCGTCCAGCAGGACCGGACGGAACTGCAGGGCGCCGCGCTCGACGCGGATTCCGAGCTCTCCGGCCCGCGTGAGGATCTCCTCTTTCACCTGTCCGGTCATGCCGGGCTGTTTCGCGCCCCCGGAGGGGGGCGTATGCGAGTAAGGATCGGTGGGGAAGGCGCCGTATTCGGCGACCGACTTGCAATAGCCCAGGCCCGAGCGGATGCGGAAGTAGATCCCGGCGAGATCGTTCCGCAGGTCGGCGGGCAGGCCCTCGCGGTCGGCGCGCAGCACGGTCTCCTGGACCGCCAGCAGCAGCTTCGCGACCATGTGCCAGTAGATGCAGCCGAGGCCTTCGTATCCGTACATGACGCCCGAGCGGCCGGTGTAGGACCGATGGGAGAAGACGAGCTCGAAGAGATCGAGCACGGGCTGCCTGTCGCGGGAGACCGCAGCCGCCCACTTCTTCCGCCGGCCGAGATCGTCCAGCAGGGCGGCCAGGTCGTCCGCCTTGCCCAGGTCCCCCTGGAAACGCAGGATCCCTTCCTCGTCCCTGGCGAGCACCGAGGTGTCGCCGGCCGCCAGCAGATCCCGGATCAGCGGGATCTCCATGGCGCGGTCCTCGGGGATCCTGTTCTTGTCCATGAAACCGGGGATCTCGCGCGCGGGGTAGAGCAGGAAGGCGCGACGGTCGGGCCGGTACAGGTCGCTGGCGAAGAGCCCCTCGAGGATTTCCAGGCACGCCGCGGGTTCGAGAACCCCCGAGGCGATGATCGCGACCTGGCCTTCGAGCATCACCGGCAGATGGGCGATCCCGACGCCTTCGCCGGTCGTCTCGATCAGGTTGTAGCTGTGGTAGAGGCCGTCGTCGCGCCGGTTGGCGGCGATGCCGCGGTCGACGAATTCGAGGGCGGTGCGGCAGAGGGCCGCCGCCCGGTCGAGTTCAAGATCGGTCCGGCCCGAGAATCCCCCGGCGTAGACCGTTTCCCGATAATCCGAGAACGCGCCGCCGAGAGCGAGCATCATCCTCTTGCGCGCCCCCGGCTCGATCCTGCCGGCCGCGTACTCGTTCCTCTCCGAAGCCAGTACGGCCTGCAGCCGGTCGAGCCAGGTGACGACTTCGGTGGAGACGGGCAGGATCTCGCCGGGACGCTCCTCCAGGAATCCCGCGAGGAATTCCAGGTACCGCCGCAGATAGCAGAGAGTGACGACCGAGACGCCTCCGCCGCCGAGGGCGTTGTTGGCGTCGTTCCATTCCGGCCGCTGCGTGTTCATCCAGATGCCGGCGTCCGGGATCAGGTTCGAGAGCTTGGACAGGGCCGGCACGAGCAGCTTCTCCAGCAGGTTCACATGGAGGACCGAGCCGTCGGCCGCGGTCAGGAGCTTGCCGTCGGTGCCCATGGCCTCGACCCGCTCGGCTATGGCCTTGTCGAGGTCGGCGTCGAAAACGATCGTCGAACCGGGATCCTCGATGATCTCGGCCAGGGGCTTGATGCGGTACGGGACCTCGGCGTAGCTGAAGATGTCCGCGCCGAGCATCCGGCCCAGCGCTTCCGGTTGGCGCCGGTTCATCGATTCGATCAGCCGCAGCAGGTAGACGATCTGGTGGTCGCCCCAGTAGCCGATGTTGCTCCAGGGGTCTTCCGGCGAGACGACCTCCCACTGCACGCCGTCGCGGTTCAGCACGTAGGGATTGAATCCGTCCACCGTCGAGGCGTTGACGAACTTGGCCACGAAGCTCGGCAAAAACCCGGGATAGGCCGCGCCCAGGGCTTCCCAGTTCTGGAAGATGTCCCGCCAGTTCCCCTCGTAGCTCAGCACCCGCCGGCCGTCCCGGCCGTGCGCGCGGATGGAGAAGAGGTTCCAGGGCCGGCTGGGGTCGCCGTGGCGACGTCCGAAATGCAGGGGCAGATACTCGTAGCCCAGGCGCTGCAGTTCGGGATCGCCGGACTCGCGGGCCGTGTCGTGCAGTTGCTGCGCGGTGATCGTTTCCGGCATCTTCGCCAGCAGGCGCCGGTGGCGCTTGGCGGCGGCGACGTTGCGCACCTGCAGGAAGTCGACGAAGTCGGCCACCGGCACGTCGTAATTCCGCCAGAAAACGCCACCGCGCATGTTGTTGAACAGGACGTTGGCGAAGTGGTGGCTCCACGACTCGGGCCGGCCGGAGAGCTGCAGGCCGTCGGAGCTGCCGACGTTCCGCTTCAGGCGTTCGGACGAGGTCCTGATGCTCGCGGAGATCCCTTCGCCGGAGTCCTCGCGGTCGATGATCCGCCGGCGCAGGGCGGCGATCCGGACGTGATCGAGGCCGGAATCGCAGACCATGCGCCAGTGCGTCGATGCGCCGGGAGCGAGGTCGATCTGCGTGCTGACCAGGTAGTTGCCCCGCGCCCCGTCGAGAATGCGTTCGGGGGGCAGGAGACGGCCGCGGCGGAACAGGGCCACCGAACCGGCCGACAGATGCACCCGGGCTCCCTCCAGTCCGGAGCACCAGACGACGTTGGCCCGCAGGACCTCCAGGGCTTCCGTCCGGTCGGTGATGCCGGCGGTCAGGGAGTAGATGCCGAGTCCGGACTCGGCGTCGACCTCGGTCTTCTTGTACGCGTCGACGAGGTTGGACGACTGCTGGTACAGGCCGAGCGGCGCGCCGTAGGGCAGCACGTTCCGCAGCCCGTCGAGCATCTCGGCCCGGAAGGGCTGGGCCCCCCGGTTCTCCAGGGAGGCCGAACGCACCCATCCCAGATCGTCGGCGGCGGACCAGCTGTAGCGGAACGCGATGCCGAGCTGGCGGTCGATCTCCTCGAAGACCAGGCGTGTGCCGATGACGTTCTTGTAGAGGTTCCGTTCGATGGCCGGGTTGGCCGCCGACTCCCGCGAGAACGGCTTCCACAGGACGGATTTGCCGCTGCCGCGGTCGATGCGCATCAGGGTCATCGGTCCGGTGTGATGGTGGGCGTCGTGGAGACGGTCCACGGTCACGTACGGGAACAGGCTGCCGTCGGGATCGACCCGTCCGGCGGCGAGCCCCCCCTGCGACGACACGAACATCCACAGGTCGGTGTCGCTCGCGAGGCTCACCAGGAACGGATCCATCAGATGGTAGGCCGAGATCCTGTAATGCATCTCCCCGTCGAGGTGGACGAAGGCGCCGGCCGGCGAAGCCGGCGCCGTGTCGGCCGCGAACGAGGGGTCGAAGGGAGCCGGTTTGCCGTTCATGGGCGGCTACTTCAGCAGGACCATGCTGCGGGAAACCTGTCCGGTCGCGGTCTTCAGCACGTAACTGTACTGGCCCGCGGCCGCCGGGACGCCCCCGTCGCTCCGGCCGTTCCAGAACACGTCGTGCTCGCCGGCGTCGAGGTTGCCGCGATGCAGGGTGGCGATTCTGCGGCCGGCGAGATCATAGACGCCGATCTCGACGAATCCCGGCTTCTCCAGGGAGAAGTCGATCCTGGTGCCGGGGTTGAAGGGGTTCGGGTAGTTCTGCCCGAGCTGAGCGCCGGCGATGACCGAGGCGTCGGGGACGTCGGTCGGATCGAAGAGATGGAAGTCGACGTTGTCGTAGTAGATTCCCGATCCCACATAGTCGGTCGCGGTGTTCATGAAGCCGAACTGCAGGATCTGATCCACCAGATCCGCGGTGATCTCGATGGACACGGAGTACCCGCCCCACGTGACCGGAATGGCCGTCATGTCGGCGGTGATGAAGTTGGTCATGGCGTAGCCGGCGTTCGGGTCGAGGGTCTTGATGAACGCGGCCGCGGTCGAGGCGCCTTCGATGTTGCCCATCTTGGCGTTGAAGTCGAAGACCCACGTCTCGCCGACGCTGGCGGCGTCGACCACCTGCTCGCGGAAGACGTTCGATTCGACGATGTTCCCGGCGCCGTGATCGGTGTTCTCGTAGTCGCTGTACACGTTCAACTGCTGGGCTCCCTGATCGTCTCCGCCCTGTCCGGTGGCGATGGCGCAGAAGGCCGCCCCGTCATTGGGAGCGGGGAAGGGGCCGTAGCCGTAGATGTATTCTCCGGTCGGAGTCGAGACGTTGCCGAAGACCAGCCAGCCTTCGTTGCCCAGCGCGTCGACGTCGGTCTGGACCAGGGCTTCGAAGTCCTGGGCATAGGGCGTGATCGCCAGGCCCGAAGCCGGGATCAGGAAGAACAGTGCGGCGACCGCAAAGGCAACCGTAGCTTTGCTTTGCATTTCGATGACCTCTCTTTGAGCAAGACTCCCATGGCGAATCGTCGCAGTCCGTTGCGTCTCTCCTCGCGGCCGGCGGGCCCCGGCGGCGATGGAGAGAATCCTGTCTTGACAGGAACATAGATATCATACACTATGTTCGGAGTCCGAACAAAGATTTTTTCCGAGATTTTCCGGCCCCCGGACATGGTGTCTTCCGGGCCGGAAATTCCGCAGGCCAATGATCTCACGGGGGGCGACGGGTCGTGATCCGCCACCGATTTCCCGAAGGGTTCGTCTGGGGTGCCGCCACCTCCGCCCAGCAGATCGAAGGCGGCCGTCGCGAGGACGGCCGGGGCGATTCGATCTGGGATCGATTCGCCGCCGTCGAGGGAAAGATCGAGGACGGCTCCACTCCCGACATCGCCTGCGACCACTACCATCTCTGGCGCGACGACATCGCGATCATGAAGAAGCTCGGCCTCGGCGCCTACCGCTTCTCGATCGCCTGGCCGCGCATCCTTCCCGGCGGGACCGGCGCGGTGAACGAGGCCGGACTCGATTTCTACGAGGCCCTGGTCGACGGCCTGCTCGAAGCCGGCATCGAGCCCTTCCCCACCCTCTACCACTGGGATCTGCCGCAGGCGCTCCAGGACCGGGGCGGCTGGGCCGAACGCGGCACCGCGGCGGCCTTCGCGGATTACGCGGCCGCCGTCGTCCGGCGGCTGGGCGACCGGGTCGGGAAATGGACGACCCACAACGAGCCCTGGTGCGCCGCGACGCTCGGCCACGAGGAGGGATGCCACGCGCCCGGGCACCGGGATCCCGCCGAAGCCCTGCGCGTCGCCCATCATCTGCTGCTGTCCCACGGCATGGGCGTCGAGATCCTGCGCGACGAGGCTCCGTCGGCCGAGGCCGGCATCGTGCTGATCCACAGCCCGGCCGTCCCGCGCACCGAAGACCCGTCCGACGTCGACGCGGCCCGGTGGTTCGACGGCTTCTTCAACCGGTGGTATCTCGATCCGGTGTTCCGCGGTTCCTATCCCGCCGACGCGGTGGCCGACCGGGTCGCGGCGGGGCATCTCGCGGGCCCCGAGCTCCCCTTCGTGAAGGACGGCGACCTGGAGCTCATCGGCGCGCCCCTGGATTTCCTGGGCCTGAACTACTACAGCCGCGTGGTGATGGAGACCGCGTCCGACGGCCGCCGAAAGGCCGTCGCGGTCGCGCCGCCCGAGGAGCTGACCGACATGGGGTGGGAGGTCCATCCCCAGAGCTTGTACGACAGCCTGACACGCGTCCATCGCGACTACGCCCCCGCGGAGATCTACATCACCGAGAACGGGGCGGCCTACCACGATCCCGCCGACGACTCCGGGCGCATCGCCGACATCCGGCGCATCGACTACCTGCGCGGACATCTGCTGAGCGCGAACCGGGCCATCGCCGCCGGCGTGCCCCTGAGGGGCTATTTCGTCTGGTCGCTGATGGACAATTTCGAGTGGGGCTACGGCTTCCGGAAACGATTCGGCCTGTATGCAGTCGAGGAACGCACCCGGCGGCGCATCGCCAGGGACAGCGCGTTCTGGTATCGTGACGTCGTGGCGGCCAACGCCGTCGGCGATGCGTCTTTTCCGACAAACCAAGGAGAAGCCCGTGAATCCAAGTCATGATGGGAGTCCGCGCCGCACCGTCGTCACGACGCTGGCCTGGGCGCTGTTGCTGATCCTTTCATTCGCGGGCGCCGGCGCCGCCGCCGCCGCGGAGGGGGAGATGCCGCGGATCGAGGTCGCCACCGCCCAGGACGGATCGCGGCTGCTGGTGGACGGCCGGGACTTCATGGTCTTCGGGATGAACTGGGGCTACATGCCCATCGGGCAGAACTACACCTACAGCCTGTGGACCAAGCCCGACGAGATCATCGAGGCCGCCCTGGCGATGGAGATGCCGCTGCTGCAGGCGATGGGCGTCAACACCATCCGCCAGTACGTGGGCATCCCGCCGCGGTGGGTGAAGTACATCTACGAGAAGTACGGCATCTACACGGTGCTGAACCACGCCATCGGCCGCTACGGGCTGACCATCGACGGCGTGTGGCATCCGAACACCGACTACAGCGATCCGCGGGTGCGCGAGATCCTGAAGGGCGAAATGGCGGCGCTGGTCGATCGGTTCCGCGACACCCCGGGCGTGCTGATGTGGCTGCTGGGCAACGAGAACAACTACGGCCTGTCGTGGTCGTCGTTCGAGATCGAGGCGCTGCCCGAGGGCGAGCGCAACGCGGCCAAGGCCGAGTACCTCTACTCGCTCTTCGGCGAGATCATCGACGACGTCAAGCAGCGCGACCCCGGCCGGCCGGTGGCCATCGCCAACGGCGACATCCAGTACATCGACCTGATCGCCGAGCACTGCAAGGGCCTGGACGTCATGGGCACGAACGTGTATCGCGGGATCTCGGCCCGCGATCTCTTCGACGTGGTGAAGGACAAGCTGGGCGTGCCGGTGATGTTCACCGAGTTCGGCTCGGACGCCTTCAACGCCGTGACCATGAAGGAGGACCAGGCCATGCAGGCCTACTACCTGCTGGGCCAGTGGCGCGAGATCTACGAGCAGTCGGCCGGCAAGGGCCGCGCGGGCAACGCCATCGGCGGCCTGATCTTCCAGTGGAGCGACGGCTGGTGGAAGTACAAGCAGGAGAGCCGCCTCGAAATCCACGACACCAACGCCTCGTGGCCCAACAGCGGCTATCCCGACGACTTCCGCGAGGGCGAGAACAACATGAACGAGGAGTGGTGGGGGATCACGGCCAAGGGCTATTCCGACCCCCGCGGCCTGTACGCGGTCTATCCGCGCGCGGCCTACTACGTCCTGCGCGACGCCTTCCGGCTCGACCCCTATGCTCCGGACACCGACATCGACGCCATCCGGGCCCATTTCGACGCCATCCGGCCGATGAAGGCGGTGCTCGAGGCCCGCGGCGACGCCGCTTCGCTGCAGGGCGAGGTCGGGGGCAAGGTCCGCGTCTCGGGCATGCGTCTGGAGTTCGAGACATTCAGCACCGGCGGCGACAACATCAGCACTCCCGAGTCGGATGACGTTGCCGCCGAAGGCTACCCCTCTTTCCGCGGCTTCGACCACGGCGAGTCGTTCTACGCCGACATCGAGGCCAAGCCCAACGACGCGATCATCGGCAAGCTGTCGCTGAATTTCCTGGGCAACGTGCCGGACAACCCCATCGACGAGATCTTCTACGAGAACCGCGGCCGGCCGACGAAGGTGACCAACACGAACAACGACGAGATCGAACTCGACACGCTCGACCGGGTGAAGATCTACCAGGCCTCGGTCACCTGGGACGACCGCTGGTTCACCCTGGACGGCTTCTACCGGACGGGCCATCTGCACTGGCAGTACGAGGGCGACTTCTTCGGTCTGTATCGCGACGCCTACTACGGCGAGAACGTCGACATCTACAACGGCGAGGCGCCGGTGGGCTTCGAGGTGGCCGGCAAGAAGGATCTCGGCGGCCTGAAGGTCGCCTTCGGTCCGCAGCTCTGGTGGGGCGCCAACCCGGCGGTGCTGGTGAAGTACCAGCGCGACGTCGCCGGAATCGCCTGGACGGGGATGTTCCAGGAAGACTTCACCGAGCAGACGCAGGTGACCAGCTCGGTGGCGATCCCGGTGCGGTCGAGCCGCAAGGCCTCGCTGCAGATGGAGACCCGCGTCGGCCCCTTCGACGTCGAGGGCGGCGTGCTGTGGTCGGGCCAGCCCCGGGTGGGCGAGACCTTCCAGCTGCTGACCGACGAGGCCGCCGACCGCGGCGGCCCGATGGCGCCCGAGGACATCCGGGTCGACAGGATCAAGGACAAGGACACCTTCGGCTTCAAGGCCAAGCTGAAGTGGCAGGAGGGGCGCTGGAACTGGTACGGGCAGGGGGCCTACATGGGCCTGGTGGCCGACGGCGGCCCGACCGCCATCCCCACCTTCACCGGCTGGAACCTGAAGGACAGCGGCTCGGGCAACCAGATCAACGCGCTGACCGGCCTGGCCGTCGGCATGGGCAAGTGGCAGGTCGGGCCGAACTTCCTGTGGCAGAAGCCCATCGTGGGCCCCATGCCCCATTCGGACGACCTGGCCGGCACCGCCGGCCGCCCGCGCAACGTCCGCGACGACCCCTTCGCGGTGCGCGACAATCGCGAGACCACCGCGGCCGAGCTGATGGTGACCTACGATCCGACCCCTGCGACCTGGATGTGGAACTGGGACAGCGACGCGCGCGAGGACGCCGATCTGGCGGCCAGCATGGGCTTCGTCTTCAAGCGCCATCACACGACCGCCGACGCGGGGCTGTTCATCTCCGACACCGAAGAGGTCTATCCCTTCGCCGGCGCCACTCCCGAGCGCGATCTGTGGGAGGTCAACTGCCGGGTGATCAACAGCCTGGGCACCGGCGCCAAGATGATCAGCCGCATCTTCTTCGGCAACGCCGAGCCCAACGGCGACGACGAACGGCGCATCGACCGCTTCGGCCTGGAGACGCGGATCGCCTGGCCCGAGGTGGCGTTGGGCGGGTTCCTGAAGTTCAACGACTACGGGCCCTACGACTACCATCACGACCACAACCTGACGTACCCGATGCAGGCGATGGCCGACCTGTCGTTCACCCTGGGCCGGCCTCTCTGGTTCGGGCTGTCCCAGACGCGGCTGGGCGTGCGGGCCACCTACCGCACCCTCGACCGCAACTCGAACCGGTACCAGCCCGAAGGCGCGATCGAGCCGCTGCCGAACGAGAGGTACCCGGACGGATTGGACGAGGGTCACGAGTGGGAGATCAGGACCTACATGCATCTGGCCATCTAGTTGCGAGGTCCTGCGCGGAGAACGGCCCGGTCGCATCGACCGGGCCGTTCCTGTATCTGCGGGGATGTTCTGCGGGCCGCGGCTCAGATATCGGATCCGCCGGCGGCGGACCGGGGGGGGGCGGCGACCGAGGGGAACATGCGGGAATCCTCGAGCGAGGCCTTCAGCACCATCGTGGCGGCGCCGATGGCCCCGGAAAGCGGCCCCAGCTCGCTGGCCCGGATCTCGGCCGCAGCGATCGAGCTGATCAGGGTGCGGCTGTTGATGGTCTCGCGCAGGGGTTCGATCAGCAGGTCGCCGAGCCGGGCGAGCCCGCCGCCGATGATCACCAGCGAGGGGTTCAGCAGGTTCATCATGCCGGCCACGGCGCGGCCCAGATGGCCGGCCGCCTCGTTCGCCACCTTCAGCGCGAGGGGGTCGCCGGCCAGGGCGGCTTCCTCGATTTCGTTGATCGAGGTCTCCTTGCCGGCCAGGCCGCTGTCGGGGAATTCGGCGTTCAGCTCGGCGGCGCGCTCGACCAGGGCCCGCGTGCCGACCAGGGTGACCAGGCATCCGCGCAGGCCGCAGATGCAGCGCTTGCCCTGAGGGTCGACGGCGATGTGTCCGATCTCGCCGGCGACGCCGGTCGAACCCCGGTAGATCTCGCCGTCGATCACGTGACCCGAGCCGATGCCCGTGGCGACCTTGATGTAGGCGATGTCGTCGACGCCGCGGCCCACGCCCCACCAGTGCTCGGCCAGGGCGCCCAGGTTGGCGTCGTTGTCGACCAGCACCTTGGTGTCGAAGCGCCGGGCGAGCATGTCGATGCCCAGCTTGCCCTTCCATTCGGGCAGGACGATCTCGGAGAGCCGGTCGGGATGGTACGGGTCGATGGGGCTGGGCACCGCGACGCCGATCCCCACCAGGGGCCGGTCGCCGGCCTCGGGAGCCGAAAGGCATTTCCGGCAGAGGGTCTCGATGAGCTTGCGGGTGCCGGCCGGATCGGTGCGCACCGGATGCGCCCGCGATTCCCAGGTCAGCACGCGTCCGCGCAGGTCGGTCAGGGCGGCCACGACGTGGGTGGCGCTCATCTCGACGCCCAGGATCGCGCAGGAATCGTCGCGGAACTCGAGCACGATGGGCCGCCGGCCGCCGTGCGACTTGCCCTCGCCGCTCTCGGCGACGATGCCCAGCGGCAGGATCTCGTTGACGATCTCCGAGACCGTCGAGCGGGACAGGTTGGCCGTCCTGGCGATCTGGGCCCGGGAGATCCGGCGCTCCTGCCAGATCAGGCGCAGGACCGCGTCGGCCAACGGGCGCGGCCTGTCCGGCGCCGAGCGCCGCAGGCCCTTCCAGAACAGGTTCTCGTTGTTCATACGCTCGGTTCCTTCGCGATCATCGTGCGACGGTCAGCGGTGGAAGTAGATGTTGTCGATCAGCACCAGCGGCGCGTCGCCCGTGCTGAGAACCAGTTGCCCGACGTGATCCAGGGGCTGGGCGATGCCGAAATCGGCCAGCGGAATGTCCATCGACGACCATTCGCCCGACGTGAACGCGGGCGTCGTGTCCGCTCCGAAGGCAAGTTCCGACTGGCCGACGATGAACCCGTTGTCGTCGTTGAAGGCCACGATCTTGACGTTGAACCCGGTTCCCTCGGCGGCGTAGACGTCGAGGTGCAGATAGTCCATCTGCGACGCGTCGACGGTATTGCTGCGGAAATCGATGCCTACGAAGTTCAGCGAAGAGTACATCAGGGCGTTGTCGCCGTCGATCTGGAAATCCGACAGTTCGGCCGTCGAGTACTGCCAGTTCGGGATGAAGCTGTCGACCGGCGAGTTCTGGTAGACGTCGCTGAACAGCGAAACCACCTCGCCGATGGGCTCGGTCGGGGCGGGCGCGGGGTCGGCCGGGGGCAGCTTGCCGCTCAGGACCGCCGAGCCTTCCGCCGGGACGCCGAGCAGCGAGGCGGTGACCGTCGCCTCGCCCTCGCCGATGATCCGGATGACGTCGTTCTCCACGACCGCGACCGAGGGATCGGAGATCTCGAAATCGAAGTAGCCGGGGCCGTGGGCGACCTCGACGTCCAGCCCCAGGACCCGGTAGGTCGTGTTGGTGCCGGCCAGGCCGACGGTGGCGCCGGCGAAGTATTCCTTGGTCGCCGAGGGCATCCAAGGCCGAGGGTCGGCGATGTTGTCGACCGTCGCGAACTCGATCTGGTCGAACCAGATGCGGTTGTCCTCGGGCCGGCCGCTCTCGAGGGCCTCGGCGAAGGTGAACAGGCCGCGCTCGGCGATCAGGCGGGCGGCGTTGGGGATCGGGATCACCACCCGGCGCCAGGAGGTCGTCACCGTGATGTTCGACGTGGAGGCCTCGTAGCGCGAGGTGCCGGTGTTGTCGTTGCCGAATCCGGCGACGTTCAGGCTGATCGGGGCGTCGGCGCGGGCGTAGAAGGTCAGCGCGTTGTAGGCGGTCAGGTCGCGCGGGGCGACCGAGGTCAGCACGCCGCCGGCGTAGGCGCCCAGAGGCGAATCCTCGGGCGGCAGGGTGATCATCATCGACCCGTCGCCGCTGTGGGCGTAGACCGTGTCGACGCTCACCGCGAAGGTCTTGGTGCCGGCGAAGGGCTGGTAGTAGACGTCGGTCTCCATGATCTCGTCGGCGAAAACGACCGGATCGTCCGTCGCGCGCGCGATCTCCAGACCGGCGGGATCGCGGTCGCTGCAACCGGCGGTCAGCAGCAACGGCAGAAGAAGGATCGCGGCCGGGAAGAACAGGTGGGTTCTGATCGGTTTCACGACTGCCTCCGGAGGGGATGCGCCCATCGGGCCGGGGTCCCGGTTTCCCTTCGCCTTATAAGGATGGGAAAAGCCGGGAGCGGGTCTTTGTACGGCGACCGATCAAAGTATCGCTTAAGGGGGAGGGGGTGTCAAGGGATTGGGCGCGAAGGGGGATTGGCCTGAATCGGCCCTCTTCGCATATCGGGATATGCGGCGTCGGAGGCGCTCTGAATATCGGTCTAGTTCGAGAAAAAACCGGAAAAGCGACTCTCTAGTCCTTTACCAAAACCCCCAAAACCTCCACATGCCCCGTCTGCGGGAACATATCCAGCACCCTGGCCTTCTTCAGCGCGTACCCGGCCTCGCCCAGCACCTTGCAGTCCCGCGCCAGCGTCGCCGGATCGCAGCTCATGTAAAGCACGGCCTTCGGCCCCAGTCCCGCCAGCAGCTTCGCCGTCTCGGCGCCCAGGCCGGTGCGCGGGGGGTCCAGCACGGCCACCGCTTCGGACCACGGGAAATCGGCGGCATCGTCCGGCGCGCTCGCGGGCCATTTGGCCAGCACGCGCTCGACCCGTCCGTGCCAGACGGTCGCCTTGCCGCGGGTCGTGCGGTCGCGTTCGATGTTGTTCCGGGCGTCGCGCACCGCGTGCGGGTCGCTTTCGCAGGCGATGATCCGGTTGCTCATGTCGGCCAGGCCGAGGGTGAACAGGCCCACGCCGCAGTACAGGTCGGCCACCGGTACGGGATGGTCGCCGGCGATCTCGCCCAGCCATTCGCGGGCCAGCAGCAGGGCAGCCTCGGCCTCGGCCAGGTTGCCCTGGAAGAAGCTGTTCGCGCCGACGCGCCAGGTCAGGCCCGCCATCCGCACCAGCAGGTGGTCGCGGCCCCACAAGGGCAGGTTGTTGTAGAGGATGCCCACGCAGCCGGGCCGCGGCGATTCCCCGTCGGGCAGCTTGCGCAGCGAGGATTTCAGCGGGCGCATCCGGTTGGGAGGTCCGAAGAGCGACAGCAGGTAGCCGCCGCGGCCGTCGAGGCGCACGACGATCTGGTCGACCGGCGGCATCTCCACCAGGAACGGCAGGATCTCCTTGTCGAAGACCTCGGGCATCATCGGGCAGGTCGAAAGCGGCACCACCTCGTTGCTGCCGCGGCGCAGCAGGCCGAAGGGACCCATCGGACTGCGGGACAGCCGGATGCGGTTGCGGGCGCCGAATTCCGGGCCGGCCGGCTCGGGGGCCTCGAGCAGCCCTTCGGGGTCGATGCCGCCGATGCGGCGCAGGCAGTCGGCCACGATGTCGGTCTTGGCCTCGAGCTGCTTTTCGGCCGACATGTGCTGCATGTCGCAGCCGCCGCAGTCGCCGAAATGGGGGCAGCGGGGCTCGATGCGGGCGGGGCCGGCCTCGAGCACCTCTTGCAGTTCGGCCTGCACGAAGTTCTTCTTGCGGCGCACGACGCGCGCGCGCACCCGGTCGCCCGGGGCGGTCAGCGGCACGAAAGCGGCCACTTCGCCGCAGCGGCCCAGACCGGCGCCGCCGGTGACCACCTTCTCGATGGTCGTCTCGAAACTATCCGGCGCGGTCGCCTGGTTCTGCTCGTTGCGCGTATCGTCCTGCATGATCGTCCTTTCGGGGGAAACCGGTCGGGCCGGGCGGGTCCGCCGGGCGCCTCAAGCTAACACCCCGGCGCGCCGGTGCCAAGTCGGGGCACGTCGCTTGCTCGAAATCGGGGGGATGGGGTCGAGGATGACAGGCCGCCGCCGAGAGGGTATTCTGATGACGATGCGAAGGAAGGAGCCACGTCATCACGCCGCGATCGCGCCCGCGAACACGGCCCGGCGCCTTGCCGCCGCCGCCGTCCTGGTCTTGATCCTGGTCGGCTCCTTCGGCTGCTCGCCGCACCGCGCGGCGGGGCTGTTTCCGGCAACCGACCCCGCGAAAACCGGTTCCGCCGATGCAGCCGGATCCGCCGCCTCCGCCACGCCGCGCCGCGTCGCCGGTCCGGCAGCCTCGGCCGCGGCGGCCCCGGCGCCCGCGGATGCCGCGACCTCCGGTTCCGCGCCCGCCGATTCCACCATCGCCGCCGCGAAGGCCCGGCCCCTTTTCGATCCCCTGCCCGACCCCCTGATCCGTTCGCGGATCGGCGGCGATCCGGCCCTGGCCGCCCGAGCCCGGCCCTCCCGCGGCGCGCCCTCGGGCGACGCCGCCGCCATGGCCGAGGGATTCCTGGGCACCCCTTACGTCTTCGGCGGATCCACGCCGCGGGGCTTCGACTGCAGCGGCCTGGTCCAGTACGTCTACAAGCGCTGCGGGGTCGAACTGCCGCGGCGGGCCATCGACCAGTCGCGCGTCGGCCGCCGGGTCGGCGTGCGCGAACTGCGACGCAACGACCTGATCTTCTTCCGCACCCGCGGCCAATCGGTGTCCCATGTGGGGATCTACGCCGGCGGCGGCCGGTTCATCCACGCCCCGGGCACCGGCAAGCATGTCCGCAGCGACAGCCTCGAAAATCCGTGGTGGCGCAAACGCGTGATGGTCGCGCGGCGGCTGCTTTGATATCCTGGGGGCCCCGAAAAGCGTTCCGTTTGGAGGGGGGCTGGGGAGCGGGGGCGGCGCGAGCCGCCCCCGTCGGTCTTTCCGGATGGTCAGGGGATGCGGTAGGCCGGCGCGATCCGCAAGCCGGACGGCTCGTCCCGGTCCAGGAAATGCATCTCGATCGTCATCCCGCCCTCGGGATCCACGTCGATCACCGCGAACTGGTTGGCGTCGTCCACGTCCATCACTTCCCGCTGGACGATCGTCCAGCCTTCCAGGTCCTCCCATCCTCCGTCGCGCAGCATCTCGATCTCGCGGCCGCGCAGGTCGCGGGCCCGGCGCCGGGCGGCCCCGAAGCCGCCGCCGGGCTTGCCCGAGATGTTCACCAGGATCAGGCGATCACCGTCGGCGCGGGTCAGGTCGAAGCGCTCGTAGGTGTGGGTGTGGCCGACCAGCACCACTTCGACGCCGCCGTCGATCAGCATGTTCGGCAGGGTCTCGCCGCCGTTTCGGTACGACCACAGGGCGGCCGCGTCGTCGCGGTGGATCTTCGAGGACTGCACGAAGGGATGGTGCATCACCGCGACCGTCGTGAGCCAGGGGCCGGTTTCGGCCAGACGGTCGGCCAGCCAGATCATCTGCGCCTCGGCGCGGCTGCCGGGCGGGGGCGATGCGGGCGAGTCGAGCTCGGCCTCGTCGCCGTAGACCAGGTCGTTGCTGTCGAGGAACAGGAAGCGCAGCGGGCCGATCACCTTGGCGTAGTACATCCGGTCGGGGCCGAAATCGGCGTCCAGGTACGACAGGAAGGCGCCCGTGTTCTCGCGCCCGGCCCGGCGCTGGTTGTGCGATAGCTCGTGATTGCCGATGCCCACCAGGTAGGCCATGCCGGAGCAGGGGGCCAGGATCCCGGCCAGGGTGGAGAACTGGTCGGCGTGGCGGCCGTCGGCGACGATGTCGCCGGTGTCGAGCATGAACAGCGGCGCCGGATCCGCGGGCAAGGCGGCGATCCTCTCCATCATCCCGGGCCAGGTGTCCTGGGCCCGCTGGTCGCCGAAGACCACGAAGCGGTACCCCTGCGAAGGATCGATCCCGGAGGCCAGGAGCGTCTCGATGGTCGGATGATCCAGGGGCCGTACCGCCCGATCCGACGACCGCGGCCAGTCCACGGCCCCGGCGGCGCCGGCGACGGTCAGCAGCAGGATCGTCGCGGCGGCCGCGAGCAAAGCCAGAGGGTGCGTGCGGTTCATGCGGGGGTCTCCTCGGAGGTTTCGGGGGCGTCGCCGCGGGCGTCGATCTTCAGGCAGACGGCGGTTTCCAGGGCCTCGGCCACCGCCGCGTCGAGATCGATCTTTTCCGACAGTTCCAGCAGCTGATAGGCGCGGGCGTTGAGCACCGGGCGCGGCGAGCGGATCGAGCAGCAGTCGCGGTACGGCAGGATCGAGGCCTCGTAGGCCCCCATCTTCCGCGAGAGGGCCGTGATCTCGAGCTTGTCCAGGCCCACCAGGGGGCGCATCACCGGCAGCTTGATGTCCGAGCCGATCGCGGCCAGGTTGTGCAGCGTCTGGCTGGCGACCTGGCCCACGCTGTCGCCGGCGACCAGGGCCAGGCAGCTTTCGCGCCGGGCCAGCCGCTCGGCCGTCTTGAACATGTAGCGGCGGAACAGGACCATGTCGTAGGAATCCTCGACCACGCCGATCGCCCGCGACTCGTAGGGGAAGGCCGCGACCAGATGCAGCGTCAGCGGCGTCGGCGAGAAGCCCTGCAGCACGCGCGCCAGCTGCTCGATCTTGGCGGTGTCGGCCTCCTCCACCGAGCGGCCCGAATAGAAGTGGATGAATTCGGGGCGGCAGCCGCGCTTCATCATCATCCAGGCGGCCACCGGCGAATCGATTCCGCCGGACAGCAGCACCATCACCCGGCCGCTCGACCCCACGGGCAGGCCGCCGAAGGCCGTGGTGTGGCCGGTGAGGATCAGCACCTCTTCGCGCAGCACCAGCAGATGCAGGGTGTAATCGGGGCGGGACATTTTGGCGGGCAGACCGATCGCCTGCTGCACGTCGGCGCCCACGATCGCGTTGATCTCGGGCGAGGTCAGCGGGAAGGTCGTGTCCGAGCGGCGGGTGTGGATCTTGAAGGTCTTCGCGTCGCCGACGTCGCGCCGGGCGATCTCGACCGCGGTGCGCCGCAGTTCGGCCAGATCGTCGTCCAGATCCCTGCGCGGGATCGGCACCCCGAGCGCCAGCCACTGCACGCCGAAGACACGCCGCGCCTTCTCGAAGATCGCCTCGCCCCGCTGCGGATCGCTGAAACGGATCAGGAAGCGGCTCTCGATGTGGTTGATCGCGGTGATCGGCTCGCCGTCGAGCGCGACCGCCAGGTTGTTCCGCAGCCGGCGCTGGAACATGCGGCGGTTCTTGCCCTTCAGGGCGATCTCGGCGTAGTGCACGGCGAGGACGGACACGGCGTGTGACACGGCGCTAGGCTCCTGTTCGGGGATCGGAAGTCCAGGGATACACCATGGTCGTGCGACCGGGCGGAGATGTCAACGCGCCAGGGTCAGCCGGCTCTTCAGATGGATCATGGGCGAACCGTCGACGGGCCGGCAGACCACCGACACCAGGTACACGCCCGAGGCGCAGGGAACGCCGTCGGCGGTGCGTCCGTCCCAGGCGGCTTCGCGATCGCCGGCGGGCATCTCATCGAGCTCGACCACGGCGATGCGGCGGCCGCGCAGGTCGAAGACCGACATCTGGTCGCGGCTCGGCAAGGGCGACGACCAGCGCACGACGCCGCGCCCGTTGAAGGGGTTGGGATGGGGGGGCAGCATCCGCGGCCCGTCGTTCCCGTCGGAGGCGATGTCGGTGAGCGTCTGCAGCTCGTGCAGCAGCCAGCCGTCGGGATCGACCACGACCTCGGTGACCGGCCCCGGAACCTGCAGGGTGAACATCTGCTCGCGCTGGTCGAGGAAGACCTCGCGGCGCAGGTCGAACCCCGAGCCCTTCAGCCGCAGCTCGACCGGGATGCGGAAGGGATCGTCGCCGGCGTAGGGGTCGGTGTCCTGGAGCTGGATGAAGCTCAGCCTGGCGACGGCGCCGTCTTCCCCCTGGGCGTTGATCAGGTTGAGCCCGAGGATCGGGCAGGTGGTCCGGTAGAGCCATTGCGCGAACCACTCGTGCAGATCGGAGCCGTAGACCTGCTCGCAGGCGGCGATGAAGTCCTCGGTCGACGCGTTGCCGTACTTCAGGCCGGGCTGTTGCAGGTAGGTCCGCAGGGCCTCGAAGAAGCTGTCGCTCCCCATCATCCTGTGGAGCATGTGCAGCACCCAGGCGCCCTTGTAGTAGACCATGTCGTTGAAGTAGTACCAGGCGTCGGTGCTTCCCGCCTCGCGGACCAGCGGGCCCTTCCACCAGTTGAAGATGCTGCGCGCCTCCATGAACCACTTCAGGCCGTTGGGGGTGTTGTGGAAATGCTCTTTCCACAGGCCCTCGGCGTAGGTGGCGAAGCCCTCGTTGAGCCAGGTGTGGGTCCAGTCGGTCGGGGACACCATGTTGCCGAACCACTGGTGTGAGAGCTCGTGCAGCACGATGGTGTCGAAGTAATGGTCGCCGGTCAGGAAGAGCGCGCCGTAGGTCGTGGCGGTGGGATGCTCCATGGCGCCGTCCCACTCGAAGATCGCCATGCCGTACTTCTCGCCCGGGAAGGGGTAGGGCCCGAACCTGTCGATGCAGAACTGCAGCATCTCGGGCAGCCGCGAGAAATCCTCGGTCGCGCGATCGATCCGGTAGGGATAGACGTAGTGGCGGATCGCCAGCGAATCGCCGGCGGTGGAGACGAAGACGTCCTCCATCGGTTCGTATTGCGACACGGCGATCGAGAAATGGTAGGTGGACAGGGGGAACGATTCCTCCCAGCGCATCCAGTGCAGGCCCGTCGCGGAGGAGGCGCCGGCCTCGAGTTCGACCGCGAAACGGTCGGGGGCGGCGTTTCCGGCCGGGGACGGGATTCCCTGTTCGCCGCCCAGAGGCTCGTCGGCCACCAGCCTGCCGTTGGAGACGGCGGTCATCCCGTCGGGAACCAGCAGCTCCGTCGAGAAAAGGGCCTTGTCGTCGACCCGGTCCTTGCACGGCCACCAGGTGCGGGCGCTCCACGGCTCGCTGACCGACGCGATGACCGGCCCGCCGTCGGACCGCTGCTGGAAGGCGAAACCGAAGAGGCCGTCCTGCTCCGGCGAACCGCTGAAGGAGATCGATACGGCCAGGGTGTCGCCCATGGCGACGGGCTCGGCCAGGTGGATCCGCAGCAGATCGTCGTTGTGGGTCCACGGGATCGTTGTTTCATTGCGCAGAACGGAGCTGACATGCATATCATCGACGAAGTTCAGGACGATCTCGTCGAGGCTCGCCGTCGTCGGGGTCAGGGTCACGGTCGTGAACCCGGTGATCATCTGCTCGAAGACCGGGATGTAGAGCTGGTTGCGGTAGTGCAGGACATCGAAGAGATCCTGCTCGGGGATGATCTCCGGGGAGGCGAAGGGGCCGGCTTCGCTCTTGCCTTCGAGGATGCTCGAGTCGGGCGGCCAGAGGGCCGCCGCGGCGGGCGAAGATGCAGGCGCCAGGCAGCAGAAAACGGCGATCAGGATGAGAAACCATCCCGAACGCCAAGACGCACGAAAACCATGCTGCGGGGCGAGCACCACCAGCTTCACCAGTCCCGAACCGCGAGCGGGAGCGCGGTCTTGAAAGTGTTGATCCCACCGTTCCCAGGGAACGGCCGCCCTGTTAGGGTACGAGGTGACCGGGTCCAACTTTATCATATTCTCCCGTGAAGCGCATCTTCGGGATCGAAACGACGGCCAACGCAGAGGCGAAAACATGAAAACGACAACGGGATTCACGCTGGATGTGACGGCGGCGGAACGGTTTCTGGCTCCCGGGGCGATCGACGCCCTGGCCGGCTCCGCGAAGGCGGCCGCGGCCGACATCGAGGCCCGGCAAGGTCCGGGATCCGATTTCCTGGGCTGGCTCGACCTGCCGACCGAAATGTCCGCCCATCCCTTGAAGGCCATCCGGAAGACGGCGGCGGCCGCGCGCGAGGCCGAGATCCTGGTCGTGGTGGGCATCGGCGGGTCGTATCTGGGGGCGCGAGCCGTGCTCGAGGCCCTGCCGGCCGAAAGCGGGCCGCGGGTGCTCTTCGCCGGCACCGATCTCTGCGCAGCCGGGCTGAAGCGCCTGCTCGCCGATATCGCAGGCCGCGACCTGCGCCTCTGCGTCATCTCGAAATCGGGCACGACCCTGGAGCCGGCGGTGGCCTTCCGCATCCTGCGCGGGCTGATGGTCGAGCGTTACGGGCGCGAGGAGGCGGCGCGGCGCACCACCGCGATCACCGACGCCCGCCGCGGTGCGCTGCACGCCCTGGCCGAGCGGGAGGGCTACGCCGCCTTCGTCATCCCCGACGACGTGGGCGGACGGTTCTCGGTCCTGACTCCGGTGGGGCTGTTCCCCTTGGCGGCGGCCGGGGTCGACGTCGAGGGTCTGCTGGCCGGTGCCGCGGAAGCGCGCAGGATCTGCCGCAACGAGGGGCTGCGCGGGAATCCCGCCCTGCTCTACGCCGCGACCCGCCACGCCCTGTACCGGGCGGGTTTCACGACCGAGGTCCTGTCGACCTTCCATTCGGGCCTCGGGATGTTGCAGGAATGGTGGAAGCAACTGTTCGGCGAGAGCGAGGGCAAGGGCGGCGAGGGGATCTTCCCCGCGTCCTGCCGCTTCACGACCGATCTGCACAGCATGGGCCAGTACCTGCAGGACGGCCGCCGCGACCTCTTCGAGACCTTCCTGCACGTCGACGGCACCGGGACCGGAGCGATGGTGCCGGCCGACCCCGACCCGAGCGGCGCGGACCGGAACCTGGACGGCCTGGGCTATCTGGCGGGCCGCGAACTGGACGAGATCAACCGCAAGGCCTACGAAGGAACCCGCGCGGCCCACGGCGCGGGCGGAGTGCCGATCCTGGCGCTGGAGGCGGAAAAGCTCGACGCGCCGACCGTCGGCGCGCTGATCTACTTCTTCGAATACGCGGTGGCGGTCAGCGGACGCCTGCTGGGGGTCAACCCCTTCGACCAGCCCGGGGTCGAGGCCTACAAGAGCGAGATGTTCCGCCTGCTGGGACGTCCCTGACACGATTATGGGGCCGCGCGCCGGGCGGCCGGCTTGACGCCGGGCCCGGGCGGTGGGAACTTGAGAGAAGGTTCCCGTACCCCCGATCGCGAGGTTCCCATGCAACGCTCCCGCCTGCCCCTGATCCTGCTGGCCGTCCTGCTGGCGGCGGTCGGCTGCACCACCGTGCGCGACCACGCCTTCCTGCCGGTCGGCAAGCTGCCCGACACCACCCGCTGGCGCATGTTCTTCCCCTACCGGATCCAGGTGCTGGACGAGCGGTTCCGCCCCGGCGCCCCGGCCGACACCCTGGTCTTCCATCCCTACGCGCCGCAGAACGACTACACCCTCTGGCCGGGAGAAGACGCGGAGCCCGGCGGCTCCTTCCGGGTGCGCTACGTGCTGATGTCGGCGGTCCACGCGATCGCGGACGAGCAGACGGTGGTCTTCGGCGGCGAGGGCCGGACCTTCGGCCCGAACGACCGCCCGCGGGTGGCCCTGGGGATCGACAAGCGGGAGCGGGAGATCCTGCTGCAGGCGATCTTCGAGCGGGTCATGCCCGACGGCGAGATCGTCCCCGGCCGGATCCTGGAAGGACGCTTCGAGCGCCGGGACGAGACCAGCACGACGCTGCACTACAAATGAGGGGCGGGGATTTCTCCTGACATCGCCCGGTCCGCATCCTAGATTTACCGCTGGCCTGTTTTTGATCACTCGTATCCCCGAAAGGATGTCGACCATGGCCGATCTGATCCGTCCCCACGGAGGCGCGGAACTGCGCCCGCTGCTGCTCGAAGGCGCCGCGCACGCCCTGGAACTGAAGAAGGCCGCGAGCCTGCCCCGCGTGCCGCTGAGCAGCCGCGAGATCGGCGACCTGATCATGCTCGGCATCGGCGGATTCACGCCCCTGGGCGGCTTCATGGGCGAGGCCGACTGGCGCAGCGTGTGCATGGACATGCGCCTGACCGACGGCATCTTCTGGCCGATCCCGATCACCATGAGCGCCGACAAGGACGTGGCCGACGGCCTGGCCGACGGCGCCGAGATCGCCCTGGTCGACCCCGCGACCGACGAGATCATGGGCACCATGCGCGTCGACGAGAAGTACGAGATCGACCGCGGCTTCGAGTGCGAGAACGTGTTCACCACCACCGACCCCGAGCATCCCGGCGTGAAGATGGTGATGGAGCAGAAGGCCGTGAACCTGGGCGGCCCGGTGAAGGTGCTGAGCGAGGGCGCGTTCCCGACCGAGTTCGAGGGCCTGTACATGCGGCCCGCGGAGAGCCGCAGGATCTTCGCCGAGCGGGGCTGGAAGCGCATCGCCGCGCTGCAGCTGCGCAACCCG
>CAYLMM010000005.1:0-86455 GCA_964384825.1 uncultured Fibrobacteraceae bacterium
CCCTGGTGGACGCCATCCTCGAAGGCCTCACCGACGCCCGCCGCCTCTTCGAACAAGGCACCATGGAAGAACGCAAACGCGTCATCCGCGCCTTCGTCGAAAACCTCACGGTGGATGGCGTGGGAGGCTGCGGCGAGCTGCGAACAAAAAGAATCCCCGATGCGCTAAGCATCAGGGACTCTTTCAAAGTGGTAGCGGGGACAGGATTTGAACCTGCGACCTTTGGGTTATGAGCCCAACGAGCTACCAGACTGCTCCACCCCGCATCCATATTCGTGATTTGGGCTTCCCTGCGGAAGCGGGGATCAATATATGACGCACCCCCATGGGTGTCAAGGAGCGTCCCGGTGTTCCGCGCCGTCGCTCTGCGGATCGTCGGCGAGCAGGTCTTCGCCGACGACTTCGATCACTTCCTCGCCCGGCCGGCGCATTCGGTATTTCTCCCGAACCAGCCTTTCGAGGGCCTCCGGGTCGGTCTCCAGGGCGTCGACGTCGTTCTCGAGTTCGGCCGCCCGCGCGCGCAGCGATTCGACGTCCCGCTGCAGGATCTTCTCCTCGCCGCGCAGCCTCAGGAAGGTCGGCAGCCCGTTCTCGCCCAGCAACGAGCTCAGCGCGATCGGGATGCCGACGACCAGGGCCAGCAGCAGGAACGAACGCTTCGCCCTGGCGCCCCGTCTGGGCGCGATCCGCAGGAAGCGTTCGCCGCCGTTGCTTTCGGTCGATGAATTCCGCGTGGGCACGCTTCCTCCTTGAAGCGTCGAGGCGCAAGGGGGGCCGGGCCGGGCGGATCATCCGCCCGGCCCTCCGACGTCAGGCCAGGTTGTAGAAGCAGCCGCGGCCGGGGTAGACGGCCAGGTCGCCGAGCTCCTCCTCGATCCGCAGCAGTTCGTTGTACTTCGCGATCCTCTCGCTGCGGCACAGCGAGCCGGTCTTGATCTGGCCGGCGTTGGTGGCCACGGCCAGGCTGGCGATCGTCGTGTCCTCGGTCTCGCCGCTGCGGTGGCTGATCACGTTGGTGTAGCCGGCCCGCTTGGCGATCTCGATGGTCTCGAGCGTCTCGGTCAGCGACCCGATCTGGTTGAGCTTGATCAGGATGCTGTTGGCGCAGCCTTCCTTGATCCCACGGGTCAAGCGCTCGGGGTTGGTCACGAACAGGTCGTCGCCCACGATCTGGATGCGGTGCGCCAGGGCCTCGGCCATCTTGCCCCAGCCTTCCCAGTCGTTCTCGTCCAGTCCGTCCTCGATCGAGACGATGGGATAGTTGTCCACCAGATCCTTGTAGTAGGCCACCAGCCGGTCGGCCTCCCAGGGCTCGTCGCCCTCGGCCGCCAGATGGTACTTGCCGTCCTTGTGGAATTCGCTCGCCGCGGCGTCCAGCGCCAGACAGATGTCCTCGCCCGGACGGTAGCCGGCCTTCTCGATGGCCTCGGTCAGCATGTCCAGGGCCTCGCGGTTGCTGCCCAGGTTCGGCGCGAAGCCGCCCTCGTCGCCGACGCCGGCGGCCAGGCCCTTCTCGACCAGCACCTTCTTAAGGGTGTGGAAGGTCTCGGCGCCCATCTGCAGCGCGTGGGCGAAGGTCTCGGCCCCGGTGGGCATGATCATGAATTCCTGGATATCGACGTTGTTCTCGGCGTGGGAACCGCCGTTCAGCACGTTCATCATCGGCACCGGCAAGGTCCGCGCCGCGACGCCGCCGAGGTACTGGTAGAAGGGCAGGTCGACGGCGTTGGACGCCGCGTGGGCGACCGCCAGCGAAACGCCCAGGATGGCGTTCGCGCCCAGCTTGGCCTTGTTCGAGGTGCCGTCCAGTTCGCAGAGGATCCGGTCCACGAGCACCTGGTCGGTGGCGTCGATATCGATCAACTCGGGTTCGATGGTGTCCATCACGTTCTGCACGGCCTTCTGGACGCCCTTGCCCAGATAGAAATCCTTGTCTCCGTCGCGCAACTCGATCGCTTCGTGCTCGCCGGTCGAAGCGCCGCTGGGAACCATCGCGCGGCCCATGGCGCCGCCGCTGAGGATCACGTCGACTTCGACGGTGGGATTGCCCCGGGAATCCAGGATCTGGCGTGCCTGGATCATTTCGATGTTGGTCATCTCAATTCCTCTTTCTCGGAAATGCCGATCGTTTCCCCCTCACCGCCTCCATAGTATGAAGACGGCGTTCGGGGTGTCAAGACAACCGATCACCGGTTCCGGCACATGTTCGAGCACGCGGCGGCAGCCCGGCCGGTCGACCGGCCCTCCGCCGCGGCCCGGGGGCGTATATCCGGCCCGAATCCTCCCGATCCGATTCCATGCCCCGCCGACAAGCGTCAAGTCGCCGAAATCCAGCGGGATATCCGGTTGACCGTTCCGGTGGGAGGCTCTTATCTTCGTCGGAACGTTGGCTCCCTCTTGCCGGGAACGGGGTATGTTCGACAAGAACCGCGATCTCAAGCTCATCCGTCGATGCAAGCGGGGCGAAGAGCCGGCTTTCGCCGAACTGCTCGCCTGTTACCGCAGCCCCATCTACGGGCTCTGCTACCGGATGACCCACAGCGCGGAAGACGCACGCGATCTGGCGCAGGAGGTCTTCATCAAGGTCTTCTCGCTGCTCGACCGTTACGACGAGAACTACGCCTTCTCCAGTTGGATCTTCCGCATCGCGACCAATCACTGCATCGACCACCTGCGGCGCAACAGGCTGCGGTTCATGTCCATCGACGGCCATGTCGGCGCCGACGGCGAGGAGATCGAGATCCAGCTGCCGGACAAGGGGCCGAAGCCCGACACTGTGCTCGAGAGGCGCGAGGCGATCGAGAGGCTCCAGGAAGTCATCGACGATCTGCCGCCCCATTACCGGGTCATCACCCTGCTGCGGCACGACCAGGAATTGTCCTACGAGGACATCGCCACGATCCTCGACCTGCCCCTCGGGACGGTCAAGGCGAGGATCCATCGTGCCCGGGCGATGATCCTGCAACTGCTGAAGGCGCGCGAATACGAAATTTGATTCTCCCGCGGCGAAATATCGGCGCAACCTTTATTTTCCGCTTCCGTAAGGGGAGAACCAAGACGCTGAGGATCCGGACGGGCCACCCCACAAGTCCCTGCGGATCCCGGGCACGGACGCCAGGCTCGACCCTGGCCTGGGAACGGTTTCGGAGGGAAATCGTCCATCCCGGAGGTGCCGGATATGAGTGGGATCGACAAGAAGAACAACAAGATCGGCTGCGCCGAGGTCTGCGGGAGGCTGCAGGACTACCTGGACGAGACGCTCGACAAGAGCGAATCCATGGCCGTCTATCTGCACCTGCGCGACTGCGAGGGCTGCCGCAAGGAACTCGACGAGCTGAAAGCTCTCTTTGCAATGCTCGGCGATATGCCGCAGACTGAGGTTCCTGAGGATTTCGACGAGAAGATCCTCGCTTCGGTTCCCTATGCCGCGTATCGCGAGATGGAACCCTTGCGCCGGGAACGGATCCCGGTATTGCTCGAAGAGGAATCTCTGCCGGGTTTCGTACGTTCCGCCGCGACTAGGATCGCGGGCGGGACGATCGCCGTGGCGACCGCGGCGGGACTCGCCCTCGGACGGTTGCCCGATCCGGCGGCGGCGTTGCTCGTGCTCGGGGTCCTGCCCGAGGCCCTCGTGCTCCTGCAACGTTTCACACGGAGGCTCTATGTCGAGGCGACCCAGGACTCGGCAAATCACTGACCGTTTCCGCGGGAATCGGTATCGAGGAACCAGGCGGGGAGGACTCGCCTGGTTGCTCGTACTGTTGACGGCTGTTTTCGCGACCGCCGCCCACGCCCAGACGCCTCCGCCTCCGCCCGCGAACGCCGACGAGGATTCCCTGCGGATCTCCATCGAAATGCGTCTCGATCGGCTCGGCGCCATCCGTGATTCCCTGCGCCGCGAAGCCGACTTGCTCCGCGCCGAATCCGGGGCCATGCCCGAAGAGCCGGACGAGCGGGAGATCGATCTCAGCTCCGAGGTCGCCAGGGCCCTCGCCTTGGCCGATTCCGACTCCGTGCTGACCCTGGAGTTCCGCGAACTCGGCGACGCCATCGCCAATTTCGGCCGCGACCTGCAGGATATGGAGCTCGAACTAGGCGATCGCGCCATCCAGTTGCGGGGGCCGGGCGGAGATTTCCAGATCGACATCCCCGAGGATCTCGGCGAGCGCATCAGCAAGGGCCTCGCCTCGATCACAACCAACATCCTGGCGGAGCTTCCCGACACCCTGGATTTCGAGGAGAAGCTGAGGGACATCGAGGATCTGGGCCGGGATTGGGACGAAGTCTCCCGGCATTGGGATGATTCCGGTCGCAAGAAGAGGCAGCCCGAATACAAGATCGTCGGCCAGGACATCGTGGTCTTCGACAGCGACGTCGAGGTCTACGCCGACGAGAAGGTCAACGGGTCGGTCATGGCCGTTCTGGGCGATGTCGAAGTTTCCGGGCTGGTCGACGGCGACGTCGTCGCGATCGGCGGTTCGATCAAGCTCTATGACAACGCCGAGGTCAACGGCAACGTCGTGTCGGTCTTCGGCGAGGTGGAACGGGACGATTCGGTCGTCATCCACGGGAGGGTCACTTCGATCGATCTTTCCGGCGTCTCGGGATTCGATCTTCCCCATCGGATCCAGAGAGGTCCGGCCGGGTTCTTCGCCAAGAGTTCCCTGCTGATCGTTCTTGGCCTGTTCGTCCTGCTGATGTTCGCCGTGCTGCCGCGGGCCCGCTTGATGCGGATCTTGGACAACCTGCGGGCGAGCCCCCGTCGCGCTCTCGGCGTCGGTCTGCTCTGGACGATCGTCGGCCACGTGGCCCTGGCCGTGCTGGTGGCCCTGCTGGTGGTCACGATCATCGGCATCCCCCTGGCCCTGTTGCTGCTGCTGGCCTACATGATCCTGGGCCTGGTCGCTGTGGGCGCGGTATCCCGGGTGGTGGGCGAACTCGTCTTGTCGCGCCGGGGTGTTGCCGACTCCTCCGAATGGATGGGGATGGTCATCGGTCTGCTGGTGATCTCGCTGCCGACGGTGGCGGGGTTGATCCTGTCGCCGCTTCCCTTGATCGGCTGGATCGGCCGCCTGCTGGAACTGGTCGGGCTGATCGTCCATTTCCTGGTCTACTGCTACGGCGCGGGCGCCATCTTCGCCAGCCGTTTCGGTTCCGGGCGGCTCGGCGCCTGAATTTTTCCCCACTTCTTGGTGCGGATTTTTCCCCACATCGACGCGTCGCGCTGAGCCACGTGCTCGGCATGGCTGTTCCCGCCTGTTTCATGTCTTTCTAAGATATTGCAGTTGAATGATTTGGGGAATTCGCTCCACGGTCTGCGAATGGCGGTTCCGTCGTCTTGACGGGGCATGCTGCGTGCCCAATGGAAAGAGGGAGTTACGACGGGGTGCCATGAGGGATCGGAAAGGAGCATCAGGGATGATCAGGGAGCGTCAGGGAACATCGGGTAGCAGGATGGCGCAGGATGGATTCCGGTTCCGGAATCCGGCGGCCGCGCTTCGCGCCGATCGGAGGCGCCCGGCTGATGTCGTCCTGATGATCCTGGTGCTGCTGGGATTCCTGCTGACCTGCGCGCTTTCCTCGTCCGCCGCGGAAATCGTCAACAACGGCGCCATGACCGTACGCGTGCATACGCCCGACGATCTGTCATCGCGCATCGTCGAACGTGACGGCCGCCGCGTGCTCCGCTCGCCGGACGGTTCCGAGGTCGAGCTGATGGCCGGTCCCGATGATCCGCGCCTGCTGCGGCGGGCGGGCTCGTTCACGGCTCTGCCGGTCGACGTGGTTGGCGATGCGATCCGGGCGATCCACACCGTGGCGCCGCGCCTGGTCTGCGACGTGCTGCTGCTGCCCGCTCCTCCGGTCGCCGAGGGCGGGAGCTTCGCCCGCGGCAACGTCGTCTACCTTTCGCCCTCGTTCGGAACGGCTCCGGCCACCTCGGTCGCCGAGCTGATCACCCACGAACTCGGCCATGTCCTGACCTGGGCGTACTTCGATTGCCGGACCGATCTCTGGCGCGAATATTTCCGGTTGCGCGGTCTGTCCGACGCGGCCAACGGTCCTGCCGCCGTTCACGCCTGGCGGGCCCGCGAGATCCTGGCGGAGGACCTGCGCCACCTGTTCGGAGGCGAACTGGCCGTCGCCTGCGGTGTGATCGAGAATCAGATGATCCCGTTGCCGGAAGAGGTCGCCGGTCTGGAAATCTTCCTGCGGGACGCCGTCAGCGGCTCGCCCGGCGTCTCGGCGCCCCTGCTTTGCCGCGCTCATCCCAATCCCTGCAATCCCCGCACGACGATCACCATGTCGCTGGCATCGGTGCCGGTCGGCGCCGATCCCGCCGCCGCCCGGCTCGCGGTCTTCGATCTGCGCGGACGGATGATCAAGCGCGTCGACGGCGGTTCCGCGGCCGACGGGATCCTCTCCCTGACGTGGGACGGTCGCGATTCCGGCGGTCGCGAGGCCCCTTCCGGCCGCTACCTCTACCGCGTCGAGTGGGCCGGCGCGCGGGGTGCCGGCGCCGTGATGCTCGTCCGCTGACGATTCCGCATCGGCTTCCGCCTCGTCTCACGCTCCATTTTCGGCCGAACGATCACGCCGCACGTATTCCGGGGGGCGCCCGGGAGCGGTCCGATCGGGGTCGGTCACTTGACGAGGGTGATTCGGCCCTGGGCCGCCGGGACGCCGTTCATCCGCAGGCGGTAGAGGTAGACGCCGGAAGGGAGGGGGCGGCCCGAGGCGTCGCGCCCGTTCCAGCGGCGGGCGTGTTCGCCGACCGGCAGATCGCCGGCCGCATCGGCGTGGACGCGACGGCCGCGGGCGTCGAAGATCTCGAGATCGATCGCACCGGGCTCGTCCAGCCGGAAGGAGATCGTGGTGGCGGGGTTGAATGGGTTGGGCCGGGCCCCGTGCAGGATCAGCGGCATCGGCGGCCGCGTTCCGACATCGGTGACCGGATCGACGATCTCGCGGATCTCGTCGAGGTTGATGTATCCCATCGGGCCCGTTTCCTGGTCGATGATCTCCAGGACCACCGTCCGGCCCTGGAACGGGCGGATGTTCCAACGGCGGGCTTCGAGGGCGTCGTTCCCGTTGCCGGTGGCGCTCAACAGGATCTCTTCGGTCGTGGCATCCAACAGGGAGAAGGTGCAGGTTGCGGGGTATTCCCCGCCTCCGATCAGGAAATCCAGGAAGTCTCCCACCAGCACGTGCTCATGGCTGCGGATCCGTCCGGTCGCCGAATCGCCGAGCCGGGATCCGGGTGATCCGATCAGGCTCATCGGGCCCTGGTAGAATTCGGCGCTGCCGAAGTACGAGTTGCCCGCCGAGCCGATCGCGGGATCGCCGCGCTGCACCGGATTCTCGCGCCAGGTCGGATTGCCCGCGGCGATGGATCCCTCCAGCACAGCCCAGTCACGCTCCAGAGGATGCGGGCGCAGGACGTCCGGCGCGTCGTATCCGTCGAAGGACAGGGTGTCGATCCGCACCACGGATTCGAAATACCCGAAGGCCGGCTGCAGGGTCATCACGTAGCGGGAATAGATGAAGACGCCGGTGTCGAACGAGTCGATTTCCGGGGCGATGCCGTAATCGAAGATGGAGCGGTCGGCCATGGTCCAGGCGCCGAAGGCGTCGGCCGCGATGTGGCTCGTGCCCTGCTCGTCGTACTCCGAGAAGAACAGGTGGTGGATGCCGTCGATCTCCAGATACTGGTTGCTCTCGAGGTCGTGCCAGATCGGCGTGCCGTCGGCGCCGTCGTGGACGAAGGCCGGGCCGTTGCCGGTCCAGTGGACCAGGTCGGTCGAGACGGCGCTGTGCGAGACGCCGATCCGCGAGTCGGGATACTGGGGCGACGGCATGCCGGCGGTGTTCAGCATCATCCACTGGCCGCCTGAGCGGAACAGGCAGGGATCGCGGAACGAACTCCATTCCTCGGCCGGATCCCATTGATAGGTTTCCGGGTCGGGCTCGAAGATCGGATTGGCGGGATCCTTCCACCAGGTGAACAGGTCGTCCGACCAGGCCAGGCAGGCGCGCTGGACCTTCAGGGAATCGACGCCGGTGTACATCATCGCCCAGCGTCCCGCGTTCTGGTCGAAGACGACCTCGGGCGCCCATACGTCCTGGGCGTCCCACCAGCCTTGCCCGGCGAGCAGGGCGGGGGCGTGGATCGTCCAATGCCTCAGATCCATGCTGGTGGCGTGGCCCAGCGTCTTGCCCGAGGAGTTCAGATAAGCCTCGTCGTAGGCGATGTAGAAGATGTGGTAGACGGAATCCGGGCGCACGATGCAGAAGTCGCGCACGCCGTGATCGGGATCGACGAAGTAGGCCTGCTCGAAATCGATGTCGATCAGCGCCGAGGCGGCGGCAGGCAGCAACAACAGCGGCAGCATCAGCAGCAACAGGGAGGCGACCGGAAGCGAGGGGCCCGGCACGATACGGCCGGGCCGGTTCGCACGGCTCGCTGAGAGGGGGCGGTTGCGCGGGGACAAGACAGCCTCCGGGCTCGGGCGATCGTCGATCAGCGGAACAACTCCTTGACCGTACCCCAACTGAGGTCGGCGTTGGGAACCAGAACCTCCATGATGACGGTGAAGGCCAGGGGCGTGACGTCGGTCACGGTTTCGGTGCGGCTCACCTGCTGGTAGCCTTCGGCGACGAATTCCAGATCGTAGGTCCGGCCCGGCTCGAGATGGCCGATGGTCAGCTCGAAGGAGCCCGGCGCCGGCGTGTAGGTTCCGATCAGTTCGCCGGACAGGTTGTCGACGACCACCGCGCGCAGGTCGGCGGGGGGGACGGCCGGATCATCGCGCAATTCGATGGTGGCGATCATGGAGCCCGGTGCTCCTGTCCAGGTGTACGTGGAACCGATCTCGTCCAGCTGCACGGTGAACACGCCCGGCGTCGCGACATCGACCGGGATCAGCGGAGGATCCGCGGCCAGGACCACTGCGGCGGGATCGTCGGGATCGGCTCCGTACTTGGGATCGTTGGGGCCGCCGACCCAGAACTGGAACCAGTGCATGCCCGCCTCGGGGATGATGACCGGGCAGGACCAGACGTTGTCGGCCGTCAGTTCCATGTCGACCTGGCTGCAGTTCCCGGAGCCGTCGCTCCAGACGAAGGCGAGGGCTTCCTGGGTGCTGTCGAATGCCGATGCGGACGATGCGGCCAGGATGATGACGATGCAACCGGCGAGCAGGGTGCGGAAGCTGGGATGAAAACCGGACATCGGTGACGCTCCATCGCTTGATAGGTGGCCAAACATCAATAATTATCCTAATTGAGCATTAATTATATCATTCCCGGCCTGGATGGGACAAGATGATATGCAGCACAATTTGATGTTTTGCGGATGCCGAGGCAAGATCCATTCTTGTTCGGGGTGGAAACCGGGATTTTCGGTTCCTATCTTGCAAGCAGGGCCCGGATGATCGTATCCGCGGGAGGAGGAAGGATGAGGATGCCGTTCCGTTCGAGAGCCGGCCTGGCCGTGTCCATGGCGGTCGTCGTTCTCGCCTTGCTGATCGTCGCGGCGGCCGGTTCGGCCGCGCCCAGGCTGCCCGAGATGAGGCAGGAGCATCTGCGCGCCCTGGCCGGGGTGGATTCGCTGATCGCCGCCGTGCGGTACGGGGCGGCCGAGCAGCAGGCCCGGCTGCTGCTCGGCAGGCCCCATCTCGACGATGATGTCCACTGGCAGGCCGAGCAGAGGCTGGGGCTGGCGCTGCATCGGCAGGGGCGGCTCGACGAGGCGCTCGACCACATGGAGAAGGCCGCCCTGTGGGCTCCGATGGTGTCGGTCAACCATCAGAACCTGGCCGCTCTGCTGATCGATATGGGGCGGACCGGCCGCGCGCTCGGGGAGTGGCGCGAGGCCGTGGAGCTCGATCCGCAGAACTGGCGGCTCAACCTGGATTATGCGCAGGTGCTGGTCGATTTCGGCCAGTACGATCGCGCCGAACGGTATCTGGAGGCGGCGGAGATGATCGCCCCGGACCGGATCGAGGTCGTCCGCGGCTGGGCGCGGCTTCATCTCGAAAGAGGGGAACCGGCGGCGGCGCTGCCGTATCTTGAGACCCTTTACGCCGAGGAACCGGATATCGAGACACGCAGGTTGCTGGCCGAGGCGCGGCTGGCCGCGGGGCGTTCCGGGGATGTCCGGGATCTGCTGGCGCCCCATTGGGAATCCCTGGACGGGACCGAAATGGCTCTGGTCCTGCGCGCCGATCATCAGCAGGGCGATGCGACCCGCGCCGCCTCGCTGGTGATGGGATTGAAGGATGGGCGGCCCGCTCCGTTGCCGGCCGACATCTGGGCGCTGGCTTCGGCCCTCTGCGCGGACGCTGCGCACAAGGAGGACGGGCTGCTGCTGATCCGCCAGGCCGTGCTCCTGGATCCGGACAACGCCCTCTATCGCAACAATATGGTTTCGTTGCTCTATGCCCTGGGCCGCGACGAGGAAGCCGAACGGGAGTGGCGGATCGTCATCCGGTTGGATCCTTCCCTCGCCGGGAACAGGACCGAAATTTCTGAATAAAGGACGGCCGGGCGTTGCCGAAAAATGTAATTATGGTCGGGATAATTGATCTAAGGTTCTGATCGTGCTATAATTGTTCGATCGGTGGAAAGAATCGCCCGCGAATTCCGCGTCCCCACGTGTGGACGGGCGACTTCACGAAAGGATTCGCACTCTATGTTGAAGAACCGGGAAAAGCCCGATGGCCGCTGCGCGGTCATGCTGGCGGTTCTCTCGCTGGTCGCGGTCTGGGCGGCGTCCGGGTTCGCCGGAGTCTGCACGGAAATCTCGCCGACCAGTGAAAACGTCATCAACTACCATGTCGATTACCTGCCCAGGATCGATTTCCTGCCGCCCGACGGTGTCGACGGCGATTGTCCGCGGCCGCTGCCTGCGAATCTGCCGCAGACCGTATCGCTCGAAATCTACGCCTACAATCTGAACCGCGACCTGCTCGGGGCGGAGTTCAGGATCGTCGCCGACGCGCCGATCCAGGACTTCACGCCGGGCCCCGGACTGATGATGGTCGCCGGCGACATCCACAACCTTTCGGCGACCACCTGGGTGGACGACATCCGGTTGTCGAGCGCGGGAGAGCCCGGGCCGGTCATGCTCGGCACCGTCAGCGTGCTGGCCGAAGCCGGCGTCGAGGGTTTCTGCCTCGACCTGGTCGGATTCGGCGGCGGCGAAACCGCGGTGATGAGCGTCGAGCTTCTCGGCGACATCCCCGCCCTGTCGCCGCGGCACGGCGCCAGCGTCGGGGCCGGTGACTACTATCATTGCCAGCCGCCCCTGTGCGAGGAACCGCATCTGCCGATCCTGGACTTCGAGGCCCTGCAGAGCGGCGGACTGGTGATCGAGCTGGGCTGGATCGCCGGCGAAGGCAACATGACGATGATCCGTTATCGCTACGACGGCTTCGCCCCCACGACGATCCATGACGGATTCCAACTGGTGCTGATGCCCACCGAGCCGGGCCAGAGCTATTCCTTCGTCCATCCGTATCCCCGCCACCAGCACTACTGGTACACGATCTTCAACCTGACCAAGTTCGGTTGCGAGGTCGTCCGCGCGAGCCAGGTCGAATCGGGATCCACCCTGACCGCCTCGGTCGACGAGAGCGTGCCGGCCGAGGATTCCAGCTGGGGCGCGGTCAAGAGCCTGTACCGCTGACAGCCCGGATGATCGGGACCCCCGCCGCCGCGGCCGACGCCGCGGCGGCTTCCGTTTCTGCAGGGTTTGATCCCCGGCGGCCGAAGGTGTAGCTTGAAAAGCCGTCGGACGTCGTCCGCTCCGATTCCTCGGAACCGCACTTCGAGCCAGGGAGATCGCTCATGATGCCGCGCAGACATCGGGAACAGTCCTTCGCTCCGATCCTGCTGCTCGCATTGCTTTCGCTGTGGGGATGCGCGCCCGCGCCGGCCGGAAAGGCGGTCGAGGCCGGGCCGTCCGCCGCGCGGTCGGGAAAGATGTTGGAGAGGCCGGTCGCCGACGGGCCGTGGCGTCTCCATCTGCTTTCGCGATGCGCCGGAACCGCCGGCCACCGGGTCGACGCCGCCGCGCGCGACGTGCTGATCCGTTGCGGCGAGCTCTTCCGCTACGGCGAGGGGGGGGACGGGATCGTGGCCCTGGAAATGTATCTGGCCGGGAATGCACGACCCGACCCGCTCGTCCTGCTGACCCTCGGGCAGCTCTACGTGATGGCCGGCCAGGGCGTGCCCGAACTCGTGCCGGGCGAGGGGCCCGCCGCCGATACCGGGGACTGGGAACGCAACCGGAAAAGGTTCCTGGCCCGGGCCCGGACCGTGCTGGAATCGGTCGGCGAACTGCGGCCGGACGATTCGGCGGTGGATTATCTGATCGCCGACGCCCTGCGGGCCGGCGGCGACCTCGCCGGAGCGGAAACGCGGGTGGCCGGGGGAATGGAGAAATGCACCATCCCGGCGAGCATGGACATCCTCGCGCGCTACCAGGAACTGCTGCGCACGCCGGCCGCCCAGATCGACGGACCGGCGCCGGATTACCCCGCCGAACTGGCCGATCGGGGGATCGCGGGCGATGTCGTCCAGGATCTCCTGGTGGCGCCGGACGGGACCGTGGCCCAGGTCGAAACGATCCGGCAGCCCGACCGGCGGCTGGCCCGCAGCGCCGCCAGGGCCCATTCCCAGGCCCGATTCTCGCCGGCCAGGGTGGGGAAATATCCCGTCTGGTCGTGGGCGCGCGTGACGACCCGGTTCGGAGCCGGGGAGGACTGAGCGGGGAATCGGCGGGGCGAAATGAACTCCCGGTTGATTTACAAGGGGTTGGACCCTTATTTTACGCAGTGGTCCCCGCCCTCACCGTGGTGACCGGTTCGCATACCAACGAGACAAGACGGCAAGGCCGGCTCGCGGCCCTGTGGCCTGTGAAACCGCCACGGAGGTTTGGTTTTGAAGAAGCTGTTTGACCTGCGGATCCTCTCGTTCGCGATCGTCGGCGCTCTGCTGGTCGTCGTCGCGGTAGGATGCTCCACACGTCCGGACGAGACCGAGGAACTGCCCATCTCGGGGAACCATTCCCCCGGCGAAATCTACATGGTCACTTCCGACACCTCTTCCGCCGGCTACCATTATCTCGAGCCGGAAATCTCGCCGGATCTTTCGCGGGTCATCTTCACGGCCGACTGGGGCGCCATTCCCGATCCCGGCAACGACGATGACATCCCGCCGACCATCCGTCAGCTGGTCCTCTCGACCAATGAACCGCAGGAGCAGCCGCTGATTTCGCTGACCCAGGCGAACACGATGCTGCTGCTGGTGGCGGACTATACCGACACGATCGGTTCTTCGGTCGTGGTCCAGCGTCCGGCCAACACCCGGAACAAGGGCAACCCCAGCTGGATCGACGACCAGCACATCCTCTACTGGATGGACACCAACCGCGGTTCGCGCCTGTTCCAGTCCGAGGTGTCCGCCGGGATCATCGCCGGCACCGAGATCGTTCCCAACAAGATCTTCCGCGAGGAGGACGAGGACCGGTCGACCAATTTCCAGTACTGGATGCACCGCTCGCCCGCGCTTTCGCCCGACGGGCAGTGGCTCCTGTTCAGCCGCTTCGGCTACCGGGACATCGACGATCTGACCACCTACACGCGGCAGGCCCTGTGGGCCGTCCGCATGCCCCAGATCGGGGATTTCCAGGTGCGCGACGCGATCCAGGTGACCGCCGAGGCCGCCGTTTGCGACGCTCCGGCCTGGTCGCCGGACGGCCGCACCATCGTGTTCCATGCCACGACCGACATCGCGGCGGGATCCGGGGTTATCTACGACGACGAGAACTGGAGCCAGGAGCTCTTCTCGGTCGATTTCGACACGACCGGATACGCCGCCGGCGAGATGCCTCTCAACCGCGGCCTGTCCCGCCTGACCTACTCGCCGCCCGCCTCCGGCAACCCGACGCTGGTGCGGAACGAGAAGCCCTGCTTCTCGCCCGACGGCGGCACGATCGCCTTCGTCTCCGATCGCCGCGCTCCGACGATCACGCTGTACGAGCGCAGCATCTGGTCGATCCCCTTCGACGGCAGCCTAGAACCGGAGATCCTGTTCTTCTCCCGCTTCGACGACGTCGATGTGAGCTATGTGCCCGGATTCAGCAATACCTTGGTGTTCTCGAGCGCGATGGGATTCCCCACCGAGATGCTCGACCGTCTCTACGAAGAGGCCCTGGTGCGGATCAAGACGGAGAATCCGACCTTCTCCGACGCCTGGATCATCGAGAGGGCCCAGGAAGAACGGACCGCCCTGGAGTTCTTCGAGCGGGTCATGAGCCACGTGTTCGTCTTCACGCCCGGCGTGGAATGATGGCGATGGGCGAATCCGATCTGCGGCGCGAGATCGTCCGGATCGGCAAGCTGCTCTACGACCGCCAACTGATCGTCGCCGCCGAAGGCAACCTCTCGGGTCGCCTCGGCGGCGATCTCTTTCTGACGACGCCCTCGGGCGTCTGCAAGGGCGACCTCACTCCCTACGGACTTGTCGTCGTGGACGGGCAGGGGAGGATCCATCGCGCCGGCGGCGCCAGCGCCAGCAGCGAATGGCCCCTGCACCGCGAGATCTACGCCCGCCGCCCCGACGTCGCGGCGATCTGCCACGCCCACGCTCCCTACGCCACAGCCTTCGCCTGCGCGGGCAGGACCCTGGACACCGCCCTGCTGCCCGAGGCCGTGCTGGTGCTCGGGAAGGTGCCCCTGGCGGTCTACGGCACGCCCTCGACCGAGGAGGTGCCGGCCTCGATCCGCGACCTGATCGTCGATCACGACGCCGTCCTGCTGGCCAACCACGGGATCGTGGCCTGCGGGCCGGACCTGGTGACCGCCTTCCACAGGCTCGAGACCGTCGAGAGGCTGGCCCAGATCACGTTCCTGGCCGAGGCCCTGGGCGGAGGCAAGCCGCTCGATCCCGCCCGCATCGCGGCGCTGCTGCGGACCCGCGGCTGATCCACCCTCATCCATTCCCTTCCATACGTTCCACCCGGTTCATCCGGTCCATCCGGTCCATCCGGTCGCCGGGCACGAAAAAAGGGGAGCGCCGAAGCGCTCCCCCGTCAGGCGTACCGCCTAGGCGGCAGATCCCTAGAACAGGACCTTGGTGCCCATGAAGGCGAAGACGACGTTGTCGGAATCGTCATCGAACATGTCGCCGGGCATGAAGAAGCCCAGGCCGCCCTCGAAGTGGACGTCGTCGCTGTACATGTAGTTCAGCTTGATGTCCAGCTCGGAGCCGATGTCGTCCTCGTCGCCGTCGTCGACCTCGGCCTCGGTGAACATGAAGTAGTCCAGGCCGACGTCGAGATTCTCGACGGGCATGAAGCCGGCGGCGATCCGCAGGGCCTGGATGTCGGTCCAGGTGGTTTCGCCGTACTGCTCGGCGATGTCCATCATGCCCAGGAAGTCGTGACGCGAAGAGAAGGGCGCGTAGTACGCCGTCATGTCTTCGCTGTCGTCCTGGCCGCTGGCCATGTTGTACTCGAAGCCGATGTACGGGTTGTACTCGGAATCGAAGTCGTAGAACAGGCCGGCGTAGAAGGCGTTCGAGCTGATGTCGGTCTCGGAGATCTCGTCGGTGCCGCTGTTCAGGGTGCCTTCGCCGTAGAAGTGGAAGCTGTCCTTCTGGTAGTCGACCAGGACGCCCATGGTCCACATCTTGGTGTTGTCGACCTCGTCGGCTTCGTCCCAGTTCTCCATGGTGGTCAGCAGGATGTAGGGCTCGACGTAGAGCTCGGGCATGGCGTCGTAGTGGAAGTACACGCCGCGCATGTCGATGTCGCCCTCGCCCTCGGAATACTTGCCCCACTCGCCTTCGTACAGCTTCAGGCAGAGCAGGTCGAACCAGCCCTTCTCGAAGACGTAGTGGCCCTTGAAGCCGTCGAAGAAGATCTCGTGGTGGAAGTCCCAGTCATCGGTGCCGATGACCCGCTCGCGACCGTAGGCCAACTGCATGCGGCCGGCGCTGGCGTCGAAGCCGTCGAACAGGAAGTCGGTCAGGGTGAAGTTGGCCTCGTAGACATCGACGTCCTCGGGCTCGACGCCCTCGTGCCAATACTCGGCGTCGTCGTCCCAGGTGCCGAAGTCGAAGTAGTCCTGCAGGCCGATGGTGAAGTATCCACCATCGAATTCGCCGCTCAGGTTGATCCGGGCGCGCATCTCGGCGAAGCCGTAGGCGTCGTCGTTGTCGCCGTCGTTGTCCAGGTTGTTCCAACCCTGCCAACGCCACCACAGCTCACCGTCAACTCCGCCCGCCACCGCCGCACTGGTGGCGACGCCCATGCCGACCAGCAGGGCCAGGGCGAAGATAAGCAGCATCAATCGCTTCATCATTTGAGTGTCTCCTCCATGAAAGGACAAGCCAGAATGCTATCGATCTTTCTTCCAGGGGCAGAACCCGCGCGGGCACCACGGGGGTTCCTGAGAATTCGGATCGATATCACCTCCTCTCGTACAATGAAGTCAGCCTCTCCGTTATGGCCGACCAACTAAACCGCTTTTCGATGATCTCGCGTGCGCGGCGCGCCCGCGTTATCGTCGCGGATCTATTTTCGATCGCTTCGATGATCGCCCGGGCGAACGAATCGTCCGCCGCTGCGACCATCAGGGCGTCGTCCTTCCGCTCGACGATGCCCTCGGCGCCGATCGGCGTGGTCACCACCGGAATGCCCCGGGCCATGGCTTCGAGGATCTTGATCTTGATCCCGCCGCCCTCCCGGAGCGGCGCCACGAACAGCCGGCAATCCCGGTAGAGTTCCTCGAGGTCGTCCACGTAGCCGACGCCCCGGACGCCCTCGTCCTCGCGGCCGAGCCCGGAAATGAAAGCGTCCGAACCGCGCCCGGCAAGAACGAGTTGCCGTAATTCCGTATATTGGGCAACCACCGGCCAAACCCTGTCAACCAAAAATTTAGCTGCGCTTCTGTTTGGGCGATGTTCGAAACTGCCGACGAAAAGCAGCTTCGCCGGACCGTCCCGTCGCCACACCGGCCGCACCCGGTCGACGTCGATTCCCAGCGGCACGGTCACGCAGTCGCGGCCGCCGGCGGATTCGAGCAGGATCCGGTCCTGGTCGGTGACGCAGAGCGTAGTGTCGGCCCATGTCGAGGCGTCTCTCTCCAGATGCCGCCAACGATGGGCGCTGAGTCGTAACTGAAATTTTTTCAGAATGTTGCCGGTTTGGGCGGCTCTGCGTTCCCGGGGCAGGGAGCCGAGCTCATGCGTGTCGATCAGCAATCGCGGGAGCCGCGAGCCGGCGGTGTCGATGCGGTCGCGCCAGCGGCGGATGTCGTGCAGGATGCGACCCATCTGCAGATATTCCACCTGAACGACGTCGGGTTCGGCCGCGGCCACGGCCTCGACGACGCGCCGGGAGAGCCCGGGCGACCAGTATTTCTCGGCGTAGAAGGGATAGCCCGTTTTCAGGCTTCTCAGCCCTGCGCGAAAACGCCTTATCATCAAGCGCCCGCGGGATCCGCCTGAGGCGTGGCGGTCGAGGTAGGGGATCGCAACCAGTTCGACACCGAGGTCGGCGGCCGTCCGGGCGGTGAGGTCTTCCTCTCCGGGACGGAGCAGCGAGACCAGCACTACGTCGTGGCGGCGGGCCAGATGACGGACCATGGCACGGACGGAAACGCCTCCGCCGTGGCCGACCCGGCGATGGGGCAGATAGGGTGTCAGCACCAGCACGCGCATGGGGGACTTCCGTTTCCCGTTAGCCGCGGCTCAGAACGTGACGTAGCCGTGGCTGGCGGCCAGATCCTTCTTGACCTTTTCCATCTCGACCTCGAATTCGGGGGACCCGTCCTCGAGGTAGGGCTTGTGCTGGTGAAGCCATGCGGCGGCTTCCTCGTCGATCTGATCCTCGATCTGCAGATCCTTCAGGATCGTGCTCTCGATCAGATGGCGGAAACGGTCCTCGTCGATCTCGAGATCGATGTGCTCCTCGTCGAGCAGGGCATCGGTGATCTTGCTGGCGAGGATGCCGATCCGTTCCTCGGATAATCTCATTGCATTCACTCCGCGGCGGCGGTCACCTAGAGGGTGAACCCCTTCTTCTTGGCGATCTCGCGCTTCATCTTCGCGCGCAGCGCACCGTAGTCCATTTCGCGGGCCCGGATCTCGATGCGGTGCTCGTCGAGCAGTTCGTCGACCTCGGCCTCGATGGCCTCTTCGGCCTTCATGTTGTCGTAGATGACGTCGGCCACGGCCCGGAATACGAGATCGCCGTTGGTCTGGATGTGGACCTTCCCGTGGGTCTCGATCATCCTGACGATCTTCTCGGACAGATAGTCGATCTTGTTGGGTGAGAGTCTCACGTCGGCCTCCGCGTACGGTTCCAGGGGGCGAAGATACCGGACGCCCCTTACAAGCGACCATTCAACGCTTTCGAGTCGTTCTTGGCAAGGTCAAATCGCCGTTTTAATGTGAGGGGCGTCCCATGGGCTCCGGCGTATCGACAGGAGAGGTTGCCCGGATGACGAGAAGCGAACGTCGCAGACTGTTCTGGATGGTGACCGGCGCGGCCCTGATCCTGCGGACCGCGCATATCCTTCTGATGCGGGACAACCCCCTGTTCGACCATCCCGCCATGGATGCGGCCATATACGACCGATGGGCGCGCGGGCTGGCGGAAGGGGCCTGGCCCTTCGCCGCTCCCTTCTGCAGGGCGCCCCTCTTTCCCCTGATTCTGGGGGGGCTCTATGGCCTTTTCGACGCGGCCCGCCTGCCGGTTCAGCTGGCGCTGGGATCGATCTCGGCCCTCGGCGCGGGGTTCTCGGGCCTGGCCGCGGCGCGGATCTGGGGCCGGCGGTCGGGATACTGCGCCGGGCTGCTCCATGCGACGCTGTGGACGAGCATCTACTTCTCGGCCGAACTGCTGCCCGCGGCCTTGACGGCGACCTTGGTCGCGGCGGCGCTCTGGCTGCTGCTGGACCGCGACCAGGGTGTTCCGGCCGGAGGTCGGCGGCTGGCGGCCGAGGGGGGCGTCCTGGGACTGGCGGCGATCGCGAAGCCCGCCGTCCTGATCGTCCTGCCGGCGTTGCTGTGGCATCTGGCGCGCCGGTCCGAGACGCGGCCGGGCCGCGGCGCCTGGGCCGCCCTGGCGCTGGGGATTCTGCTGCCGATCCTGCCGGTGACCGCGGTCAACGTCCTGCGCGGCGGCGATGCCGTGCTGATCGCGAGCGGCGGCGGCATCGATTTCCACATCGGCAACAACGCCCTGTCGGATGGGAGCTCGACCCTGGTGCCGGGCGCCGGGCTCGCGGGGGCCGGCGGCTGTCGGGACGCCGCCGGCGGTGCCGAGCAGATCGTCGGCGGGGAGTCGAAACCTTCCGCCGTGGACCGCCACTACTTGCGCGAGGGGATCCGATTCTGGCTGCGGGAGCCGGAGGCGGCCCTGAAGCTCTACGGCCGGAAATTGCGGATGCTGCTGGGGGCCGGGGAGCGTTCGCGGGACAAGTTCATCCATCCCTGGCGGGAATGGTCGCCGCTGTTGCGCCTGCCGGTCTGGCCGGGATGGACGGCGATGCTGGCGCTGGCGGTCGTCGGGATCCGGCGGCGCTGGACCGGAGCCGAAACGCGCGGATTGCTGACGGGTTTCGCCGGGTTCTACGCCCTGTCGATCCTGCTGTTCTGCGTGAACGCACGCATGCGGCTGCCGCTGGCGGCGATGATGACGATTCCGGCCGGGGCGGGGCTGGAGGCCCTGTGGATCGCGGTCCGCCGGCGCCGGCTGGAGGTTCCGAAGGCGGCCCTGGCGGCGGCGGCCGTCCTGGGGATCCTTTCGTTCGCAGACCTGATGTCCTTCGATCGGCACCGGGCGCAGGACAATCCTTTCCATCATTACATGCTGGGCGAAGCCCGGGCCGCAGCGGGGGAGGCGGCCGAAGCGGAGAGGGAATACCGTCTGGCGCTCGATCTCCGGCGCGGCCATCCCCAGGCCCGATTCGACGCCGTCGAGGAGGATCTCTACGCCGGCCTCGCGGCGGCGCTTGCCGAACAGGGGAAATCCCGCGAGGCCCTCGAGGTTCACCAGCGATGGGTGCGGCGGCTTCCCGGCACCATCGAGGGGAGGCTGGGGCTGGGCGCTGCGCTGCTGGCGGCCGGACGCATCGACGATGCCGCCGCCCAGTTCGAGATCACCCTGCGTTCGGTTCCCGACGATCCCCGCGCCCGTCTGGGCTATGCCTGGATCCAGTACCACAACGGGAATCTCGGCGCCGCGCTGCGGACCTTCCGGAGTCTCGACCGGGAGAAACCCGATCATCGGGCCCGTTTCGGGGTGGGGCTCTGCCTGATGAAGCAGAAGCGGTTCCGCCAGGCCGAACGGGCTTTCCGCGATGCGCTGGAGCTGCGGCCGGGGGATCCGGAGATCCTGGAGCGGCTCGAGGACATCCGCGAAAAGACCGGGCGGGACGGGGAATCTCAGGGCCGGTAGGTCGCGGCGGTCGTAGGCGTTTCGTGGACGGTGACCTCGGCCAGGGCGGGCAGGGCCGGCCGCAGCCGGTCGAAGATCCAGCGCGCCATCAGCTCGGCGGTGGGATTCTCCAGGCCTGGCACCTCGTTCAGGATCCGGTGATCCAGTTCCTCCCGCAGAGGCTCGAAGGCGACGCCGATATCCCCGAAATCCATCAGCCAGCCGGTCTCGGGATCGGGTTCTCCTTCGATCGCCAGGTCGACGACGTAGGTATGGCCGTGCATCCGGGAGCATTTGTGTTCATCGGAGACGCGGGGCAGGCGGTGGGCGGCGTCGAAGCCGAAGGATTTGGTGATGCGGGTCGGCATGGTTCCCCCTCGGGACGGAACGGGCGGGCGGAATCAGGAATCCTCGGCGTTTTCGGCCGCCGTCTCGACGGCGGATTCCTCCACGGGCGGTTCGAAACAGCGGCGGCAGCGGGCTTCGTAGGTGCCCTGGGCGCCGACGACGATCTTGTCGCGGTTCTCGGTCAGGCGTTGCGTATGCCCGGCCGGATTGCCGCAGCGGACGCAGATGGCCAGCTGCTTGGTCACGTATTCGGCGATGGCCATCAGTTGCGGGACCGGTTCGAAGGGACGGCCCCTGTAGTCCTGGTCCAGGCCGGCCACGATGACCCGCTTGCCCAGATTGGCCAGCCGGTCGCAGACGTCCATGATGCCGGAATCGAAGAACTGCACCTCGTCGATGCCCACGACCTCGGTCTTGTCCTCGACCAGGGCGAAGATCTCGGAACTCGACGAGACCGGGGTGCTCGGCAGCCTCTGCTGGCTGTGCGAAACGATGTCCGTTTCGTCGAAACGGTCGTCGAGGGCCGGTTTGAAGAGCTGGACCCGCTGCCGCGCGATCTCGGCTCGACGCACGCGACGGATCATCTCCTCGCTCTTGCCGCTGAACATCGGTCCGCAGATGACCTCGATCCAGCCCGTCTTGCCCTGGATGACCTGCATGACACCTCCGCGGGACCCTGCGATCCCCTCCGAGCGACGGGCCATTCCGCCGCGTGGGCGAATGTACGCCACGGGGCGGGGGTTCGCCAGTTCCGAATCCGGCCGGATGGAGGTTGCCGCTTTGCCCGGGCGGTCGCGGCCCTTATACTCTGACCCCATGTGGACAAGAAACGAATTCCGGAAGCTGGTCGATCCGCCCGTGATCGGCATGGTGCATCTGCGGGCCCTGCCCGGTTCCCCCGGCTGGCAGGGGGACCTCGACGCGGTCGGTGAGGCTGCCCTGCGCGACGCCGCGGCCCTGGCCGACGGCGGCGTCGGCGCGTTGATGGTCGAGAACTATCACGACGTTCCCTTCTTCGCCGGAGCGGTCCCCGCGGTCACGGTCGCGGCCATGACCCGGCTGGCGGGCGCGATCGTCGACGCCCATCCCGGCCTGCCGGTCGGAGTGAACGTCCTGCGCAACGATGCAGCCGCGGCCCTGGCGGTGGCCGCTGCGACCGGCGCGCGCTTCGTGCGGGTGAACGTCCTGTGCGGGGCGGTGGTCGCCGACCAGGGGCTGATCCGGTCCGATGCGGCCCGCGTCCTGCGCCTGCGGCGGGAACTGGGCCTGGAATCGGTCGGGATCATGGCCGATCTCGCGGTCAAGCACGCCGCGCCCCTGGCCCCCCGGCCGATCGCCGAGGAGGCGGCCGATCTGCGCCGCCGGGCTCTGGCCGACGCGATCATCGTGTCGGGAGCCGCGACCGGCGCCGCGACCGATCCGGCCCGGGCGGCCGCGGTCCGCGCCGCCGAACCGGACGCTCCCGTGCTGGTGGGCAGCGGCATGACCATCGAAAACCTGGACGGGTTCGCCGGGACGGTCGACGGGTACATCATCGGAACCTCGTTGCAGCAACCGGGACCCGACGGCCGGCCGGTCGTCTCGGCCCGCAGGACGGCCGCTTTCACATCCGCCGTCGCCGCCCTGCAACAAGCGGATTCCTAAGAGGAGGATCATGCGCATCCTGGTGACCGGCGGGGCCGGATTCATCGGCTCGAATTTCGTCCGATACCTGCTCGGAGAAGGCGGCGACCGGGTCGTGAACCTGGACCTGCTGACCTATGCCGGCAATCTCGAGAACCTGGCCGGCCTCGAGGACCGAGACGATTACCGCTTCGTGCGCGGGGACATCGGCGACGCCGACCTGGTACGGGAACTGATGACGCAGGAGCGGATCGAGGCGGTGGTCAACTTCGCAGCCGAGAGCCATGTGGACCGCTCCATCGACGGGCCGCGCCTCTTCCTGCAGACCAACCTGATGGGAACCCAGACCCTGCTCGAGGCCGCGCGGGGCGCCGGGGTCGAGCGTTTCCTGCAGGTGAGCACCGACGAGGTCTACGGGTCCCTGGGTTCCGAAGGCCTGTTCACCGAGCGATCCCCGCTGCGGGCGAATTCCCCGTATTCGGCGAGCAAGGCCGCGGCCGATCTGCTGTGCCGGGCCTACCACAAGACCTACGGCTTCCCCGTGCTGACCACCCGGTGCAGCAACAACTACGGCCCCTACCAGTTTCCCGAGAAGCTGATCCCCCTGATGATCGCCAACGCCTTGGACGACAAGCCGTTGCCGGTCTACGGCGACGGCCGCAACGTGCGCGATTGGCTCTACGTCGAGGATCACTGCCGCGCCCTGGACCTCGTCCTGCGCAAGGCCGAACCCGGGTCGGTCTACAACATCGGCGGCAACAACGAGATGGAGAACATCCGGATCGTGAAGCTGCTGCTCGAACTGCTGGGCAAGGACGATTCGCTCATCCAGTACGTCACCGATCGCCCGGGCCACGACCGGCGCTACGCGATCGACGCCGGGCTGATCCGCGACGATCTGGGCTGGGAGCCGGCCCACACCTTCGACCAGGGTATCCGCGAGACGGTGCGGTGGTACCTGGACAATCGCACGTGGTGGGAACGCATCCGCAGCGGGGACTACCAGCACTACTACAGGAAGATGTACGGCGACGACGGACGCCACCGGGAGCGGCGGCCGTGACCGCCGCCCTGACGCTCCCCGGCGGCCGGAGCCTGGCTCTGGACGATTCGGTGAGAGCCGGGCTGAGCGCGGGGGTCCTGGTCTGCGAGGGCGTGTCGGTGCGGGAGGAGCCGGCGGTGTGGTCGGAAACCGCCGAATTGGCCGCCCGCCTGCGCGAGGATCACGCCGGCCGCCTGCCGAGCGAGATCCCCGGACTGCGCGAGGCCCGCGATCTCTACAAAGCCTTCGGCATGGAGCCCACCCGCCACCGTCCGAGCAGCGAGGCCCTGCTGCGGCGCGTGCTCAGGGGCAAGGATCTCTACCGCATCTCCAACGCCGTGGACTGCTGCAACCTGGCCAGCCTCTCGTTCCTGCTGCCGATCGGGATGTACGATCTGGATCTGGTCGAGGGGGATGTCGTGCTGCGCACCGGCCGCGAGGGCGAGCAGTATCCGGGAATCCGCAAGGGGCCGGTCCACCTCGCCGGGCGCCTCGGCCTCTTCGACGCCGCCGGAGGCTTCGGCTCGCCCACCAGCGATTCGCTCCGCACCTCGGTGCGCGACGCCACGACCAGCCTGCTGGCGGTCATCATGGCCACCGCCTCGTACCCCCGGAATCCGATGCGAGCCAACGTCTCGCTGCTGGCCGATCTCTTCACCCGCCACTGCGAAGGCCGGGTCACCTTCACCGCCCTGCTCCCCGAAAACTGACCGCGAGATATCTCCGCAGGGGAACGCATGTCGCCGCCCCGGTCAGTCGTCCTGTTGCGGAAACGTCTTGCGGACCCAGCTCTCGGCGGAGGCGCGGTCGGAAAGGGCGCCCTCGAGCTGGCGGGTCTCGAGCTCGCGCAGGATGCGGCCGAGCACGGGTCCGCGGGGGTAGCCCATCGCCATCAGGTCGCGGCCGCTGAGCAGGGGGGCGGGAGCCAACTGCTCGATGTCGAGCTCTTCGAGCATGCGCAGGCAGTAGGCGTGGTTGGAGAGATCGCCGTGGCTGGCCAGGCAGTCCAGGCGATGCAGTTCGAGGTGGTCGGCGAAGTCCGGTTGGCGCAGGAATCGTTTCAGGGTCGCGGGCTTCATCTTCTGCACGTCGATGAACCGCAGATGCTGGGCCACCAGGTCGGCCGCCTTGGCGACGACATCGCGCGGCAGCCTCAACCTGGCGCCGATCTCCCTGGTCATCCGCGCGCCGACCTTGGCGTGGCCGTGGAACCGGATGCGGTCGCTGCGGGTCAGGGTGGAGGGCTTGCCGACATCGTGCAGCAGCGCCGCGAGCATCAGCGGCAGGGGGCGGGCCGTGGCGGCGGCGAGCAGGAGCATCGTGTGCGTCCAGACGCATCCTTCGGGATGGTAGGCCGGAGGCTGGGGGACCCCGTGCATGGCGGCGACCTCCGGCAGGATGATCTCCAGCAGGCCGGATGTGCGCAGGATCTCGAGGCCGGTGACGGGATCGGGGCCGGTCAGCAGGCGCGTGAACTCCTGGCCGATCCTCTCGGCGGCGACGGCCCGGATCATCTCCCGGCACGATGCGAGGCCGGCGCGGACGGATTCGTCGGGGACCAGCCCGCACTGGGCGGCCATGCGCGCGGCCCGCAGCAGGCGCAGCCCGTCCTCGCCGAAGCGGTCGGCCGGCTCGCCGACGGTGCGCAGGATCCGGGCGCGGCAATCGCTCAGGCCGCCGACGGTGTCGAGGATGGCGCCGTCGTCGGGGTCGAGGTACAGGGCGTTGACGGTGAAGTCGCGGCGGTGGGCGTCGACGGCGGGATCGTCGGTGAAGGCGACGTCGTCGGGATGGCGGCCGTCGGAATAGCGCCCTTCCCGGCGGAAGGTGGCGGTCTCGATCATGATGCCGTCCGACGGGACGAGCACGACCCCGAAGGCGGCGCCGACCAGGCGGCTGCCGGGGAAGAGTTCGGCGATGCGGTCGGGGCGGGCGTCGGTGGCGACATCGAAATCGCCGGGAATCAGGCCGAGCACGAGATCGCGCACCGCGCCGCCGACCAGCAGCGCCCGATGCCCCGAGGCTCTCAATCTGCGCACGACCGCGACCGCGGGTGCGGCGGCGTCGGGCAGGGGGGCTGCGAGGTTGTCGGTCACGGGGCCCATCTTTCTTTGCCGTCTCCGGTCGGGCGCGGTATCCTCGGGCGGATCACCGCGAGTATTCCACAGAACCCTTTCGCTGGCCAGGAATCACCGATGCATCATGCGAAGAACCGTCTGCCGATACTGATCCTCGCGCTGTCCTGTCTCGTGTCGCCGGCGGTCGCCGCCGAGGTTCCCGCGCCGCCGGATTCGGCGGCCATCGCGACCATGGTCCGGACCCTCTCGGCGCCCGATTTCGCGGGCCGGGGCAACGGCACCGTCGAGGCCTTCGCCGCCGCGGATACGGTGGCGGCCTGGTTCGCGGCCGCGGGGTTGGCTCCGCCGCCGGACGGGAAGGGATGGTTCCGGGATTTCCCCCTGCCGGGCCTGACGCTTCCGGGCCGCAACGTGCTGGGCTGGCTGCCGGGCGCGGGCGCGTTGGCGGACGAGATCGTGTTGATCGGCGCCCATTACGATCATCTGGGGAAGGTGGCGTCCGTCGACGGAGCCGCAGACCGCTATTTTCCGGGCGCCGACGACAACGCCAGCGGCGTCGCGGTGCTGGTCGAGACGGCCCGCATCCTGGCGGACCGGGCGCGGGCCGGGGCCGATACGCTTCGCCGCAGCGTGATGGTGGCCGGGTTCGCGGGCGAGGAGATAGGGCTGCTGGGTTCGCGCAGCCTCGCCCGCCGACCCGTCCCGCATGCTCCGGTTGCGATGATCAACATCGACACAGTGGGACGGCTGCGCGGCGGGCGCGTGCAGATCGGAGGCCTCGATTCTGCCGCTTCCTTCGCCGCCATGGTCGCGCGGAACGCCGAAGGTCTGGGGCTCGGGATCAAGCCCTTGCGCGGGGACTGGGCCGCCAGCGACCAGGCGTCGTTTCTGGCCGCCGGCGTGCCGTCGCTGTTCTTCTTCACCGGGCCCTATCCCGAATACCACACCCCGGAAGACCGCTGGCCCCTGGTGTCGTTCCCCGGCATGGTGCGCGTCGCATCCCTGGTCGCGGCCGTGGCCAGGGATCTGACGATCGATCCCCGGCCGGTCGTCGCGACCATCGAGACCGACACGGCCGCGGACGCCATGTCCCGGTCGCAGGCTCCGGAGGGCAAGGCCGAGCGGGCCTGGCTGGGCATCATTCCGGATTTCACCGCCGAGGGGCCGGGGGTGCGTCTGGGCGGGGTCATGCCCGGCAGCCCGGCCGAATCGGCGGGTCTGCGGAAGGGCGATCTGCTGGTGGAATTCGCCGGCGAGCCCGTCGCCGATCTGCCCGCTTTGACCGTGCTGCTGCGGACCCATGCGGCGGGCGAGAGGGTCGCGGCGGTCGTCGAGCGCGAGGGCCGCGCGGTGGAATTCGCGGTGACGTTGAAGCGCAGGCGTCGCTAGGAGGCCTCGGGCGCGCGCCGCCGACGGCGTCCGGGCACGGTCGGATGCGGCTCGACGTGGGCCACGGCCTCGTAAAGTTCGGTCGCGCTGTTCTCTAGAGCCTGCTCGAGGCGGTCGGCGATGGCGTGGCCCTCCTCGACGGTGATGTCCGGCTCGACGGTGATCGAGATGTCGACGGTGTACACCGAACCGCGGGGCCGGATGCGCAGCCGCGAGACCGAGATCACGCCGGGCACGGTCGCGGCCGTGGCGCGGACCTCGGAAACGAACTCCTCGTCGGGCATGGTCTCCAGGACGATCATCGCGTTGTTGCGCAGCAGCTCCCATCCCATTTTCAGGATCAAGAGCGAGATCACGGCCGCCGCGACGCTGTCGAGGATCGGCAGCCCGGCCATGGCGCCGCCGATGCCGATCGCCGCGCCGACCGATGAGAGCGCGTCGGAGCGGTGGTGCGCGGCGTTGCTGCGCAGGGCGGGGGAATGATGGATCCTGCCTGCCAGGTCCGTGTAGCGGGCCATCCCCTCCTTGGCGACGATCGAGACGCCCGCCGCGATCAAGGCGGGGAATTCGGGATGGGATCCGGTGCCGGTGACGATGTTGCCGATCGCTTGGCGTCCCAGCAGAACGCCGGTCACCAGCAGCAGCAGCGATACGCCCAGGGCGCCCAGGGTCTCGTAGTGCTGGTGTCCGTAGGGATGGTCGCGGTCGGGCGGGATGGCGCTGGCCTTCAGCGCCACGAAGACGCCGACGTCGCCGGCCAGATCGGAGAACGAGTGGACTCCGTCGGCGATCAGCGAAGCGGATCCGGCGAGCAGGCCCACGACGATCTTCAGGACAGTCAGCGCGATGTTGCCCGCCATGCCCGCGACCGTGCAGAAGACCGGCCGCAGCCATCGCGTCTCCCTGCGGCGCGCATCGCGATCAGGATCGTTGCTGGTCATCCCGCCTCCATCAGGATCCCGAATACAGGTCCTCGATGACGTCGTGGTACTTCCGCTGGATCACCCGGCGCTTCACCTTCAACGTCGGAGTGAGCTCGCCCGACTCCAGCGTGAACTCGTTGCGCAGCAGGGCGAATTTCTTGACGGTGCTGTACTTCGGCAGCTTCCGGTTCACGTATTCGAGGGCCCGCCGGTACTTGGCCTGCACCTCCGGATGCCGCTCGAGATCGTCGTGGCCTTCCCACGTGATGCCGCGTTCCCTGGCCCATTTCTCCAGGTTCTCGAAGTTGGGCACCAACAGGGCGATCATATAGGGGCGGTGATCGCCGATCACCACCGAATTCGAGATGAACTTGTTCTTCGCGAAAGCGTTCTCGATCGGCTGCGGCGCGATGTTCTTGCCGCCGGCGGTGACGATCAGATCCTTCTTGCGGTCGGTGATGAACAGGAAGCCGTCGCCGTCGATGTGGCCGATGTCGCCGGTCCGGAACCATCCGTCGTCGCTCAGCGCCTCCCGCGTGGCCTCGTCGTTCTTGAAGTAGCCCGGCGTCACCTGAGGGCCGCGGGCCAGGATCTCGCCGTCGTCGGCGATCCGGATCTCGGTCTCGGGGAAGGGTTTGCCGACGCTGCCCACCCTCTGGGCGCCGAAGAGATTGGCGGTCAGGATCGGTGATGTCTCGGTCAGCCCGTAGCCCTCGAGACAGGTCATGCCGGCGGTGTTGAAGAACTGGTTGATGTGCGGCGCCAACGGTGCGCCGCCGGAGACGAAGAACCGGATCCGGCCGCCGGTGCGGGCGCGCAGCTTGGCGAAGACCAGCTTGTCGACGATCGCCAGCTGGAAGTTTAGCCACGCCGAGGGCTTCTTCCCGGCCCGTTCGACCAGCCGCAGATCATGCACGACCTTCTTGGCCCAGATGAAGATGTTGCGCTTGATCGGCGATCCGCCCATCGCCGCGGTGTTGATGCGGTCGAAGACCTTCTCCAGGAACCGCGGCACGCAGATCATGATCGTCGGCCGGATGGCCATCATGTCCGCGCCCACGGTGTCGGGGTTGCCCGCGATCGCCATTCCGATGCCGTTGGCGAGCATGGCGTAATAGCCGCAGGTCCGTTCCAGCGCGTGCGACAGCGGCAGGAACGAAAGCACGCGGTCGCTCGTGTACAGGGAAATGGCCTGAACCGCCTGCCGGATGTTCGAGACGATGTTGCCGTGGGTCAGGATCACGCCCTTGGGCCTGCCCGTGGTGCCGGAAGTGTAGAGGATGGTCGCGATGTCGTCCTTCCCGGAGGGGCCGCAGGGCGGCAGCCCGTCGCCGGGAATCTTTTCGAGCAGGTTCTCGCCGATCTCCATCAGCCGGTCGAAGGTCATCATGTCCGGCAGATCGCTGCGGTCGAAGCAGACGACGTCCTTGAGCGAGGGGATCCGGTCGCGGACGGCGTGGATCTTGCGGGCCTGGTCCGGCGTCGAGACGAAGATGATGCCGGGTTCGCAGTCGTTCAGGATGTAGGCGATGTCGTCCTGCCCGAGCGTGGGATAGATGGGCACGTCGGAGGCGCCGGCGCAGAGGACGGCCAGATCGCTCAGGATCCATTCGAGGCGGTTCTCGCTGAGGATCGCGACCCGGTCGCCGGGTCCGAGCCCGAGCGATTCGAGCGCCAGCCTCAGCGCCCGGATCCGGCGTCCGATCTCCTCGCTCGGAATGTCGGTGTAGACGCCGGCGTCGTCGCGAACCGAAATCATATCCGGCCGCGGGGTGTTCGCGATGGCGTCGAAAATCAACTGGGGGATGGTTTCGGCGGGCATGCTCGCTCCCCTCGTCGCCGGCGGTGCCGGCGCGAATGCCAGATCAGGGTTTCCGGACCCATAGAAAAAGGGGTCCGCGCCTTTTCGCCCTCCGGGATGATCCGAAGGGGCCTGAACGAGCGAGGACCTGTTGGACGTTGACAATTCATATCGACGTGAGGAACCTGTGTCAACCCCGGTACCGAGTCCCAATCCACGGGAGAAGTGACATGAACCGCATTGGAACCGCCTTGACGATCGGCCTGATCCTGACCATCGGCCTGGCGACGGTCCTGCCTTCCGCGGCCCGGGCCGACGTGGATAGGCTGCGCGAGAATTGCCGCGAGGCCTACGACCGAGGCGATCTGGCCGCATCCCGCGCCGCTGCCGATTCCGCCCTGGCCGAACTTCCCGGCGATTACCAGTCGTCCTGGATGCTGGCGCGGGTCCTGATCGACATCGGCAACCGCGAGCAGGAGAAGAAGGTGCGCAAGGGCATCTACAAGATGGCCGTCGATCACGCGCGAGCCGCCGTGGCCGCCGAACCGGACGATACCTGGGGCCACCACTACCTTGCCGCGGCGGTCGGCAAGCTGGCCCTGACCGAGGGCGGCAAGAAGAAGATCGAGCTTTCCAAGGAAGTGCGCGAAGAGGCGCAGCGGGCGCTCGAATGCGATCCCGCCAACGACAAGTCCCACCACATCCTGGGCCGCTGGAACCGCGAGGTCGCGACCCTCAGCCCGGTGCTCAAGCTGGCCGCGAAGATCGTCTACGGCGGCGTGCCCGAGGGCGCCTCGAAGGAGAAGGCCGAACAGCATTTCCTCGAGGCGATCCGTCTTCATCCCGAGCACATCAACCATCATCTCGAACTCGGGGTGACCTACATGTCGATGAAGCGTTACGAAGATGCGATCGAGCAGTTCGCGATCGTGGCCGAGTTGCCCGAACGGGATCCCAACGACGCCGATTACAAGGACGAAGCCGTCCTGATGACGACCCGATGCGAAAAGAGAATCGAGCGTGGGCAGAGGGACCGATCCCGATAGCGGAGCTTCGCGCGGGGACGGGCCGGCCGCCCTGCGCCGCGCGTTGCTGGCCTGGTACGACGCGGAGGCCCGGCCGCTCCCCTGGCGGGAGCGGCCGGATCCCTATGGCGTCTGGATCTCCGAGATCATGCTCCAGCAGACCACAATGGCCGCCGCGGTGCCGTACTGGGAGCGCTTCCTGGAACGTTTTCCCGACGTGCGGTCCCTGGCGGACGCCTCCGAGCAGGAGGTGCTGACTCTCTGGGCGGGCCTCGGCTACTACCGCCGCGCCCGCAGCCTGCACGCCGCGGCCCGGATGATCGTCCGCGACCGCGGCGGCGATCTGCCGCGCACCGCGGCCGAATGGCGTCTTCTGCCGGGCGTCGGCGCATACACCGCCGGAGCCGTGGCCAGCATCGCCGCGGCGGAGCAGGTGGCCGCGGTCGACACCAACGCCCGGCGGGTCCTGCTGCGGCTCTTCTGCGCGTCGGCCGCCGAGGCCGCCGGGATCGGCGAGGCGCGTCTGCGGACGCTGGCCGATTCGCTCGTGGATCCGCTACGGCCGGGCGACTGGAACCAGGCCCTGATGGAACTCGGCGCCCGGATCTGCCTGCCCCGCGATCCCCGTTGCGCAAGCTGTCCGGTCGGATGGTCGTGCCGCGCCCGCTCCGCCGGGGATCCGGGCTCCATCCCCGAAGCGAAGCCGAGGGCCCGGGCCCTGCCCGTGCGGCTCTCGGTGCTGCTGCTGCGCCGCGGCGATTCGGCCCTCCTGACGCCGTCCGGAACGCCGGCCGCCGTTTCCTGCCCGGCCTGGGGGAGGCCACGGCGCGAGGATTTTTCCGGTCTCTTCGCTGGGTTCTCGGGATTGCCGACGACCCCCTGGTATCCACGCCCCGCGTCCGCCGGCGCGGATCCCGATCCCGCCGCCGCCCCGGACGCCTGGTCGCGGTGGCTCGGCGCGAGGATCTCCGCGCCGCCGCCGGTGATCGTCGTCGGCGAATTCCGGCATGCGATCACCGTCTACCGTCTGGCTGTGACGGTCTGCCGCGCGGATCTGGCCCCGGATGCCGGCGGCCGGTGGCCCCGGGGCTGGACCTGGGGGCCGATCGACGGCAACGACGCCGCTCCGGTATCCAACCTGACCCGCAAGGCCCTGTCCGCCGCCGCGGGAACGGCGGGCTGAAAACCCGATTCCATTAGGCGTATCGCATCCAATAAATAGCGCAACCAGTTGTTGCCGCTGCGCCCGGGCCTTGGTTATGATGACCATCGCCACGGTCAGCGTCCGCGCTTCGACTCGACGGCCCCGGGAGGAACCATGCCGCCAACCAGCGACGCCGCGCCCCGGTTGCGTTACGTCACCGCCGCCGCCCTCTTCGACGGCCATGATGCGTCGATCAACATCATCCGCCGTCTTCTGCAGCAGTCGGGCGCCGAGGTCATCCATCTGGGCCACAACCGCTCGGTTCCGGATATCGTCCGCGCCGTCCTGCAGGAGGACGCCGACGGGGTCGCGGTCAGCAGCTACCAGGGCGGGCACATGGATTTCTTCGGTTTCCTGGTCGATGAACTCGCCCGGCGGAACCTGGGGCGGGTGGCGGTTTTCGGAGGCGGCGGCGGGGTGATCATTCCCGAGGAGATCGCCGAGCTGGAGGCGGCCGGGGTCGAGAAGATCTATTCGCCCGAGGACGGACGCGAACTCGGACTGACGGGCATCATCGACGACATGAACGAGCGGACGCGCCGGCGGGCGGCGGAGCCGAAGGAGATTCCCGGGTCGGCGCCGGGCGCGCCTCCGGCCGAAGACGTGGCGCTGGCCCGGATCCTGACCGCCGCCGAGAACGGCGGGCCCGGTTCCGGTGCGCGGCTCCCGGCCAATCCGCCGCCGGTGGTGGGAATCACCGGCACCGGCGGCGCCGGCAAAAGCTCGCTGACCGACGAACTGCTGCGGCGCTACCTAGCCGCCCATCCCGATCATTCGGTGGCGGTCCTGGCGGTCGATCCCAGCAAGCGGCGCACCGGCGGCGCCCTGCTCGGCGACCGCATCCGGATGAACGCCATCCACGACGACCGGTGCTTCGTGCGGAGTTTCGCCACCAGGGGCGCCCGCGGCGAGTTGAGCCGCGCCCTGGAGCCCTGCCTCGACGAGGTTCGCCGCCGCGGCTTCGACCTCGTGCTGATCGAGACCAGCGGCATCGGCCAGGGCGATTCAGCGGTCAGCGAGATCAGCGACATCTCCCTCTACGTGATGACCCGCGAATTCGGAGCCCCGAGCCAGCTCGAGAAGATCGACATGATCGATTTCGCCGATCTGATCGTGATCAACAAGTTCGACCGTCCCGGTTCCGAGGACGCCCTGCGCGACGTCCGCAAGCAGTGGCGCCGCAGCCGGGTGGATTTCGAAACCCCGGACGACGGGCTGCCGGTCTTCGGCACCATCGCCAGCCGTTTCGACGACGAGGGGACCAACGTCCTGTTCGCCCAGCTCGACGGCATGATCGCCGCGCGCCGCAGCGCGCGATCGGATGCGGTCCCGACCGCCGCGGTGCCCGGGCCGAGGGCCTCGACCGCAAGGTCCGCGATCATTCCCGAGGACCGGGTCCGCTACCTGGGGGAGATCGCCGCGGCCGTGCGCCGCTATCGCGAAGAGACCGAAAGGGACGCCGAACGCGTCCGGCGCTGCGCCTCGTTGGCCAGAGCCCTGGGCGAGTTAGACGACGGCGATCGCGAGGCTCGCGCCGTCCTGGAGGCGAAGCTGGAAGCCGCCCGGGCCGCAGCGGGCGAGGCCGTCCTGGCGGAGGCCGCGTCCTGGGACGGACTGGTAGAACTGTACGGCCGCGACGAGGTCTCCGTACGCGTCCGCGACCGCGATCTCTCCTTCGAGTCGCGGTTCCGGACCCTTTCGGGAACCAGCCTGCCCAAGGTGGCTCTGCCTCGTCTCTCGGACCCGGGCGACCGCCTGCGCTGGCTGCGGATGGAGAACGTGCCGGGATCCTTCCCCTACACCGGCGGCGTCTTCCCCTTCCGGCGCACCGACGAGGATCCCAAGCGCCAGTTCGCCGGCGAAGGCTCGCCGGCCCGCACCAACCGCCGCTTCCACTACCTCTGCGACGAGGAACGAGCCAAGCGGTTGAGCACGGCCTTCGACAGCCTGACCCTCTACGGCGAGGATCCCGACCCGCGTCCCGACATCTACGGGAAGATCGGCGAGGGCGGCGTCTCGGTCTGCACGCTCGACGACATGAAGCGCCTCTACGCGGGTTTCGATCTATGCCACCGGAATACGAGCGTCTCGATGACCATCAACGGTCCGGCCCCGATCCTGTTGGCGATGTTCTTCCGCGCCGCCATCGACCGCCGGATCGAGCAGCGGCAGCAGGAACTCGGCCGCGATCCGGACGAGGGCGAACGCCGGACGGCGGCGGCCGAGACCCTGCGCACGGTGCGCGGCACCGTCCAGGCCGACATCCTCAAGGAGGATCAGGCCCAGAACACCTGCATCTTCGCCACCGAATTCGCCTTGCGTCTGATGGGAGACGTCCAGGAATTCTTCATCGAAAACGGGATCCGCAACTACTATTCGGTGTCGATCAGCGGCTACCACATCGCCGAGGCGGGGGCCAACCCGATCAGCCAACTGGCCTTCACGCTGGCCAACGGCCTGACCTACGTCGAATCCTACCTGGCGCGGGGGATGGACATCGACGACTTCGCCCCCAACCTGTCGTTCTTCTTCAGCAACGGGCTCGACGCCGAGTACACCGTCATCGGCAGGGTCGCCCGCCGCATATGGGCCGTGGCGATGCGGGACCGCTACGGGGCGGGAGAGCGCAGCCGGAAGCTGAAGTACCACATCCAGACCTCCGGCCGCTCGCTCCATGCGCAGGAGATCGATTTCAACGACATCCGCACCACCCTGCAGGCGCTGATGGCGATCCACGACAACTGCAATTCGTTGCACACCAATTCCTACGACGAGGCGATCACCACGCCGAGCGAGGAATCGGTCCGCCGCGCGATGGCCATCCAGCTGATCATCAATCGCGAGCTCGGCTGGGCGAAGAACGAGAATCCGCTGCAGGGGTCGGCCCTGATCGAGGAACTGACTGATCTGGTCGAAGAGGCGGTCCTGATCGAATTCGAGAACATCTCCCGCCGCGGCGGGGTTCTCGGGGCGATGGAGACGCAGTACCAGCGCGGACGGATCCAGGAAGAAAGCCTCATCTACGAACATCTGAAGCATTCCGGCGAACTGCCCGTCGTCGGGGTCAACACATTCGTCAACCCCGGCGGCAGCCACGACGCTTCCCGCGATCTGACCCTGGCCCGGACCGATGCCGGCGAAAAGGACGATCGTCTGAGGGATCTGGCCGCTTTCCAGGCCCTTCACGCCGCCGAGGCCCCGGCCGCCCTGGACCGGTTGCGCGAGACGGTCCTGTCCGGCGGCAATGTCTTCTCCGAACTCCTCGAAACGGTCGGGTGCTGCTCCCTGGGGCAGATCACGCACGCTCTCTACGAAGTGGGAGGGCAGTACCGCCGGGCCATGTGATCAGGAGACGGTCTCGTAAAATTGCACCGGTGTTGCGTTTGAGATTTGACATTAAGAGTCCGCTTTTTCATCTTACGATAATCGCCGGCCGGAGGCGGGAGAAGCGCACAGGGGGGGAGGAGCCCGGTCAGTGCCAGCGCATCAATGATCGTACGACCTCAAGGAAGGGCCCAATGCTTCAGATCACTCGCCAGACCGAGTACGCCATCCGCGGCTTGATGGAACTTGCCGAACGGGATTCCAGTGCGCCCGTGCGCCTCAAATCCCTCGCCGAGGCCTGCGAAGTTTCCGAGGCGTTCCTCGCCAAGATCTTCCAGATGCTCTCCCAGCACAACATCGTGAAATCCCATCGCGGAGTTAAAGGTGGATTCTCCATCGGGCGCAGCCCCGAAGAGATCACCCTGCTGGAGATCGTCGATATCTGCGAAGGCGGTATTTCCCTGAATCACTGCCTGCGCAAGGTGGATCCCTGCAACCGCATCGAGAACTGCAAGATGAGCAACGTATGGGCGACGGCCCAGAAGGGGCTGGTCTCGGCCCTGGAGGGAACCTCGCTGCAGGACCTGCTCTGATCCTTCCCGATCTGACGCAGGTGAATCCCGTTGATTCCGGTGCCGGCCGGCGTCAGCGGGATTTTTTTTCGCGACGCCTGTTGCGCAGCTGGCCGCAGGCGGCGTCGATGTCGTCGCCGCCGCTGATCCGCACGAAGGACCGCACGCCGCGGCCGGCCAGGGCGGCCTGGAAGGCCAGCAGCCTCCGCGGGGGCGAGGGGCGGAATCTTCCGCCGATGGCGTTCATCGGGATCAGGTTGACCTTGAACGGGCGGTTGCGGACCAGGTCGGCCAGCAGCAGGGCCTGGTCGTCCGCGTCGTTCACCCCGTCGATCATCACGTAGGCGATCGTCACGGTCCGCCGCTTGGCCCGGGCGTAGCGTTCGCCGAGATCCAGGATCTCCTTCAGGGGCGTGCGCCCCGGGACCGGCATCAGCTTGCGCCTCAACTCCTGCGTGCAACCGTTCACGGACAAGGTCAGCCCCACCGGCTGGGGCAGGGTCAGCAGGCGCTTCAGCCCGTCCGCGTGGCCCGAGGTCGAGATCTGGATCCGCCGCGCCGACATCCCGAGACCGTCCTCGACGGTGAAGGTCTCGATCGCGCCGGCCACCTCGTCGTAGTTGTCCAGCGGTTCGCCCATCCCCATGAAGACGATGTTGTATCCCCGGTCGCCGTATCCCGGCACGGGCTCGGAGTCGATGTCGGCCGCCAGGCGCAGGGCCTGCTCGACGATCTCGCCGCGGCTCAGGTTGCGCACCAGGCCGCCGCGGGCCGTCGCGCAGAAGCTGCAGGCCATCGCGCATCCGACCTGCGACGAGATGCAGAAGGTGAGATGGCTCTCCATCGGGATGACGACGCTCTCGATCGCGTGGCCGTCGGCCAGATGGAAAAGGTACTTGCGCGTACCGCCGGTCGAGACCTGCCTCTCGACCGGAGCCAGCCCGGCCAGATCGTATCGCTCGGCCAGGGACGTCCGCAGCTTCCTGGGCAGATTGGTCATCTCGTCCCAGGCGACGGCGCTCCGCCGGAAGAGCCAATCCGCCAGTTGCCCGCCGCGGTAGGCGGGCTCTCCGGCGGCGGTCATCAACGTCGGCAAGGCGTCGGGCGCGAGATCCCGCAGCAGGGGTTTCCGGGTCGGCATGCTTCCTCGTTTCGGTTCGGCGACGGCGCGGCGCGCGCCCCGCATCGGGCCTTGACACTCCGGCGAGCAGACGTGCAAAGTTGCAGCGAGCCGTCCGGGACCGTCGCTGAAGAAATAGCGCGCCCCGGAGCCCGGCGCAAGGGGATCCCCGGCCGACACGAACGGAGGCACAAGCGGTGAAGACGGTTCTGGTCGTCGACGACGAAGCCGCCATCAGGCAGACGCTGTCCCAGTTGCTGACCTACGAGAAGTACCGCGTGCTGACCGCGCCCAACGGCCCGCAGGCCCTGGCGGTTCTCGACACCGAGCCGGTGGACGTGGTGCTGCTCGATATCAAGATGCCGGAAATGGACGGATTCGAGGTCCTCGACCGCATGTCGGCCGCGGGCCGCGAGACGCCGGTCATCGTCGTCTCGGGACACGGGAACATCGAGACGGCGGTCGAGGCGGTCCGCAAGGGGGCCTACGATTTCCTCGAGAAGCCGCTGGACCGTTCGCGCTTGCTGCTGACTCTCGAGAACTGCCTGGCCCACAGCCGGCTCCTGGCCGAGACCGAGGACCTGCGCAACCGGACCGGCTTCTACGCTCCGCTGGTCGGCGAATGCCCGGCCATGGAGCAGGTCCGCGATTTCATTTCCCGCGTCGCGCCGACCGACGCCACCGTCCTGATCACCGGCGAGAACGGAACGGGCAAGGAACTCGTCGTCCGCGCCATCCACGCCGCGAGCGGTCGCCGCGACCGGTCCCTGGTCGAGGTCAACTGCGCCGCCATCCCCCGCGAGCTGGTCGAGAGCGAACTCTTCGGCCACGAGAAGGGCAGCTTCACCGGCGCCGAACGCAAGCGGATCGGCAAGTTCGAACTGGCCGACGGGGGCATCCTGTTCCTCGACGAGATCGGGGACATGAACCAGGAGGCCCAGGCCAAGGTCCTCAAGGCCGTCGAGGAGAGCCGCTTCGAACGCGTCGGCGGCGGCGAGCCCATCCAGGTCGACGTGCGGATCATCGCGGCCACCAACCGCGACCTCTCGGCGCCGGATTCCGGCTTCCGCCAGGATCTCTTCTTCCGGCTGAACGTCCTGTCGATCCATCTGCCGCCGCTGCGCGAGCGGGGCGACGACATCCCCCTGCTGCTCGATCATTTCATGACGGTCCTGGGAAGTCAGCTCAACCGTCCGCCCCGGAAGTTCGCGCCCGAGACCCTGGCCCTGCTCAGGGAATATCCGTGGCCGGGCAACGTCCGCGAGATGCGCAACCTGGTCGAGCGCCTGCTGATCCTGGTCCAGGGCGACACCGTCGCTCCGTCGGATCTGCCGCCCATGCCCGGCCGCCCGTCCTCGCCCGACGGGGATTTCGGAGCCCTGTTCTCCAGCCTGGACTTCCAGGACTTCAAGGTCCGCGCCGAGTCCCTGTTCCTGCAACAAAAGCTCAGGGAAAACCGTTACAACGTGAGCCGCACGGCCGAGAGTCTCGGCATGCAGCGCAGCAACCTCTACAAGAAGATCACCAAGTACGGGTTGCGCACCGAACCCGAGGGCTAGACGCAACAGGTCGTGAAGGGATTGACAGGTGGTATCCTGCACCCTAGTTTGATAGAATATCAGAGGGAGGGACTCCTCGTCCCCCAGATGAATCCGTCCTCCTGGAGGATGGACAGATCCCGAGCGATCGGGAGCCGGTTTCGAGAGCGTGTACAGTGCACGTTCGTTACTACGGAGAGGGAAATGAAGAAAGCATTATGTGCCATGACGATGGTCACTCTGGTGCTTCTTCCCGCTTTGGTGGCGACGCCCGCCTTCGCTTCCCCTGCCGTCCAGGTGATCAACCCGACAACCCAGACGTGCCCGCCGTCGATCGATGACTCCATCGACGGCCCGCAAGAGTACGGTCTGGACGGAGATCCGGACGATGCCATCATCGGCAACAAGGGCAAACCCGTCATTAACAACACCAGTGGTGTGGTTTTGCCGCAGGGGATGCTGATCAACGAATTGCTGGATTGCCTGTACGGCATGGCAGCCAGCATCGTGCAGGCGGTCGCCTTGTAGAATCCTCTTCGGAGGATTCCGGGCTGAAGCTGCGCCTGGGGCAGAGAACAACAAGCGGATCGTTTTTTTGCCCACCTACTCGCCAGGGGACAAAAACGATGAGTGACAACATCGAAGGCCGCAAACGCAAGGACGCCGATCGTTCGGTGCCTCGAATTGTGCGTGGCGGCGGGGACCTCGACCGGCTCGAAGAGATCGGGGACCTGCATTTCGAAGCTTCCGCCTTTTCTTCCGCGCTGGAGTATTACCAGCGTTTGCTGGATGCCGCCCGTTACGATCTCATCGATCCCGCCCGTTCCCTCGGCATTCTGCGCAAGAGCATAGACGCCGCCCTGAACCTGGGCGATCATGCCCTGGCCGAGGGCCTGCTGGCCCGCGCCTCCGATTTCGCCGGTCCGGATTCCGACCTCGATTCCGAGGACCGCATGATGCTGCTGGCCCCGATCATGGGCCGCCGGGCCGGTCTGCTGGCCAATCGCAGTTCCTACGCCAAGGCCCTGCAGCTCGCCAAACACGCCTTCGCGGTGCTGGCCATCACCGACGACCACAAGGAAGTGGCCAACCTCCAGGTCACCATGGGCGTCTGCCACCAGCGCCTGGGCCGCCCCGGCAAGGCCGAGGAATTCTACACCGACGCCCTGGCCACCTTCCGCCGAATCGGCGATGAGCTGGGCACGGCCATCCTCTACAACAACCTCGCCCTGCTGCAGAAGAACAGCTGCCGCTGGGACCGCGCGCTGCAGCTCCAGGAGAAGGCCGTCGCCGTGGCCCGCCGCCACGGGGCGACCCATCTGCTCTCGCGCCTCTACCTCAACGAGGGCATCATCCTGCGCAAGACCGGCCGTCTGGGCGAGGCTCGGGCCAGTCTCGAGAAATGTCTCCGGCTGTCGCGCAGCCTGGGCGACATCGCCCGCCAGACCAAGGCTTCCCTGGCCCTCGGATATCTCGAACTCGAAGAGGGGCACCAGGCCCGGGCCGAGGAGATGATCATCGCCGGCAAGACGCTGGCCGAAGAGGGCGGCTTCGTTCGCGAGGCCACCATCGCCGACGAGTATCTCGGCGACATCCTGCTTTCCCGCGGCGAGATCGACAAGGCGCTCTACAATTACCAGCTGGGCCTGCGCAAGACCCAGGTGATCGGCAAGGTGACCGATCTCGAGGGCGAACTTCTTCGCCGCAGCGCCGAGGCCTACCGACTGCGCGGCGAGATCGACGAAGCCATCTCCACCGGCCAGGCGGCTGTCGCGGTCTGCGAATCCTGCGGCGAGGAATACGAACTCGGATTCTGTTTCCGGACCCTGGGCCAGGCCTTCACCGAAGCCGGCGAGTTCTCCGAGGCCGACCGTTATTTCCGCGATTCGATCGGACAGTTCCGCCAGCAGAATCTCCAGGCCGAGATCAGCCGTTCGGTCCTGGCGTTCCTCGAAGCCCGGCTCCCGAGCGCCGGCCGGTCCGAACTGCTGCTGCTGCGCCGGTATCTGGTCGAGGCCATCGAACGCCGCGTGTCCGATGACGCTCTGCTGCGCGGCCTCCATCGCGGTCTGGCCGAGATCCAGCTGCGGCTGGGACAATTCGAAGAGGCGCTGCTGACGGTGGCGGAACTCGATCGTCTCAGCGTTGGCGGTTCCGTCGGCGCGGAAGAGGACGAGGTCGCCGTTCTGCGCCAGCGCATCGAAAAGCGTCTTGCCGGAGACCTGTCCTCCGCCAAGGAGCATATGGAAGCCATGACCGCGGTTCCCGGCCTGGTCGAAGGGGAGGAGATCGCGGCCCAGAGCCTGGCGTCCATCCTGAAATCCGGACTGGCCAAGACGGGGGGCGATTCGGGCTTCCTTGCCCTGCGCCGGGCCGATTCCCGGATCGAAGTGATCGCGGCCGAAGGCGTTTCCGGCGGTTCGGCGGCGTCCTTGGCCGGTTGGTACTCGGACCGCTCCGGACATGATGATCCTGTCGCTCCCTTGGTCATGACCCGGATCGAGCCGGACAGCGAATTGGCCGTCGCGATCCCCGCGCTCGCCGATCTGGCGGACAGCTGCGTTTTCCTGCCCGTGACCCATGAAGGCGTCGATTACGGCGTCCTGTTCCTGGCCAAGCGGAATTCCTCCGGCGCTCGAGCCTCGTTCTCCCGCGCCTCCCTGGAGTTCCTGACCGCCTATCTCGGCTTCCTGGGCGTTTTCCTCGCCGCGGTGCCCGGTCGCCGTTCGAACGCCTCGCCGATCCCGATCGAGGAACGGGAATGCTTCGAGAACATCATCACAGGCGACGAGCTGATGCTCGAACTGCTCGGTTTGATCCGCAAGGTCGCACCGAGCGAATTGACCGTCCTGCTGCACGGCGAGACGGGCACCGGCAAGGGGCTGCTCGCCTATGCCATCCACGCGCTGAGTTCTCGCAAGGACGACAGGTTCCTGGCGGTCAACTGCGCGGCCATTCCCGAATCGCTGCTCGAAAGCGAACTGTTCGGCCATGTCCGGGGCAGCTTCACCGGTGCGGTCGCGGACAAGGCGGGCCTGCTGGTCGAGGCCGAGGGCGGAACCCTCTTCCTCGATGAGATCGGGAAGATGCCGCTGGCCATGCAGGGCAAGCTCCTGCACTTCCTCGACACCAAGGTCGTCCGCCCGGTGGGATCGAACATCGAACGGCGGGTGGATGTCCGCATCATCTGCGCGACCAAGGGCGATCTCCAGGAAATGGCGACCCGCGGCGACTTCCTCGAGGATCTCTACTACCGGCTGCTCGATTTCCCGCTGCGCGTGCCGCCCCTGCGCGAGCGTCCCGAGGATATCCGGTTGCTGGTCCAGCACTTCATCGCCCGCTTCGCCGCCGAACTGGGGCGTTCGGTCCCGGGCTTCACTTCCGCCGTGGCCGCGGCTCTCCAGAATTACCTCTGGCCGGGCAATGTTCGCGAACTCGAGAAGTGTCTGCGCCGCGCCATCGTACTGTCGCAGGACGACGACATGCTCCGGCTCTCCCATCTGCCCGCCGAGATCGCGGGCGTCGGAGTCGAGAGCGGCGACCCGGCCCGCGTCGCGCCGTTGCGGGAAACCCTCAGCGCTGTCGAAAGCCGCGAGATAGCTGCGGCTTTGCGCGCGTCGGGCGGCAACAAGTCCGAAGCCGGACGCATGCTCGGCATCAGCTACCCCAGCCTGCTCAGAAAGATCCGCCTCTACGGGATCACTTCCGACTGATCCATTGCTCCTTTTTTGATTATCCCCGCCAGGACTGTAAAATTTTTTAATAATCCAACTTGTTGCATACCAGGGCTTTACGTTTTTCACCCCCGGAGCTGTAAATGATTGTGATAATTTACGCGATTCCGCTTGCCGGCGACGATGCCGCCTTGCTATGTAACTCGTTGTCAGAAAGCAAGTTGCAATTATGTTAATAGTCTTCTGCTTCTGGTACGGCACCTGCTGTAATCGAACCAGGAAGGGACCAGTTGCAGGGAACTTCTGGTTCTGGACAGGTTGCTGGGAATTTCGGGAATCCAGGAGGTGAATCGGGTTCGTTCTCCATGTGCTGACCGGCTGAGTGGAGATGTTTCATCGAGTAGTATCCGCAGCGCGGTGGTCGAGAGGTGGGGTCCCGGTCATCGATGACAGTGGATGTGGAAACAATGAATCCGATTCGCGTTCTCCCTCTTAGAGGGTCCTGAAATTCCCAGCCCCGACACACCGAGATCTTCTGGAAAGAGCCTTTCCGTTCTTGAAATGGCGAGATTCAAGAACGGTCCAGCCATTGCGGGGCGGGCTCTTTCCTTCTTTTCCCCCTGGAATTTCCTCTTCGTTTTTCAGCGTCCCCTTCTGGGGAACGGGTTGCCCAATGGGGGACACAATCCGCTTTGCGGGAGACGTGTCAGGTGGGCTCCGTGTTGCGACCCATCCAACCCTGGTGTATTATTAATGCATTGAAAAATAATCTCTTACAGCTCAGTCTGGCTGGATTCCCCTGCGCGGCGTACTCTCGGGGATGAACGGCACGGACCATGCGTAATGGTAATCGGGCAAACAAGAGCACGCTTCAGACAGGAGTTTCTGGCATGAAGAACACACGCGGACACGATTGTCACGAAGTGGTGCCGCGGACGCACGCGGGATCCGGAATCCTGCATCACCCCTCGATTCCGGGTCCCCGCGCCGTCTGGCTGTTGCTCGGTCTGCTGGTTCTGGTCGCTCCGCTGCTTCTGGTGGGCGGGTGCGACGATGACGAAGTCGTCGCCGTCCCTGTCGATCAGACTCCGCCGCCGGTGCCCACGGGCATCTTCTCGGTGACCGGAGACGGCTTTGTGACCGTCTACTGGAACGATATCTACGACGAGGATCTGGCCGGCTACGACGTCTACCGCTACCAGGGCGACGACCCGGTCGGCGGAGCCTACAACTACATCGGTTCGGTAGCCTGGGACGAGAATTTCGATTCCGAATCCCTGCTGCACTGGTTCGACGACCTGAACGTCGTGAATGGGGAGACCTACTATTACGCCGTGCTGGCCTATGATTATGCAGGCAACGAGAGCTATCTCAGTTTCGAGACCATCGTCGATACCCCGCGGCCGGCAGGCTACGATCTGGTCGTATTCGACCGCGCCGCTTCGCCGATCCGGTCGGGTGTCGATTTCTACGATTTCGATATGATGATCGGCGCCGAAGCTGTTCCCTACGACGCCGTGGACGCCGATGTCTATGTGACCTTCAGCGATGGCGTGCCTTTCGTGGAAGCGGCCCGGGAAGGGATCCTGCTGCAGGATTACGGCACCGTGCTGCTGGACTGGGCGGACTACGCGCCCGCGGACGGGTATTCCGCCACGGGCCGGCTTGAACTGATCACCGGGCACGCCTACATCGTGCGGATCGTCGAGGAATACGAGATCGGCGGGACGCCGATCCAGGAATTGCATTACGCCAAATTCGGCGTCACCGCCATCGGTGCGGACGCCGTGACGATCGACTGGGCCTACCAGGTCGATCGTGAAAATCCGGAGCTGGGCGCGCCCGACGGGCCGCCCGCGGCCGGAGGCGGAGCCGCCGTCGTGCGGTTCTGATAAAACCGGACGGATTATCCGTCCATGCCGGGAGGATGACCATGGGACGCAAGGAGAAACGATACGATCGCTGCGAGCGGCGGAACTGCCGGGTTCTGCGGGCGGTGGTCCGTTCCGCCCTGCTCCTGTCGGCGATGGCCTTGCTGCTGACCGTGCCCGGAGCCGGCCTCGCCGCCGAGCGGGAGCAGTGGACGGATTACGACGCCCAGCCGTTGCGCGTGAACATCTGGCACGACCGCGACGAGGGCGACGTCTATCGGCGCGGCGAATCGGTTCGGGTCCACTTCGAGACCAAGCAGGACGCCTACGCGGTCGTCTATCGCATCGACGCCTCCGGCGAGGTGACGGTTCTCTGGCCGCGCAGCCGCATGGATGACGGATTCGTGTTCGGCGGGCACGTGTACAACCTGCCGTCGCCGGGCGCGCCGCGCATCAAGGTCGGGGCGGAGGACGGCATCGAATACATCGAGGCCGTGGTCTCGCTCTATCCCTTCGATCTGCGCGGTCTGGATCTCGATTTCCATCATGAGCGCGAGGATGTTTCCCGGGCGTTCTTCGTTGCGGGAGATCCCTTCCTGGCCATGAACGAGATCAACCACGAGATCACCGGGCTCGAGGATCCCGCGGACTTCGTGGTCACCAACTACACCAACTACTACGTCGGGCGCGAGGTGGCGCATCCGCGTTACATGTGCAGCCAGTGCCACGATGACGACGTGCGGTACGAACCCTACCGCGACACCTGCTCCATCGAGATCCACTACGATTACGGCTGGTACAACGACTGGTACGGCCGCTACGGGTACTATCCGGTCTATTACTATCCGGCCTACTACTACGTCGATCCCTGGACATGGAGCCCGTGGGTGAACTACTGGTACCGTCCGTGGTACCGCTGGCCCGGCGGTTTCGCCTACAGCTGGGGCTGGGATTGCTACGTCTGGAACTACTCGCCCTACTGGCGGGGGGATTCCTGGGTTCGCTACAAGGCGGGCAACCGTCGCTACCGGCCTCTGGACAAGGGCGTCCGCTACAAGAGCCTGGCCGACGGCACTCCCTTCAATAATCCGAAAGGATTGGTCAAGACGGGTCGTCCGACGGCCGACATGGAATCGACGCTGCGGACCAAGACGATCGTCGCGCGTCCCGGGTCGAAGCCGGGCGGGGACGTGGCCAAGTCTCCGACCGCGGACAGGAAGATCTACAAGAACGTGGCCGCGCGCGATCGCGCGCCCGCCGTCATCGACAGGAGCGCCGCGCAGAAGTCCAAGGCCGGGCTGCGGATTCCCGGCGGTAGCCGCAGCAGCACCATCTCCACCGGCAAGGGCGCCCGGACGTTGTCCGGGAGCCGCGCGACCTCGTCGAGCCGGGTGAAATCGGTACCGCAGAGCGGGGCGTCCGGGAGTTCCGGGGACAAGGTCCTGAAATCCCGTTCCGGCGGGGCCGCGAAGTCCAGCGGGACGGTGCGCAAATCGGTCGTGCCGCTGGAGAAGGGCTCGCGCGTCTGGAAGGGGCGCGGGGATACCGCCAAGTCTTCCGGCAAGGCGCAGGATTCCGCGGTCAGGAACCGGAACACCTCGGGCAAGTCGGGAACCGGCGGATCGTCCATCAGGGAATCCGGATCGAACCCGCAGCGCGAGCCGCGCAAGTCGCCCACGGTGAAGCCGGTGCCGCGCGGGGGATCTTCGCCGGTCAAGCGGCCCGCGCCGGTCAAGAGGTCGTCGCCGCGCAGCGGCAACCAGTCGAACGGCAAGTCCGGCGGCTCGACGACCAAGAACACCGGCGGCGGCCGGCGATGAGACCGGTTGTTGTTGCCGGTTGCCGATCGGCATGATCTTATTCATCTGGCGGGACGGGAACGCGCCCGGATCCTTGAAGAGGTTGGCACCCGAGAGGGAACGGAACGGCGCCCGACCCGCCAGGAGTTTTCCAGTGGAACGCGGTGGGGCTGGAGCAGAAGGATTGCCGATCAGGGGCGGCAATGACGATGCTTCGGTCCCACCGGTGTTTATGGGCGCCTGATAAATTGACGCCTGCATGGACGCTCTCTATAATGCGCTGCGTTCCCCATCATCAGCATCCGGATTTCCGGGAAAGGCCCGCACTCAATGCGCATTAAGATATTCCGAGCCTTGTCTTTGATCGCCGCTTCCCTCGCCTGTCTGGGGGCCGTGGATGCTCTCGCCGATACGGCGGCGCATCCCTTGGCCGCGGCGTCCGACAGGGGCTTCCAGCGGCAACTGTACCGATCGGCCGAGCGTCTCGGTCTGGACGGGGATCCGTCCCTGCAGGCCGCGCGGCTCGATGGCCGCGGCGCTCCCGACAGCCTGAACGCCGTCGTGCTGCTCTGCGTGTTCGCCGACAGCCTGTTCTACAGCCAGGACGGTCCCGCCGATCAGCGTCAGATCTCGCTTCCCTTCGCTCCCTACGCCGCCCACGATTCGACCTTTTTCGATCACCAGATGCGGGATGTGGCCGCCTATTTCGACGCGGTCAGCGGCGGGAAGTTTACCTTTGCGTTCACGATCCATCCCGAATTCGTCGAACTGCCGCGGGGGATGGGGTGGTACGGCGACAACGAGGAGCATGGCGAGTACCGGGCGGGGCTGGTCGAGGACTCGATTCTCGGAGCCGACGCCGATGTCGATTTCTCGCTCTACGACACGGTCGTGCTGATCCACGCCGGAGCGGGCGAAGAGACCGACATCCTGGGGAACTCGCCGGAGCAGATCTACAGCGGGTACATGGGGCCGGACGACTTCGTGGCGGCGGTCGCCGATACGCTGCTCGAAGTACCCTACATAGAGACCGACGACGTGATGCCGGGCGGCGAACCCGCGCGGGTGCGGCACGTGCTCGTGCTGCCGGAGAACGAATTCCAGGATTCCTACATGGGGTACGGCGGGTTCTACGGATCCCTGGGGGTCTACTGCTTCGAGGTCGGGTTGCGGCTGGGCATGCTGTCGCTGAGCGACGCGACGCCGGCGGGCGTTCCCGACAGCCAAGGGATCGGCAACTTCGGCCTTATGGGTTACGGATTGTTCGTCGGGGCCGGCTACATCCCGTCGCATCCCTGCGCCTTCAACAAGGTTCTGATGGGCTGGCTGGATCCGGTGGCCGTGGATCCGGCTGCGGGCGGGTTCTGGAACCTGCCGCCGGTCGAGGGGGAGAGCGGGACCTGCGCCCGGGTCGACATTTCGGACCGGGAATACTGGTTGCTGGAGTACCGGCTGCAGGATCCGGACGGCAACGGGATCTTCTCGCTGCCGGGCGATCTGAACGGGAACAACATCCCCGATTTCTACGACGATGACGGTCCGGACGGGTGGCCGGTCGGATACTTCGATCCCGCCGTCGACCGGCGCGAATGGCTGGACGGTTCGGAATTCGATTTCTACATGAGCGAGAATTCGGCCCGGGCGCAAGGTGTCAAGGGCGCCGGGAGCGGGCTCTATATCTGGCATGTCGACGAGGGCGTGATCCGCGACGCATTCGCCGGCGGGGAACGCGTCTTCAATTCGAACGCCGAACGCAAGGCTGTCGATCTGGAAGAGGCCGACGGCATCCAGGACCTGGACACCCGCGTGGGGACGCCGTTTCTGCTCGGCGGCGACGACGACGCTTTCCGGGGCGAGGGCGCCGTCAGGTTCGGACCCGATACCAGGCCCTCGACCGCGACTGCCGGGGGGGCGTTCACCGGACTGGTCCTGGACTCGATCTCCCCGGTCGTGGCGGATTCCTCCCATGTGCCCGCCGGCGAAACGGCTCCGGTGATCCTCTATGCGCCGAGCATGAGTTTCCGCTGCAGCGTGGAATCCGTCGGCATCGGAGACGCCGATCTGATTGCAGCGGTCGATCTGCCGGGCGTGGACCTGACCGGGATGCATCCCCTGGCGGCGGACCTGGACGTGCCGGCAGACGGCACCCGCGAGATCGTGCTGGCGGGTTCCGGGGGGCGCGTTTTCGCTTTCCGCGCCGACCTGTCCTCTCTGGCCGCCGCCCCCGCCGAGCGGGGCCTGCTGGCCCTGGGCACCGACGCGGACGGCGAACCGGCGGAATGGATCGGCCCGCCGGCTGTCGGGGACGTGGACCGGGACGGGCGTCCGGAGATCGTGCTGGCCGCGACGACCGGCCTCTACGTGTTCAACGGCGAGGACGGCTCCGAATACGCGGACATGGACGCGGATACCGACAGCTACGGCTTGATGCTGCCCACCGCGGACATCGTTCAGCCGCTCCTGCTGCTGTCGCGGACGGACGTTCCGCAGTTCGCCGACATCGTGCTGGCGATGGAATCCGACAGCGGCGGCGCCTCCCTGATGCGCGTCGATGTCGCCGGGGACGGGGATGTTGCGATGCCGCTGCCCGAGCCCGCAGGCTCCTTCGCGGCCCCGCCCGTGTTCTGGGGCGGCAGGCTCTGGGCGCTGACCGTCGATGACCCGGGCGGCGCGCTGCTGCAGACTGCCGACGATGTCGTTGCCCTGCCCGCGGAACCTTCGGGCCTGAGGCCCCTGGCGGTTGGCGACGCCCTGCTGATCCCGCTGATCGAGGGCGACGCGGTCCTGGCCGTGGACCCCGGCGATCCCCGGATCCGCAGCTGGCAGGGCCCGGCGCTGCTTTCGCCGCCCGTTCCGGGCGTGGCGTTCATCTCCGAGGGCGCGTTCAACGTCTGCGGCGTGGAAGGATTTCCGCGGACCGGATGGCCGCGGCGACCGATCGATGCCGTCGAGCCGGGGCCGGGCGCCGCCGCGGCCGGCCCCGCCGTGATCGAGACCGCCGCCGGCGATCCGCTCTATCTCTTCGCGGCCCGGGACGGCCGCCTGATGCTCTACGATTCCCGGGGAGAGGTTCCGGGAAACCTCTCGACCCTGGCGGGTCCCGGCGACGCGGCCGGGTCGCCGCTGATGATGGATCTCGGGGGGGACGGCGGGATCGATATAGTCGCGGCCGGGTCGTTCCCCCGGCTGACGGGCATCGATCCGGATTCCGGCGAGCCGGCGACCGAACCGTCCTCGAGCGTCATGCGATGGCGCATCGACGGGTTCGCCGCCGGGCGCGAGATCTGGCCGCAGTGGGGAGGCACGCCGCTGCGCTCGGCCGCGGCTCCCGAAGCCGGCGGCGGACCGGGCGAGGGGGACGGGTTGCTGGCGCCGGGCGGCGGCATCTGCTATCCGAATCCGCTGGGCGCGGGGCCGCTGCACGTGCGCGCCGAGGCCCTCGTCGATTGCGAGATATCGGTGACGTTGTACAACCTGGAAGGGGAGGTCGTGGCCTCGCCGCCGTCGGTGACGGCGATCGCCGGCGATCCGATAGAAGTGCTGCTGTCCGTGGACGGGGCTGCTTCCGGCGTTTATCTTTGCCGGTTGGAAGCCCGCGCCGGGGGCCGTACCGAAAAGAGCATCCGTCCCGTCGCGATCGAGCGTTGAGACGCCGCGACGAGGCTGCAGGCCGGACGACCTTCTCCCGGATACCGGGCGGCGGCGGCGGCGATGAGACAGGAAGAGAGATGACGTCGAGAAACAGCGCGAGCCTTGCGACGGTCCTGATGGTCCTTCTGGCGGGGATCCTCGCCGCCGCGGCTCCCGCCGCTGCCGGCGGAGACCCCGGCGACGCCGGATTCCTGTCGCTGCGCTTCCCGGTCGGGGCGCGGGAGACCGGAATGGGCGGGGCGGGAGTGGGCGCGGCCACCGGCGCCGCGGCCGTCTACTGGAACCCGGCCCGTCTGGCCTTCGAGCAGAAGGGCACCGATCTGCTCCTGCAGCATCAGAGGCTCTACGATCTGTTCGACAAGGAAACGGCGATCGTGGCCCACAAGACCGGTTCCGGAGCGCTGGGATTCTTCTTCTCGGGATTCTATTCCGACGACATCGAACGCTACGGCACCGAGCCGGTGGGCGTGCCCGAGGGATCGTTCAATCCCCAGCAGGTGGCGTTCGGGGTCTCCTATTCGCGGATGTTGAGTTCCGATCTGGCTGCGGGCCTGACCGTGAAATACCTGCACGAGGAGATCGACGTCTACGACGGTTCGAGCTTCGCTTTCGACATCTCGGTCGCGCACAAGGCCGTCGTCGAGGGATTGTGGCTCGGCGCCTCGCTGCAGAACCTGGGTTCGGGGATCAAGCTCAACGAGGTGGAGTACGACCTGCCCGTGACCCTGCGGGTCGGCATGGCCTACGATCCCACCCTGCCGTTCTTCGCCGGGAACGTCAGCTTCGCCGCCGACGTCCTGGTGCCCAACGACGGCAACGAGAAGGCGCATGTCGGCGTCGAGTACCGTCTGATGGACGTCCTGTCGCTGAGGGCGGGGACCAAGATCAACTACGAGTCCCAGGGGCTGACCGCCGGCGCCGGCTTCCGCCGCGGCCGGGTCGAGGTGGGCTACGCCTACGAAGACATGGAAAACGATCTCGACGATTCTCATCGTTTCGTGGTCGAACTGCATTACTAGCGGGAATCAGAGACCCGGGGGAGGGCCGTCGCAGAAGTCCAGAAGCTCCAGGCGCCCCTCCCGGATCAATCCGTAGCCCTCGCGTCCGAGCCAGCCTCCGAGCGCCGCCAGGCGGCGTCCCCCGTGTTCCACGACGAACGGATGATGGACATGGCCGATCACGGCCGTGTCCCAGTCTCCGCGCATGTGCCGCAGGCGTTGCAGGGCGAGCTGCTCGATGCGGTCGGCCTCGTCGCGGGTCGCGGCGCGGCTGCGGCCGCTGAGCCAGGTGGAGATGGCGTAGAGGATCTCCGGATGGAGGGATTTGGCCAGCAGGACCCCCGCCCGGCGCCGCACGATCCAGCGGAAGGCGGCGTAGGCCAGGTCGCGGCCGAGCAGGCCGTCGCCGTGGATCATCCGGAACCTGGTGCCGCCGAGTTCCAGGGTCGTCGCCTCGCCGTCGGCCGAGCAGCCGTAGCGGCGGTGGAGATAGCCGGCCGCCCAGATGTCGTGGTTGCCGCCCACGAAGTGGATCCGCGTTCCGCTCTCGCGGACGCGGTCGAGGGCCTGCAGCAACCGTTCGTAGCCCTTGAGCCGGAAGTGGGGGTAATCGAACCAGAAATCGAAGATATCGCCGAGCATGACCAGATGGTCCGCCCGGCGACCGGTCTCGAGCAGTTCGAGGAAACGGGCGAGCCGGGCCTTTTCCGCCGGGTCCGGGTCGAGATGGAAATGCGTGTCGGCCACCAGCAGCGCGGTGGCGGAAGTGTTGTTGCCCATAGGCGCAAACTAGTATATGAATGCCGGCAGGGGGGCAACCATTATCTGCAGTGATGGCGTGAAGCCGGAATGGATTCGAGGAGGAGACATGGCGCTCTGGGAGGAAGTGAAGAGGAATCTGAGGGATTGGTACGGAACCGCCGCCGACAAGACCGGGGAACTGGCCAAGGTGGGTCTGCGGCGCTACGACATCTTCGGAATCAGCCGGGATATCGAGAGGCATTTCAGCGAGATCGGCAGCTTCGTCTACACGGCTGTCAACGAGGGGCGGACAGGTTTCGCCGAGGATCCGGTCCTGATGGGCCTGGTTGAGCAGGTTCGGGGACTCGAAGGCGAATTGAAGGCCAAGAAGCGGGAGATCGAGGAGATACGCGAGGAGGCTCGCCGCCGGAGCGAGAAAGAAGCCGCTGCCGCAGCTTCCGCAGCCGATCCCGCCGCACAGGGGGATTTCGTCGATGCCGATCCCGACGATATCGAGTATGCCGATTTCGAGCCCGCCGATACGGCCGGTCCTGACGCCGCGGACGCGGGCGCCGGATTCACGGCCGAGGAGCCCGGGGAGTCGGAGGAGCCCGGGGAGTCGGAGGAGCCCGAGAGGATTTGATTCCGGGCTTTCATTTGCAGAGCCGCCGAGGCCTTGACGGGGCTCGGCGGTTTCTGCTACACTGCCGATGTCGTTCCCTGCATACGCGGCCGTCCCCATGGCCGCAGGATATTTTCCCTTCCACCGTTGCGCTTCGGCGAAACGGGGCCAGCGCCCCGTTGTCTCCGGCGAACCCGTACCCGGCCCCCGGGCCTGGAGGACGGAATGTCGAGCCGTAGATCCGGAAATTGCATCGGACGCATCGCGTGGCTGGCCGCCGCGTTGATCGCGATGATTCCGGTTTCCGCCTCGACCGGGGATCCGGGCGCGGATCTCTTCGCCGTGGACGATTCTCCGACGCCGGGATCGATGTTCACGGCGGTGGCCTCGGCCGCTCTCCCCTCGGTGGTCAGCATCCGCACCGTGCGCTCGGTCACGCACGGGGATCTGGATCTGGACCCGATGGAGCAGATGTACCGCCGCTACTTCCCGGGGGGCGAGCGGGGGGATCCCTTCGCTCGCCCCGGCAGCGGGACCGGATTCGTGGCCACGCGCGACGGGCACGTCATCACCAATCATCACGTCATCGCCCGGGCCGATGCGGTGAAGGTCCGTCTCAGCGGCGAGAAGCGGGATCGGCCCGCGACGGTCGTGGGCGTCGATCCGGCCAGCGATCTGGCCGTCCTGAGGATCGAGGCCGGTGTCGACTCGCCCGCGCTGGTGTTCGCCGACTCCGATTCGGTCAAGGTCGGGGATTGGGCGATCGCCGTCGGCAATCCCTTCGGCAACCTCGAAGGCAGCCTGACCGTCGGCGTGGTGAGCGCCAAGGAGCGCAGCGATCTGGTGATCGCCGGCGGCGGTCCCAGCTACCAGGACTTCCTGCAGACCGACGCTCCGATCAACTTCGGCAACAGCGGCGGACCGCTGCTGGACATCTCCGGGCGGGTGATCGGCGTGAACACGGCGGTCAAGGCGGGCGGCCAGGGGATCGGCTTCGCCATTCCCAGCAACCTGGTGCGGCGCGTCTGTTCGCAATTGATCGCCGACGGCCGCGTGGTCCGCGGGTATCTGGGCGCCCGGTTCGTCGATGCCGAGGGCGGCGGCGCCGTCCTGCTCGGCGTCCTGCCCGGCGCTCCGGCCGAGGCGGCCGGATTGCGGGAGGACGACGTGATCGTTTCCCTCGACGGCCACGGAATTCGCCGCGAACGCGATCTGAGGTTCGCGGTGGCCGCCGCCAGGGTCGGAGTGCCGGTACCCTGTTCTTTCCTGCGCGGCGGCGAGCGATCGACCGTCGAGGTCGTCCTGTCCGAGGCCGGGGCTCCCGGGGCCGCGGCCTGGAGGGGACTGACCGTGGCCGACGCGGCGGGCGAGGATCCCCGGGCGGAAGCCCTGCGCGAATCCCTGGGGATCGAGCCGCTCGCCGGCGCCCTGGTCGTCGCCGTCGAACCCGGTTCCGCCGCCGCCCGCAGCGGAATGAACGTCGGCGACGTCGTTCTGGACGCGATGGGCCGGTCGGTATCCGGAGCGGAGCAGTTCCGGGAGATTGTCGGCGGCTCGGCCGCCGGCGATCAGACCGTTCGCCTGCTGGTGGAATACGGCGGGGAACGGAGATACGTGGATGTCGGCCCCGGCGATCCCGGTCGGGTTCGATGATCTGTGGCTGAAAGCGGCCCGTTTTTGTATTGTATGCGGAAGCCGGTCGAACCCCGTAAGCGAGAGGAGGCAGGAGATGGCTGGACGCAAGTTCACACTACCCCCTGCCCACGAGAAGAGTCTCGAAGTCTACTTCCGCGAGATCAACAGGTACGCTCTTCTCAGCAAGGAGGAGGAAGCGGAATTGGGCCGTCGGATCCACGAGGGCGACGAGGAAGCCCTCAAGCGACTCGTGCAGGCCAACCTCCGCTTCGTTGTCACCGTTGCGAAGCGCTACATGAACCAGGGCCTCGGTCTGGTCGACCTGATCAACGAGGGCAACATCGGGTTGCTCAAGGCGGCCCACCGTTTCGACGAGACCCGTGGGTTCAAGTTCATCTCCTACGCCGTGTGGTGGATCCGCCAGTCGATCCTGCAGTCGCTGCTGGATCATTCCCGGCTGGTGCGGCTTCCCCAGAACCAGACCGCGCTGCTGCTGAAGGTCAATCGCGCCCGCACCCGTCTGCAGTGCGCGGGCACCGACGATCCTTCGCCGCGGCAGATCGCCGAGGAGTTGCAGCAGCCCGAGGCCGACGTGCTGAGGGTGATGGCCTGCAGCGGCCAGGAGATCGGACTGGACGACGTGGGCGCCGACGGGCGCGACCGTCCGTTGTCGGAATGCCTCGCCGCCGAGGATCAGGAAGCGCCGGACGAGCATCTCTACGAACGCGTGATGCGGGAAGACATCCGTCGCAGCCTCGCGGTGCTGACGCCGCGGGAGGGATTGATCGTCACCCTCTATTACGGTCTCGCCGATGAGGAGGCCTACACGCTCGAGGAGATCGGACGCCGGCTGGGCCTGACCCGCGAGAGGATCCGTCAGATCAAGGAGAAGGCCTTGCGCAAGATGCGGCAGTCGGTCGGCAAGGAACTGCTTCGGGATTACGCCTGAGGCCCGTTTCCGGCCGCCGTCCGCACGTGATTGTTGACAAACCAACCTGGATCGGTATGTTTCTTGCCGATATCGGGCCGAGAACATGCCGTGCCGGGAGGGCATCATCAGCTTGCTGCGCAGGACCTACACATTCCTCTACGTACCCGAGGATCTCGCCGAGACGCGTGAACTGAAGTTCTCGCGTCGTGCGCTGCTGTCCGTCGGCGCGGTTTTGTCGGTCTGCCTGCTGGCGACCGTCTTCTACGCGGTGGGTCTGTTCGAGGGCACCAGCTGGCTGCCGGGAGGATCGCGGATCCAGCGCCACGCGACCGAGGTCTCGGCCCGGGCCGATCTGATGGAGAGCAAGGTCGCCCGTCTGCGCGAGGATCTGGATCAGTCCTTCGCCATGCACGAGCAGGTCGCCACGGCGATGGGCCTCGAGCCCCTGGACGCGGACGTGCGCGAGGCCGGCATCGGCGGGCGTCGCCCCGCGGTCTCGGTGGCCGATCTGGGCGACGGCGAATCCTCGGATCTGATCGTCCTGCAGTCCGCGCTGGACAAGATGCTGCGCCAGGCCAACATCCAGCACCAGGGCTACCGGGCCCTGCTGGACACCCTGTCGGGCCGCGAATCGGTTCTGGACCATCTGCCCTCGATCCGGCCGGTCGACGTCGGCTGGCTCAGCTCGCGCTACGGGAAGCGGAAGGATCCCTTCACCGGGAAGCTGGCCTTCCACCGGGGGCTGGACTATTCGATCCCCTTCGGGACGCCGGTGCGGGCCACCGCCGCGGGCGTCGTCGTCTCCGTCCGCAACGACCGCGGGCTGGGACGGGTGATCAAGATCGATCACGGCAACCGCATCACCACCCGGTACGCCCATCTCTCGCGCTGGCTGGTCAAAAAGGGCGATCGCGTCGTCCGGGGCCAGGTCATCGCCGAGTCCGGCAGCTCCGGGCGCTCCACCGCGCCGCATCTGCACTACGAGGTGGCGGTGGACGGCCGGCACGTGAATCCGCTGCCCTACGTGCTGGACTCCTACGCGATCCGCTGAAATCGACATCATCTCCTGTTTGCATCGGTCGTGACCTGTGATACTTTTTCCACGCCCGCTCCATGCGGGGGCGGGAAGAGGAGCGCCGATCGGGCATGAGGCCTATCCGGATCAGAAAATCGCGCCGCATCGGTGTTGCGATGCCGTACGCCGTCCTGTGGGCGGCGTTGTGCCTGCTGATCGCCGGGGCCGGCGAAGCGCGGGCCGCGGTGTTCGTCGACCAGGTTCGGTACTGGACGGCCCCCGATCATACGCGCATCGTGCTGGATCTTTCCGGGCCGGCGCGCTACGAGGTCCGGCGAGTCGGCGATCCCGAGCGGATCGCCGTCAACGTTCCCGGCGCCCGGTTCCGCGGGACCGCGAAGATTCCGGTCGGCGACGGGGTGATCGAGCGGATCCGGCGCAACGCGCTGCGCTCGCGGGCCCAGGTGGTTCTGGATCTGGAATCGGCGCGGGAATACCGGCACTTCGTCCTGAAGGCGGCGGCCGGCCGGCCGGACCGCATCGTGATCGACGTCTTCCGCGGATCGCAGCGCCCGGCCGGCGAGGCGGCCACGGTGGAGGCCGCGCCCGCGCCCGAACCGAAGCCGCAGACGGCACCCTTTACCGTCGTGATCGATCCGGGGCACGGCGGGATGGATCCCGGAGCCATCCGCAACGGTGTGCGCGAGAAGGACGTCGTGCTGAAGATCGCCCGGGAACTGGCGGCGATCTTCGACGACCGCCCCGGCTACCGGGCCGTTCTGACGCGCAAGGGAGATTATTTCGTCAGCCTGGCCGACCGGGTGAAGTTCGCCAAGCGCGAGGGGGGGGACATGTTCCTCTCCATCCACGCCAACACCAATCGCAAGCGGACGCTCAAGGGGATGGAAGTCTATTTCCTCTCGTTGAAGGGGGCGACCGATCGCGAGGCGCGGGAGCTGGCGGACAAGGAGAACGCGTCCGATCTGGTGGGCCTGATGCCCGAGGATCACCGGGGCGACGAGGTCCTCTCGATCCTGATGGATCTGAGGATGTCCCGGGTCCTGGACAATTCGAGCCGGCTGGCCGAGCAGATCCTTGGCGCCGCCCGCCGTTCCGACGTGGTCGGGGGGCGCAAGGTGAAGCAGGCCGGCTTCCAGGTCCTGAAGTCGCTGGCGATGCCCTCGGCCCTGGTCGAGACGGCCTATCTGTCGAACTCGTCGGACCGCGAGCTGCTGTCGTCGGCTTCGGGGCGGCGGAGGCTGGCCCAGGTCATCGCCGACGGCGTGTTCATCCATCGCGGGGACGAGGTGATCGCGGCCGGCGAACGGACGTGGTCGCGCGTCTACCGCGTCGAGCGCGGCGATACGCTCTGGGAGCTGGCGCGGGATCACGGCACGACGATCACCGAGATCCGCGAACGCAACGGACTGAAGTCGAGCGGCCTGCTGGTGGGGCAGAAATTGAAACTCCCGCAGTGACGGGGCACCGATGAATCGTCTCGGATTGAAGATCTTCTGCTTTCTGGTCGCGGTGATCATCTGGATCCAGGTCGCCGGCGGGCATGTCGTGGTGCGCGAGGTCCGACTGCCCCTCGATCTGGCCGGCCTGCAGCCCGGGCTGACGCTGGTGGGCAACGAGTGGCCCGATTCGGTGCCCGTGCGCGCCCAGGGCAGCAAGTGGCAGTTCTTCCTGAACCGCTATTTCGGACGGGACCTGGGCCATGTCATGGTCGATCTGGGACAGGTCGAGGCGCCGACCGATCTGCTGCGCGAGATCACCGTCAACGACGTGGAATCGCCGTTGGCCGATCTCGACATCTCGCCTCCGCTCTGGCTCCGCCTGAACGTCGACCGCCTGGATTCCCTGCGCGTACCGGTCGCCGTCCACCTGGTCGGCGTGCTGCCCGGAGACAGGATGCTGATGGAGCCGGTGACCGCCGAGCCCGATTCGGTGGTGCTGACCGGCCCGACGCGCTTCCTGGACGGGGCCGCCGCCCGGACCGAGCCCCTCGATCTGGCCAAGCAGCGCGACAGCGCTCGCCCGGAGCGAAGGATCGTCGCCTCCGACCCGTTTCTGAATCCGCGGCCCGAGGCCGTGGAACTGGCGCTCTCGGTGGCGCCGGTGGCCAGCCGCAACTTCGAACACGTCCCGGTCGTGCCCCTGGTCGATGCGGGGCAGCCGTCGGTCGAGGTCTTCCCGCCGGTGGCGAATCTGACCGTCCGCGGGCCGGCCGATTCGGTCCGCGTCGTCACGGCCGCGGATCTGTCGGTGACCGTCTCGCTGACCGGTCTCGAACCGGGGGTCCACCACCTGGGGGCGCAGGTCCTCCTGCCGGAGCGCTTCGGCCTGGTTTCCCTCGAGCCCGATGAATTCATGGTCGTGATCGGCAACGGGGCTGGCGCCGGGGGCGATCGCTGATCAACTTGTCCCGATCGGGGCCGCGAGAACGCATCGAATCCAACGCTGACGGGAGTAGGACATGGATCTGCGCTACCGGCGTCCCAAGGGGACGCGGGACATCCTCCTCGAAGAGGTAGAACGCTGGCACTGGTGCGAGGAGCGCTGGCGCGAGGTGCTGGAGAGGTTCGGCTTCGGCGAGATCCGCACGCCGCTGATCGAGCCGACCGACCTGTTCACCCGCTCGGTGGGCGAGGGGACCGACATCGTCGACAAGGAGATGTACACCTTCCAGACCAAGGGGAACGAGAGCCTGACCCTGCGGCCGGAGGCGACCGCCTCGGTGGTGCGCGCGTACCTGGAGAACGGTCTCACGCGCCAGCCGGGCACCCTGAAGTTCTATTACATGGGGCCGATGTTCCGGTACGACCGGCCCCAGGCCGGCCGCTACCGCCAGTTCCACCAGGTGGGAGTGGAGGCGATCGGATCGTCCAGCCCGGTGCTCGACGCCGAGGTCATCCGCACGGCCATGGCCCTTTTCGAGGCCGTCGACGCGGAATCGCTGACCGTCCAGATCAACAGCATCGGCTGCCCGGAATGCCGGCCCGCCTACGTGGCCGACCTGCGCGCCTGGGCCTCGGCCCACGCCGATCTCTTCTGCCGCACCTGCCAGGCCAGGATCGAGGTCAACCCCCTGCGGCTCTTCGACTGCAAGGAGGAGAGCTGCCAGGAGGCCCTGGGCGGGTTCCGCCCGATCTCCGAATCCCTCTGCGACCGGTGCCGCGAACATCATTCGGTCCTGCGCGAGGCGCTGGATGATCTGGGAGTCGATTTCGAGGAGGCGCCCAACCTGGTGCGCGGCCTCGACTACTACACCCGCACCACCTTCGAGATCTCGGCGCGGCAGGATCTGCGCCAGAGCGCCCTCTGCGGGGGCGGACGCTACGACGGTCTTGTCGCCCAGTGCGGCGGGACCGACACGCCCGCGGTCGGTTTCTCGGTGGGGATCGAACGGGTGATCCGGCATCTCTACCCCGATGCGGTGGACCCCCAGCGCAGCCGCCAGTCGAAAGTCGACGTGTACATGGTCTGTCTCGGCCCCGCGGCCCAGTCCTACGGCCTGGTGCATTCCGACCTGCTGCGCGGTTTCTGCCGCGTCGAGGTCGACACCACCGGCCGGTCGGCCAAGGCCCAGATGAAATCCGCGGACAGCCGCGGCGCCAAGATCGTTCTGATCGCCGGCGACGACGAGATCGCCGACGGATCCTTCCAACTCAAGAATCTGCAAACCGGTCACCAGGAGGCGGTCCAGCACGGGGCGCTGCTCTCGGTGGTGCGGGAGGTGCTCGACCTGTGACAGGAATGAACGGAACGCCGCTGCGGACCCACCGCTGCGGCGAGATCAACGTGGAAATGGCCGGGGCGGAAGTCCGCCTGGCCGGCTGGGCGGGCAAGATCCGCGAGATGGGCGGCGTGACCTTCATCGGTCTGCGCGACCGCTGGGGCGTGGTGCAGGTCGTCTTCGAGAGCGACGAACTGGTCGCCGCGGCCCGTCAGGTGAAGCTCGAATCGGTGATCTCGATATCCGGGCGCGTCCGTCCGCGTCCCGAGGGCATGGTCAACGAACAGATGGCCACCGGGGCGGTGGAGGTCGTGGTCGAGGGGATGACCCTGCTGAACGGCTGCGTGCCGTTGCCCTTCCAGGTCGACCAGGCAGGGCAGGCCTCGGACGAACTGCGTCTCAAGTACCGCTACATCGATCTGCGCAATCCGCGCATGGCCAGGAATCTCGAGGTCCGGCACCGCGTCGCCCAGTCGGTGCGCACCTTCCTCTCGGGGGAGGATTTCCTGGAGATCGAGACCCCCCTGCTGATCAAGACGACCCCCGAGGGGGCCCGCGACTACGTGGTCCCGAGCCGCGTCCAGAAGGGCACGTTCTACGCTCTGCCCCAGTCGCCCCAGCTCTACAAGCAGATTTTGATGGTCTCGGGCGTCGACCGCTATTTCCAGCTGCCCCGTTGTCTGCGCGACGAGGATCTGCGCAAGGACCGGCAGCCGGAGCACACCCAGATCGACATGGAGATGAGCTTCGTCACCGAGGCGGAGGTCTACGATCTTGTCGAGCGGATGATGGCCAAGCTCTGCCGCGAATCGATCGGCCTGGAGGTCGAAACGCCCTTCCCGCGCATCAGCTACCGCGACGCGATGAACCTCTACGGTTCGGACAAGCCCGATCTGCGCTTCGGCTGCCCGATCCAGGATCTCGCCGAAGCGGTGCCGGGCTGCGGCTTCGGCGTGTTCGAGAAGGCCGTCGAGGCCGGCGGCGCCGTGCGGGCGATCTTCGCGCGCGGACTCTCGGGCTACAGCCGCAAGCAGATCGGCGAACTGGAAGAGATCGCCAAGCGCCGCGGCGCCGGCGGCCTGGCCTTCACCAAGGTCACCGCCGAGGGCTGCGAGGGCGGCATCGCCAAGTTCCTCTCCCCGGAATTCCGGCAGGCGCTGCTGGCCAATCCCGAATGCCGCGAGGGCGATCTCGTGCTCTTCGGCGCCGGCGACCCGCAGGTGGCGCTGACGGCCCTGGGCGCGGTGCGCCTCGAACTCGCCGAGCGCGAGGGCTGGGTCCCGCCGGGTTCCTGGTCCTTCGCCTGGGTGCGCCATTTCCCGATGTTCGAGCCGAACGGCGAAGGCGACGGCTGGACCGCCTGCCATCACATGTTCACCATGCCCGACGAGCAGGGTCTGGCCGTGCTGGATTCCGATCCCGGTTCGGTCCACGCCCATCTCTACGACCTGGTCTGCAACGGCGTCGAGCTCGGTTCGGGCAGCATCCGCGTCCACCGGCGCGACATCCAGGAGAAGATCTTCCGGATCGTGGGCATGGAGCCAGAGGAGTACGAGGCCAAGTTCGGGTTCTTCCTCGAGGCCCTCGAACACGGCGCGCCGCCGCACGGCGGGATCGCGCTGGGGCTCGACCGGATCATCATGCTGCTGACCGACAGTCCGTCCCTGCGCGACGTGATCGCGTTTCCGAAGACCCATCTGGCGACCTCGCCGCTCGACGGGGCGCCGGGGACGATCAGCGGGGCGCAACTCGAGGAGCTGGGGCTGAGCATCGTGCCCGAGAGCGAGGATTGATGCCGCAGAACGAGAGCCGCGTCGTCAGCCGCAAGCCGGGGGAGATCCGGATCTCCCTGGCGGACGTCGACCAGTTCGCCCTGCTGGGCGGACGCGACGCCAACCTGCGCCTGCTGCAGGACCGGTTCGAAGGCACGATCACCGTCCGCGGCGACACCATGCTGCTCAAGGGCGAGAAGTCCGAACTGGATCTGATGACGGTTGTCGTGCTGGCCCTGATCGAGATGGTCGAGCACGGCCAGGTGCCGGACGAGGTGACCCTCGGCTACGTTCTGGAGAGGGCCGGCGCGGAGGGCGAAGCCGAGGATCTCTCCGGAGAGGATCCCCTGTTCTTCGCCTCCGACAGCCGGCGCGCCATTCGGCCCAAGACGACGGGCCAGCGCGACTACGTCGAGGCGATCCGGGCGCACGACGTGGTCTTCGCGGTGGGGCCGGCCGGTACGGGCAAGACCTATCTCGCGGTCGTGGTGGCCATGGATTTCCTGAAGCGGAGGCTGGTGGACCGCGTGGTGCTGGTGCGCCCGGCGGTCGAGGCCGGCGAGCAGCTGGGATTCCTGCCCGGCGACCTCCAGGAGAAGATCGATCCCTATCTGCGCCCCCTGTACGACGCGCTGGCCGACACCCTCGGACCGAGCCAGATCCAGCGGTACATGTCCAGCGGGGTGATCGAGGCGGCGCCGCTGGCGTACATGCGCGGGCGCACCTTGAACAACGCGTTCGTCATTCTCGACGAGGCCCAGAACACGACTCTCGGCCAGATGAAGATGTTCCTGACGCGGCTCGGCTACCAGTCGAAGGCGGTCATCACCGGCGACGTGACCCAGATCGATCTGCGGGGCGAGAAGCAGTCGGGCCTGGTGCGGGTGAGGCGGATCCTGGACCGTACCGAGGGAGTGGCCTTCGTCGATCTGGACCGGCGCGACGTCGTCCGGCATCCGCTGGTGCGGCGCATCGTCGAGGCCTTCCGGATGGCGGAGGACGCGGACGACGGCAAGGAGTGACCCATGCGCTGGTTCTCGATTTCCTGGCCCGGTTTCCTGGCGCGCCGCAAGGTCCGCGAAGGGCGCCCGCCCGGACGCGGCAACGGCCGCCGTTCTGTCGATTCGTTCGACCGGCGCATGCTCGTCGGTCCGCTGGTCGCTGCCGTCGGTCTGCTGGTCCTGTTCCAGCTGCTGTTCCCCATCACGCCGCGGGTGGATTCCGAATTTCCCGCCGAAGGCGAGATCGCGGACCGGGAGATCCGCGCCCCCTTCGCCTTCTCGTCCCCGCTGCTGGAACGCGACGTCGAGATGCGCCGGCTGCAGAAGGTCCTGGTCGAGCCGCCGGTGCTGCGCCGTCTGCCCGACGAGGCCGGCAAGTCCCGGGCGCGGTTCGATAGCTGGCGGGACGCCTTCCTGATGCACGTCTCGCTGACCGACCTGTCGATCGACGAGCGGGTCGGCCTGCTGCTGATGCGTTTCCCCGAAGTCTCGCCCGAGGATCTCGAGAACGCCTTCGCGCTGCCGGATCCCGTCGGATTCTGCGAGGCCCTGGGCGACGCCATCGACGAGATCCATGCAGCCGGGGTGGTTGACAACCTGCCGCCCGGCAACTACAGCAAGGTCCTGATCCTGTCGGCCGACGGCGAAACCACCGGGGATCTGGACGCCCTCACGCCGCAGGACGAACTGAGCGGCGTGCTCGCCGCCGCCCTCCAGAAGCGGGGGCTGACCGGCGAGATCGCCCGCCGAGGCGGCTTGCTGGCGCGTTCCTTCCTGGGGCCGAACCTGGTCTACAGCCCCGACGCGACGCAGGCCCGGCGCGAAGAGGCCCGCGCTTCGGTGCCGACGGTCCGCGAATTCATCAAGGGGGAGCGGATCGTCGGCCGCGGCGACCGCGTCACCGAGCAGGAAGGGGTCTTCCTGATCTCCCTGCACGACGAACTGGTGGCCAGGGGCAGCATCGGCGCCTCCGGCGGGCTGTTCTGGCGGCGTGCCTCCCGGCTGCTGCTGGCGGCCGGCCTGCTGCTGATCTTCGGCTGGATCGGCTGGATCCAGTTCCCGCACATTTTGCTGCGGCTGCGCCAGCTGATCGCCGTCACGGCGGTCTTCGCGGTGTTTCTCGCGTTCGCTGCCTTCGCGCTCGACCAGCCCGAGCTCGGTCCCTTCGCCGTTCCGGTTCCCCTGCTGGCCGTGCTGCTGACCGTCCTGTTCCGGGACCGGGTCGGCTATCCGATGACCGGCCTGGCGGCCGGGATGCTCGCGCTGGTGGTCGGCGTGCAGCCGGTCTGGCTGATCTGCTGGCTGATCGTCGGCCTGGTGTCGGTGACGATGGTCCGCCGCATCAGGCATCGCGACCAGTTCTACAAGGCGATCGCCGTGCTGGTCTTCCTGCAGGTCTTCCTGATCACCATGGCGCGGCTGACGTCGTCCGCGGCGGTCGCCGGCACGGCCGGCGGCGCGTATTTCGCGGGCGTCCTGTCGCCGATCGCGTCGGTGGCGCTGGCCCTGTTCCTGCTGCCGGTCATCGAACCGCTGGTGGGGATCTCCAGCGATCTGACCCTGCTCGAGCTCTCGGACCTGAACCATCCGCTGCTCAAGAGGATGGCCCTGGAATCGCAGGGGACCTTCCATCACTGCCAGGTCGTGGCCCAGCTGGCCGAGAACGCGGCGCGCGCCATCGGAGCCAACTCGCTGCTGACCAGGGTCGGGGCCCTCTTCCACGACATCGGCAAGATGAACAAGCCGGAGTACTACGTGGAGAATCAGGGCGGCGGCCCCAACAAGCACGACGAACTGAGCCCGAGCATGAGCGCGCTGGTCGTTTCGTCCCACGTCAAGGAGGGGATCGAGATGGCGCGGCGGTGGCGTCTGCCGCAGGCGGTCATCGACTTCATCCCCGAGCACCACGGCACCAGCGTGATGAAGTACTTCTACCACAAGGCGCTCGAGGGCGAGGGGAACGAGACGGTCAAGGTCGACGACTTCCGCTACCCCGGTCCCCGGCCGCATTCGCGCGAGACCGCGATCCTGATGCTGGCCGACGCTGTCGAGGCCTCGACCCGTTCGCTGGCCAAGCCCACGCCCGGCCGGATCCGCGAGATGACCAAGCAGATCGTCGACGAGCGGATGCTCAGCGGGGAACTGGACGAATGCCACTTGACGCTCAGCGATCTGGCCCGGATCCGCGAATCGTTCATCCCGCTGCTGGCCGGCATCCATCACTCGCGCATCGCCTACCCTGGCCAGCGTGAAACCGCGGCCGCCGGCGGCGGCGCGGGGAGGACCGAATCATGAGGGTGGAGATAGCCGATCGCCTGTGCGCGGGACACGCAGCGCCACCGCCCGACCTGGCGGCGCTGATCGCCAGGCTCGCCGAAGGCGCCGGACTGCCCGACTGGACGGTGGCGCTGGCCTGGATCGAGGACGAACCCATGACCGAGCTCAACGGCCGGTACCGCGGCAAGGACAAGGTGACCGACGTCCTTTCCTTCTCGTACCTCGAGCAGGAGGGCGCCGGGGAGCCCGCCCTGACCCGCGGCGCGGCCGGCGCCCGCACCGATCTGTGGCCCGCGGCGGGGGCGGTTCCCGGCGAACCGGTGGGCGAGATCGTGATCGCGACGGAATTCGTGGCCGCGCGCTGCGCCGAGAACGGCTGGCCGCTGCGCGACGAGATCGCGCTGCTGGCGGTCCACGGATTGCTGCACGTGCTGGGATGGGATCACGAGGATCCGGCCGAAGCCGCCGGAATGCGCGAACTGGAGACCGAACTGCTGGCGCGGGAGGGCATCGACCATCCCCTGCGCGGGAAAGGGGACCGGATCTGATGGACGCCGACCTGTCAGGGACATTCGCGGTGGGGACGGCTGCGCTGGCTCTGGGCGCCTATCTGGCGGCGCTGCTGCTGATCGGCCTGCTGGCCGCCTTCTCGCGGGTGAACAACCTGCACCGCAACGGCCTGATCGAGCCCGAGAACCTCGACGGCATCCTCGTCTCGCATCTGGATGCTCCCGGTCGGTTCGTCTCGGCCGTGGCGGCGCTCTATCTGGCCGCGACGGCGGTGGGCGTTTTCGCGACCGGCCGCTCGATAGCCTCGCTGTGGCCCCAGGCCGGCGGATGGCGCCTGTACCTGCCGACGGCCCTGGTCGTTCTGGCGGCCTGGTCGGTCGGCGGCGCCCTGGTGAAGAACGCGGCCGCCGGAGCATCGCTCGGCTACGCCCGCTGGATGGGGCGCATCCTGCTGCCCGCCTGCTGGCTGCTGCGTCCCTGGACCGCCCTGCTCGACGCCCTGGACACCGGCGGCGATGCGCTGTGGTCGGTCGACGCCGCGCCGCACCTGTCGGCCGGCGAGATCCGCAGCCTGATCTCCGAGGACGAGGAGGGCGTCGGCCTGGAGGACGACGAGCGGGAGATGATCCACAGCATCATCGAGTTCCACGATTCGATCGTGCGCGAGATCATGGTGCCGCGGATCGACGTGGTGTCGCTGCCGGCCGACGCGACGGTCGACGACGCGATCCGGACGGTCGACGAATGCAACCACTCGCGGATCCCGGTCTACGAGGGCAGCATCGACAGGATCACCGGCCTGCTCTACGCCAAGGACCTGCTGGCCCTGGTGCGCGACGGGCGGATGGTGGATTCCGGCCGGACGGTCGGCGACCTGGCCCGCCCGGCGTACTTCATCCCCGAGAGCAAGAAGCTGGACGAGACGCTGGCCGAGCTGAAGGCCGAACGCATCCACATGGCCATCGTGATCGACGAGTACGGCGGCACGGCGGGGCTGGTCACCATGGAGGACGTCCTCGAGGAGATCGTCGGCGAGATCGAGGACGAATTCGACGCCGCCGAGAGCCTGTTCGAATGGATCGACGCGCGCACGCTGCGGGTGGATCCGAAGATCGACCTGGAGGACCTGATCGAAGTCCTGGGCGTGGACCTGCCGACCGACGAGGGCAGCGAGACGCTCGCGGGTCTGATCTACGAGGCCGCAGGGAGGGTGCCGGAGAAGGGCGACCAGGTCACAATCGCCGGCCTCGCTGTCGTGGTCGAGGGCGTGGCCGACCAGCGCATCCTGCAGGTCCGCCTGGCCGCGGCCGAGGATCTGCCGGGCCATCGCGAGAGGGAGAAGGAGTCCTGATGGGGCGTCTGCGGCAGAACTTCCTGACCGGCCTGGTGGCCCTCACGCCGCTGGCGATCACCGTGTGGATCCTGTGGCGCTTCTACGTCCTGGTCGACGGGGCGGTGCGGCCGCTGCTCGAACGGGTGCCGGTGCTGCGCGAGAACGTGCCGCCCTTCGCGATGACCGTCTCGGGCGTCGTCGCCAGCGTCCTGATCGTGACCCTGGTCGGCCTGTTCACCAAGAACCTGATCGGCATCGCGTTCTTCAACGTGGTCGAGAGGCTGCTGACCCGCATCCCGATCATCAAGGGGATCTTCTCGGCGACCAAGCAGATCGCCGGGGTTTTCCTGCAGGACCGTCGCACCGCTTTCCAGAAGGTCGTGCTCTTCGAATATCCGCGGCGCGGAGTCTATTCCATCGGTTTCGTCACCCATGAGGACCTGCGTCACGAGCTGGTGCACGTCTTCCTGCCCACGACGCCCAACCCCACATCGGGGTTCATGCTGGTGCTGCCGAGCACGGAGGTCCAGGTGCTGGACATGGGCGTCGAAGAGGGGATCCAGATGATCATCTCGGGCGGAGCGGTTACCGGCGGGGCCCACATCGAAGGCATCGAACGTCTGTCCCGGGGGATCGCCGGATCGCCCGGACCGCAGAAGGGAGGTGACCGGTCGTGAGCGAGGAAACGGACCGCAACCGGACGCCGCAGCCCGCCGCCGAGGATTCCTTCCTCGACCCCGCGCACCTCGAGCAGGCGCGGCGCGAATACGTGCGCTTCTTCGAGACCTGCCTGCGCGAGGGGCGCGAAGACGAGCTGTCCGCGACCGCCCGCGAGCTGTCGCCCGGCGACCTCTCGGAGATCGTCCGGCCTCTGAGCGTCGAGGATACCGCCAAGGTCATCCAGCTTCTGCCGCTCGACCAGGCGTCGGACGTGCTGGCCGAGATCAACAACCGCAGCTTCGAGGCCCTGATGCAGCTGCTGGACATCGAGTCCATCGCCGACATCGTCGAGGAGATGCCCTCGGACGAGGCCACCGACCTGCTGGGCGAGCTCGAGGACGAGAAGGCCCGCGAGATCCTGGCCGCGATGGAGGAGGAGGAGCGCGGCGAGGTCGTCGAGCTGCTGCAGTATTCCCCCGACACCGCCGGCGGGCTGATGGCCAAGGAGTTCGTCGTCGTACCGGAGGATGCCACCTGCCGCGCCGCGGTCGAGGCCGTGCGGTCGGTCGAGCAGGAGGACGAGGACGAGCTCGATCAGCTGCACTTCATATTCGTCGTCGACGGGGCGCAGCGCCTGGTCGGGCGCATCCCGCTGGTCAAGATGCTGCTCGAGCCGTGGAGCATGCCGGTCGCCAACATCATGGAGCGCGATCCCCATTTCGTGAGCGTGGACCTGGACCAGGAGATGGTCGCCCAGTTCGTGCGCGACCACGACCTGGTGACCCTGCCGGTGGTCGACGAGGACCGGGTGCTGCTCGGCGTGATCTCGGCCGACGACGTGCTCGACGTCCTGGAGGAGGAGGCTTCGGAGGACATCTCCCGCCTGGCCGGCACCAGCGCCGAGGAGCTGGGCGAGACCTCGTCGTTCAAGGTCGCCCGCGCCCGGCTGCCCTGGCTGCTCGGGGCGCTTGCGGGGCAGATCGGCTGCGTCTTCATGATGCAGCATTTCGAGGCTTCCCTGTCGGCCACCGTCGCGTTGGCCTTCTTCATCCCCGCGATCATGGCGATGGGGGGCAACACCGGCATCCAGACCTCCTCGGTGGTCGTGCGCGGGCTGGCCACCGGAGAGGTGGACGTCTACCACATCGGGCGTTATCTGCTGCGCGAGCTGGGCACCGCGCTGATCACCGGCGGACTGGTTTCGATCAGCCTCTACCTGATCGCCGGCCTGGTCTTCGGCGACAAGGATCTGGCGATGGTGCTGATGGCCGCCATGATGGCGGTCATCGTGTTCGCGGCCCTGGCCGGCACCGCGATTCCGTTGATGCTGCACAAGGCCGGCATCGACCCGGCGATCGCGACGGGGCCCTTCATCACCACCACCAACGATCTCACGGCCATCCTGATCTATCTCGGGATGGCGACGTTGATGATCCACTGAGCGGAGAGCGGCGTGAGCGTGCTTTCCCAACCGTCGGTCGCCGCCGACGCGATGGTGCTGCGGACCTGGCCCACCGGCGAGACGAGCGTGGTCGCCTCGCTGCTGACCGCCGACCACGGCTACGTGCGGGTGATCGCCAAGGGCGCCCGCGGCGCTCGGTCCACGTTGCGGGCCCTGGTCCAGCCGGGGCGGCTGGCTGCCCTGGAGTTCAGCCTGAGCCCGGGCCGCGATCTGCAGTATCTGCGGGGCGGCCAGGTCCTGCTCGATCCCCTGGCCTCGGACAACACCCTCGAAAGGACGGCCTACCTGCTGGCCGCCGTCGAGATCGTGGACAGGTGCCGGCCCGGCGGATCGACCGATCGCCGGCTCTTTGAACTTTGCCGCCGGTTCCTCCAGGTGTTATCATGCGCAGCCCCGGGGGGCGGCGCCTCCCTTTTCTACGCTTTCGAGCTGGCCCTGCTGGATCTGCAGGGGCTGGCTCCGGCCCTGGACTCCTGCGCCACCTGCGCCGGCGGTCTGACCGATCGCGGCGCCGCGGGGCTGCGTTTCAGCCCCGAGGCGGGCGGGGTCGTCTGCCCGGTCTGCAGCGCCGCCGGGAGCGGGCGCGACGGACGGTGGCTCCAGGGGACGGTGCTGGCCGCCCTGCGGGATCTCGCCGCGACCGGAGCGTGGGAGGATCCGCCGATCCTGCCGGGACGCAGGGTGGTCCGGGAGACCGGCGTCCTGCTGCATCTGTTCCTGACCTACCATTTGCCGGAATACCGATTGCCTGCGGCGCTCGATCTGTTGCGGTCGGCGCGGGCGGCAGACGGCCCGCACCGGAACGGTCCGGAGGGCCCGGAGGACGACACGCCATGATGGACTATCAAGACATGATCGCCAGGCTGCAGCGGTTCTGGAGCGACCAGGGCTGCGTCGTGGTCCAGCCCTACAACTCGGAAGTGGGCGCCGGCACCTTCAACCCGGCCACCTTCCTGCGCGTGCTCGGCCCGGAGCCCTGGAAGGTCGCCTACGTCGAGCCGAGCAAGCGCCCCAAGGACGGCCGCTACGGCGAGAATCCGAATCGCGTCCACCAGTTCCTCCAGTTCCAGGTGATCATCAAGCCCAGCCCCGCCGATTCCCAGGGCCTGTACCTCGAATCCCTGCGCGCAATCGGCATCGAGCCGCGCGAGCACGACATCCGCTTCGTCGAGGACGACTGGGAATCGCCCACCCTCGGCGCGTCGGGCCTGGGCTGGGAGGTGTGGATCGACGGGATGGAGATCTCGCAGTTCACCTACTTCCAGCAGGTCGGCGGCATCCGTCTGGAGCCCGTCTCGGTCGAGCTGACCTACGGCCTGCTGCGGCTGGCGATGTACCGCCAGGGCGTCGGCCACGTGAAGGATCTGCTCTGGGGCGGCGGCCTGACCTGGGGCGAGGTCCAGGGGCAGTTCGAGCGCGAGTATTCCGAATTCAACTTCGAGAAGGCCGACGTCGAGGTCTACCGCAGGCACTTCGAGGACAAGGAGAGCGAGGCCGCGTCCCTGCTCGCCGACGGGCTCGTCTTCCCGGGCTACGACGCGGTCATCAAGTGCAGCCATCTGTTCAACGTCCTGGAAGCGCGCGGCGCCATCTCGGTGAGCGAGCGGACCGGCTACATCGCCCGCATCCGGAATCTCGCCCGCCAGACCGCCCGGGCCTACGTGGCCAAGCGCGAGGAGTTGGGCTTCCCGCTCCTGAAGCGCGAGGAGGAGAATCATGACTAGCGCCGCCGGCGACAACCGCACCGGGCATCTGCCCTTCCTCTTCGAGATCGGCACCGACGACCTGCCGGCCCGCTTCATCCCCGTGGCGATCGACCACCTGCGCGAGGCGTTTCCCGCCCTGATCGACGAGCTGGGGCTGGGGCGGACCGAGCCGCGCATCCTGGCCACTCCGCGGCGGACGGCCCTGCTGGTCGATTCGCTGGCCGTGCGGCAGGAGGACCGCGAGATCGAGGTCAAGGGGCCGCCCCTGTCGATCGCCTACGGCGACGACGGCGAGCCCACGCCCGCGGCTCTCGGCTTCGCCCGCAAGAACGGCGTCGATCTCGCCGATTGCGGGACGGTCGCCGACGCCAAGGGCGGCGAGTTCCTCTCGGCCCGGAAGATCGTCGTCGGTCGGGGCGCCGCGGAACTGCTGGCCGAGCGCCTGCCCGGTCTGCTCTCGGGCATCCCGTTCCCCAAGCGGATGCGGTGGGGGACCTGCGACGTGGAATACGCCCGTCCCGTGCAGTGGCTGGTCGCCCTGCTCGGCGAAGACGTGGTGCCGGTGGAATTCGCCGGCCGCACCGCCGGCCGCGAGACCAGGGGCCACCGGACCCTGGCCGACGACGCCCGGTTCGACATCCCGCGTCCCGCGGACTACGTGGAGCTGCTGGCCGAGCACGGCGTCGTCGTGGATCGCGACCGGCGGCGGCGGCTGATCGAGGAGGGGGCCGCCGCGGCCCTGGCCGATCTCGACGGGGCCGAATGGCTGCGCGACGAGGAACTGCTGACCGAGGTCGTCGATCTCTGCGAACATCCGAGCCCGTTCGTCGGCGGCTACGACGAGGCTTTCTTCGCGCTGCCCGCCGAGGTGATCGTCACCGCCCTGAAGGCGCATCAGCGCTATTTCGCAGTCGGGCGGGAAGGCGCCGGCGACCTGCTGCCCCGGTTCCTGGCCGTCCGCGACGGCGACCTGGACCATCTGGACAACGTCCGGCTAGGCAACGAGAAGGTGCTGAGGGCCCGGTTGAGCGACGCCCTGTTCTACTGGGATTTCGATCAGCGACGGACCCCCGACGAGCACGTGGCCCGGCTGGACGACGTGACGTGGCTCGAGGGATACGGGTCGGTAGGCGGCAAGGTGCGGCGCATCGTCGAGCTGGCGGACTGGCTCTGGCGCAACGGCCGCGGCGAAGCCGGAGAGGTCCCGCCGGCCCTGGCGCGGGCGGCGTCGCTGTGCAAGTTCGATCTGGTGACCGAGATGATCCGCGACGGCAAGGAATTCACCAAGCTCGAGGGCGTGATCGGCGCCCGCTACGCGGCCGCCGCCGGCGAACCGGCCGATGTCTGCGCGGCAATCGAGGGCTACTACCGGCCGCGCTCGTCCGGAGACGACCTGCCCGACGGCCGGATCGCCTCGGTGCTGGCGTTGGCCGACCGCTACGACAACCTGGCCGGATGCTGGCTGGCCGGCTTCGCCCCGACCGGAGCCAAGGACCCCTATGCCCTGCGTCGTCAGGCTTTGGCGTTGCTGAGGATCGAGATGGAGCTCGGAGGCGGCGGGATTGGAGCGGCCCTTGATAGGGCGCTCTCGGGGTATTCCGGCTTCGTCGACGAATCCCGGGTCGAGGCTGCCGCCGGAGAGTTGCGCGACTTCGTCCAGAGGCGGCTGGCCGGCCATCTGGAAGCGCTGGACGCCGCGGGCGACGTCATCCGGGCGGTCCTGCCGGTGCACGGCGACGATCCCGCGGACGCCCTGGCCTGGGTGCGGGCCCTCGCCGAGTTCCGCGACCATCCCGATTTCCTGCTGCTGGCCACCGGTTTCAAGCGGTGCAAGAACATCCTGGAAGGCGCGCTGCTCGGCGACGACCAGAAGACCGCATGCCTGGACCGCTGGACCGCGGGCGGCGGAACCCCGGCGGGGGAATCGTTCGCCGATCTGCCCGAACCCGCAGAGTGCGCGCTGCGCGATGCGGTGGCCGCCGGGACGCCGGCTCTCGTCGCCGGGGAGGATTCCGGCGATTACGCCGCCATCTTCCGGACGCTGTCGGGATTCGGCCCGGCCATCGACGCCTTCTTCGATGCGGTGCGGGTCAACGTGGCCGACGAGGATCTGCGCCGCCGCCGTCATGATTTCCTGCGGGAAATCCATGGATTGTTCGCGCGCTATGCCGAGCTCTCCGCCCTTGCTCCTGCGGAAAACGAATAAAATCTGATTTTTCGCCATGTGTGATCGAACGAAAACAGGGCCTGCCAGGGCCCTGTTTTTTTGGACTTAAACTATTGACTCGTATGAAAATTTTAGGTAAGCTCCCATATGCGACTCATGGCAAAAGTTTTTTCCGCTGGGACGTTGTTCCCTATTCCACTCGCGTAAGTCCTTTAAAACTTGACACAATGACAGGGTTTGCGAGTCACCTTGTCGGACGGTTCGGAGCCCAAAGCCGGGTTTGGCAGACCGGAAAAGCTTCAGCCGTTTTTGGGGAATGAGCTTTTGCCCGCTCTGTAGGTGCCTGAGATTGTGGGTGACAGTCATATAGGCACATCATCTTTCACCTGCGCCATTAGTTGACTTGCTCAACGATGGGGGGAAAGTATGAGGAAACTCACTCTTGTTTGCCTGTCTCTGGCTCTGGTTCTCATGGCCGGGGCTGTTTTCGCCGCTGATCAGACCAACCCGACGGATTATGAAGTCGTCGATGGTCGGTATCCCGGTTCCGCCTATGGTACTCCTCTGACGAGCGCCAAGGCGGATACGGTCTACCTGATTGGTGGTCCCGATCGCAACGACGGAAAGTTCCAGGACGATCTGTCCGGATCTATTCCCGATCTCGAGGGATGGGAAGGCTTCGACCTGAACCACAAGGAAGATTCCCAGTGGCACGTCGACACTTTCCATGCCGAACTGCTGGACACCAACTTCACGCCTAACCACGCCATGTGGTGCGGCGAGTACTTCGAGCCCTGCGTGCCTGGCGATGACGGTGCTGGTTACGGTAGCTCCTACCGTGAGCAGATCGACTTCGTCCAGACCGTCGCCAATCCTGCCGTTGCCACCGAGGTTCGCCTCCAGGGCATCATGAACTACGATGTTGAGTATGGATGGGACTTCCTGTACCTCCAGTACAACACCGAGAACGGCATGGAGATCATCGACGCCTTCACGGACAGCAACACCGATACCTTGGGCAACTTCGTGCCTTACGTCATCGACTACACCTTCACGGTGCAGCCGACCGACTATGCCGGCGCGTCGCATGACCAGGTTCTGATTCGCTGGCTCGTGATGTCGGACAGCGCGACCGACGATTCCGACTGCGGCCTGTACACCATGGGCGCCGCCCAGATCGATAATCTCGTGGTTTCCTTCGACGGCGTCGAAGTCAGCAACGAGAACTTCGAGGGTGCCGGCCCCTACGCTTGGGAACCCACCATCGCCGTCGATGTTGGTGACTTCGCCAAGGTGTGGCCGAAGCTGGACGATGTCGATCCCTGTAAGTTCAACAACAGCCCGCAGGTCGCCTTCATCGACGACGGCGTCGTCGTGCCCGGCACCGGCGGTACCCTGGGCACCACCTGGACCTACGGTCCGGGCGGCTACACCCACAACCTCCTCGGCGGTCTGGCTGGTCCTCTGAACCACCTGTCCAACGAGGTCCGTTCGCCGCTGCTCGAGTGGCCCGCGGGCGACTACATCGGCGCCACCATCGGCTTCGACGTCTTCCGTCACTGCCCTCTGTACAACGGCCTGTTCTACGTGTGGCACATCCGTTCGACCTCGGACGGCGGCACCACGTGGAGTCCTTGGGACGACGAGGGTTACGTGTACTACGGTGGCCCGGACTACCTGTCGAGCTCCTGGGACGTCACCGGTCTGATCGAATCCGACCGCACCCATGTGCAGATCGCGCTGGGCGTGGACGAGATCGGCTGGGCCTGGGGCTTCACCGAGATCGACGGAACTCCGGCTCCGTACTTCGATAATGTTCGTCTGACCACCTACAGCTATGGTGGCCCGAGCATCTTCACGCGCGAGATCGATGTGGCCCAGGACGACTTCCCCGCCCGTGGCGGCGTGGACTATGTCAACCTCGGCAACAACTCGGTCCGTTTCGACATGGCGAACACCATCGCTCCGCAGGCGGACCTCCGCAACGACCCCGGTGACTCCATCGTCGCCGAGATCAAGCTGGTCCGTGGCGGTTCCGAGCTGAACGCCCTGCCGCGCATGTACTACACCCTCAAGGCCAACCCCGTTTTCGACACCTACCGGACCTCCGGTCTGCCGAACAGCGGTTACGTCGAGGGCGATACCTGCCGCGACGACAATGGTCTGATCCAGCCCGACCGCTGGTTCTTCGACCTTCCGGACACCGGCTTCTTCTTCCCCGGCGACATCATCCACTACTACCTGTGGGCCGAGGATGTCCTTCCGACCAGTGAGACCGGTGTCTCCACCCTGCCTGGCAACCTCGTCGGTTACGGCGTCTTCCCGGGCGACGCGGGTTATGTGCCGCTGCTTTACGACAGCTGGTTCATCGCGCGCGCGCTGCCTTCGGTGAAGAGCTCGACCGAGGGCGATCATCCGGCGATCCTCTTCTGGAACGACTTCGGTGATCGCGGCGGCCAGAACGAGTGGTACACGGCCCTGAATTCGCTGGGCAAGATCGCCGGCGAGGACTTCGACGTGTTCTACACGCACGGTCCTTCCTCCGGCGTCGGCAACGGTCTTGGTGGCCGTGCCATCTACAGCGATATCAAGGACTACGAGACGATGATGTACACCTCCGGCGACCTGGAGAAGTACACCATCAGTGAAGTCGACTACGAAAGCGATCCCGGCGATGACGTCGGCCTGCTGGACACCTGGCTGGCTGATGGCAAGAACATGCTGATCACCGGTGACGCCGTCGTGGACGACCTCTTCAGCTATGGTGAAGGCACCAACTTCGTGAACAACTGGATCCAGGTCACCCTGACCTCGTACGATCTGCGTCCGCTGATCGACGGTCAGACCGCTCCGTTGGTTCTCCCGATCGCTGGCAACACCGTCGGTCTGACGACCGAGTTCATCGCCTACGGTGGCTGCCCGATCCTGAACCAGTTCGACGCGGTCGAGGTGGCTGAGGGTGCCGAGCGGATCGCCGAGTTCGCCGATGCCTCTGGCGCCGGCAACGTGTACCCCTACGCCGCGGGCGTCTACAGCCCCGTCGGTGGGTCGCAGGTGGTCTACTTCCCGGTTGATCTGATGTACTGGTATACGCCGGAAAAGGTGAATGCTCCCTTCCAGGCCCGTACTACGGCCCTGCAGGAAATTCTCCTGTTCTTCGGCTATCTGCCTGAAACCCCGGTCGGCGTTGAAGTCCCGAACATCCCGTTCGTGGTCAACAACTACCCGAACCCGTTCAACCCGAGCACGAAGATCGAGTTCAACGTCCCGAAGGCGGGCAAGGTCTCGGTCAAGATCTACAACATCAAGGGTGAGCTGGTGAAGACCCTGGTCGACAAGAACTACGACAAGGGTACCGCCTACACCGCCACGTGGAATGGCACGGACAACAACAACCGCGCCATGGCCTCGGGCGTGTACTTCGCCAAGACGAAGGTCGCCGGCGAGTACACCACGATGAACAAGCTGACTCTCGTGAAGTAACCACTTCTGGGAAGAGTTCGCGGGGAGCGGCCCTTCGGGGCCGCTCCTTTTTTCATGCCTTTCTCGCATCCTGGCCGCGGCATGGCGGGGGGGGGAGGCCGGAGGAGGCCGAATTCAGGAAGTTGTTGGCATTGCAGGGGGATTCAGGGGGTTTGCGGGAAATCAGAAGTTGACACTCCGGCAGGCCGCTCCATATATTTTGGAACGCAGCAACAGATGACCCCACAGCCAGGAGACCGCCTATCCTTTATCGATGCCACGGTTGGTAAGCCCCTGGTCTGTCTGGGCTGTTTTTTTCAACGTGTGCGTAGTTGTTTGGACGAAAGGCTTGGGCCTCGTATGTGGAGCCGACGACGTTTTGCTTTGGGTTACCTGCTGGCCGCGCTGCTGGTCCTGACCGCCCTCTTCGGGTGCCGGGCCTTCGAACCCGAGACGGTCATCGTCAATAACGCACCTGAAACGTTCATCATCGGCGCCCCTTCCGAGGAAGCGGGCGGCTATTTCCATTTCCACGTCTACTGGTACGGCACCGACGCCGACGGCCGGGTCGACCGGTACGTCTGGGCCCTGACCGACAGCACGGTGCAGGACGAGGAAACCATCGAGGACGAGGAAGATGCCCGGTTCAATCCCGCGGAGAACATCACCACCCTCGATATCGGCCACTGGACGACTGAGACCGACACGATCTTCGATTTCCAGATCAACCAGGGCTCGGTGACTTCCATCGACAAGACCTTCCACATCGTGGCGGTCGACGACCGGGGGGACTACGACCGGACCCCGGCGCGCCTGTACTTCCTGTCCAACGCCCTGGGCAACCCTTGGCTCACGTTCTACAGCTCGCGCGATCACTCGCCCGAGACTGTCTTCGCCGATTCCGATACGATCGGCTTCGGGAACGCCTTCACGTTGAGCTGGGAAGGCGATACGCCCAACATCCGCTCCTACTCGAGCGAGATCCTCGCCGAGCGCGATACCGTGCCGCCCTACGACGACGGCCTTTTCGGCTACAAGTTCCGCCTGCCCACCGACGTCGACTGCGACGAGTCCAACGAGGACTGCTGGAATCCCCGCTATTTCGATGATTCGGTGAACGACAGCCTGAGCTTCTTCGGCTCGGTCGTCGGGCTCGACTTCGAGAACGGTTCCGAGGGCTACACCGGCGCCGACGTCTATCGCCGGCGTCTGGCCAGCGGGGTTCACAAGCTGATGGTCAACACCATCGACGTCGCCGGTGTGGAGGTGCAGAACGAACGGCGGAACCTGGACTTCGTGATCAACTACGATCCCGATACGCGGTTGCTGCGCGGCCAGACCGACCCGTTCAACCCTTCCGATACCCAGGTCTATCCCTACTACCAGGTCTACCGTCCTGACGGATCGATCGATCGCTTCGCCCTGGCCGAGGGCGACACCGTGCCCCACCGGGGCTACGTCGTCTTCAAGGCCATCGGTTGGGATGACGCCCGCGACCAGCGGGCCGGCGTGAACGGTTTCGAGGGCTACGACGTGCTGTTCAAGGGGCAGTTCGACGCCGTCGGTCTCTACCGCGCGACCAACCCCTACCGGTTCTCGACCCTCTACAGCCTCTTCGATCCCCAGGATCGCGAGGATTCCGGCAACCCCGTGAACTTCGACTGGCTGGGGGAGGGCGGTTCGGCCGACACCCTGGGATTCGTCGTCGGACCCTTCGAGTACGATTTCAACATGGCGAGCGTGGACGAGCATCTGCGGGTCGACGGTACGCCCGACTACTTCCACTTCTACGGCAATTTCGCGCCCTGCGTGCAGTGCGTGGAGACGATCGCCAACGAGGAGCCCAGCGAGTTCGTCGGCGATGCCTGCTATGACGGCGCCTGCGCCGCCAAGGTCGACACGCTGTTCGCCAGCCAGGTTCCGATGGTGCCCGCGGGGCATCCGGACTGGAAATGGATGGGAGCGCCGACTCCCGGAGCCATCGCCGTGAACCCCCGCTCCGGCGCCGTCCTGATGGAGGTCCCGGATCCGTTGGTGGGCGATCTGATGCGCTTCGACGGATTCTTCTCGGAGTACGAGCTTTATCTGCACGGCACCGAGCGTGACATCGAGCGGCTCTTCGATCCCGAGACCGGCGAAGGCGATCCCCGCGACAGGATCATGTCCTGGCGCTACGAGATCCGTTCGGACGCCGACGCGGTTTCCAACGCCGTGGCCGACGGCGGCGGCATCGACGACATCACCAACTCGACCTTCGAGTTCTCGCGCGATCTGGGCGGCGCCGAGCGCCAGCCCGTGGTGATCGACGACGCCGGCGTCTGGCGCCTGCGGATCAAGGTCTTCGTTCCTTCGGCGCTCGCCCTGGGCGGCGTCCAGGCCTACAGGGACTACCTGGAGGGCCAGGACGAGCTGATGGGCACCGACTGGGCGGACAAGCTGTTCGAGCTGACCACGCTGCAGCTGGGGCCGACCACGGCCTGGACGCAGGCGCGCGACGCCAGCAACTGCGCCGTCCGTCCCGATCGCGGCGTCTACGTCTACTACCAGTTCCTGCGGGTCCCGTCTTTCCACGGCGAATCGTGCACGACGGACTATTCCGGCTCCCGCGGCGAGCTGGCCCTGGATTCGTTCGCATCGGTCAGCGAAATTTTCGAGAAGCGCTATGTGATCAAAATGGTCTCTCTGATCAGCGGCGAGATCTATCCACCGGACCCCGAGTAGTCCATGCCTCCGCTCCGCGACGCGGTGGCGGGACTTTGGCTGGCAAGGGAGGTTGGCCTTGCAACGGCTCAATCGCATCTTCGCATTCGTTCTCGCGGCGGCACCGGTCCTGTTGCTCGCGTTGTTCCTGGGGTGTGCTCCGGAAACCGAGTTCTCCGGCGCCCCTCTGCTGAACGCCATGCCCGACACCAGGATCACCGGCACGCCTCCGGTCCTGCGGCAGACGGATTTCACGGTCCGTTTCTTCTGGACGGGGAACGATCCCGACGGTCGCGTGAAGGGTTTCCAGTGGAAGATGACCACCAACGGCCTGGACGGCATCAGCGTGCGCGACACGTTGACCTACGATCCGGCGACCGGCGACACCCTGAATCCCTGGATCTTCACCGAGGTGACCGACACCACGTTCGTGGTCTCGGCGGATTCGTCGGGATTCCCGCTGGATGACAATCTCGGCCTGCGCGACGCGCGGTTCTACCAGTACCATACGCTGTTCGTGCGCGCCATCGACGAGGACGGGGCCGTCGATCCCACGCCCGCGTTCGTCACCTTCACCGCGACGACGCTGGCGCCTTCGATCAGGGTCTCGTCGCCCGCGAACATCAGCACCGAGACCTGGAAGGGCGTGCCGCCCTCGGCCTCCTTCGGCTGGACGGGCACCGACCCCGATTTCGAACTGGGCGTTCCGATCAAGGTCCGCTACATGATGAAGCAGATTCCCTACGAGTCCGCCGCGACGACCAGGGACAGCCTCTACAGCCTGACCAAGGATTCCGATCCGCTCTGGAGCGACTGGTTGCCCTATCTGGCGGACGAGGAGGAGCGTCGCGTGACGTTCTCCCAGATTCCGGCCAAGGAAGCGGGCGAGTGGCTGTACTACATCTTCGCGATCCAGGCCCAGGACACCGCCGGGGCGCGGAATCTCGACCGCAACTACCAGCGGAACGTGGTCCACTTCCGGATCAAGGAGGAGGTGGCGCCGACGATCGAGGTCTGCGACCAGTTCCTCGGCTGCCGGAAGAGTTCCAAGCTGGGCTTGGCCTATGCCTACGACATCGCACAGGGCCAGCCCCTGAACTTCCGCTGGAGCGCCAACGCGTCCTGGTACGGCGGAGTGCTCGAAGCCTTCCGCTACGGCTGGGACGTTACCGATCCCGACAACGACGAGGACGACGGCTGGCAGGTCTCCTGGGGCTTGTCCGCCCTGCATCGCGAAGCCGAAGAGAAGAGCTTCGCCAGCGGTCAGCATACCCTGCTGGTCCAGTCGATCGACAACTCCGGCCTCAAGAGCAGCATCGAAATCGTGCTGAACGTGGTGCCGGTGCCCGAGCCTTCGAGCCAGGGGCCGCTGCTGCTGGTGGACGACGTGCCGGACAAGACCAGCAACGCCTGGCCCAGCCGGAGCGGCGAAGCGCTGGACCGCGACGAGCAGCGTGACAACTTCTGGGAGGAGGTCCTGTCCCTGAGCGGCGGCGTCAGCGGCTTCTCGTGGGACCTGGACATGGTCGATACCGAAGAGTTCTCCCAGTTCGGCTACCGCGAGGCCGTCAACTACCGGAACATCATGTGGACCACGAAGCTGGCCTCCACGACGTTCCTGCACAGCGAGTTCGATCCCTCGTCGGATCTGAGCACGAAGTTCATCTGGCTGGCTCCCTATCAGCAGAGCGTCGGCAACCTGATGCTCTTCGGTTCGGGCGCGCTGACGAATTTCCATCAGAAGGCGGTCTTCCAGCAGGGCACCGATCCGGAGGACGGCAGCCCGATCTACTCTTCCGAAAGCTGGGCCTGGCCGGTCATCTACGACACTTCCGACGGGCGTTACCAGACTCCCAACGGAACGATGTACGCGATCGGATTCGGCATGGCCGAGGATATCGACGGAAACGAGTACCGGGTCGGTCCCGGGCAGTATCCCTACGATTCGATCGGCATCTCGGTCCTGGACCAGCTCGAGCCGACGATCATCTACCCGTCGAGCGTGGGCGCCACGACGCGTCGGCGCAACTGCGTCGGCACCAAGGCCATTTTCGTGGATCCCGATTTCAAGATGAACTACGTCGATGCCGGCGCCTTCCCCGACACGATCTTCCACGACCTGGACATCGACTGGAAGGATCATTCGCCCGCCTACCAGGACGAGTACGGGATTCCCCTGGCCTCCTCGACGTATCCCTTCGCGTCGAAGGACGAGTTCTACAACCTGATGATCAACACCGATCGTCTGTCGACATGGTCGGAGCAGACGATGCCGGACGGTTCGCCGGTCGTCGAACCGATGTTCCGCCTCTACGCGCGGTTCGATTACATCACCGATGAGCATATCCGGGTCGGGGACGACTCTTATCCCGATTTCGACACCGGCCTCGTCTGCGGGACCAAGGCGCTGGAGCTGACCAAGCGCACCCGGATGGCGGGCGCCGCGCTCGGCATACTCTCCCATCGGTATGAATCCACGAAACCCGGCGGCCGCGGCGATATCGTCTGGGGTTTCGACCCCTACCGCTTCGATCGGGAGAACATCAAGAAGGTCATCCAGTGGGTGATGAGCCGGTACTACGGCGAGGATGCAGCCGACTAGCGGATCTTCCGAGCGGAGCCCCGGTCCCCGGGCCGGGGCTTTCGCCGGATCCCTACGGGCGCGCGTTCTTCGAGACTCTAGGAAAGGTGGATTGGCAGTGACCACGACGTGCCATGCGAAATCCGGCCGGAGCGCCGTTGTTTTCATGATGTTCCTGTTGGCCGGCGCCCTGTTCTGGGCCGCCGGCGCCGCGGCGCAGACCAGCCCCGCGACCTGCGCCCTGGATTCGCTCTACCTCCTTTCTCCCGACCGGGACGGGGTCGAGATCAGGCTCGTTCCCGAGGATGATCTCGCCGGCACCCGGCTGGGCGTCGAGTTGCGCTGGCCCGAGCTGGCCGATGAGATCTCCACCTGCGCCGTCCCCGTGGACACCGCCGGCCTCGATTTCACGGTCTATCTCGAAGGCGACTATCTCGACGAAATCGATCGCAGCATCGGGTTCGTCTGCATCAACGGGGGCGAGGCGGGCAGCCGGGACCAGAACCGCGTCGTCTGGAACTGGTTCAACGTGCAGTCCCATACCGGCGGCATCCTGGGCGAGATCAACGTCAGCAACAGCGGCGGATTCTACCGTTACGACGCCGGGGACGATCTCTGGGACCAGGTCAACGGCGGCTTGCCGGTCTATCTGCCTTACACCGATCTGATAGTGGCGGCTTCCTCGCCCGCGGATCCCGGGCTGGTCTACGCCCAGCTCGCATCCCGCGAGAATATGCGCGGACTCTGGCGGCTCGCTCCCGAAGCCGAGACGTGGGAGAGGGTCGGGACCGAGATGTTCCCCGACGGCTCGGAAAGCGTCGTCGGCATCGACGCGATCGCCATGTCCCACACGGACTCCGATCTGGCGGCCTTCGGCACCCGGCGCATGGGCGTCGTCATTTCTCGCGACGGCTGCGAATCCTTCGAGACGCATACCGAGGATATCGCGGGGGGCTCCTGGGCCAACCGCCCGATCACCGCAGTGGCCTTCGATCCCGCGGATGACGACTGCTACGTCGGCATCCGCAACCTGGGGCTGTACCGCTCGTCGGACGCCGGCCTCAGCTACGATCTTCTGGAATCCATGGTTGTACCCAACCAGTGGCCCGATCCCGAATCCGAAGTCCTGCCGGTCATCAACATGATCGCGTTCTCCGGATCGACCGTCTACGTGGCCCTCGAACGTTACGGCCTCTATTCCAGCTCCGACGACGGCGCGACCTGGACCTGGGTCGCACAGTCGCTCGTCTCGGACGTTCTCGATGGGTACACCACGGGCCTGGCCTTGGCCGTGGATCCCGCCGACTCCGACGTGATCCTGCTCGGCACCGGCCAGTCCGGTCTCTGGCGCACCGCCGACGGCGGCGCCAACTGGGCCCAGGTGGCCACCGACTTCTTCGATCCCGAGGAGGCCCCGCCCGTCTTCGCGAACGTGTTCTTCGACTCTACGATTCCCGGCCGCGTCCTGGCCGCGGCCGAGGGCGAGATGCTTCTGATCAGCGATGACGGCGGCGTCAACTGGACCGAATTCGCCGACGCCCCGTCGATCCGGAATTTCGGCGCGCTCGCCTCCCTCGGCGGCGGCGACTTCTGGATGTCGACCCACAGCGGCGGCATCTATCCCGTCGGTACGATGATTCCGATGGTGTCGACCATCAACCGCAGTTCGACCGATCCCGAATACGCCCAAATCGATTTCGGCGTATCGGTCGGTTTCGGCGCCGGGACCATCGACCCGGGCGACGCTTTCTCGCTGACGCTGCAGGATTTCCAGGGTTACGCGGTTTGGCGCAGCGACATCGGCCAGGAGCAGGACATGCAGTTGATCGGCTTGTTCGACAAGAACAACCCCGAGACCTGCATCGTCGGCTACTGCGGATCGCAGGACTTCACCATCGAGCCGGGCTGCTACGCCGAGAAGCGTTCGGCCTGCTTCGATTTCACCGAAGACGGTTACGTGAAGTTCTTCGATGCCGACATCTACGACGGATTCGTCTACAACTACGCCGTGACGTCCTTCGACTACGGCAACACTTCGACCCTCAGCGAATCGGGCAGCAACCAGACCTGGGACCAGCTCTATTCCCCCCGGTTCAACGACGATCCGATCTCGCTGTTCAGCCTGGAAGACATCGAAGGGGATCCGTCGACCATCGACGGGAATCTCACCCAGTTCGCCGTCAATCTCGAGAACTTCTATCCCGGCGAGCCCGGTGACAGGCTGGAGATCTATCCCGTGCCCAACCCCCTGCGCGAGGGCGTCGGATTCACCGAGAACAACGGCGAGATGGTGGAATTCCGGAACCTGCCGCCCAACTCGCGGATCAAGGTCTTCACCCTCGACGGCGATCTGGTGGCCGATCTCGGCTCCGATCTCCAGGAGGGGCACAACATGAAGTGGGTGACCCGCAACGACGACGGCCGTCTGCTCGCTTCCGGCGTCTACATCTGGAAGGCCGAGATGATCGAAGAGGATCCGGTATTCGGCAAGCTGGTGATCATCCGTTGAGTCTCGACGCCGCCGTTAGCGGTGGCGGGCCGGGGAGAGTATCTTGTTTTCCGATTTGGCCCGGTGTCGTCACCGGGCCAAATCACGTCCGGAAACCGCCGGCGTCGGCGGACCTAGTCAGCGAAGCAAGCCGCCTATGTTTAGGGGAGGAAGATCCATGACCGACAAGAGGGTGTATTTCTTCGGGAACGGCGAGGCCGAGGGCAACGCCAAGATGCGTAATCTGCTCGGCGGCAAGGGTGCGAACCTGGCGGAGATGGACGGTCTCGGCATCCCGGTGCCTCCCGGATTCACCATCACCACCGAAGTCTGCATCGAATACCTGCGCGACGCCTCCATCCTGTCCGACCTGCGCGAAGAGGCCGCCGCCGCGGTGGCCCGGGTCGAGAAGGTCATGGGCAAGAAGTTCGCCGATCCCGCGGATCCCCTGCTGTTCAGCTGCCGCTCGGGCGCGCGCGTCTCGATGCCGGGCATGATGGACACCGTCCTGAACATCGGCCTGAACGACGAGACGGTGCTCGGGCTGATCAAGCAGACGGGCAACGAGCGCTTCGCCTACGACTGCTACCGCCGGCTGGTCCAGATGTACGGCGACGTCGTGATGGGCGTGCCGGGCGAAAAGTTCGAGGACGCCATCGACGAGATCAAGGAGCGCGTCGGCGTCAAGCTGGATTCCGACCTGACGGTCGACCACCTGAAGGAACTGATCGCCACGTTCAAGGCCATCGTGGCCGATGTCGCGGGCTCGGATTTCCCGACCGACCCGGTCGAGCAGCTCTGGGGCGGCATCGAGGCCGTCTTCAAGAGCTGGAACACGCCGCGCGCGGTGAGCTACCGCAATCTCGAGCGGCTACCGCACGATATGGGCACCGCGGTCAACGTCCAGGCCATGGTCTTCGGCAACATGGGCGAGAACTCAGCCACCGGCGTCGCCTTCACCCGCGACCCCTCCACCGGCGAGGACTTCTTCTACGGCGAATTCCTGATCAACGCCCAGGGCGAGGACGTGGTCGCCGGCACCCGCACGCCGCAGGCGCTGAACAACGAGGGCCGCGACCGTCTGCCCGCGGGCAATCCGGTGCACGATCTGCCCACCCTCGAGGAGGCCATGCCCGAGGCCTACGAGACCCTGGCCGGCATCCGCCAGACTCTCGAGTCCCACTACCGCAACATGCAGGACGTGGAATTCACGATCCAGGAAGGCCGTCTCTGGATGCTGCAGACCCGCAACGGCAAGCGGACCGGCCGCGCGGCCGTGCGCGTGGCGGCGGAGATGCAGAAGGCCGGCCTGATGACCCGTGACGAGGCCATGCTGGCGGTCGAGCCCGAGCATCTGGACCAGTTGCTGCACGACCAGATCGACCCGGCCGCCGAGCTGGACATCCTGGGCAAGGGCCTGCCGGCGTCTCCCGGCGCCGCCCAGGGTGCGATCGTGTTCACGGCCGATGACGCGGTCAAGGCCGCGGCCGCCGGCAAGCCGGTCGTGCTGGTGCGCCGCGAGACCAGCCCCGAGGACATCGACGGCATGAACAGCGCCCAGGGCATCCTGACCGCCCGCGGCGGCATGACCAGCCACGCGGCCGTGGTGGCCCGCGGCATGGGCAAGCCCTGCGTGGCCGGCTGCGGCGAACTGGTGGTCGACTACCGGTCCGGCAAAATGACGATCGACGGCCGCACGCTGACCGCGGGGGACGTCATCACCCTGGACGGCAGCGCGGGCCTGATCATCGCCGGCTCGGTGCCCCTGGTCGCCCCGAGCATGGAGGACCCCAACCTCAAGAGCATCATGGAATGGGCCGACGAGCGCCGCCGGCTGGGCGTGCGGACCAACGCCGACACGCCGCACGACTCCGACCAGGCCCGCCGTTTCGGCGCCGAGGGCATCGGCCTCTGCCGCACCGAGCACATGTTCTTCGGCGAGGAGCGCATCAGCAAGATGCGCGAGATGATCCTTGCGGATTCCGAGGAGGGCCGGCGCAAGGCCCTGGCCAAGATCCTGCCCCTGCAGCAGGCCGATTTCGAGGGGATCTTCACCGCGATGGACGGCTATCCTGTGACCGTGCGGCTGCTGGATCCGCCGCTGCACGAGTTCCTGCCCTCGCACGAGATGACCGCCGAGATCGAGGAACTGGCCGGCGAGCTGGGCGTTTCGGTGGACATCGTGAAGACCCGCATCGACGGACTGCACGAGATGAACCCGATGCTCGGCCACCGCGGTTGCCGGCTGGGCCTGACCTATCCGGAGATCTACGAGACCCAGGTCGAGGCGATCATCCGGGCGGCCATCGCCGTGAAGGCCGCGGGCGTCGACGTGAAGCCCGAGATCATGATCCCCCTGGTCGGCGCGGTGCGCGAGCTGTCCAGCTTGCGCGAGCGCACCCTGGCGGTCGCCGAGCGGGTCATCGCCGAATCGGGCTCGAAGCTCGACTATCTGGTCGGCACGATGATCGAGATCCCGCGCGCGGCCCTGCGGGCGGACGAGATCGCCAAGGTGGCCGACTTCTTCAGCTTCGGCACCAACGACCTCACCCAGATGACCTTCGGATACAGCCGCGACGACGCGGGCGTCTTCCTGCCCCAGTACGTGGCCCAGGGCATCCTGCCCTCCGACCCGTTCCAGCAGCTGGATCAGGCCGGCGTCGGTCAGCTGGTGGCCATGGCGGTCGAGAAGGGCCGCGGCGCGAACGGGTCCATCCATCTGGGCATCTGCGGCGAGCACGGGGGCGACCCCAGCTCGATCGACTTCTGCCACCGGGTGGGTCTGGACTACGTGAGCTGCTCGCCGTTCCGGGTGCCCATCGCCCGGCTCGCGGCCGCCCACGCCGCCATCCGGAATGGGTAGCTGGGATCTATCCTGGACAATCGAGGGGCCGGCCCTGCCGGCCCTCTTCCTGGTCGCGGTGGCGGCGGGTCTCTGGATCCGCCGCCACTATCGTATGACCGAACCCCGCCCCGGCCCGTTCGCCGGCCGGGCGCTGATCATCCTGAGAACGACCGCCGCCCTGCTCATCCTGCTCGGGGTCGCGGGCCCGCATCTGATCCGCATGGTGGACGCTTCGGCTCCGGCGGAAGTCGTGATCCTGGTCGAGGATTCCTCCAGCATGGACCTGCGCGACCGGCCGGAGGGGCCGAGCCGTTGGGAACGGGCCGGCCGTCTGGCGGCCGCGGCCGAATCCCTTCTGGCGCTGCGCGGCGAACCGGTC